>CAZRCT010000006.1:0-78011 GCA_964598655.1 uncultured Gemmatimonadaceae bacterium
GGCCCACATCACCTTGTCGAGGTCCGGCTCCTCCTCGCCGAAGGCGATGTTGCGGGCGATGGTGTCGTCGAAGAGGTGGTTCTCCTGCAGCACGAAGCCGATCTTCCGCCGGAGGTCCCGGTAGTTGAGCGTCTTCATGTCGATCCCGTCGTAGAGGATCGTCCCCTCCGTGGGCTCGAGCAGGCCGGCCAGGCACTTGATGAGCGTGGTCTTGCCCGAGCCCGAGCGGCCCACGATGGCCACCATGGTGTCCGGGGGAATCTCCACGCTGATGTCCTCGAGGATGGCCGGCGCGCCGGGCCCGCCGTAGCGGAAGCCGAGGTGGCGCAGGCTGATCTTGCCCTCGAGGGAACGGACGGGCAGGAGGCGGCTGCGGTCCTCGCCCTGCTCGGGCTCCTGCTGGAAGATGTCGTCGAGGCGGGCCAGGTAGACGGTCACCTGCTGCAGGTCGTCCCAGAGGTTGAGCAGGCCCATCATCGCCCCGTTGGCCAGCGCCACGAGGGAATTGAAGGCCACCAGCGCGCCGATCGAGAGCTGGCCCGCCATCACCTGGCGCGCGCCCACCAGCAGGAAGAGGACCACCGTCAGCAGGGTCACCGTGTGGGTGAGCCCCGAGTACCCCATCACCGTGAAGTCGGCCTTGAAGCGGGCGCGCGCCAGGGCGTTGAACTGCCGCACCATGAGGTCACGCCACGCGTGCTCGGCGCCCAGCGCCTTCACCGTCTCGATGCCCTTGATGGCGTCGATCTGGAAGGACTGGTACTTGCCGTACGATTCCTCGAGCTCGGTGTAGAGCGGCCCGAGCCACCGGCTTGAGAGGTGCATGAGCACCAGGAAGAGCGGCACCGTGGCCAGGAACACCAGGGTGAGCGTGGGGCTGTAGATGGTCATCAGCACCAGCGCCGCCACCAGCTGGGTGCCCGAGGTGAGCACCTCCACGCCGTGCTCCACCACGAAGTCGCGCACCTGCCAGATGCCGGCCAGCCGCCGCTGGATGTCGCCGGTGCGGCGGCTGTTGAAGTAGTGCATCGGCAGGCTCAGCAGCCGGCGCGTCAGGTGATCCAGCGTGGCCGCGTCGATCCGCACCGCCGCGAAGCTCAGCAGGTAGCGCTGCACGATGGTGCCCACGAGGCCCAGCACCACCACGGCCGCCATGCCGAAGACCATGAGGTGGAGGAGTGGCACGTCCTGCTCCACCAGCACCCGGTCCACGATCACCTGCGTCACCACCGGCACCACCATCTCGAGCGCGCTCACCACCAGCGCCAGCCCCGCGGCCTTGGCCACGAGCCCGCCGTACGGCTTGAAGAACGGCAGCAGCCAGCTCAGGCCGAGCTTCCCCTCGGGCGCCTTGACCGCGAACTCCTCGGTGGGGTCGAACAGCGCCGCGTAGCCGCTCCAGCGCTCGGCGAACTCCTCGCGGGGCAGCTTGCGGTGGCCGTGGGCGGGGTCGGCGAGCCAGACGTGCGTCTTGCTCACGTGGTAGAGCACCACCCAGTGGTAGCCGTCGAAATGGACGATGGCCGGGAGCGGCAACTGGTCGAGGCGCTTCGGCGTGGTCTTCACCGAGCGCGCCGCCAGGCCGATCTCGGCCGCGCCCTCGCAGAGGGCCTTGAGGCTGGTGCCGTCGAGGCTGGTGTGGATCACCTGGCGGATGCGGGCCAGGCTGACGTTGCGGCCGTAGTGGCGGCAGATCATGCCGAGGCAGGCGGCGCCGCAGTCCATCTCGTCGATCTGGAAGAGATGGGGGAAGCGGCGGATGCGCTTGGCCTTCTTGATGAAGCGCCCCTCCTCGGCGAAGGGATCGGCTTCCTCGGTGTCGCCCGCGTCCTCCTGGTCCACCTGCCCCACGTCCACCTTGGTGGACACCCGCGTCTCCGCCGGCAGGATCTCCTGGGCGAAGTCGAGCGGGATCATCGCGGTGTGCTTGTAGTCGTACTGCGAGGTCTGCTCGCCGACGGCGGCGCGGAAGTCGGGGTAGGCCTCGAGGAGCGCCTGGTAGGTCTCCTGGGTGAGCTTGAGGAGCCGGCAGCTGCTCACCGCCTCGACGGTGGCGGTGCGCGGCTCGCCCTCGAAGACGGAGCGCTCGCCGAAGTACTCGCCGCGGCGGAGGTAGGCCACGGTGCGGCGGCGGTTCTGGCCCTCCACGGCCACGTGCACGCGGCAGCGGCCTTCCTGGATCACGTACAGGGGGCCGGGCGGGTCGCCCTCGCGGATGATCACGGTGCCCGCCGGCACGTCCTCCGGTTCCAGCTTGGCGAGCAGCAGCGCCAGCGCCTCCGGCGGCAGCTTGGCGAAGCCGGTGAACTCGCGGAAGAAGGCGTAGAGGTGGCGGTGGCGGGCCTGGAGCTGGAAGTAGTGGCGGAGCTCGGGCTCGTCCTCGAGCAGGGTGTCGAACACGGAGCGGTCGAGGCGCAGCAGCTCCACGTCGCTGCTGGCGCGCGCCGTGACGGCGCTCGGCGCGCCCTCGAGGAGGCCCTGTTCGCCGAAGCTGTCGCCACGGCGCAGGGTGGTGAGGGACAGCTCGTCGCCGTTCTCGGCCCGCTTCACCAGGCGCACGCGGCCCTCGGCCACCACGTGCAGCGCCTCGACGGTCTCGCCCTCCCGCACGATCTCGGTGCCGAAGGGCGCGCTCACCCGCTCGAAGCGCTCGAGCAGGAGCTGGCGCGCCTCCGGCGGGAGGATGTCGAGCAGCGGCAGGTCGGCGAGGACCGCCTCGAGCGCGTCCTGGTCCATGGGCCTCGTGTCAGGTCAGAACTTGAGCTGCCAGGTTACCAGGGTCTCCATCCGCTCCTGGAGCAGGCGGTCCAGGAGGCCCTGCTCCACCCGCTCGCGCACCGCGGGATCGTCGAGGGTGGGGCGGTGCTTCTGGTGCACGAACACCAGCGCAGGCTGGCCCTCCCACTCGAGCGGGCCCAGCAGCTCGCCGGGGCCCGCCGAGCGGAGCGGGGTCCGGAGCGCCGGGGGCAGCTCGTCGATCCAGAGCTCGGCCTCCTCGGCCCCGGTGTGCGCCTCCTCCGCCGCCTCGGCCAGCGAGAGGCCGTCCTCGCGGACGCAGAGCGCGGCCTCGCGGGCCCGGGGGGCGTCCTCGAACAGCGCCACCTCGCAGGAGAGGTGCACCAGGTCGAGCGCGCGGTGCTCGAGCTCCTTCCGGAGCGCCTCCGGCGTGAGGGTGGCGCCGGCCAGCCGGCTCACGGCCGACGCGAGGGTCATGATGCGCCCGAGCCGGGTGCGGGCCTGCGCGGCGTCGAGCTGCGGGAAGTGCTCGTGCACCAGCGCCAGGTCCTCGGCCAGGGCGGCGGGGTCGGGGACGGGCGGGTCGCCGGGGAGCAGCGCCTGCGCCACGGCCTGCCGGGCCAGGAGCTCGGCCAGCTCGGTAGCCATCCCCGACACCACGAACTCGCCCCAGACCGCCTGCAGGAAGTCCGACGGGTCGGGCGGCGCCGGGGGCATGATGGGGCGCGCCCGCGCCTCGGCCTCGAGGTGGCGGCGGCGGAGGGCGCCGTACCAGTCCTCCACGCTGAGCCCCCGCGCCAGCAGCCAGGCGTTGGTGTCCTCGGCGCTGATCAGGTCCCGCGCGTAGCGGAAGTCGGCGGCGGCCTGGTCGGAGGCCGCATCCAGCTCGGGATCCTGGGCGCCGCCCCGGGCATGGTCCAGCTCCAGCGCCGCGCGCACGTGATGGCGCAGCACGTCCCACCGCCCGTCGCTCAGGGCGGCGAGGATGAGGTCATCGGTCAGGAAGGTCTGGTCTGCTGCGACAAAAACGGTGCGGCCGAACATCCCGTCCCTCGCTCGGGGGCAGGCGGAACCCGGTGCTGGGGGTAAGATGCGGGCCGGATCGCCCGGCGCAAGACGGTGGAGCGCCGGATTCCCGCCTCCGGCCCCCCTGCCGCTTGTCCCGCCGCCGGGGTTGGACGAGCTTTCCGGCATGACGCTCCATCGCTACCCCGATTCTCACGTCTTCTACCGCAAGCTCACCCGGACCTTCCCCCTCATCACCCACGGCGAGGGCTGCTGGCTCGTGGATGCCGAAGGGCGGCGCTACCTCGACGGCAGCGGCGGCGCCTTCGTGGCCAACCTGGGCCACGGCGTGGCCGAGATCGGGGAGGCGCTGGCGCGGCAGGCGTCCAAGGTGGCGTACCTGAACGGCACTGCCTTCACCAGTGAACCCGTCGAGGCCCTGGCCGACGAGCTGGCCACGCTCATGCCGCCCGCCCTGGACAAGTTCTATTTCCTGGGGAGCGGCTCCGAGGCGGTGGAGGCGGCGCTCAAGCTGGCGCGACAGCACTGGGTGGAGTCGGGGCGGCCGTCCAAGCACAAGGTCATCGCCCTCTTCCCGGCATACCACGGCAACACACTGCTGGCGCTCTCGGCCTCGGCGCGGGAGCACTACAAGACGTACTACCGGGAGTGGCTGGTGGACATCCACCGGATCCCGGCGCCCTACGCCTACCGCTGCGAGTGCGGGGGCGGCGCGCGCGGCGCCGCGTGCCCCACCTGCAGCGGCGAGCTGCTCGAGTCCGCCATCCGGGAGGTGGGTGCGGACAACGTGGCGGCATTCATCGCGGAGCCGGTGGGCGGGAGCTCCACGGGCCACTCGGTGCCGTCGCAGGAGTACTTCCGGAACGTGCGCGCCATCTGTGACCGGCACGACGTCCTGTTCATCGCCGACGAGGTGCTGGTGGGCGCGGGACGGACGGGCACCTGGGCCGCCATTGAGCAGTACGGCGTGGTGCCGGACATCATGACGTTCGGGAAGGGCATCACGGGCGGCTACGTGCCGCTCTCCTGCGTGGCGGCCACGCGGAAGGTGATCGATCCGATCGCGAAGGGCTCGGGCGCGCTGCTCCACGCGCAGACCTTCAGCCACCACCCGGTGCTGGCGGCGGGCGGCCTGGCCGCCGTGCGGTACATCAAGCGCGAGAAGCTGGTGGAGCGCTGCCGCGCCATGGGCGCCGTGTTCCACCAGAAGCTGGCCGCGCTCCGCGACCTCCCCCACGTGGGCGACGTCCGCGGCCGCGGCCTCCTGGCCGGCATCGAGTTCGTGGCCGACAAGGGCAGCCGCGCCCCGTTCCCCCGCAAGGAGAAGGTGGCCGAGCGCTTCGCCGAGGCGGCGCTCGCGGCGGGGCTCATGACCTGGCCCAACATGGGCCAGGCCGACGGCACCAACGGCGATCTCTCCTGCCTGGCACCGCCGTTCATCATCACCGAGGCGGAGCTCGACGAGCTGGTGACCCGGTTCCGGGCGGCGTACGCGCAGACGTTTTCAGGGTGAGGTGATGCCCTGGCGCTCCGGGGAACTGCAGAACCACAGAGGCACGGAGGGCACGGAGGTCACAGAGAACAGCGGTTGATGTGGGTGACCGTTTGGGTCCAGCGACGCCCCTGTCCTTCCGGGGAGCCCCACCCTCAGGAACACCTGAGCCCGGGTTGGCAACACGCCAACCCGGGCTCGATTCCTCCGTGACCTCTGTGCCCTCCGTGCCTCTGTGGTTTCCTCTCGATCCACCCATATCTGAGGTGCCATCGGCGCAGCCTCTCACCAGCGGTCAGCTGGCCCCCCTTGGAATCTCACCGCCCGCCTTGGCGATGGTGGCGTCCCGCCCGCCCTTGAAGACCTGCAGCGCCGTGAGGACGGCCGCGAGGCCATCGAGGAGGACCATGCCCGCGTCGCGGCGGCCCGCCCAGATCTTGAGGACATAGCCCCAGCCCAGGTGGTAGCCCCTCCGCGCCTTGGCGGCGTCCTTGCCCCAGTTCTCCCACTTGGTGGCCACCAGCTCGAGGCGCGTGCCCGTGCCCTCGGGGACGAAGCGCACCTCCACGTCCTGCGCGCTGCTCGGCTCGCGCGAGGGATGGAAGGTGAACTTGAGCCGGCCCGGCGGCTCCCATTCGAGGATCTGGCCCCACTGGAACCGGCGGCCGTCCACGAGCTCCTCGTAGATCCGGCCACCCACCCTGGGCTCGAGCACGATCTCCTTGACCCGCGGCCCGCCGATGGAATGCGTCTTCCGCGGCCACCACTTCGCGAAGTCGATGGCGAAGCGACGGAACGCTTCCTCCGGGCCCCAGGAGACCGAGATGTGGCGTTCGACAGGCGGGAGCGTCATGGGGTCCTCCGGCGGGCGGGGGGAGCGGGATCGTCGGCGGCGTAGGCCGTGAGCACGTCGTCCCACAGCGTCTCGATGTAGCGCCGGAGCTCGGCGAGCCCCTCCGGCGTGGCGCGATAGAACCGGCGCGTGCCCTCGGCCTGGTGTGTCACCAGGCGCGCATCCCGGAGCACCTTGAGGTGCTGGGAGACGGCCGGCTGGCTCACCCGGAGCTGGGTGGCCAGCTCCCCGACCGTGTGGGACCGGCGCCGGAGCCGCTCATAGAGCCTCCGGCGGGTGGGGTCGGCGAGGGCGGCAAGGGCAGGGAGCGCGGGCATCGTGACTCCATAAGTAATCACTTATGAAATTCTGTCAAGAAGCGGCCCGGTTGCCCGGGCCGCTCGCGAGTCCCCTGGGGGCTCAGTCCTCCTCGCGGATGCACTCCTCGAGGATGCCCATGCCGGTGTCCACGTCGTACTCGTCGAGCACGAGCGGCGGGGCCAGGCGGAAGGTGCTCTTGCCGCAGCCCAGGAGCAGCAGGCCCTTGTGGAAGGCGCGCTCGGTGATGCGGTCGATGATCTCCGGGTACGGCTCCTTGGTGGTGCGGTCCTTCACGAACTCCATGCCGAGCATGAGGCCGCGGCCGCGGACGTTGCCGAGGACCGGGTACTTGTCCTGCATTCGCTGGGCGTGGCCCAGCATGCGCTCGCCCATCTTCGCGATCTGGGGGAGCATCGGCTCGATGATGTCGAGCGTGGCGAGCGCGGCCGCGACGGCCACCGGGTTGCCGCCGTAGGTGGAGCCGTGGCTGCCGCCCTCCCAGGTCATCACCGACTCCTTGGCCACGAAGGCGCCGATCGGCATGCCGCTGCCGAGGCCCTTGGCGGTGACCAGAATGTCGGGCTCGATCCCCTCATGGTCGCAGGCCCACCACTTGCCGGTGCGGCCATTGCCCGACTGCACCTCGTCGGCCACGAGCAGGATGCCGTGCTTGTCGCAGAGCTCGCGGAGCGCCGGCAGGAAGCCCTTGGCCGGGATCACGTACCCGCCCTCACCCTGGATCGGCTCCACGAAGATGGCCGCCACGTCATCGGGCGACACGTGCCGCTCGAAGAGGTTGTGGATGGCGTCGAGCGAGTACTCCAGCGCGTGTTGATGCCGGTACGGGTTGGCGTAGGGCACATGGTGCACCTCGGGGAGGAACGGCCCGAAATGCTTGTGCTGCTTCACCTTGCTCGAGGTGAGCGACATGGCGCCGTAGGTGCGCCCGTGGAATGAGCCCTGGAAGGCGATGAGCGCGGGACGGCGCGTGTGATAGCGCGCCAGCTTGATGGCGCCCTCGATGGCCTCGGTGCCGCTGTTGGTGAGGAACGTGCGCTTCTTGCTGGTGCCCGGGGCCAGCCGGGCCAGCCGCTCCGAGAGCGCCGCGAAGCCGTCGAAGTAGAAGTCGGTGGCGCAGATGTGCAGGAACTTGGCCGCCTGCTCCTGGATGGCCGCCACCACCTTGGGGTGGTTGTACCCCGTGGCGCTCACCGCGATGCCCGCCATGTAGTCGATGAACGTGTTGCCGTCCACGTCCTCGACCACGGCGCCGCACCCGCCGCCGATCACGAGCGGGTACTCCTTGATCAGCGAGGGCGAGGTCCAGGCCTGGTCGCGCAGGATGATGGCCTTGGCCTTGGGGCCCGGCGGGGCCGTGACGACGCGGGGGTAGTTGCGGGTGGTCATGGGTCTGCTGCCTTCAGGAATATTCTGGGTCGCCGGCCCCGGGGTGGGGCCGGCTCACGGCGTGAGAAACCACAGAGACACAGAGGACACAGAGGTCACGGAGGAGGGCCGGACGGAGCAACTCACGGCCGATCCGGACCATCTATCTGTTGTTGTTCTCCGTGACCTCTGTGTCCTCTGTGTCTCTGTGGTTACCGCACCAGCGCCGGCCCGGCCGACGCCCTTGCCACGGCCGAGGTCAGCCCGTGATGACGGTCCGGCTCTGCTCGCGCATGAACTGCTGCACGTACCACGGCCCGCAGCCGCCCTTGCCGCTGCCGCCCGAGCCCTTCCAGCCGCAGAAGGCCTGCGCGCCCGGCCAGGCGCCCGTGGTGGCGCCGCTCCGCTTGTTGACGTAGCAGACGCCCGCCTCGATCTCGTCGAAGAAGCGGTCGATCTCCTCCTGCTTCGCCGAGAAGAAGCCGGCCGTCAGCCCGAACTCCACCTTGTTGGCCTCGGCCAGCGCCTGGTCCAGCGAGTCCACCGGCGCGATGGCGAGGAACGGCGCGAAGAGCTCCTCGAGGAACAGCGTGCTCTCGAGCGGCAGTTCGGCGATGGTGGGCGCCACGAAGTGGCCCTTGTCGAACACCTCACCCCGGAGCCGGGTGCCGCCGAGCAGCACCTTGCCCTCGCGGCCGGCCTGGGCCACGGCCTTCTCCCAGCGCTGCACGGCGCGCTCGTTGATCACGGGCCCGAACCAGACGTCCTTCTGCGTCACGTCGCCCATGGTGATGGCCTTGGTCTTGGCCACGAGCTTCTCGACGAAGGCGGCATAGACGCGACGGTCCACGTACACGCGGCTGGTGGCGCTGCACTTCTGGTTCTGCAGCCCGAACGCCGAGCGCATGCAGCCCTCGGCCGCGGCGTCGATGTCGGCGGACTCGGTGACGATCACGGCGTTCTTGCCGCCCAGCTCCATGAGGCAGGGCTTGACCCACTTCTCCGACAGGCCGTGGAAGATCCGCATGCCCACCGGCTTGGAGCCGGTGAAGACGATCCCGTCCACGCCCGGGTGCTGCCAGAGCGCGTCGCCCATCTCGCGGCCGCGGCCGCTGACGAAGCTGAAGCAGCCGGCCGGCACGCCGGCGTCCCGGTACACCTCGTACAGCTTGAGGCCGGTCCACGGGGTGTCCTCGGCCGGCTTGTACACGACGGCGTTGCCGGTCATGAGCGCGGCGCTCGACATGCCGGTGGAGAGGGCCAGCGGGAAGTTGAACGGCGCCACGCAGGCGAAGACGCCGTAGGGGCGGAGCAGCTCGGTGTTCCGCTCGATCAGCGTGAGGTTGTTCATCGGCTTGATGTAGCCGTGATGGTCCTCGACCTGCTGGCAGTAGTAGTCGATGAGGTCGGCCGACTCCTCCGTGTCACCCATGGCCTCGAAGCGGTTCTTGCCCACCTCGAGCGCCATGATGGCGGAGAGCTCGAACTTCCGCTCGCGGATGATGGTCGCGGCCTGGCGGAGGATGCGCACCCGCTCCTGCCACGGCAGCCGGGCCCACGCCTTCTGGGCGCGGCGCGCGGCCTTCACGGCCAGGTCCACGTGCTCGGGACCCGCGGCGGTGAAGCTGCCGAGGGTGAAGCTGGTGTCGATGGGCGACACGTCCGTGATCGGGTCCCGGCCCGGGTTCTCGACGGCCTGGCCGTCGATCCAGAGCGGGTGCTTCCGGCCCGCGGCCTTCCGGACGGCGACGAGCGCGTCGTCGAAGGCCGCGTGGAACGCCGAGAGGTCCACGTTGGCGGACGTGTAGGTGATCTTCTGCTGCGGGGCGGTGGCGGTCATGGGGCGCTCCCTTCCTCAGGCGTGCACGGCGTGGGTGGCCGACTCACGCGGGGTCTTGGCCTCCTGCTCCCGCCACCACCGCTGGCCGCTCTCGGGCAGGGTGTAGATCGGGTCGTAGTAGGCGTACTTCTGGCCCAGCGCCTCGGTGTTGCCCCACTCGATGGACGTCAGGTAGTTCTTGGTCCAGTAGCTGATGCCCTTCTCGCGGTCGTACTCGGCGAGCTGGTGCACCCAGCGCTTGCCCACGAACGGCACGTCGCAGACGATGCGCGGCGTGGCGAAGCCGGGCAGGTAGCCCATCATGTCGTGCTGCAGCTGCTGCGCCTCGCCCACCGACACCCGCCAGTGCTCCGAGTTCGGGATCATGTCGCACATGTAGAAGTAGTACGGCAGGATCTTGGCGTGGTCGAGCAGCATGAAGCAGAGGTCGAGCAGGTCCTGCGTGGTGGCGTTGACCCCGCGGAGCAGCACGCCCTGGTTCCGCACGTCGCGGAAGCCGATCTCGAGCAGCTTCTTGGTGGCCTTGCCCACGAGGGGCGTCACCTGCTGCGCGTTGTTGGCATGCGTGTGGAGCGCCAGGTCCACGCCGCGATCAAAGGCCTTCTTGGCGAGGCGCTCGAGCCCGGCGATGACGTTGTCCTGCAGGTAGTGCTGGGGCAGGCCCACCAGGCCCTTCGAGGCCAGGCGGATGTCGCGGATGTTCGGGATGTCGAGCAGCGCCGAGACGAACGGCTCGAGCTGCGTGATGTGCAGGTTGGCGATGTCGCCACCGGAGACCACCACGTCGCGGACGCTCGACGTCTTCCGCAGGTACTCGAGCATCTGCTGGTGCCGGTCCTTCTGCGGCGTCACGAACTTGAGCTTCTCCACCTGCGGCACGTCGTTGCCGACGAGGTCCATGCGGGTGCAGTGCCCGCAGTACTGCGGACAGGTCGAGAGCATCTCGGCCAGCACCTTGGTGGGGTAGCGGTGGGTGAGCCCCTCCACCACCCACATATCCTGCTCGTGCAGCGAGTCGCGGCTGGCCATCGGGTGGTTGGGCCAGTCGGTGCGGCGGTCCTGGAAGGCGGGCGCCATGTAGCGGCGGACCGGGCAGTTCCAGAGGTCCGCCGTGTTCATGGTGTTCAGCATCTGCGGGGGGATGAGCATGCTCATCGTGGCCCGCTGCTCCATGTCCACCGCGATGCTCTCGGCGAGGTCGTCGGGCAGGAGATGCCCCAGCGCCGCCTTGAACTCGCGCAGGTTCTTGACGGTGTTCTTCCGCTGCCAGGTGGCATCCTCCCACTCGGCCTTGGTGACCCCCTTGTAGCCGGGCAGGCGGGTCCAGTCCGGCTCGACGTACTGGCGGGCCGGCGGATACGGAATGGGCTGGCCGGCCTTGCGGGCCTGCTCGGCGCGAGTGACGGGCGCGTCCATGGGCACCTCGGCGGTGGACTGGGGCGTGCAGCTCGGCGCATATATATAGAAGCGCCGCTTGACGTTAGAGACGATAATATATAATATATTCTTTGGCAACCCCAAGGACCGGGGCGGCACCGCCTTCCTTATATGGGCAGCCCAGCCGTGGGCTCCGCGACGCCCCCCGCCCGGCACGACCGCCGGCCCGGGCCACGCCCCGCACCCAGGGACCGGATGATCGGGATCGAGTTGGAGCAGGTGCTCGAGCGGATGCCGAGGAAGGGCCGACTGGCCACCCACGAAATGGTGGCCGCGGTGCTCCGCGAGGCCATCAGCAACGGGCTCCTCAAGGCCAACCAGCCGCTGCCGCAGGATGAGATCGCGGAGCAGCTCGGCGTGAGCCACATTCCGGTGCGGGAGGCGCTGCGCCAGCTGCAGTCGGAGGGGCTGGTCACCTACCAGGCCAACCGCGGCGCCACCGTCGCGTCGCTCACGGCGGACGAGGTGCGGGAGATCTACGAGATCCGCGCCATCCTGGAGACGGCCGCTATCCGCCGGGCGGTGCCCCGCCTGACGCCGGCGCAGCTGGCCGAGGCGGGGCGGATCCTGGCGGCGGCGGAGGCGGACACCGAGGGCGCGGCGTGGGGCACGCACGACGTGGACTTCCACGCGCTCATCTACGCCCTCGACGACCGGCCGCGGCTCAAGGAGCTGATCGACGGGCTGCTGCGGCGCGTGGACCGCTACTGGCTCACGCATGGGCTGATGCTGACGCACCGGGCGGAGTTCGAGCGGGAGCACCGGCAGCTCCTCGCGGCCATCACGGCGCGGGACGCCGAGGGGGCGGCGACGCTCCTCGGGAAGCACCTGGCGGGGGCGGCGGAGCTGCTCGTCGCCGAGATGGAGCGGACGGGGCTGGCGGAGTCGTCAGGCGGGCGGTAAGGTAAGGCAATGCCTCCCTGCCGGTTCCCCGTGCCGAGGTTGCCAGAATGATGTCAGTGATGCGCCGTGCCGGACTGCTCGGAGTGGTGGTCGGCGGGCTCCTGCTCGCCTGTGGCGGGGGCGGGGGCACCGACGAGAATCCCCCACCCCCGCCTCCGCCTCCACCGCCCCCAGCCCCAGTGGCGACGGTGACGGTCACGCCGGCGGCGGACACCCTCGTGATCAAGGCGCCGCTGCAGCTCGTGGCCGTCCCCACGGACTCGGCCGGGACCACGCTGACCGGGCGGACCATCACGTGGAGCGTCACGGACCCCGCGCTCGCCAGCGTCTCGGCGACGGGGCAGGTGACGGGGCTGCTGCCCGGCGTGGTGCAGGTGGTGGCCACCGCAGAGCAGAAGAGCGACACGGCCACCCTCACGCTGGTCCCGCTCCTCACGCTCGTGCCCCGGTTGCCGAGCCTCTTCGTGGGGGACACGGTGCACCTTATCGCCACCCTGCGCGACGCGCTCGGCGGGGCGGTGGCCGGCACGGTAACCTGGACCAGCCGGCAGGCCGGCACGGCGACCGTTGCCGGCGGCGTGGTGACCGGCGTGGACAGCGGCCTCGTGACGGTGGTGGCCAGCGGGACGGCGTTCGCCGAGTCGGTGGTGGTGGCGGTGCTCCGGCCGCGCCTCGGCGTGAACCGCGAGATTGCCTATCTCACCGACAGCGCGCGCGCCGACGGCCAGCAGGTGCCGACGGCGCGCACCTACCTGCCCGGGGATGCGTCGTCGAAGCGGGTGAGCGCGCTCGGGGAGTACGTCAACGAGTACGCCTGGTCGGCGGACGGGAGCCGGCTGGTCTTCTCCTACGTGAACCTGAACGGCGTCGGGCGCGCCGGCATGTGGGCCGCCAATGCCGATGGCAGCGGGGAGCTCCAGGTGGGCGCTCCCGGCAGTCACCCGCGCTGGGCCCCGGATGGGAGCCGGATCGCGTTCCGCAGCGCAACGAACCCGGCAAGGATCGTCGTGGCGCAGGCCAACGGGGGTGGCGCGCAGAACATCACGACGGGCCCGGCCGACGACCTCGACCCGGAATGGTCGCCCGATGGGCGGCAGATCGTGTTCCGGCGCCAGACGACGTTCTGTGAGCAGATGTGGATCATGGACGCCACGGGCGGCAACGCGCGCCAGGTCACCGTGCCGGTGTCGACTTGCCAGTTCCGGTGGTCGCCGGACGGCAAGCTCATCGTGATCCAGGGCAGCGACGGGCTCTCGGTGGTCCGTCCCGACGGCACGGGGTTCCAGTCGATCAGCGGTGCGGGCGGCTCCGACCCGGACTGGTCGCCGGACGGCAGCAAGGTCGTCTTCACCAAGGCTCAGGGGTGGGTGTACACCTGGGCACGGGCCACGGGCGCCGTGGACTCGGTCCAGGTGCCACAGCTCTGCTGTTCGGACGTGGTCGGTCCGGTGCACTGGTCGCCGGATGGCCAGAAGTTGCTGTACCTCGGGCCCTACCTGGATCCGCAGCTCGGCGTTGTGTTGCCCCTGATCGGTGTCATGAACGCGGACGGCAGCAACCAGGTGCCGGTCATCAATTTTCATCGGGCGCAGGGATCGGGGACCTGGCGCCCATAATCGCCTTCACCAGGCCGGATACTCGCACTTGACCTCCAAAGTCGTCTCCATGAAAGCCGCCATCGCCGCCCACGTGCGCGATGGCGACACGGTGGTGATCGAGGGCTTCACGCACCTCATCAACTTCGCCGCGGGGCACGAGATCATCCGCCAGGGGCGGAAGGACCTCACCCTCTGCCGGCTCACGCCCGACCTCATCTACGACCAGATGATCGCCGCCGGCTGCGCGAAGAAGCTCGTCTTCTCGTGGGCCGGGAACCCGGGCGCGGGCTCGCTCCATGCGTTCCGGCGCGCGGTCGAGAAGGGCACCCCGCCGCTCGAGATCGAGGAGTACAGTCACTTCGGGATGGTGGCGCGGATGTCGGCCGGCGCGGCGCGGCTGCCGTTCTGGGTGATGCGGAACTACATGGGCACCGACCTGCCCGTGGCCAACCCGCGCATCAAGACCGTCACCTGCCCCTACACGGGTGAGGTGCTGGCCACGGTGCCGGCCTTGAACCCCGACGTGACGATCATTGCCGCCCAGCGTGCCGACCAGAACGGGAACGCGCAGGTGTGGGGGCTCCTCGGGGTACAGAAGGAAGCGGCCTTCGCGTCGAAGCGGGTCATCGTGGTGGTGGAGGAGCTGGTGGACGAGAGTGTCATCCGCGCCGACCCGAACCGCACCCTTCTCCCGGGCATGATCGTGGACGCCGTGGTGGTGGAGCCGTGGGGCTGCCATCCGTCCTACGCGCAGGGGCACTACGACCGCGACAACGAGTTCTACGTGGCGTGGGAGGACATCAGCCGCGACCCGGCGCGCCTCCACGACTACCTGCAGGAGTTTGTCCACGGCGTGAAGGACCGCGCCGAGTACCTCGCCAAGCAGCCGGGGCTCACGGCGCGCCTGAAGGCCAAGGACCAGGTCTGCGCAGGGGTGAACTATGGCTTCTGAGTACTCCCCGTCCGAAATGATGGCGGCGGTGGCCGCCCGCGAGCTCCAGAACGGCGAGGTGGTGTTCGTCGGGATCGGGCTGCCCAACCTGGCCTGCAACCTGGCGCGCGCGCTGCAGGCGCCGGAGCTGGTGCTGATCTACGAGTCGGGCGCGGTGGGTGCGGTGCCGGAGCGGCTCCCCGTCTCCATCGGCGACCCGTCGCTGGTCACCGGCTCGCTCATGGTGTGCTCGATGGCGGACGTCTTCCAGCTCTTCCTGCAGAACGGGAAGATCGAGGTGGGCTTCCTGGGCGGCGCGCAGGTGGACCGCTACGGGAACATCAACACCACCGTCATCGGCAACTACCAGAAGCCCAAGGTGCGCCTCCCCGGGTCGGGCGGCGCGGCCGAGATCGCGGTGCACGCGCAGCGGGTGCTGATCATCAGCCGGCTCAATCCGCGCGCATTCCCGGCCGAACTGGACTTCCTCACTAGCCCCGGCCAGCGCTGCAAGGGCCAGTCGCGGAAGGCGCTCGGCATGCCGGGCGCCGGACCGGTGAAGGTGATCACCGACAAGGGCATCCTCGAGAGCGACCCCGTCTCGGGCGAGATGATCCTCACGGCCATCTACCCCGGCGTCACCGTCGAGGACGTGAAGGCCAACGTGGGGTGGGAGCTCCGGGTGCGGGACCAGCTGGACCTGGTCACGGCGCCGAGCTTCGTGGAGCTCGAGCTGTTGCGGCACAAGCTGGATCCGCAGAAGCTCTACCTGGGGTGAGGTTGGGGCGGGTAGTTCACTGCAGAGGGCCGGGGAGCGCAGAGGGGAGGGCGTCGGTTTGGCGCGGGTTCGCCCGGGAACCACAGAGGCACAGAGGACACAGAGGGGCACAGAGAACAGCGGGTGATGGGGATGCATGTTCGGGTCTGGCGACGCCCTCAACTCCTCGCGGAACCCCCACCCAGAAACAACCGAGCCCGGGTTGGCAGTGTGCCAATCCGGGCTCGATGCCTCCGTGCCCTCTGTGTCCTCTGTGCCTCTGTGGTTCCTGCAGTTCCCCGAAGGTCCCCCGCCTCCGCGGTGAAAGCAGGCGCCGAGGCCAGCCTTCACTGCCGCCGCATCGGTTCCCCGCGCGGGAGGCGGTCCGGCATGTCGGCCACCACGTAGGCCATGACGGCCAGCGTGGCGACGCACCTGGCCACCTCGGCGGGGTCCAGCTTGTCCACCATGTCGCCCTCGGAGTGGTGGTACCAGAAGTAGCGTTCCCCCTCCACGGAGAGGCCGAGGCCGGGGACGCCGAGCTGCATGATGGGGCCGATGTCGGCGCCGCCCCCGCCGATGGTCAGGTCGCCGGCGCCGATCGGGGCCAGGAGGGTGGCGATGTCCCGCAGCATCTCGATGGCGGGGGCGGACGCGGTGGCGCCGTAGCCCTTCGGCGCAAAGACGCCGGCGTCCGACTCGATGGCCAGGATGTGGTTGTCCACCTCAGCGCGGTGCGCGTCGCGGTAGCCGTTGCCGCCGCGGCCACCGTTCTCCTCGTTGGTCCAGCCCACCACGCGGATGGTGCGGCGGGGCTTGAGGCCGAGGCGCTGGATGAGGCGGACGGCCTCCCACGAGGCCACCACGCCGCCGGCGTCGTCCATGGCGCCGGTGCCCACGTCCCACGAGTCGATGTGGCCGCCGAGGACCACCACTTCCTCCGGATGCTCGGTGCCGCGGATCTCGGCCAGGACGTTGCGGCCGTCGGCATCGGGAAGCTGGCGGGCCTCCATCTTGAGGGTGACCACCACCTCCTGCCCGCGCGCGGCCATGCGCGCCAGCATGTCGGCATCTTCCGTGCTGAGGGCGGCCGCGGGGATCCGGGCCACGGTGCTGTCGTACACCAGCGTGCCGGTGTGCGGGGAGCGGATGCTGGTGGCGGCCACCGCGCGGATGAGGACGGCGCGGGCCCCGACCTTGGCGGCCGCGCTCGCGCCCCCGGTGCGATAGCGGACCGTCGCGCCGTAATTGACCCACGGCTCGTTGAAGAGGACGATCTTCCCCTTGGCGTCCGCGGCGCGGGCGGTGAGCTCGTCGAAGCTCTTCACCACCAGCACCGGCGCGGTGATCCCGTTCTTCGGCGTCCCCACGCTCATGCCAAGGCCGAGCATGTGCAGCCGCGCCTTCCGGGGCGCCACCAGCTCGGCCGACTCCTGCCCGCGCACCCAGTGCGGGATCTTCACCGGCTCGGTCCAGGCGCTGTCGAGGCCGTCCTTCTTCATCTCGGCCAGGATCCAGTCGATGGCCTGCTCCAGCGCGCGCGAGCCGCTCAGCCGGTGCCCGTAGGTGTCGGTGAGGGTGGCGATCCGGTGCCAGGCGGCGCTGTCGGCCTGGGCGGTCTGGATGATCCGGGTGGCGGCGTCCCGGTAGCGGTCGGCGATGGGAGTGGGCGTCTGGGCCGCGGCCCCGCTGGCGGCGAGCGCCGCGAGGGCGCAAACTAGGGCAGGAAGTTTGGGGGTCATCCCGTATTGTCTCCGGCGGGATGAGTTCGGGCAAGGGGGCGTCGGGCGGGGCCTGGTGCAGGACGCGAAGCGGTTCACGGCCACAACATCTCTCATGATCGAGTCCATCTTGTCACTGCGCCTGCAGTTCCTCCGCGGCTCCCGGCGGCTTCGCATCCCTGTAGTGACGCCGCTCGCCGTGGCCGGCCTGGCCGTCGTGGCATCACTGCCGGCGCCGGCGAGTGCGCAGCGGCGCGCGGTGCTGGACCAGGTGAAGGTCCCGCACAACTACTACTACCGCGAGATGTTCCTGCCCCAAGTTACGAGCGGCCCGAGCGCGGCAGCGTGGCTGCCGGACGGGAAGGCGCTCGTGGTGGCCATGCAGGGGAGCCTCTGGCGCGTGCCCGTCGAGGGGGGCGGGGCGGAGGAGCTGACGTCGGGGCCGGGCTACGCCTACCAGCCCGACGTGGCGCCCGACGGGCGGCGCGTGGTGTTCAGCTACTACGTGGACGACCAGGTGGAACTCCGCCTCCTGGACCTCGAGGCGCTCACCACCGGTACGCTGCTCCGGAACGGGGCCGTGAACGTGGAGCCGCGCTGGTCGCCCGACGGGACGCGGATCGCGTTCACCTCCACGGTGGCCACGGGGCGGTTCCACGTCTTCACCGTCACGCCCGACGGGAAGACCGTCGCGCAGCTCACCGAGGAGCACGACTCGGGGCTCCCGCGCTACTACTACAGCCGCTTCGATCATTACCTGCACCCCACCTGGTCCCCGGACGGGCGGGAGCTGCTGGTGGTGAGCAACCGCGGGAAGATCTGGGGGTCGGGCGGGCTGTTCCGGATGGAGGCGCGGGCCGGCGCCGAGCTGCGCCCGCTCCTCGACGAGGAAACCACCTGGCGGATGCGCCCGGACTGGGCGCCGGACGGCAAGCGGATTGCCTACGCCAGTTACCTGGGCCGGCAGTGGCACCAGCTCTGGCTCACCACCGCCGCCGGGGGCGACCCGCTCCAGCTCACCTACGGCGACTTTGACGTCACCAACCCGCGCTGGTCCCCCGACGGGCGGCGGGTGGCGTACATCAGCAACGAGACGGGCAACACGAGTCTCTGGGTGGTGACGGTGCCGGGGGGCGCCCGCACCCGCGTGGACCTGTCCCGCCGCACCTGGCGCGGGCCGATGGTGCCGCTCACCGTGACCGTCCTCGATGCGGTCACGGCCCGTCCGGTGCCCGCGCGCCTCACCATCACCGGGGCCGATGGCCGAGGCATTGCTCCCGATGACGCGTGGCGTCATGCCGATGACGCCTTCGACCGGCGCGTCCGGCCCTTCGAGGTCACCTACTTCCACACCACCGGCACCAGCCGCCTCCTGGTGCCGCAGGGCAAGGTGACCGTGACGGCCAGCCGCGGCCTCCAGTACGAGGTGGTGACGCGCGAGCTCCAGTCCACCGGTGCCCCGCTCACGGTGACTGTCCGCCCGTCCCGCCTCCTCCCGCTCCCGGGCTGGACCTCCGGCGACCTTCACGTCCACATGAACTACGGCGGTCACTACCGCGCCACCCCGGCCACCCTCGCCCTCCAGGCCCGGGCCGAGGGGCTCAACGTGGTGGAGAACCTGATCGTCAACAAGGAAGACCGGATGCCGGACGTGGTGTATTTCACCGGAGCCCCGGACCCGGTTTCCACGCCCGACCTGCTGCTCCTCCACGACCAGGAGTTCCACACCTCCTACTGGGGCCACACCGGCGCGCTCGGCCTCACGCGGAACCTGCTCCTCCCCGGCTACACCGCCTACGCCGGCACGCCGGTGGCGAGCCTCTTCCCGGACAACGCCACGGTGGCGGCCCAGGTGCACGCGCAGGGCGGCCTCTTCGGCTACGTGCACCCCTTCGACGAGCTGCCCAACCCGGCCGACACCACCGTCGCGCTCACCAACGCGCTCCCGGTCGATGCGGCGCTTGGCCTCGTGGACTATTATGAGGCGGTCGGCTTCGACGATCACCTGGCCACCAACGCCATCTGGTACCGCCTGCTCAACTGCGGCTTCCGGATCCCCGCCGGCGCCGGCACCGATGCGATGACCAACTTCGCCTCGCTCCGCGGGCCGGTGGGGATGAACCGGGTGTACGTGCAGTCGGGGCTCCCGCTCGACCGGGCACGCTGGTACGCGGCACTCAAGGCGGGGAAGACCTTCGCCACCAACGGGCCGCTGCTCCAGTTCAGCGTCAACGGGCAGGGGATCGGGAGCGTGGTGTCGCTCTACGCGGAGGATGGGCGGGTCACGGCGCGGGTGACGATGCGGTCGATCGTCCCGGTGGACCACGTGGAGATCATCCGGAACGGCGAGGTGGTGGCCGACCTGGTCCACGGCGCCCCGCGCACGAGCCTCGACACCACGCTCACCCTCACTCTGCCGGCCTCGAGCTGGCTGCTGGTGCGTGCCCGCGCCGACGAGGCCCGTGAGCCGGTGCTCGACACCTACCCCTTCGGCACCACGAGCCCCATCTACGTGGAGCTGGCGAAGCGGCCCTTCGTGCCGAGGCGGGAGGATGTGGACTTCTTCCTGGCCTGGGTCGCCCGGCTGGACCGCGCGGCGTCGGCGCATCCGGGCTGGAACACCCCGGCCGAGAAGCGCGAGGTGCTCGGCCGGATCGCGGAGGCCCGCGCGGTCTTCGAGGGGTTGCGGTAGGATGGGAGCCCTGCGTCGGGATACACCAGGCCTTGCTGAAAGGACAGCTCCGTGAAAGCCACGATCCTCGCCGCCCTGCTGCTCGGGACCACCACGGCGCTCGCCGCCCAGGAGGTGACGGCCATCCGCGCCGGGCGCCTCGTGGACGTGGAGCAGGGGAAGGTGCTCCAGAACCAGGTGGTCCTGGTCCAGGGCGAGAAGATCGTGGCCGTGCAGCCGGCCGGCGCCGCCATTCCGCGCGGGGCCAGGGTCATCGACCTCTCGGCCTACACCGTGCTGCCGGGACTCATTGACCTGCACACCCACCTGGTGGGGGACATCGCCTCGGCGAGCCCCAACGCACCCCTGACGCAGAGCGGGGCGCAGGATGCGCTGGCCGGCGTCCGCAACGCCCGGGCCACCCTCATGGCCGGCTTCACCACGGTGCGCGACATCGGCACCTACCGCGCCTTCGTGGACGTGGCGCTTCGCAATGCGATCAATGACGGGACCGTGCCCGGTCCCCGGATGCAGGTGGCCGGCGCCTACGTGACCGTCTCGAGCGGCGGGGGTGAAGTCACCGGCGTGGCCGCCGACGTCACCGTGCCGGCCGACATGCGCCGCGGCGTGGCCAACTCGGCCGACGAGGTGCGGCAGCGGGTGCGGGAGCTGCTGAACGGCGGGGCCGACTTCATCAAGATCATCGCCACGGGGGCCGTCTTCACCCTCGGCACCAAGCCCGGCGCGCCCGAGTACACCGAGGCCGAGATCCGGGCCGCGGTGGAGGAGGCGGCCAACTACGGCACCTTCGTGGCCGCGCATGCCCACGGCGCCGAGGGGATCAAGCGGGCGGTGCGGGCCGGGGTGCGGACCATCGAGCACGGGTCCCTGGCGGACGAGGAGGCGCTCCAGCTCATGAAGCAGCGCGGCACCTGGCTCGTGGCCGACATCTACAACGGTGACTACACCGACTCGGTGGGCACTCGCGAGGGGTGGCCGGCCGAGATCCTGCGGAAGAACCTCGAGACCACGGAAACCCAGCGCACCGCCTTCCGCCGCGCCGTGGCGCTCGGCGTCAACATCGCCTACGGGACGGACAGCGGCATCTATCCCCACGGGATGAACGCCTGGCAGCTTCCCTACATGGTGCGCTACGGCATGACGCCCATGCAGGCCCTCCAGTCGGCCACCATCAACGCGGCGCGGGTCATGGGCTGGGAGGACCGGGTGGGTTCGCTGGCGGCGGGGCGCTTCGCCGACCTGATCGCCGTCCGTGGCGACGTGCTGGCCGACGTGGGGATCCTCAAGAACGTGCCCTTCGTGATGAAGGGCGGCGTGGTGGTGAAGTCCGCGAACTGAGCCGGGCGGGCCCGGAGGATAGGCGAAGGGCGCGGCCTGGATGCCGCGCCCTTCGTGCTTCGGTCGTCAGGCCGCCGGGAGGGTCTTGGTGAAGATCACCTGGTCGTCCCCGGGGGCGTAGAAGTCGGGGACCCGCGCCACGGCGTCGTAGCCCCGCGCGGCGTAGAACGCCCGGGTGGGCCCGTAGTCGGGGCGTCCTGAGGTGTCCACCGAGATGAGCCGCGCCACCCCCACCAGCCGCCGCTCCATCTCATCCACCAGCGCCGTGCCGATTCCCTTCCCGTGCGCGGCCGGGTCCACGGCCAGCCAGTAGAGATCCCAGGTCCCCTCGGTGCAGGGCGTCCGCCCCCAGCAGACCCACCCCACCAGCACCCCGTCCACCTCCGCCCCGAGGGCGTAGTACGGCCGCTCGGCGGCCTCCTCCCCGGGCTTGGGTGCCCAGTGAGTGGCGTCGTGGACGACCTCCTCGGCGATGAGGAGCTCGTCGGCCCGGAAGACGTTGGTGGCGGATGTTAAAGCGACCACCCGCCCCACGTCCGCGGGCGTGAGCTCGCGGAGCAGGGGCGGGTGGCGGGGGGTCATGCCTGGTCGGCGGTGGTCCCGGTGAGGACGGCGGCGGCCTCGCGGGACGAGGAACGGCCGAGGGCCTCGTCCACGATGCGGCCCACCAGCTCGTTGTAGTCCCAGCCGTGCGCCTTGGCCATGCGGGAGAGGCCGGCGCAGTCGGAGATGTCGGGGTTGGGGTTCACCTCGAGCACAAACGGCTGGCCGGTGGCGTCCATGCGGAGATCCACCCGGCCGTAGCCGGTGCCGCCGCAGAGGCTCTGCCACGCGTGCCGTGCCACGGCCACCAGCCGCTTCTGCTGCTCGGCCGGCAGGTCCACCGGGCAGACAGGCACGGAGCCCAGATCCTCGGGGCTCCCGACGTCCCACTTGGCCGCGTACGTCAGGATGGGCCAGCTCCCCTCCGGCATGTTGTCGAAGCAGAGCTCGGCGATGGGCAGCACCTGGTCCCCGACGAAGCCGACGTTGAACTCCCGGCCGGCCACATACTCCTGGATGATCACCTCGTCGTACTGCTCCACCATCTCGGCCAGGCGCTTCTTGAGCGCCTTCTTGCTGGTGCAGACCGAGCCCGAGTCGATGCCCACGGAGGCATCCTCGGCGGCGGGCTTCACGATGACCGGGAGGGTGAGGTCCGCCGGCAGCTTGTTGCCGTCGGTGACCACGAAGGCCGGGATCGGGACGCCGGAGCGGGCCAGGAGGGTGTTGGCGGCGTGCTTCCGGTGGGCCACGCTCACCGCCCAGGGCCGGCAGCCGGTGTACGGGACGCCGGTGAGCTCCAGGGTGGCGACGACGAAGTCCTCGAACTTGGAGTGCCCGCCGATGCCTTCGCAGAGGTTGAAGACGGCGTCGGAGCGGCGGACCTTGGAGAGCCAGCTGAAGTCGTTCGGGGCGCGGACGGGGACGAGGCAGGTGTCCCAGTTGCGCGCCTTGAGCGCCACCTGGACTTCCTTGACGCTCTGCCAGACGGACGCCACGTCCTTGGCGTCCCAGGTGTCCCAGCCACCATCGTAGAGTACGGCAACCTTCACGCAGCAGCCTCCGCGAGCAGGGAACGCCCGCTGATCCGGCGCCAGGCGATGTCGGCCGTGGTGCGGATCAGCTCGTCGTAGGACATCCCGGCCGCGCGCGCCGCCTTGGGGAAGCAGCTGTTGTCGCGCGGGTCAGGGAGAATCCCGGGCAGGGGATTCAGCTCGACGACGTTGGGAGTCCCCTCGGCGTCGCAGCGGATGTCGACCCGGCACCAGTCCCGGCATTCGAGGGCGTGGTAGGCGCCCAGCGCAGCCGCGCGGATCTGGGTGGCGAGCCGGGCCGGGACGCGGGCCGGGCACTCGAAGATGTCCAGTGGATCGGTGGGGTCGTCCCAGATCCACTTGGCCTCGTAGCCGTAGATGGGCGGCGCCCCGGTGGGCAGCTCGTCGAAGCGCATGCCCACGATGGGGAGGCAGCGGGCGTCCTTCCCGTTCCCCATGATGGCCACGGTGAACTCCGCCCCGGGCAGGTAGGTCTCCACCAGGACGGGTTCCTTGTAGGTGGAGAGGAGGTAGTCCACCTGCTTGACCAGTTCCTTCCGGGTGGCGCAGAGGCTCTTGACGCTCACGCCCTTGCCCGACCCCTCGAACGCCGGCTTGGCGAAGAGCGGGAAGGGGAGGGTGCAGTTCCGCGCGTCGGCGACGCTCCGGGCCATCAGGAAGGGGGCCGTCGGCACGCCGCGGTACTGCAGCACCTCCTTGGCGCGCCCCTTGTGCAGGGCCAGGCCGAGGCAGAGCGGGTCGCTGGCGCTGTAGGGGACGCCCAGGAACTCGCAGATGGCCGGGACGTGGGCCTCGCGGTTGGGGCCGTAGAGCCCCTCGGCGATGTTGAAGACGAAGTCGGGGCGCGCCGCCTTGAGCTTCTCGGGGAAGTCCGCCAGCGCCTCGAGCCGGATCACCTCACCGAGCGGCCAGAGCGCGCGCTCGACGGCGTCGATGGTCGCCGGTTCATCCCATTCGGCGTAGAGATCGGGCTGGGGGAGGTCGTAGCGGAGGGCGCGGGAGGAGCCGGAAGCGGTGGGGGAGGCCAAGCTGGCCCCGGCGGACTCGGCCGGTGCTTCCGGTCGCATGTTGTAGGCGAGTCCGATACGAACTGCCAAACGGTCCTCGGGGTGTCCGGTCACCGCGTGATGACTGCCGACGGCTCCGTCCAGTGACGTGCCCAACGCGGTGTCTTGACAATTCCAACTACAAAGTAAGAAGTGCTCGCGCATCGCACAATACTTTTTTGGAACTTTATTCGCCGAAGTTTGCGCGGCGCCGCGCGTTACCCCCGTCCTCCGTGCTCGTTCGCCCGCGCCAGGACCCCGGCATCGTGCGTTCGCATCGATCGCGACGCCCCCAAACCGCCCCTCGGATGGCGATGAGCTGCTGGTCGACCCCGATTTCGGCACGACCCTCATGCACTTCGCAAGAAAAAACCCCCGACCGGGTGGTCGGGGGCTCCGTCGCACGGGGCAGGTGCGCCGCTCAGACCTTGTGATAGCCCACGCGGCCCGCCTCCGTCCCGTCTTCCGCCTTGTAGACCTCGAAGTCCGCGAAGAACGACGGCGCCGCCGCCGCGAGCGCCCGGAGCACCGCGATGGCCATCCGCCGGATCTCCAGCTCCGCGCCCTCGCCCAGCCGCAGCTCCAGCATGGTGCGCCAGGCGCGGATGTTCCCGCTGACCACGATCTTCACCTCGGTGGCATTGGGCAGGACGCTGCGGGCCGCCTCCCGGGCCATCTTCCGCCGGTGGACCTTGTCCTCCACCCAGGCGTACTTGGTCATGAGCGCCTCGACCGCCGCCACGTACCCCGCCTGGGCCGACTTCACCTGCTCCGTCCACGCCGCCTCGAGGGCCGGCTCCCCGATGATGGCCGGCGGCATCACGAAGGCCGCGTGGGACTCGTCCACGTACCGCTGGGACAGCTGCGAATAGCCAAACCCGGCCCGGTGCCGCACCAGCTCGTGGCTGCAGGACCGGCTGATCCCCTCGATCAGCAGCACGTACACCGCGTGCTCGAACACCGACCCGTGCCCCTGCCGCAGGATGTTCTCCAGGTACTCGGCCGTGGACCGCCCCGCCGGGTTGTGCTGGCTCATGTAGCAGATCCGGCCCGCGAACTCGGCCAGCTTCTCCCCGTCCGTGGACTCGCCCTTCCACTGGACGGGCATGTGGGCGGGCTCCAGGAACTGGGGCCGGGCGATGAGCGTGACGCGGGGAGCCTTGAGGATTTCCATGGGTCCGGGAGGTCGGGAGACGACGGAGCGCCGCTCCGTGCTGGTGGTCCGGGAGCGACCGAGCACCGCTCGGTCGCCACGAGCTAGGGATTGGCGATGGTCACGCGGCTCCGGGCATACCCGCCCGTCCGCTCGATCTCGCGGAGCGCCCGGACGATGTCGGTGGGGATCTCCGCCACGCCGCGCCCCACCTTGAGGTGGCTGAGCGGCGGCTCGGTGCCGAGCTTCACGCCGGGGTTCAAGATACCACGGGGGTCGAAGCTCCGCTTCACCAGCCGGAAGAGGTCCATCACCTCGGCGCCGTACTGGGCCTCGAGCAGCGGGGCGCGCAGGCGCCCGTCGCCATGTTCCCCGCTCACGGTGCCGCCGAGCCGGATGGCGGCACCATTCACGTCGCGGTAGAGCCCCGCCAGCCGGACCTCCCAGTCCGGCGCCGTGGTGTCGGGCAGCGCGTTGACGTGGACGTTCCCGTCACCCGCGTGGCCGAAGATCACGACCGGGATGCCCCAGGCCGCCGCGCCCTCCCGGATGGCGCTGACATAGGCGCCGAGCCGGGGCAGCGGCACGCAGCCGTCCTCGATGACCTGCATGGACCGCTGTGACACGGGGAGCCGGGCCAGGATGGGGCTCGCGGCATGGCGGAGCTCCCAGAGCCGCTGTTCTTCCTCGGGGGTGAGGGCGGTCTCCACGTCGGTCGCCAGCTCCCGGAGGCTCCGGACCGCATCGCCCGCGACGCCGCGGGCAGCGGCGGCGGTCTCGCGCTCAAACTCCACCAGCAGCGTGGCCTCCGGCAGCGCGCCGGCCGGCACGCCGCCGATCCCCGCCTGCGCCACCAGCTCCAGGAACGTGCGATCGAGCAGCTCCACCGCGCTCGGGTCCAGGGCCACCAGGGCGCGGACGGCCGGCTCGAGGTCGTCGAGTGAGCCGAGGGCCACCTTGAGGCTGCACCGTGCCGGCGGCACCGGCGCCAGCCGCCAGCGGATGGTGGTGATGAACCCCAGCGTCCCTTCCGCGCCCACCAGCAGGTCAACGTCGTCTTCGGTGGTGATCCAGCGGTCGAGGGCGTAGCCGGCGGTGTTCTTCCGCACCCGCGGGAAGCGCGCGGCCACGGTCTCGGCGGCCACGCGGATCCGCGGGGCGGCATCGCGATAGAACCGGCTCAGCGCCTCGAGCGAGGCGCCGGGGTCCGGCTCCGCGTCGGGGAGGACACGGCGGACGGCGCCACTGCGGAGCAGCCAGCCCGCCTCCCCATCCGCGGTGACCACGCCGAGGCCGGTGACCCACTCCCGGGCCGCGCCATAGCGCACAGTGCGGGCGCCGGCAGCGTTGGTGGAGACCATCCCGCCCAGCGTGGCCCAGCGGGAACTCGAGGGATCGGGCGGAAGCCGCAGGCCGTGCTTCGCGGCCTCGGCGTTGAGTTCGTGTTGCGTCACGTTGGCGCTGGTCACGGCCTCGCGGTGGCCCGGATCCACCGCCAGCACCCGCGGCATGGCCTCGCGCAGGTCCACGATGACGCCCGGGCCCACCGTATTCCCGGGAATCCCGCTGCCCGCGCCACGTGGGATGAGGCCCACCCCTTCCGCACTCGCCACCCGTGCGAGGGCCTGGAGTTCGGCGAGATTCCGCGGGATCGCCACGCCGGCCGGGACGATCCGGTAGATCCCGGCCCCCTCCGCATAGGCCGCCCGGAGCCTGGACTCGGTGCGGACTATAGAGGAAAGGGAGGGGGGCAGGTCAGGCATGCGTGGAAAGCTAGGGTGTTGCATCTTGACAAGGAACTCCTGCAGGGAAACCCTTCCCGCCATGTCGGATTCATCGCGCGCGCAGCTCATCCACATCGATGTCGATCGCCGCCTTGGCCACGAGTGGGACGAGTGGGGCGGCGAGCCGTTGCCCAACGCCGGGAACTTCGACAGTCCGCCGTCGCTGTTCTTCCGCTGGGCCATGCTCACGCTGGCCATCGGGCTCGGCCTCGTGGCGGGGCTCATCTACCTGCTCGGTCCCCGGCTCGCCATCCTGGGCGCGGTGATCCCCACCGTGCTCTGGATGGCGCTGGCCGGGATCTCGATGGTGCTCTGGGTGTGGTTCGGGCTGCTGACACTGTCCTACGCGCTCAAGAAGCCGCTCCTCCCCGAGAAGCTGGCGGAGCGGGGGCCGTTCCTGCGGCTCATGCGCTGGACGTCGCGGGTGGCGGGGCGCTTCGGGAGGCGGGACTGGGTGGAGAACGCGGCGGTCAAGGTGTACGACGCGCTGGCCCTCGAGCGCGGCCGCAAAGTGGGGAAGGGCGAGCTCCTGCTCCTCATCCCGCGCTGCCTCTCCCGCGCCACGCTCGACGGCGTGCTGGCCATCGCGGGGAAGTACGAGGTGCCGGTGTTCGTGGCCACGCGCGGCCAGCTGGCCCGCCGCGTGATCCGCGAGCGGCGCCCCCGCGCCGTGGTGGCCGTGGCCTGCGAGCGCGACATGGTGAGCGGCCTCCACGACGTGGCGGGCCGCGTCCCGGTCCTTGGCCTCACCATGACGCTGCCCGCCGGGCCCTGCAAGGACGCGGGCCTCGACCTCGACCGGCTCGAGGCCTGGGTCCGGGCCTACGTGGTGGCCTAGCCGCTACGCGAAGCGGGTCTCCCCCGCAAACTCCTCCCACGTCCGCGGGTCCACGTGCTGGTACTCGCGCCAGTGCGTGATCAGCCCGCCCGCCACCTTCACCACCACGGCCCCGTGGTAGCGGTGCGTCCCCTCGTAGGTGTACTCCGCCATCCCCACCTGCCGCGCCTCGTCGAAGACCACCGTGTGGAAGGTGGTCCGCTGCTCCATTCCGTCATCGTTCCGGAAGAAGTCCAGCAGCGCGGCGCGGCCGTCGAGGCGGTAGCGCGTCGGGTCGGCGTAGTGCACCTGCTCGGCGAAGTGCGCGGCCACCTCGTGGTAGGCCCGGCGGCTCCAGCCGTCGGCCAGGCGGGCGAGGAGGGCCCGGAAGGCCTCGGCGGTCACTGGTCGCGGGCGGCCGAGGAGTCGCGGCCGGCGGCGGGCTCCGGCTCGGTGGTGTGGGCGTAGAGCTTGGCCAGCTCGGTGACGATCTCCACGACGCGCTTCCCGACGGGGTGATCGGGCGGCACCTGGCGGTCGAGCTCGCGCGGCGAGAGGCTCGGGTCGGCGAGGGGGCGGTAGGTGGTCTCGATGGTGACGCGGCTGGTGTGGAGCTTGGCGGGGTTCACCCAGGCGCGGATCTGCACGATGTCGGGACCCAGGATGCGGCCGGTCACCGGCTGCTTGGTGCGGACATCGAACCACGCCGTCTCCACGTACCCGTCGCGCCGCTCCACCCGCGTGACCGGGAAGGTGTCGCTCTTCAGCACGTCGGCGATGGCGTCGGTGGCGGGGATCAGGTCGAGCTCGATCTCCCCCGACGGCGCCCCCGTCACCGGCCCGAAGTACGGCCGCGGCGTGGTGGGCCGGCAGGCCATGCCGAGGCTGGCGGCGAGGAGCATTGCGAGGAGCGCGGTGCGCATCAGGGGTCCGGGGGCTGGTTGGGTTGGTCGTGTGTTGCACCGCAGGGGCGCAGGGGCGCAGGGGACGCGGCGGGCGCGGGTCCGCGCCCATCCGGCGGGCCCGCCTACCCGCCGAGCGCCCGCCGTACCTCGTCGAGGACGGCGCCGGCGATCGTCGAAGGCCGGGCCGGCAGGGCGTGCACCGGCTTGATGCCGCCGCGCTCCAGGTGGTCGAGGGCCCGCTCCAGGCCGAGCAGGGTGCGCTCCGCCACGGGCCGGTGGGCGCGGCCGAAGCCGAACATCATGGCCGCCGCGAAGGGGAGCGGGGCCGCCGCCACCAGCAGGTAGGGCGACATCACCGCCAGGACGATCGCGCCCGCCACGCCGAGTGAGGCGCCGGCCGCCACCCCGCCAATCATGCTGGCGCGCGCCGGGCGCAGGTCCGCCGAGAGCGCCACGTGCGCGTACCCCGGTTCGAGCGCCGTCACGGTGGCCGAGACGAGCGACGCCTTGGCCAGCATGAACGGACGCCGGGAGGTCAGCTTGCGGAGCGCGGCGCGGCCCGGGCGGAGCGGTTCCCAGGTGATCCGCCCCGGCTGCTGGCGCTGCACCTCGAGGAGCTCCTCCTCCGCCATCCAGCGGAGCAGTGCCGCTTCCGCGTCTTCCACCGATCCCTGCACCACCCGCTGCGCCGACACGATGCCCGGGCCCATGGCCCGGTCCAGGAACCCCTGCGCCGCCGGCAGCGGCGCCTTGCTCTGCTCTTCCAGCATGGCCTGGCGGAGGTAGCGCTCGGGGATGCCCACTTCCTTGCCGAGCGCCAGCACGTCGGTGGAGGACAGTTCGTCACCGAGCTCGTGCTCGCCGGTCTGCAGCTCGGCGGCCCGCTGGATGATGCGCTCGACGGCGGCGCGGTCGAGCCGGGAGGGGAGGTTGGGGGAACTCATCGGCGTCAGGCCGCCTCCACCACCACGGCCTGCCCCTGCCCGCCGCCGATGCACGCGGCCGCGAGGCCGAGCCTCAGGCCGCGCTGCCGGAGTGCATGCAGCAGGTGCAGCGTGAGCCGCGCCCCGCTGGCCGCCAGCGGATGTCCGAGGGCGATGGCGCCGCCGTCCACGTTGGTGATCGCGCGGTCGAGGCCGAGCTGCTGCTCCACCGCCAGGTACTGGGCGGCGAAGGCCTCGTTGATCTCCACCAGCGCGATCTCGTCGAGCGTCTTCCGGGCGTGGTGCAGGGCGGCATGCGCCGCCGGCACCGGGCCGATCCCCATCACCGACGGGTCCACCCCGCTCACGCCCCAGCCGAGGATCCGGCCCAGGGGCTTGAGGCCCCAGCGCTGCACCATGTCGTCATCGGCGAGGACCAGCATGGCGGCGCCGTCGCTGATGCCGGAGGCGTTGCCGGCGGTCACCACGCCGTCCTTCCGGAAGTAGGGCGCCAGCCGGGCCAGACCTTCGGCGGTGGTGTCGGGGCGCATGTGCTCGTCCTGGGCCCACGGGTCGTCCATCTTGGTCTTCCGGTTCCGGACCGGCACAGGTACGAGCTCATCCGCGAAGGCGTTTCGTTCCCACGCCGCCCTGGCCCGCTGCTGGCTGCTGAGCGCCACCGCATCCACCGCCTCCCGGGTGAGCCCGTGCTCGGTGGCCAGCTTCTCGGCGGTCTCGGCCATGGAGAGGTTGCACTGGGTGTCGCGCAGCGCCTCCCAGAGCGCGTCCTCGAGCGGCGGCGCCGGCCCGAGGCGGAGGCCCCAGCGGGCGCCGCGCACCACGTGGGGCGCCTGGCTCATCGACTCGGCGCCGCCGGCGAGCGCCACGCGCGACTCGCCGGTGCGCAGGAGCCGCGCCGCCTGGATGATGGCCTCGAAGCCGGAGCCGCAGAGCCGGTTCACCGTGAGGGCCGGCGTCTCCACCTTGCAGCCGGCGCGGAGCGCCACGTGGCGCGCCAGGTAGATGGCGTCGGCGCTGGTCTGCAGCGCGTTGCCCACGATGACCTGGTCCACGAACACCGGCTGGATGTCCGCGCGCGCGATGGCGCCCTGCGCGGCGATCACGGCGAGGTCCGTGGCCGAGTGGTCCTTGAGGGCGCCGCCGAACGCGCCGAACCCCGTGCGCGCGCCGGCGACGATCCACACCGATTGGGTTCCGGGCATGCTCGCTCCCCGCGTGGTACTGCTGTGCGGGGAGAAATATGGAGGGAGTGGGAGGGGGGAGGAATGGCGGGCGCGGGCCCCGGGGCCCGCGCCGCCCGGCGTTCAGCTCTCCATCACCTTCTGCTGCCGCTCCGTGGCATGGGCATCCAGGAAGATCCGCATCTGCGCCAGGCCGCGGCTGCGCCCGTCGAGGCGGAGCTCGTACTCGCCGCTCACCGAGGGCTCGAGCTCGAATGCCACGGTGTTGCTGGGGCGGGCCAGGTCCTCGGTGATGCGGGTGAGGGGGAGCTGGGTCCCGGCCTCACGATTCCGGATCGCGAGCACCCGGGCGTTGGTCACTTCCACGCGATAGACCTTCCCCTCCTGCAGCTCGACCCGGGCAAACTCGCCGCGCGCGGTGAAGTCGTGCGCCAGCACCAGGGAGTCGGCCGGGGTCGGGAACGGCTCACGCGCCTGGGCCCCGGCGGCCACCGGGGCGAGGGCGAGCAGGGTCACGAGCGGCCAGCGATGCGACATGTGACGTCTCCTTCAGGTGAGGCCGGCCAACGTCCCCGGCGGCCGGCGGTGCACAGGAGGAGACGGCGGGGCCCCGGTGGGGATGGACATCCCCGTCCCCGGGGCGCCTCACCCCGGAGTCGTCGGTGGTGCGGATGATGGGGGGTGGAGGGCGGCTATTCCTCGCCCACGGCGTGCCCGCAGTTGATGCAGTGGCGCCAGCCGATCTCCATCTCGGCCTGACACTCGGGGCAGCGGGTGAGCGCCTGATTCTGGCCGCAGTGCGGGCAGAAGTTGACGGGGCGGCTGGTGGGGAGCGCGCCGCCGCAGTAGGAGCAGCGGGGCCCCTTGCCCTGGCGCACGGAGGGTTCCGGCTCCGCCGTCATGCGTGGCGGGGGCGGCATCATCGGGGGCGGCGCGGGCGATGCGGGCTCGGCGGTGAAGGGCAGCGGCACCACATCCGCGCCGCGCCGCTTGCCCGGCGACTCCGCCGCCCGGCGCACCGGCGGCTCCGGCGCCGCGGGCTCGATGGCGCTCGGGAAGATCAGCTCCTCCACCGGCTTCGGCGCAGGCGGGTCGGGCGGGGCGTAGGCCTCGTCGGGACCGGGACCGAGCGCGTGGGCCAGCGGCTCCGTGCCGAGGACCAGTTCCGCCTTGTTGTAGTCGCGCAGGACCGAGAGGTCCGGATTGGGGCTCGCCGCCTGCTCCTGAAACAGCTGGCTGATCTCGTCCGACACCATCCGCACGAAACCGCCCTCCCCGGCGCAGAGCCGGAGGATCAGCATGTCGTAGTCCTCGGCGGAATCGACCTGCAGCGCGCGGCGGGTGGTGCGGTAGGGGATGACCGAGTCGAGGAGGTCGGCGAGCGGCATGGGCCGGTGCAGGCGCGCCGGGTCAATCGCGATTAGGTTATCCACCAATCGCCGGAAGAGCCGTTCGAGGTCGGTCATCGGAGTCGCAGAGTAGGGCAGGCTTCTCGAGGTGTCAAGCAAGCCGGCCCGGTGTGGTGGCGGGCCCCGCATGGCCGGGCACCCTTCGAGCCCCACACCCTCCCGCCCCTCGCGGCGGGCGCCCCCGGGAGCATCCATGCGCGCACTCACCGCCACTGCCCTGGCCCTCGTCCTCGTGGTCCCCGCCGCGCGCGCCCAGGGCAACTGCTACCCCGCCACCGACTCGCGCGAGGCGGACCTCTTCGCCCACTTCGCGGTGCCGCTGGCGTATGCGCCCGCGCAGGCGCCGTGGATCTACCGCGCGGGCTCGGTGCAGTTCGGCCTCGAAGCCGCGCTGCTGCCCGACGCCAGCGACCGGATGGCGACGCCCACCACCTGCCGTCCCGGCAAGGGGCCGGAGAACGTCAACCTGCTGCCGGGCCTGCTGCGGCCGCGGCTGGCGTACGCGCTGCCGGAGGGCGTGCTGCTCGAGGCCGCGTGGATCCCGCCGGTGCGCCTCAACGAGGTGAAGGCCAACTTCGTCAGCGTGGCGCTCTCCCGGAGCCTGCCCCTCGGCGACGCCGGCACGCTCTTCACGGGGCGGCTGCACGCCACCATCGGCAGCATGCACGCACCGATCACCTGCCCCGACGATGCGCTGGCCGACACACTCAGCGAGTGCTACCAGGGCACCCGGTCCAACGACCGTTTCTCCCCCAACATCTTCGGCGCGGAGCTGGCGTTCACCTTTCCGCGGGCCAACGGGCGCTTCCGGCCCTACCTCGGGGCCGGCTACAGCATCCTGCACCCGCGCTTCCAGGTGCACTTCCGCAACGCGCAGGGCACCCTCGACCGGCGGAAGGTGGAGGTGAACCTGCGCCGGGTGGCGGTCTTCGGCGGGGCGACGCTGGCGGTCTCCCCGGACTTCCTGCTGAGCGGCGAGGTGTACAGCACCCCCTTGGACCAGGTGACGGCGCGGGTGCGGATGACCGTGGTCACGGGCGGCAACCGCCGCTAGGGGACCTTCTCGGGGGCGCCGATGGATCCCATCGCGCATCTGAACGACGGGCTGGCGGGACGCTACCGGGTCGAGCGCGAGCTCGGCCGGGGGGGCATGGCCATCGTGTACCTCGCCCAGGACCTGCGGCACGCGCGGCCCGTCGCGATCAAGGTCCTGCGGCCCGAGATCGCGGAGAGCGTCGGGGCGGGGCGGTTCCAGCGGGAGATCGAGGTCGCGGCGCGGTTGCAGCATCCCGGCATCGTCGGGCTGCTCGATTCCGGGGTGCTGGAGGACGGCCTCTTCTTCTACGTCATGCCCTTCATCGCCGGCGAGTCGCTGCGCGCGCGGCTCGAGCGCGAGCGGCAGCTGCCGGTGCCCGAGGCGGTGCGGCTGGCGCGGGAAGTGGCCGAGGCGCTCGACTACGCCCACCGCCAGGGCGTCATCCACCGGGACATCAAGCCGGAGAACATCCTCCTCGCCGATGGCCACGCCATGGTCGCCGACTTCGGCGTGGCCCGGGCGCTCGAGGGGAACGACCGGCTGACCTCGACCGGCCTCACCGTGGGCACGCCGACGTACATGAGCCCGGAGCAGTCGGCGGCGGACCGGCAGCTCGACGCGCGGAGTGATCTCTACGCCCTGGCGACGGTCACCTACGAGATGCTCGCCGGGGAGCCGCCCTTCACCGGCCCCAGCGTGCAGGCCATCCTCGCCCGCCGCATCCACGAGACCCCGCGTTCCCTCCGCATCACGCGGGAGCAGGTCCCGCCCGCGCTCGAGGAGACGATCCTCCGGGGGCTCCGCGTGGTGCCGGCCGATCGCCAGGCCAGCTGCAGCGCCTTCGCCCGCGAGCTCGAGTCGAGTGCCACCTTGCCGGCGCTGCCGGGCGGTGCGCCGGTGACGGCGCGTGGCGAATCGGCGTGGCCGGCGCGGATCCTTCTGGTGGGCACGGGCCTCCTTGCCCTCGGGGCCGCGGGCTTCTTCGCCCTCCGTCGCCCTGCCGCCCCGGCTCCCGCCGCGGCACCGGCATCGCCACGGATCGCCGTGCTCCCGCTCGCCAACCTGGGCGGTGCCGCGGACGAGGTCTACTTCGCCGACGGGATGACCGACGAGCTCATCACCACGCTCTCGCACCTGCCCGGCCTGCAGGTCATCTCGCGCACCAGCGTGATGGCCTACCGCGACTCGATGCGCAGCGCCCCCGAGATCGGCCAGACGCTCGGCGTGGGCAGCTTCCTCGAGGGGACGGTGCGGCACGCCGGGGACCGGGTGCGCATCAGCCTCCGGCTGGTGGACGTCGCGACGCAGAGCGCCACGTGGGACAGCACCTTCGACGAGCGAGTCGCGGACGTCTTCGCCATCCAGGGGGCCGTGGCGCGGCAGGTGGCCGCGGCGCTCCGGATCCGGCTCTCCTCGAGCGCGGCGCGGCTCCCGACCCGGGCACCGACCGCCGACCCGGAAGCCTACGACCTCTTCCTGCGCGGGATGTACTGGAAAGGCACGGGACTCGGTCGGGAGGCCATCGAGAGCACCACGGCCCTCTTTGGCCGGGCCGCGGCGCGGGACCCGTCCTTCGCGGCGGCGTGGGCGGAGCTTGCGGCGGCGGAAAACGACCGGATCTTCACCTCCGGCGCCAACCCGGCGGCCGAGGAGCGCGCGTGGGTGGCATTACAGAAGGCGCTGGCCCTCGACAGCACCCTCGACCTCGCCTGGGTGGCGCGGGCCGAGCTCACGTACACGCGGCAGGCGGGCTACCGGCTGGACGAGGGGCTGCGGTACGCGCGGCGCGCGGTGGAGCTCAACCCCAACTCGCTGCGGGCCCAGAACGTGCTCGGCAGCCACGCCGCGCATGCCGGGCTCAACGACCTGGCCCTGGCCGCGTTCCAGGCGTCCCTCGCCCTCGACCCGACGAGCAGCTTCGCGCGGTACCGGCTCGGGCGGGTGTTGTGGTTCCTCGGCCGGTATGAGGAGGCGTTGCGTGCCTATGAGGCCTACGGGGAGCCGGCCTACGAACGTGCGGTCGTGCTCCAGCACCTCGGCCGCCTGCCGGAGGCGGAGGCCTACCTGGCCCGGACCGCCGTGTCGCGCCAGGCGAGCACGCAGCCGTCCGACTGGCCCTCCGTCCGCGCCATCCTGGCGGCCGCAGCCGGCAGGAACGACGAGGCGCGGACCGCCATTGCCGAGGCCGTCCGCGCCGGTGTCTCCGCCAACTCGCATTTCCACCATGCCGCCTACAACATCGCCGCGGCCTGGGCGCTGCTCGGCCAGCGGGACTCCGCCCTCGCCTGGCTCGAGCGCACGGCGAGTGACGGCATGCCGAACTACCCGCTCTTTGCCACCGACCCGAACCTCCGCCGCCTCAAGGGCTGGGCCCCGTACGAGCAGTTCCTCGCCGCGCAGAAGCAGGCTCACGACCGGTTCATGGCCGCGGCGGCGCCCACGCGCCGGCCCTAGTCCGCCGCCCCCACCCGCGCAAACTCCTCGCCCGCCGCGAGCCGCGCCTCGAGCGCGGTGAACGCCGCGTCCGCGTCGTAGCTCAGGTACTTCTTCCTGGCGCGCGCCGCCTCGAGCCAGGCGGCGAAGCCGCTCTCCACCGCGCCGTCGCTCGAGACCTGCTCGGTGGCGGCCTTCACCGCGAGGTCGTTGGCGTACTCGTTCTTGGCGTGGCCCACGTGGCCGCGGACCCAGGTCCACTGCACATCGTGCGCGGCGGCGGCGCGCACCAGCGGCTGCCAGAGATCGAGGTTCTCGATGGGCCCGCCCTTGCGCGTCCACCCGCGCGCGCGCCAGCTCGGCACCCACTCCCGCATTCCCTTCACCAGGTACTCGCTGTCGGACACCAGCAGCACCCTGAGCCGCCGGCCCTTGGCCGAGAGCAGCTCCAGCACCCGCAGGGCGCCGGTGAGCGCCATGCGGTTGTTGGTGGTGTCGGGATCGTGGAGGAAGAAGTCGCGCCGCTGGATGATGCCGCCGGCGCGCACCTCGATCAGGCCGCCGGCGCCGCCCGGTGTCGAGCGGGCCTGCCCGTTGCCGAGGCAGGATTCATCGAGATGCAGGATGGCGATCGGAACTCGGGGTGCGGGCACTCGCGAGGGTCGGCTCGGGGTGGACCAGGACCGGCAGGTCGGAGGCCCGCAAGATAGCGTCCGCCGCCGGGGGCACCAGCCAATGCCCGTGCTCGCGTTCCGTCTCGGTGAAGACGGCGGTGGCGCCGAGGCGGCGGGCGGCGGCCAGGAGCATCTCGCCCACGGGACCGTCGCCCTCGTGCAGGTCGTAGTCGAGCGGCGCCTGCGCCAGCGCCCCGCTGGCGCGCTGGGCGAGCTCGCCACGGTCGCCGAGGCTGCCGGGGAACTGCAGCACGTCGAGATGGGCGCCGCTGATCCCGGCAAAGCGCGCCGCGAAGGCCAGCGTGGCCTCACTGGCCGGGGTGCCGCTATAGCCCACCAGCACGCGGTCCATGGCGGTGGGGATCCGGCCGCAGACGAGCACCGGCTGGGGCGCACTGCGGAGCAGCGTCCGCGTGTCGGGGCCCACGTCGTCCTCGGCGGTGGCGCCGCGGTAGCCCACCCGGCCCACCACGATGACGCCCACCATGGCGCCGAGGGCCTGCAGCTCGTCCACCACGTCGCCGGTGCGGTGCACGGTCTCCACCTCGAGCCCCGCGCGACGCACCGCGCCGGCCGAGTCGTCGAGCATGCGCTGCGCCGCGGCCTCGCGCTCCACCCGCGTCTGCGGCGCGCGGCCCGCCACCCACTCCATCCACGGCGCGCCGAGCGACATCTCGCTGGTCCGCCCGGTGGGCGGCGAGATGTGGGCCAGCACGATGCGCGACCGGAAGCGCTGCCCCACCAGGATGGCCTGCGCCAGCGCCACCTCGGCATGGGAGGAGCCGTCCAGCCCGACCAGGAGGGAGGTGAACATGCCCCACGGTGCGGCCCGGGACGGCGGGTGTCAAGCGGCGGGGGCTGATCTTGGCAACGGGGTGCCCCGGTAGGGGCCGACTGCAGTCGGCCCCTACGATGCGGAGGGGCGGCCGAAGGCCGCCCAGTTCATCAGAGGAAGTCGAGCGAGTCGATTTCCTCCAGCGGAAACTCGAGTTCCTCGCCGGTCATGGGCAGCCGCCCGCGGAGCACCTCCTTGCTCCCCGCGGTCCGCACCGCGAGGGCCACCACCACGTATTCGTTGCCGCGGCGCGAGAGGGCAACCCGCCGCCCGTCGCGCGCGGCGCGCTCGAGCTGGTCGTAGCGTTGGGGGGTCCAGCGGAGGGGCACGGGAGTCAGCGGGTGCGGGTGACGGTGAGCTGGCCCGCCGGACCGGTGCATTCCCCGATCACCGCGCGGGCCAGCGTCCCCTCGGCGGCCAGGCCGGCGAGGAGCGTATCGAGCTGCGATGGCGCCACGGCCAGGAGGAGCCCGCCCGAGGTCTGCGCATCGGCGAGGAGCAGCCGTTCCTCCTCGGTGACGTCGGCGGCCCAGGCCACCGGCACGGCGGCCAGGTTGCGCTTCGTCCCGCCCGGCACCACGCCCTCGGCCGCGAGCTCCAGCACCCCGGCAAAACGGGGCACCGCCTCGAGCCAGAGCCGCGCGCCGACGCCGCTGCCGCGGAGGATGTTGCCCAGGTGGCCGAGGAGCCCGAAGCCGGTGACGTCGGTGGCGCAGCGGACGCCGGCGGCCAGCGCGGCCCGCATGGCGCCGGCGTTGAGCGTGGTCATGCTGGTGACGGCGTCCGCCAGTTCCAGCTCCGTGACGCGCCCACGCTTGAGGGCGGTGGTCAGGACGCCGGTGCCGAGGGGCTTGGTGAGCACCAGCAGGTCGCCGGGGCGCGCGGTGGCGTTGGTGAGGAGGCGCGCCGGCGGGGCCTCGCCGAGGGCCACGAGGCCGACGTGCGGCTCGAGCGCGTCCACCGAGTGGCCGCCCAGGATGGGGCAGCGGGCGCTGGTGGTCACGTCGGCCAGGCCCTGCATGACCTCGCCCAGCAGCTCCATGGGGAGCGACTCGCGGGGCCAGCCCACGAGACTCAGGGCAAAGAGCGGGGTGGCGCCCGTGGCGTAGAGGTCGCTCAGGGCGTTGGCCGCGGCGATGCGGCCCCAGGTGCGCGCGTCGTCCACCACGGGCGTGAAGAAGTCCACCGTGGCCACCAGGGCGCGCCCGTCGTCCAGCTGCCAGACGGCGGCGTCGTCCCTGGAGGCCGCGTCGAGGAGGATGCGCGGATCCCCGACCTGCGGCAGGTGGCGCAGCACGTGCGCCAGCTCGTCACTCCCGAGCTTGCACGCTCAACCCGCGCCGTGGCTCAGGGTGGAGAGCCGGATCCGGGGCTTCTGGTCGATGGGTTCCGCCATGGGGCCTCCTTGGGCGCTGCTTGCCCGGCACGCGTCGCCGGGCCACTTTCCGGGCCATCCTGACCCGCCGTCGCCGCCAATGAACGTCCTGCCGCTCGCCACCGCGCTCCTGCTCGGCTTCCAGCACGCGCTGGAGGCGGATCACATGGTGGCCGTCACCACCTTCGTGGCCGACAAGCCGACGGCCCCCCACGCGCTGCGCTTCGGGTTCCGCTGGGGCTTCGGGCACTCGCTGGCGGTGATCGCCTTCGGCGGCGTGCTGCTGGCCACCGGCCTCTCCTGGCCCGCCCGCTACGATGCCGTCGGCGAGGCGGTCGTCGGCGCCATGCTGATCGGGCTCGGGATCTGGGCGGTGCGGACTGCCCGGAAGCTACACTTCCACCCGCCCGCCGGGCACGGGGATCACGCCCACCTGCACGCCCACCCGGCCCCCACCCCGGTGCACGAGCACGGGCACGACCCGCACCACCCGCACACCCACGACCTCACCCACGCCGCCCGGCACGCGCCCGAGGCGGCGCACCACGACGCGGCCCCCCATGCCCCGGCGGCCCAGGCGGGGGGCCACGCGCACCCCCACCCGCATCCCCACCCACACCACGAGGCGCCCGCGCCCGCCGCGCATCCGCACCCCCATCACCACGGCCACGGCATCACCATCGTGGGCCTGATGCACGGGCTGGCCGGCTCGAGCGCGGTGGTGGCGCTGGTGCCGGTGACGCTGATCGGCCGGTGGGACATCGGGCTCCTCTACCTCGCGGCGTTCGGCGTGGGGGTCACCCTCGGCATGATGCTCTACGCCTCGGTGGCCGCCTACGCCATGCGCCGGGCCGCCGACCGCTCCGTGGCCCTCGGCCGCCAGCTCTCCACGGCGGTGGGGGTGCTCGGCATCTGCGTCGGGCTCTGGTGGGTGATCGGCGCGATTCGAGGCGCGTAGGAGTGGGGTGGTGCGCTGTGACTCAACGCAGTGGCACCGAGGGATCGAGGCAAGGGGAGCTGGGAGAGGGAACCACAGAGTCACAGAGAACACGGAGGGCACGGAGGGATCGAGCCCGGATTGGCGCGTTGCCAACCCGGGCTCGGGAGTTTCTTGGGTGGGGTGCCGCGTGGGGGCGAGGACGTTGCCGGTCTCGAAACTACACCCACATCAATCGCAGTTACCTGTGCCCTCTGTGCCCTCTGTGTCTCTGTGGTTCCCTCGCCCAGCTCCCGTTGCCTCGATCCCTCCGCGTTGACTTGCCCCGGCCCCCCGCCCACCCGGCGTCCTACGCCAGCTCGCACTCGCGCGCATCGGTCCGGGAGCCGCGGACCTTCACGGCCAGGTTGTGGAGCTCCTCGATGTAGATGCGCCGCAGGAAAGGCTTGGCAAACCAGCGCTCCACCCACCCCATGAGCCCGCCACGCCGCCACTCGGAGCGCATGATGACGCGGCAGATGCTGGCGTCGTCCGTCGGCTCCACGGTGAAGGTGGTGATGGTGCCGGTCTTGAGGTCGGTTTCCCGGAGCACCCGCCCCGGCTCCGGCTCCGAGACCTCCATGTGGAACTGCCGCGGCTTTCCCACGCCGGGCATCACGAAGCGGATGCGGGTCCCCGCCCCGCGGCCGCCCGCCTCCACCACGTAGTCGGCGAAGCTCTCCGGCGGCAGGATGGAGGGATGCCCCTCGTGATAATCGGCAAGAATGCCGTACACCACGGGGGCGGACGCCGGGATGTAGCTGCAGGCCTGCACGCTGATGCGGGGCATCGTCACTCCTCGCCGGGACTGGCGGGCCGGAGGTGTGTGGCGAAGCACGGAGAAGGGAATGGCTGCCAAGGTGCACGCCGGGCCGCAGGCGCGCAACTGGCGCGCCCCCGGATTGTCTTCACACTTCGGCGAGCAGCGCGTCGAGGTCCAGCCGCCGCGTGACCATCTGCAGGTGGCCCTGCGCGTCGAACGGCCACTCCGCGCGCGGGCGGTCGCGGTAGAGCTCGATGCCGTTGCCGTCGGGGTCGGCCAGGTAGAGGGCTTCGCTGACCCCATGATCGCTGGCGCCCTGCAGCGGGATGCCGGCCTCGATGAGGCGGCGGAGCGCGTCGGCCAAGGTCTTCCGGTCGGGGTAGCGGATGGCCACGTGGTACAGGCCGGTGGTCCCCGGGGCCGGCGGGTGGCCGTCCGCGCTCTCCCAGCTGTTGAGGCCAATGTGATGATGGTAGCCGCCGGCGCTCACGAACGCCGCCTGCGGCCCGTAGCGCTGGGTCAGCTCGAAGCCCAGGACGCCGCAATAGAAGGCCAGCGCGCGGTCCACGCTGGCCACCTTGAGGTGCACATGGCCGATGTCCACGCGCGGATCGATGGGAGCGGTCATGCGGGAGGCCGGGTTGGGGTGGGGGTCCGAGTCAGGTGTGCCCGGCGCGCCCGAAGAGCGGCCAGGTCACCCGCCGGACCGCCTCCATGGCGCCCCAGGCGCGGCGGAGCTCCGGCACCAGCGGGCCGAGGGGGTCGGTGCCGAGGGCCTTCCGGTAGCGGTGCACCGCGGACCAGGTGTCGAGGTAGCCAAGCAGCTGCGCCAGCGACCACTCCCGCTCCATGGCGATGGGCGGCCACGCCACCTCGGCAAAGGGGAACGGAAGCTCGCGGTAGGCGGTGTCCACGTGGTGCCGCTCCGGCGGCCAGTGGGGTCCCACCACGTCGGTGTAGAAGCGGTCGAGCACCAGGTCCACGGCCTCGCTGACCCGGCAGAGTCCGTAGCCCCAGACCGCCACGAGACCCCCGCGCCGGAGCGTGCGCCGCGCCTCGGTGGCGAATCCCGCCATGTCGAACCAGTGCGCCGCCTGCGCGGCGGTCACGCAGTCCGCGCTCCCGCTCACCAGTCCCGAGGCGATCTCGCTTCCCGTGTAATAGGTGATGCGCGGGTGCGGCGGGGCCTGCGCCAGCTGCTCGCTGCTCGGGTCGGTGGCCACCACCCGCTCGAACACCTCCACCAGGCCGCGCGCCGCCTGCCCGCTTCCCGTCCCCGCGTCCCAGGCGAGCCCGCCCGAGGGCGCCTGGGTCCGGAGCCAGCGGTAGAGTGCCCCCGGGTACTCGGGCCGCGCCCGGGCGTAGCTCGCCGCGAAGGCGGAGTAATGATCCTGGAAGCTCACGGCCGCTCGGTGGGCGGCGTTGCGCCCGGGCCGGGGAGCGGGGGCCACTCGCCACCCTCGGCCTCGCGCTCGAGCAGGGTTGCCACGTCGGGGTAGCGGTAGATCACCGGGGCCTGGTTGGTGAAGAGGCCCCCGGTGTCCGCGGTGGGGCCGTACGTCGAGTAGAGCGGCTTGCCGAGGAGGCGCAGGTAGGTCGTGAGCTGGGCGCGATGGTGCGCGGAGTGGGTGAAGCGGCGGACCAGGATCCAGGTGCGGGGGCGGGGCACGCCGAAGAAGCTGGCCTCGCCCTCGAACCAGGCGTCGGGGTGGGCGCGCAGCTGCTCCAGCCGCCGGGCCGAGGCGCCGGCGTAGCGGGTCATGAATGCCTGGCGAATTTCCCCGGGCGGCAGCGGCGGCTCGCCCAGGTCGATGCCGAGCATGGTGCGGAACCAGGTGTCCTCACTCACGCACTGGTGGACCATCTGCTCCCGCGGGGTCCGCGCCAGCGGCGCGGGCCGGAAGCCGAGGTCCGCGTCGGCAAACTCGGACCAGACGCTCAGCGTCTTGAGCCGCTCGGTCTCGTAGGTGTCGGTGAGGAAGGCGTAGCGCCCCATCAGGGCCCTCCCGCCGGCTCGAGGTCGAGCGCGAAGGCGCGATCACACCGGTAGGAGAGGTGCTCGGGCGGCACCGGCGCAAAGCCGTAGCGCTGGTAGAGCTGGAGCGCCTCGGTCAGGTTGGAGTTGGACTCGAGCACGATGCGCCGGTAGCCCACCGCACGCGCAAAGCCCACCAGCGTGTCGAGCAGCCGCCGTCCCAGGCCCAGGCCCCGCGCCTCGGGCAGCAGGTACATCTTCTTCACCTCCGCCTGCTCGGCGTCGTAGCGCTTGAGGCCGCCGGTGCCCACGATGCGGCCGGCATCGTCCACCACCACCAGGAAGAGGGAATCGCGGCCGTCGTAGTGGGCCTCCAGGTCGTCGAGGTCGGCGTCCTGGCCATCGGGCTCGGGCTCGAGGCCGTATTGGCGCAGGATCCCGAATACGATCTCGCGGCAGGCGGCGCCATCGGCGTTCCGGGCGGGGCGGATGGCGTGGGCCACGGGCTCAAGCGCCGATCGCGGCGATGGTGCGGGCGTAGGTGGGGGCCACCTCGTCGCCGTGGCTGACGTGGAAGCCGAGGTCGCGCAGGTGGCCGTCCTCGAGGCCGTAGATCCACGAATGAATGACGAGCGGCTTGCCCCGCGCCCAGGCGTCCTGCACCATCGTCGTCTCGCAGACGTGGAGCGCCTGCTCCAGCACGTTCAGCTCGCAGAGCCGCTTGAGCGCGTCGTCCGGGTCCCGGGCGCCGTCCACCACGGCGGCGTGGCGCGTGCGCACGTCCTGCACGTGGCGCAGCCAGTTGTCGGCGAGCCCCACCTTCATCCGCTCCAGCGCGGCGCGGACGCCGCCGCAGCCGTAGTGCCCGCACACGATGATGTGCCGGACCCCCAGGATCTCGATGGCGTACTGCAGCACCGATAGGCAGTTGAGGTCGGTGTGCACCACCACGTTGGCGATGTTCCGGTGCACGAAGAGCTCGCCCGGCAGCAGGTCCACGATCTCATTGGCCGGCACCCGGCTGTCGGAGCAGCCGATCCACAGGTACGCCGGCGCCTGCTGGGCCACCAGCCGCTGGAAGAAGTCGGGCTGGGCCGCCTTCTGCCGCTCGGCCCACGCCCGGTTGCGCTGGAACAGTTCGGGGAGCGTCTTCATGCCCTGGCCCCGGCCTTGGCGGCGTATTTCCAGTTCTGCGACTTGCCCTCGGCCACCTGGCGGAGGCAGGTGGCCAGCCGCCGCGCCCGCGTCACCTCCTGCTTGGCGCCCGTGATCCACTCGATGTACTCGCGACGGTGGCTCGGCGGGAAGGCGTCCCAGTGCTTCCGGGCCTTGGCGTTCTTCTTGAGCGCCGCGGCGAGGTCGGCCGGCGCCCTCGATTCCGGCTTCTTCGCGCGGGCGGCCCGCCGGGCCATGCGGGGTGCCTTGACCTTCTCGGCGTTGAGCGCCACTCCCTTCTTCACGTACCCCAGGAGCACCCGGTCCGGCGGCAGGTCCTTGACGCTCGTCAGGCGGCCCAGGCTGCCCATCGCCTCACCGGCCTTGTCGTACTTCGCGCCCACGATCAGCTCACCCTTCCAGAAGCCGATGGCCGCGTGGGCCTTGAAGGCCGCCATGTGGCAGAGGATGCCGCCGTGGTCGAAGTGGGGCATGCTCCACTTCAGGGTCTCGGTGACGTCCGGCGCGGCCTGATGCACCAGCTCCCGGAAGTGGCTGAGGATGGGCCGCGCAAACTCGGCCGACTTCGCGATGTAGGCGTCGATCCGCGGGTCACGGGTGCCCATGCCGCCTCCTAGACCTGGAACTGGCGCAGGTGATGGTCGAAGTGCTTCCACGCCATGATGCCCCAGTCCGCCGGGCTGAACGCCCCGAAGGCGGGGTGGGGCGCCACCTGGGTGGCGGCGGCCAGCCGCTCGAGCAGCGCCACGCAGGTGGCCATGTCGGCGTCCCAGGTGGTGGGCTCGCTCGCGAGCATCTCGCGCACGGTCTTCACCTTGCCCGGGGGCGCCTGGAAGCCGGTCCGGAGGACCAGGAACCGCACGATGGTCCGCAGCGGCAGCGTGCTCCGGTCCCGGCACGGCACGTCGCCGAGGGCCACGCGGAGCTGGTCGGCGAGGTGGCAGACCATCCTCGGCGCCGTGAGCGTTCCCCAGGCGGGCGTCGTCGTGGGGGTGACGCGGCCCAGACGGGCGATCAGCGCGGCGCGGGCGGCCGGGTCCTGGATGGTCGGCATGACGTCCCGTGGGGGTGGATGGGGGAAGGTCGGCAATCCGGCCGCTCTGCGCCAGACCCGCCATGGCGCACTCCCGGGCGCCCGGCTAGGCTCCGGGCAGGGAGGATGACGATGCACGTGAGGCACGACCGGGAAGCGCACCGCTTCCACATCGAGGTCCCGGCCGGCACGGCCGAGCTGGCCTATCAGGAGATGGGGGAGGGCATCCTCGATCTCTACTCCACCTACGTGCCGCCCGCCGCGCGCGGCCAGGGGCTGGCCGGCCGCCTCGTCGAGGCCGCCATGGTCTACGCCCGCGCCGAGGGGCTGCGCATCGTCCCCTCCTGCTGGTACGTCGCCGACTGGCTCCGCGCCCACCCCGAGGCGGCCGACCTGCTGGCGACGTGACGCCGCGGCCGCGCGCGGCCCCCGGTGTCGCCTCCCCGTGGCGCCTGCCTAACGCACCGCCGCGATCACCTGGATCTCCACCACGCAGCCCGGCTTGAGCTCGTGCACGGGGATCACCGCCCGCGCGGGCCGGTGCGGGCCGAGCATGCGGGCAAAGGCGGCGTTCACCTCGCCCCACTGCGCCCGCGCCGTCACGTAGATGGTGGCCGAGAGGATGCGGTCCAGGCCGCTCCCCGCCGCGGCCAGCACGGCGGCCACGTTTCGGAGCACCTGCTCCGTCTGCGGCCCGGGCTGGCCGGGCGCCATCACCTCGCCCGTCACCGGGTCGGTGGCGAGCATCCCCGCCACGTACACCACGCCGCCGTGCACCACTGCCTGCGAATAGTGTCCCGCGGGCGCCGGGCCCGCGGGGGTCGAGATCAGCTGCATCGGGGACTCCGGGGTCAGGGAAGGATGCCGTGCGCCGGGAGGGAGCGCGCCACCCACGGACAAGCCGACGGCGAGCAGCAAGGTGAACCTGCGGCGTCCGCCCACGCCGCTCAGTCCACGTCCGGCACGCCGGTATCGGTGCCGCCGGCCCGCAGCGCCTGGCGCGCCTTGGCCGCCAGCTTCAGGTAATTGCGGCGGATGGCCTCGAGCTCCGCCTCCTCGAGCTCCTCGAGGTCCAGCAGCGCCACGTGCGCGCCCTCGGTGGCGCGCAGCAGCTCGTCCAGCTTCACCTGGATGGCCTCGGTGTCGCGGTTCTGGGTGTTCTGGATCAGGAACACCATCAGGAAGGTCACGATGGTGGTCCCGGTGTTGATCACCAGCTGCCAGGTGTCGCTCCAGTGGAACAGCGGACCGGTGATGATCCAGGTTGCCACCACGGACACGGCCAGCAGGAACGCCGCCGGCCGGCCGGTGGCCCGGCTGACCACCTGCGCAAAGTGGGCGAAGCTGCCGCGGTAGGGATGCGAGGGCACGCACGACTCCTGTCGAGTGGACAGGACGAAGCATGGCGGGGCCCGCGTCCCCGCGCCATGACCACCAGCGGGTGGGCCGCCGGGTCAGCGGCCGCGGGGATCAGGGCACTCGAGCGGGATGCGCAGGCTGTCGTCGGGCAGGTAGATGGCGTAGGCCAGGCCGCGGCCGTAGAAGCTCGGGTCGGTTGGCAGCACCGTCGGCAGGCGCGTCTCGGTCTGCTCCGGCTTGGCGAGGGCATCCTGCCGCTGGCGCACCCGTTCATCCATGGGCACACCCTCCGCCATCTTGTAGGCAATCTGCTGCAGCATGCTCGGCGTGGTCATCTCCGCGGCGAGGACGCGGGTGGCGCCGAGCTTGGCGGCCTCGAACTGGAGCCGCTTGCGGAGCTTGGTGCTGGTGCGCCGGGTCCCCGCCCCGGCAATCCGGATCCGCGCGATGAGCCGGCCGCCGGGCGGCATCTCGTCCGGCGTGTCGTGCACCAGCACCATCGCCGGGCAGACCGGCGCCTCCAGCCGGTGCGGCGGGAGGATGTACGTGGTGAGCTGCGGTCCGCCGGCGCACCCGGCGAGCACGGCCACCCCCGCGACCATCGTGGCACCACGCACGCGTGCCTCCTAGGGCTTGAGGACCGTCCACTCCACCTCGTTCAGCAGGTTGCCCACCGCCTCGGCGGAGTCGGTGACGTACACGAAGCACCCCGGCGCCCCGCCGTCCTGCACGCCCGCCAGCCGGCCCACGGTGGTGCGCACCCAGTCGTTGCGGGTGTAGGCGGCGCGGAGGCAGAAGCGCACGGTGTAGGGCCTGGGGAAGGTGAGCGGCTTGAGCTCCCCGGCGCGGGTGCGGCGCACCGCGCGGGCGGCGGCGTCGCGGAGCATCGGGTAGACGCGGGCCGGCGGGATGGTGATGGCCGCCGAGCGCGACACCACCCGCTTGACCGTCACCACCTCCAGCGGGCCGAGCATCGCCTGGGTCTCGCGGGTCAGGACGTCGTCGCCCGAGGCCAGGACCATGGGGACGCCCATCTCCCCGCCGATGAAGGCGGCGATGCCGGTCTCGTTGAGCACCGTGCCGTTCACCGTGAACGAGTCGAAGGCAAAACTGTGCGCGATGACGCCGGCCGTCCCCGCGTTGGCGTGGGCGCCCACGATCATCATGGCGTCCACCATCGGGTTCATGCCGGTGGACATCACGATGGGCTTGGGGTAGCCGCGGATCAGGATGGCGTCGGGATCGAGCTGCTCGGGCAGCACGTTGCGGAACAGGGTCCCGCCGTGCCCGTCGTTGACGATGAACTGGGTGGCCCCGGCCGCGCGCGCGCCGGCGATGACCGCGTTCACCTCGCGGGTGAGGATCTCGCGGAAGCGCTCGTGCTCCTCGCTGCCGCCGCGGGCCACGGGGCGCATCTCGGTCTGGTTCCGTACCACGCCCGAGAGCCCCTCCATGTCGGCGATGATGTACACGCTGAAGCCCGTCTTCGCCATGTCGAGCTCGAGCTTCCGGCGGGCCGCCTGCCACTCGGTGACGCCGAAGGCGGCGGCGGGTGGCGTCGTGTCCCGCGGCGCGGGCGCGGGCGTGGCGGCGGGCGCCTGGCCCTGGGCCTCGAGGGCGGCGGGCAGCGCCGCCAGCAGGAGAAGGAGGCGGCGGCTCATCGCAGCACCACCTCCTCGATGGCATCCAGCAGGTAGCCGATCTGCCGCGCGTCGCTGGTGATGAAGCGGAAGGTGCGCTCGCCGATCTTCTCGAGGCTCCAGTCGGTGAAGGCCGCCACCTGCGTCACCACCGTGTCGGGGAAGGTCTGCCGCAGCTTGAATTCCACGGTGTACGGCTTGGCCAGCGTGAAGGGCGGGAACTCGCCGCGCTGCTCCCGTCGCACCGCCTCCGCGGCGCCGGCCGCCAGCAGCTGCCGCACCTTCGCCGGGCTGTAGGTGATGGCGGCGCTCCGCCCCACCGCGCGCTTGGTGAGCACCTGGACGAAGTCGTACCCGAGGATCTCCCGGGTCTCGGCCAGCAGCACGTCGTCCCCGGCCACGAGCGACACCGAGACGCCCATCTCCCCGGCCATGAGGGCGTTGATGCCCACCTCGTTGAGCCGCCTGCCGTTCACCGTGAACGAGTCGAAGGCAAAGTTGTGCGGCATCACCCCGGGCGAGCCGGCGTTGGCGTGGGCGCCGGTGAACATCAGGGTGCCGAAGGTGCTGTCGAGGCCGGTGATCATCACCAGCGGCTTGGGGAAGCCGCGCACCAGCGTGGCCGTGCTATCGAGCTCCCACGGGAGGATGTTGGCGAACAGGTTGCCGCCGTGCCCCTCGTTCACCGTGAAGCTCCGCGCCCCGGCCAGGCGCGCGCCGCGAATGGTGGCGTTGACCTCCTGCGTGAGCAGGCTCCGGAAGCGGCCCCAGTAGTCGGGGCCGGTGAGGGTCTTGTACCGCTCCCCCTCGTTGCCCGCGATGATCTCGTGGATGTCCACGACGCTGCCCATGCCCTCCATGTCCGGCACGATGAACACCCGGAACCCCGGCTCGAACGGCACCCGCTGCGCGCGATAGAACTCGGCCCGGCGCTGCGCCGGCGTCTGCGCCCCGGCCGGCGCCGCCGCCAGCACGAGGCAGGAGAGAAGGAGCATCCGTCGAAGCATGATTGTCCCTGGCAAGAGGTTCACCCGATCATCAGGAGCCGGAGCTCCGTCATTTCCTCCATGGCCCAGCGCACCCCCTCGCGCCCGGCCCCCGACTGCTTCACGCCGCCGTAGGGCGCGTGGTCCACGCGCCACCCCGGCACCTCGTTGCTCACCACCCCGCCCACCTCCAGCGCCTCGAAGGCGCGAAGGATCCGGCGGATGTCGTTGCAGAAGAGTCCCGCCTGCAGCCCGTAGGGCGAGTCGTTGACCGCGGCCAGCGCCGCCTCGAAATCCTGGTAGGGCCGCACCGTGGTGACCGGCGCAAAGACCTCCTCGCAGTTCACCCGCATCCCGGCGGTGGTGTGGAGGAGCACGGCGGGGGTCAGGAGCGTCCCCTGCCGTACGCCGCCGCAGGCCAGCGTGGCGCCCGCGCCCACCGCCTCCTGGATCCACGCCTCCGCGCGCCGCGCGTTCGCCTCGTCGATCATCGGCCCCACGTCGGTGCCCTCCGCCAGCGGGTCGCCCGTCCGGAGGGCCGCCACCAGCGGGACGAAGCGCGCCACGAACGCGTCGTACACCGACGCGTGCACCAGGATGCGCTGCGTGGAGATGCAGGACTGGCCGGCATACAGGTAGCCGCCCGCCACGCAGCGCCGTGCCGCGTGGTCCAGGTCGGCATCGGGCTCGATGAGCACGGCGGCGTTCCCGCCCAGCTCGAGCGCCACCTTCTTCATGGGGCAGCGCTGCCGGATCATCCAGCCCACGCGCGCCGAGCCGGTGAAGCTCACCATCCGCACGCGCGGGTCATCCAGGAGGGGCGCGGCGTCGTCGTTGCTGCAGGGCACCACGGCCAGGGCGCCCGCGGGGTAGCCGGCCTCCGCCAGCACCTGCGCCAGCAGCAGCGTGGAGAGCGGGTCCTGCGGCGGCGGCTTGAGCACCATGGTGGCGCCGCAGGCGATGGCCGGCGCCAGCTTGTGGGCGGCCAGCAGCACGGGGAAGTTGAACGGCGTGATCCCCGCGATGGGTGCCAGCGGGAAGCGCCGGGTGATCCCCCAGCGGCCGTTCCCGTGCGGCATCAGGTCCAGCGGGATCACCTCGCCGCCCATCCGCCGCGCCTCCTCGGCGCCCTGGCCAAAGACGAAGATGGCGCGGTCTACCTCGGTCCGCGCCATGGCGAGCGGCTTCCCCGCCTCGCTGGCCAGGCAGTGCGCCAGCTCCTCGCGCCGCGCCGCCACGCCCGCGCGGATCCGCTCCAGCACCGCCGCCCGCTCGTGCGACGGGAGCGCCGCCGCCGCCGGTGCCGTCGCCACCGCCCGCTCCACGGCGTGCTCCACCTCCCGCCGTCCCGCCACGGACGCCGAGCCGACCAGCGAGCCCGTCCACGGGCTCCGCACCGCCGCCGCCTCCGCGGAGGCCACGAGCGCGCCGTTGAGCAGGTAGGGCAGCGGCGCCGTCACGGGCACCGTAGAGTGAAGCTGACGAGCTGGCATCCCACCCCGGTGGGGCGGCAGGAGGGGCAAGGCGGCACGGCGGCGTGCTCCGCTGGGTGTTCCGGGCGAGGGAGCGGCCGGCCGGCCGCCCACGGTCCAACCTACGCGCCGGTGGCGGACGCCGGAAGATGGGCCCGGGGCGCTAGGCGGGCCGCAGCGGGGGCACCCGGAGCCCCTCGCGCGAGCAGGAGAGGAGCTGGGCGAAGCGCCGTTCGCGGGTTGCCTCCCGCTTGGCGCTCATCACCCAGTGCGCCGCCGTGCGGCGGTAGGAGGCGCCCTGGGCGGCGTACCAGGCCCAGGCGGCCGTGTCCGCCTTGAGGCGCCGGAGGAACGCCGGCGCCAGCGTCACGGCCTGCTGCTCGAAGGAGTAGATGCCGGTCCGTTCCGGCGTCCGCGCGTGGAATGCGGCCAGCCCCGGCGGCTCCATGCGCCCCTCCCGCGTCAGCCGCTCCACGTGGCGCACGTTCACGTTGCTCCAGGTGCTCCTCGGCGTCCGCGGCGTGAACCGCTGCTGGTAGCTGTCGGCGTCGAGCCGCCGCACCACCCCGTCGATCCAGCCCCAGCAGAGCGCCTCGTCCAGCGCTTCCTTGTACCCGATGCCCAGGTGCCGGGCGTGGACCTTGTAGAGGCGGATGACCAGTTCCCGCTTCGTGGCATGGTGCTTCCGCAACCAGGCGCCCAGGGCCTGGGGGGTCTTGAAGGGCTTCGGGGCGGGGGAGGGCGCCGGCATCGGATCAGAAGATGAAGGGGAGCAGCCACCAGCTCCGCTTCCGGTACAGCTCCCACTCCGGATGCCGCGCCAGGCTCGCCTCCTTGATCCGCATGTTCACCGCGAAGAGGCCGAGCCACACCCACCCCAGGATCAGCGCCACCGCCCAGTGCCACACCAGCAGGCCCAGGCTCCCGTACACCAGCATCTCGCCGAGGTAGTTGGGATGCCGGATGTAGCGGTGCACGCCGTCGGTGATGAGCCCCGGGCGCACCCGGAGGGTGAAGTACTTCTGCGCGTCCGCCGCGATCATCAGGGCGCAGCCCACCACGCAGAGGCTCACGCAGAGCGCCAGCCACGCCGGCTGCGCCAGCGGGTACGCCGGCACCGGCCGCGACAGCATGAGCCAGCCCATCACCCAGTACAGCCCGAGGACAAAGAGGAAGGCGTTGACCGCCCCGCCGATGGTCACCTTCTGCTGCCAGCTCCGGTCCGGGAAGGCGACGTCCTTGAGCAGCCACACCAGCCCGTAGCTCCCGTGCAGGGCCACGTAGGTCCACGCGGCCGCGTCGTGCCGGCCGTAGAGCCACATCATGAGGAAGAGGAAGGGGAAGGTGCCGCCCTTCTGCGCGTTGATCACCCAGGCGAGCGTCACCACCCGTGGCCCGCCCAGGAAGTCGCGCGACAGTCGGTCCGTCAGGCGCCGCAGGCGCGCGGCCCAGCGTGGCGTCCCCGCTGGCAGCCCGTCCTCGCGCGGGGCTTCCTTCGGGGGCGGGTGCCAGGGCCGGCGGTTGGGGGAGGTGCGGCGCTTCATGGCCACGGTGACCGGGCAATGCGGGCGCGCCGCAGCGCCGGAGTGGTCACGGGACGCGCGTCACCGCCACATGGCGGCCGATGGTGCGTTCCGGGAGGAGGTACAGCACCCCGGCGATCGAGTCGCCGAGCACCTCGAAGCGCCACAGGATGTGCACCCGCGTGTTGGCGAACTCGCCTTCCCACCCGCCGTGCTGGGCCCGCAGGCCCAGGTCGAACATCGGCACCACCGAGTCGCCCACGATCTTGTCGGCCCACAGCTGCACCGAGTCGGCGCGCACCGGGCGGAAGTCGTAGCGCACCACCTCGTTCTTGCACGCGGGTCCCGCGGCCGGCGTGCAGATGCTGGTGCCCGCCCAGTGGCCGAGCGGGCTCGGGATGCCCTGCGCGCCGAGCGGCGCGACGCCGAGCAGGGCGGCGGCGACGAACAGGAGTCTCATGGGGGCGCGGGCCTCCCGGCCTGCAGGGTGAGGTAATAGAAGAGGAGCCACGCCCCGAAGTAGAGCGCGCCCCCGGCGCCGAGGAACGGTGCCGCGCGGGACACCCAGAGCGCGCCCGCGAGCGCGAGGACCGCCGCCACCGCCGTCAGGTGCAGCAGACCGCGGCTCCCGGGCCAGATCACCGAGGCCAGCACCAGCCCGAGCACGAGCAGCGGCACCACGAGCGTGGCCGTCCCGTTGCCCGAGGCGCCGAACGACTCGCGGAACCGCTCCGCGAGCACGAAGAACGCCACGAAGGCCACCCCGACGAGCGCCGCCCCCGCGCCCAGGGCCCACCGCAAGGTCTGCATGGCGATACCATACCCCGCGCGGTCCCGTTCGGCTACCCGGGCCACTGCTCCCGCGTGAGGCGGAGCACCACGCCCATCCGCGGTGCGCTCCACTTGGGCAGCACCCACGGCTCCTCACGGAGGGGCGTGAACCCCAGCTTGGTGAGCACCCGCACCGAGGCGCCGTTCTCCGGCAACGTGTTGGCCACGAGCGACCGGAGGCCAAGCTCCCCGAAGCCGAGCGCGATGGCCGCGCGCGCGGCGGCCGTGGCGTGGCCCTGCCCCCAGTGCGGCACGCCGAGCCAGTAGCCGAGCTCGCCCTCCTGGCGGGCGGGATCGATGTCCTTGATGAGCACCACGCCCATCGGCGTGCCGGCGGCGTCGAGGATGACCCAGTCGCGGCGGGTGCCGGCCTCGCGGCCGGCGATGAGGCCGGCCACGTAGTCGCGCGCGCCGTCGGCGGGATAGGGATGGGGGAGCGGCGTCATCTCGGCCACGCCGGGATGTTCGAGCAGCGGTTGCAGCGCCGCCGCGTGGTCCGGCGCCACCAGGGCCAGCGTGATCACCCGCTCAGCCCAGGTACCGCGCGATGGCCATGAGGAACGTGGCGCCCGCGAGGAGCCCCGCGGTCACCTTCCCGAGCAGCCCCATCTTCGCGTTGAGGCGCTGCAGCTCGGCGACTTCCTCCGGCGTCGGCGGCGCGGCGCTCCCCGCGCGCCGCGCTGTGACGGCCGCGATCTTCCGCGCGGTGGGCGCATTCTGCGTGATGCCAATGAGCAGCCCCACGATGGCCAGCAGCCCGCCGGTGCTGTACCCGATCCCCATCGGGCTGCCCATCCACTCCGGCTTGAACCCGCCCGAGGCGTGCCACAGCAGCAGCAGGCCCGCCAGCACCGTCACCACGCCGCTCGCGATGAGCCAGGCCGTGAGTTTCCGCACCTGCATGAGCTGGCCCATCATTGGCCCGGCCGCCGGTCCTAGGGCCCGGGCCGACGGGGCCAGGAACGCCGCGATGAAGATGATGGTCCCGGCCCAGAAGACCCCGAGCACGATGTGGAGGACGCGCAGCACGAACAGCATGGATCACCTCGGAGGAAGAAGACGCCGGAGGCGACAGACGGACGGCATCCTGCGGAGGATTCAGGGTCCCCGCCTCCCGAACCGCGCGGCGAGGCGGCGCAGGGTGGTGACGTTGCGGAAGGTGGCGCTGGCACCGAGCGCCTTCTCGAAGGTCCCGTTGACCAGCTTGCCCGCGCTCTCCCGCGCCCGGCGCAGCCACCAGAGCTCGCGGCCGCGCAGGTGGAAGTCATCGGTGGCGCTGCGCAGCGCCAGCACCCGCTCCAGCGCCGCCGCGGGCGGCGCCGCATGCAGCAGGCCCACGTACAGCGCGTGCGCCTCGGCCTCGTCCGCCGCGCTGAAGGGGGGCGGGCCCGCCAGCGCGGCGAGCTCCGTCGGCGTGCGCAGGAACACGTCCACCGGGAACCCCAGCGCCCCCTCGAGTCCCGCCGCCAGCCGCCGCTCGAGCGCCGCGCCCCCCGGCGAGCGCGAGGCGAAGATCACGTTGCCGCTCGCCAGGAAGGTCTCGACTCCCGCGCACCCGAGCTCCGTGCACGCCTGCTGCAGCCGCCCCATCGAGACGGTGTGGCCACCGACGTTGATGGCGCGAAGGAAGGCAAAGAGGCGGGGCATGGCCCGGGAATGGTAATGTGGGGGACAGGGCGGGGTGAGCCGCGCCCCGCCCCCGGCCGGGCGTTGGGGAGGCGCCTGCCCCGGGCGTGAGGTCAGGCCAGCAGCGGCTCGAGGGCCTGCCGCACCTGGTCCAGCGACTGGAAGTGAACCGCGTGCAGCCCGGCGGCGCGGGCCCCGGCCACGTTGGCGGCGCTGTCGTCGATGAACGCAGCCTCCGCCGGCTCCACGCCATGACGCGCCAGCAGCCGGTGGTACACCCGGGCGTCCGGCTTCCGGGCCCCGAGCTCGCAGCTGGCCACGATGCCGTCGCCGAACACCGCGCAGACGTCGGGGCAGAGCGCATCGAGGCTCTCCCGGAGCAGCGCGCCATTGTTGGTCAGGACGGCCAGCCGCACCCGGGGCGCGAGCGAGGCGAAGTACGCCACCACGTCCGGCCGCGGCGCCGTGGCCCGCCGGCGCGCCTCCACCCACGCCGCGCGCGTCACCGCCGTCCCCAGCCGGCGGTTGAACTCGGCCAGGTACGCCTCGCCGGTGGGCCACGCGCCCGCTTCGGCCTCGGGCTCGAAGGGGCCGGCCCAGATGCTGGACTGGATGGTGGGACCGGGGAGGCCGGTCAGCGCCTCGAAGTACGCCAGGCGCCGCGCGGGATGAAAGTCGATGAGGACGCCGTCGAGATCGGAGATGACGAGGCGGACCGCCATGGCTAGAAGCGCATGATGAGCCCGCACGCCACGCCCGCCAGCACCATGCGGAGCACCCCGCCCACCACCGGCTTCCAGGCCAGGCCGGCCCGCCCCTCGGCGCTCCGGAGCCACGGCGACAGCTCCACCACGAGCCCCACCAGCAGGAACACCAGCCACCCGGCCCCGCTGCCGAGGCTCGCGAACCAGAGCCCCGCCAGCAGGGTCACCAGCGCCGCCTCGGCCGCCACCGCGCCGAGGGACCCCGTGAGCGCCGCGCCGAGCGGCTGCCCGCCGCGAACGCCGGACTCGAGCGCCCGCCACGCCAGGAACACCGCGCTGGTCGCGGCCCACGCCAGCAGGACCCGCAGGAAGGTCATGCTACTCGTGCGCCGCCAGCGAGTCGGCCTTGTAGAGCTGGCCGCGGATCATCACCCGCTCCACGGTGCGCGTGTTGCGGATGTCGTCGAGGGGATTGGCGCCGAGGACCACGAGGTCCGCCACCTTGCCCGGGGCGATCATCCCGATGCTGTCGGCGCCGAGCAGCTGGGCAGTGTTGTGGGTGGCGGTCATCAGCGCGTCCATCGGCGTCAGGCCGGCGTGCACCAGCAGCTCCAGCTCGGTGTGCAGGCTCCAGCCTGGCACCAGCATCTGGTTGGCGGCGTCGGTGCCGGCGATGATCCGGCCCCCCGCCGCCCGGTAGGCGCGCAGGAACAGGTCCTGGTTGGGCCGCGCCGCGCGGAACGTGGCGAACTCGGCCTCCCCCCAGCCGGCGCGGGCCTTGAGGTCCGGCACGTTCCAGCGGTCGATCACCGACTGGGGCACGTGCTTGAGGTCGGGCTGGGTGAGGATCGCGGGGTCGTCGAGCCGGCTGAAGGTCTCGTGCAGCACCAGCGTGGGCACCACCGCCACCCGCTGTTCCGCCAGCACGCCGGCCACCCGCGTGAGCGCCGCGCTGTCGGCCGTCACCCAGCCGGCCTCGAAGGCGTTCCAGCCGCGGAAGAACCCCGCCTTGTGCTCGGCGAAGAACTTGGCCGGCGTGGGGCTCGCCGCCTCCACCACGCCGCTCATGTGCTCCACCGAGCGGATGCCCATCCGCGCCGCCGTGACCGCGTCCGTCAGGCCGAGATGCGCGCTGGTGCGCAGGTTGAAGGTGGCGGCCTCGTCGAGGAGCGGCTTGAGCAGCTCCGGGGTGATGCGGGTGTACACCTTGATGTAGTCCACCCCGGCCACGGCCAGCGCGTCCACCGCGCGGCGGGCCTCGCTGCCGGTGGCCACCGGCGTGGCGTCGAGGTAGGTGGTGGGCGGCGCGTCGAGCATGGCGCCGGCCGAGTACACCCGCGGCGCCACCTCGCCGCCCAGGCTCACTTCCTCGCGCAGGGCCAGGATGGAGTCCTGCTTGCCGTGCATGTCGCGCACCGAGGTGACGCCGGCGCTGATGTAGGTGCCGAGGGCCCAGCGCTCCACGTGCCCGTGCCCGTCGATGAGGCCGGGGATCACCCACTTGCCGGTGGCGTCCACCTCCTCCGCGCTGCGCGGGATCTTGAACCCCTCCCGCGGCGCCACCTGCTCGATCTTGCCGCCACGCACCACGATCACCGCATCGCGCAGCGGCGCGTCCCCGGCGCCGCTGATCACGTTCACGCCCACCAGCGCGATGCGGTCCTTCGCCGCCGGCCCGCCGCAGCCCGCCACGAGGACGGTGCCGGTGAGCGCGGCCAGCGCGAGCAGGTACGGGTGCTGCCGGGAACGCATGGGCATCGAGGGGTCCTTCCGCGGGGCGCGGGCGCCCGGCGACCGGGAAGCGGGGAACCGGAACATCGCTCGAAAGGGGTAAACATGAGAAGGGAACGAGGGTGACGCAACTTGCGCCACGCTTCCGTGGTGTCCCCGGCCGGGCTACTCTGCGCCATGCCCCTCCTCCCTTGGCTCCGGCGCACGGCCCGCAAGGTGCCGCTCATCCTGGTGAGCAATCGCGAGCCGTTTGTGCATCACCGCACGGACCGCGGGCTGCTGGTCCGCGCGCCGGCGGGCGGACTCACCTCCGCCCTCCAGCCGGTGATGGCCCAGTCCGGCGGCACCTGGGTGGCGTGGGGCAGCGGGTCTGGCGATTTCGACGTCACCGACCCCCTCGACGGCGTCATGGTGCCCCCCGAGGATCCCCGCTACCGGCTCCGCCGCCTCCGCCTCAGTGCGTGGGACCTCCTCGGCTTCTACACCGAGACCGCCAACCGCGCCATCTGGCCGCTCTGCCACTCGCAACTCACCCGCTTCGTCTACGACGCCGCTCACTGGCACACCTACCGCAAGGTCAACGAGCGCTTTGCCGCCGCCGCCATCGCCGAGGCGCGGGGGCGGAGCGCCGTCTGCTGGGTGCAGGATTACCAGCTGGCGCTGGTGCCGCAATTCCTGCGGCGGGTGAAGAGCCTCTTCGTGCACCAGTTCTGGCACATCCCGTGGCCGGCGCCCGACATCCTGCGGGTCTTCCCCGAGGCGCGCCGGCTCGTGGCCGGGCTCCTCGGCAACCACCTGCTCGGATTCCAGACGGGGAACGACGTCCGGAACTTCCTCACCAGCGTCCGCCGCCTCTTCCGCGACGCCGTGGTGGAGCCGGCGCGAGGGCTGGTGCGCCTCCAGGGGCGGCGCACCGTGGTGCGCGCGTTCCCCATCTCCATTGATGCCGAGGCCTTCCGCGTCCAGGCCGCGCACCCGGACACCGAGGCCCGCGCCGCCGCCCTCCGCCAGCGCTGCCTCCCCGGGGGCGGCACCCTCCTCCTCGGCGTGGACCGCGCCGACTACACCAAGGGCATCCCCCGCCGCCTGCTGGCGTTCGAGCGCCTGCTGGTGGACCACCCCCGGCTTCACGGCAAGGTGACCCTGCTGCAGGTGGCCGTGCCGAGCCGCTCCGAGGTGCCGGAGTACCAGGCCTTCGAGGCCGAGATCGCGGAACGGGTGGAGGCGCTCAACGTGCGCCATGCGCAGGGGCACTGGGTGCCGGTGCACTTGGTGCGGGAGTCGCTCGACCAGGCGGAGGTCACCGCCTGCTACCGCGCCGCCGACATCTGCCTGGTGACGCCGCTGCAGGACGGCATGAACCTGGTGGCCAAGGAATACGTCGCCTCGCAGGAGGGGCGGGCGGGTGTGCTGGTGCTCTCCCGCTTCGCCGGCGCCGCGCGCGAGCTGCGCGAGGCCGAGCTGGTGAATCCCTACGATACCGGCGCCATGGCCGCGGCCATCCTCAAGGCCATCGAGACGCCGGAGGAGGAACGCGCCCGCCGCATGGCCGCGCTCCGCCGCCGCGTGCACCGCCACACCATCGGGGACTGGATGGCCGATGTCTTCGAGGAGGTGGAGCGCCTCCGCCCCCGCGCATGAGTGCCCCGCTGTCCTCGAGCGCCCAGGGCCGGGCCGCGCTCGCCACCCTCGCCGCCGCCGAGCGGCCGCTCCTCTTCCTGGATCTGGACGGGACGCTCGCGCCGTTCGCCGACCGTCCGATGGATGCGCGCGTGCCGCCGGCCACGCGCCGGGTCCTGCAGCGGCTGCGACGGGGCGGCGCGCTGGTGGTGCTGGTCTCCGGCCGCTCGGTGGCACAGGTGCGCCAGGTGGCGCGGACCCCGGTGGACGCCATCCTCGGCGACCACGGCGCGCGCTGGTCCTCCGATCACCGGGTGCGCCCCCTCCTGCGCGCGGACGTCCCTGCCTTCCAGAAGGCCGTGGCCCGCGTCCGGGCGCACCTCGCTGGCCGGCCCGGCCTCCGGCTCGAGATCAAGGAGCGTTCCCTCGCCGTGCACTTCCGCCACCTGGGTCACGCACACCAACACCGTGAGGCACTCGCCGTCGCCGCCCTCCTCCGGCAGGCGGGGCTGCGCGCGCTGCTCGGCCACCAGGTGGTGGACGGCCAGCTGCCCGGCGTGGACAAGGGCACCGGCGTGCTCCGCTGGCTGGCGCGGGAGGAGTGCCGCGGCTGCGACGCCCTGCTGTACGCGGGCGACGACACCACCGATGAGGACGCCCTCCGCGCCCTGCGGCCCCGCGGGGTCACCATCGGCGTCGGCCCGCGGGTGCGCCAGGCCGCGCTCCGCACCCGCGACCCGCAGAGCCTCGCCGCCTGGCTCGCCCGCCTCGCGGCCCGCCGCGCCTCCCGCCGATGACCGTCCCCCTCCTCCCCGGCGCCGAGCCGCCCTCCATCAGCGACTACGGCCTGATCGGCGACATGCGGACCGCCGCGCTCGTGAGCACCCGCGGCGGCATCGACTGGTGCTGCCTCCCGCGGTTCGACAGCCCGAGCGTCTTCGCCGCGCTGCTCGATCCCGAGCGCGGCGGCACCTGGGCCATCCGCCCCGTGGCGCCCTGCCGCGCCACCCAGCAGTACCTCGCGGGCACCAACGTCCTCGTCACCACCTTTCGCACCGACGACGGTGAGGTCACCCTCACCGACTTCATGCCGGTGACCCCGGACGGCCGCCCCGACGGCCGCCACCCCGAGATCCACCGCCAGGTCACCGGCGTCGCGGGCCGCGTGGAGCTGGCGATGCGCTTCATGCCCCGCTTCGACTATGCCTCCCGCAGCACCCGCCTCGAGGTGCTCAAGGCCGGCCTGTTCGCCAGCGACCGCGCCGAGCAGGTGGTGACCCTCGCCAGCGCCCGGCCCTTCGACTGGGTCCTCGGCGCCGGCGTGGCCAGCACCCAGTTCACCCTCGAGGCGGGGGAGCGCCGCTGGCTGGTGCTCCGCTTCGACGACGACGACGTCCACCCCGTGGACCGCTACGAGAGCGACCGGAAGCTCGAGGCCACCTGCGCCTTCTGGCGCCACTGGGTGGCCGAGGTGCGGATGGACGGCGTCCACCGTGAGCCCGTCGTCCGCTCGGCCCTCGCGCTCAAGCTCCTGACCCACGCCGAGAGCGGCGCCATCATCGCGGCCCCCACCACCTCGCTCCCCGAGACCATCGGTGGCGGGCGGAACTGGGACTATCGCTTCGTGTGGCTGCGCGACGCCGTGTTTGCCCTCGACGCGCTGGAGGCCGTGGGCCACCCCGCGGAGGCCGGCGAGTTCATGCGCTTCCTCCGCCGCGTGCTCCGCTACGAGAGCGCTGGGCACCTGCAGATCATGTACGGCGTGGACGGGCGGCGGGACCTGGGGGAGCGCCAGCTCGATCACCTGGCCGGCTATCGCGGCTCGCGACCGGTGCGCGTCGGCAACGGGGCGGCCGGGCAGCTGCAGATTGACGTCTATGGCGAGGTGCTGCTGGCCGCCGACCGCTGGCGCCGCCACCACCCGTTGAGCGAGGGCACCTGGCGCTCGCTCCGGCCGCTGGTGGACTGGATCGCGGGCCACTGGCAGCTGCCCGACTCGAGCATCTGGGAGGTGCGGGGCGAGACCCGGCACTACGTGTACAGCAAGGTCATGAGCTGGGCCGCGCTCGACCGCGGCGTGAAGATCGCCCGCGAGCTCTCCCTCGACGGCGATCTCGCCGGCTGGGCCGCCGAGCGCGACAAGGTCCACGCCGAGATCCTGGACCGGGGCTGGAACCCCGCCCGGAACAGCTTCATCCAGGCGTACGACTTCCCCGATAACCTCGACGCCGCCGTGCTCACCATGGGCACCTGCGGCTTCCTGCCGTGGACCGACCCGCGCCTGGTGGGCACCGTGCGCGCCATCCAGCGGGACCTCACCACGCCGGACGGCGAGCTGGTCTTCCGCTACCGCACCCCCGACGGCCTCGAGGGCGAGGAAGGCGCCTTCTCGATCTGCACCTTCTGGCTCGCCGAGGCGCTGCTCGAGATCGGCGACCGCGCCGACGCCGAGCGGATCTTCCGCCGCATGCTCCGCCACGCCAACCACGTGGGCCTCTACTCCGAGGAGATCGACCCGGGCACCGGCGAGTTCCTCGGCAACTTCCCGCAGGCCTTCACCCACCTGGCCCTGATCCACTGCGCCGTGGCCCTGGAGAAGGCCACCCGCGTCCGGACGCCTGAGTGAGCGCCGGCCGTGCGCGCGCGGTGCTTGGGGTGCCTCAACGCGGAGGGGCAGGGGGCGCGCCGGTCCGCCGCGCCCCCTGCCCCTCGGCGTCACGCTCCGTGCCCGGCCCTAGTAGGCAACCGTGCCGGTGAGCGTCGAGGTGTTGCCGTTCCCGAGCGCCGCGCCGAGCACCAGCCCGGTGAAGGTGATGCTCTTGTTGGCGAGGCTGGCCGAGACCTTGGTGCCGTCGCAGGTCGGGAAGTTGCCGCCGTTGGCATCGCAAATCGTGTGGCCATCCACGGTGTTCCCCGAGCCCCAGTAGTGCTCGATGTTGGGGAACGACCCGTCCGACTTGAGGATGTAGATGTCGATCTCGTGCCCCACGTTCCCGTCCGTCCCGCTGATGTTCACGTAGATCGCCGGCCCCTGCTGCACGGCCGAGTTGGTGTCCACGGTGACGTTGTAGCTGGAGAGGGTCGCGTTGCCGCTCGTCGGCGCGGCGTTGCTGACCACCAGGTCGGTGCTGTTCCCGCCGCCGCCGTTGTTGGCCGGCCCGTTGGAGTCGGAACAGGCCGCGAGGGCCACGAGGGTGAAGGCGAGCGCGCCCAGGGCGCCGCGGCGGACGGTCGTGATATGCATAAAGCCTCAAGGGGTATGGGGTTGGCGCGGGGCGGGACTTGCCCCACCTGATATCCGGCCCCAACATTCCCCCGCCGTCTCACCGCCCTCTCACGCCTCCCTCACGCCGGTCCCATGCTCCGCTTCCGCACCCTGGGACAGGTGGATCTCCGGGGTCCGGACGGCCTTCCCGTCCAGGAACTCCTCACCCAGCCGCGGCGCCTGGGCCTGCTCGCCTACCTGGCCGTGGCCCGCCCCCGGGGCCTGCACCGGCGGGACCGCCTAGTCACGCTCTTCTGGCCCGAGCTGGACGACACCCGCGCCCGCGCCGCCCTGAGCCAGGCCCTCCACGTCATCCGGAAGGCGCTGGGCCAGGGGATCCTGGTGACCCGCGGCAGCGAGGAGGTGGGCGTGGACTTCGGCCGCCTGCTGGCCGACGCCGACCAGTTCGAGCAGGCGGCCGACGCCGGGGCGCTCACCGACGCCGACCGCCTCTACCAGGGCGACCTCCTCCCCGGCTTCCACCTCGACGACGCGCCGGAGTTCGAGGACTGGCTGGCCGCCACCCGCACCCGGCTCCGCGAGCGCGCCGTGGCCCTCGCGCGGGATGGCGCGGCCCAGGCCGAGGCGGCGGGCGACACCACGGCGGCGATGGCCTGGCTGGCGCGCCTGCTTGAGCGGGAGCCGCTCGATGAGGCGGCGCTCCAGCGGCTCGTCACCCTCCGCGCCGGGGTCGGCGACCGGGCCGGCGCCCTCCGCGCCTACGAGGAGTTTGCCGCGCGGCTCCAGCGCGAGCTCGAGGTGGCGCCCTCCCCGAAGACCGAGGCGCTCGTGGCCCGGGTGCGGGCCGAGCGCGGGGCGGCGGCACCGTCGTCTCCACGCGAACCGGCCGCCGGGCCTGCCGCCACGCCGGCGCCCGCCGCCGAGGCCGCCCCGCCCGCCGCCCCCGCGGCGCCGCGCGTCCCGCACGCGTCCCGCGCGCCCCTCGCGCTCGTGGGCGGCCTCATCATGCTGCTCGTCGCGGTGCTCGGCGTCCTCACCTGGAAGGCCCGCCGCCCCGCCACCGCCATCGAACGCGTGGCCGTCCTCCCCTTCGTGGTCCGCGGCGACACGGCGCTCGCCTACCTCCGCGAGGGGCTCGTGGACCTCCTCGCCACCAAGCTCGATGCACTCGGCGCCTTCGAGACCGTGGACCCGGCCGTGGCCCTGGCCCGGCTCCGCGACGAGGGCCTCACCGCCGACACCCTCGCCGACCCCGCCCGCGCCGCGCACGTGGCGCAGGGACTCGGCGCCGGCCACTTCGTGCTGGGCCGCCTCACCGTCGCCGGGGGTCGCATTGAGCTGGCGGCCACCCTCTACGACGCCGCGGGCGCCCGCCGCGCCGCCGTCAGCGCCAGCGCCGCCGATGCCCGCGCCCTCCCCGACGCCATCGACGCGCTGGCGCGCCAGCTCGTGGCCACCCGCTGGTCCGCGCCCGCGGACCGGCTCCAGCGCCTGGCCGCCACCAGCACTACCAACCCGCTGGCGCTCCGCCGCTACCTCGAGGGCGAGCGCGCCTACCGTGCCGGCGACTACACCGCCGCCCGCGACGCCTTCCTCGACGCCGTCCAGGCCGACACCCTCTTTGCCCTGGCGCACTACCGCCTGAGCGTGGCCGCGGGCTGGCTGGCCGACGAGGCGCACTACGTCGGCGCCGCCGAGCGCGCCCTGGCGCTCGCCGATCGCCTGACACCGCACGACCGCGCCCTCGTCGAGGCGCACCTGGCCTACATCCGGGGCCCGAGCGACGACGCCGAGCGCCGCTACCGCGAGCTCACCCGCGCCTACCCCAACGACGCCGAGGCCTGGTACAACCTCGGCGAGGTGCTCTTCCACGGGAACCCGTACCGCGGCCGCTCCCCCCAGGAGAGCGCCGAGCCGTTCCGCCGCGCCGCCGCCCTGCTCGGCGGTTCGCTGGACGTGCGCGGCCACCTGCTGCAGCTCGCCCTGCAGGACGGCGAGCGCGCCGCGCTCGTGCCCTCCATGGACACGCTCATCGCCGGCTACGGCCCCGACGAGCCGCGCGGCCGCATCTATGCCGTGCTCCGCGCCCTGGCCGCCGGTGACACCGCGGCGGCGCTCACCGGGATCACCCGCGTTCCCGCGGCGGACCTCTGGGTCCTGGGCCGGAGCCTGGCCATGCTCGCCGCGGACCTCTCGCTCGCCGACACCGCCGCCGGCCTGCTCCGCAGCCCCGCCCGCCCCCCGGCCGAGCGCGCCCTGGGCCACGTGCTCCGGGCCGAGATCCGGCTGGCCCGCGGCCAGTGGCGCGCCGCGCGCGACGAGATCGACACCCTGGCCCGCCTCGACCCCGCATTCGCCGAGCAGCTCGACGCCTACTACGCCGGCCTGCCCTGGATCCCGATGGCGGTCGAGGAGCTGGCGCGGGAGCGGGAGCGCCTCGCCGCCTGGGTCCCGAGCCCGCCACCGCCGCCCATCCCGGTCCTTGGCTCGCCACGGGCAGAGGACCGGGCCGTGATGCAGCTGTTCTATGAGGGCATGCTCGCCACCCGCCGGGGGGACACCCTGGACGTGGCCGGCATCGCCGGGCGGCTGGGGCGCGCGCTCGCCGACAGCGGGCACGCGGGCCCCCTCGGCTCGCTCCCTTTCACCCTGCGCGCCGCGTCGCGCCTGGCCAACGGCAACGCCGCCGGCGCGCTGGCCACGCTCGATTCCATCCCGCAGCTCCCGGCCCTCACCCCCGCGCTGCCGCAGCTCTCGCACGCGCTGCAGCGCTTCCTGCGCGCCGAGGCGCTCACGGCCCTGGGCCGCCACGACGAGGCGCTGGGATACTACGGCTCTTTCGTGGTGCTCTTCGGCTACGACCTCCCCTTCCGCGGCCCCGGCCTCCTCGGCGAGGCGGAGGAACTCGAGGCCCTGGGCCGCCGCGAGGAGGCGCGCGAGAAGTACCGCGCCTTTCTGGCCCTCTGGTCCGCCAGCGACCCCCGCTTCGAACCCCTCCTCCGCCGCGCCCGGAACGCCCTCTCCGTCCCCGCGGGGCGCTAGAAAACCAGAAGCCCCCGGCGAGGATCGCCGGGGGCTCGTGGTGTCGCTGGCCGGGCTTACTTCTTCTTGCCCTTCTTGCCGCCCTTCTTCTTGGCCGCCTTCTTGGCGGGCTTCTTCGCAGCCTTCTTCGCGGCCTTCTTTGCCGGCTTCTTGGCCGGCTTCTTGGCGGCCTTCTTTGCGGCCTTCTTGGCGGGCTTCTTGGCCGCGGCCTTCTTGGCCGGCTTCTTCGCGGCGGCCTTCTTGGCCGGCTTCTTGGCCGCAGGCTTCTTGGCGGCGGGCTTGGGCGCCGCGGCGGCAGGAGCAGCGGGCTCCGGCGTCGGCACCGGCGCGGGCGCCGGGGGCGTAATCGCGGGCTCCATCGGGGACGGCGCGGGATCCATCCACCCCGAGTCGGACCAGCTCATCTCCATCTCATGCTGCTCGGCCATGGGCGCTTCCTCAGAAGGGCATGTGCGGCGCGACACCCGCCGCCGGTGCACGGGCACGGGGCCCGTGACTGATGTGCATGCATAAGATGCACGTCTTGCGATTGAGTGCAAGGCAGGAACGCGCCTCGTAGGACAAATTTCCCCTCGGAGGCGCGCGATCCGCGCGCGGGGGGTCCCCCGGCCGCCCGGCGGCCGGGCTCTGGTATCCTGCGGGGCCTCGGGCAACCTCGCCGGGCCGTCCCGGATTGCCCTTGGGACCAGTTCTGTAAGCTGTTGTCGTGGCGTGCCTTACGGCCACATTTGCCGTGGAATGGGCCTTGCGTCCCTCCGGTTAGCCTTTACCCGGAATTCGCACATGCGCCCGTCGCTTTTCCGACGCCTCGCGGCCCCCCTGACCGTCGCCGGCCTGGCCCTGCTGGGCCGGCCGCTCGGGGCGCAGGCGGTCACCGAACTCTACGTCACCCCGGACACCCTGCGGCTCGACGCCGGGACGCGTCAGGCCGTGACGGCCCAGGCGTTCGACGACGCGGGCAACGCCATCCTGGCCATCCGCTACCGCATGACGGACACGCTGATCGCCACCGTGGCGAGCAACGGGACCGTGACGGCGCTGGCCCGCGGCAAGACGCAGCTGACCGTGACCGCGGGCCGGAAGGTGCGCACCATCCTGGTGGTGGTGCCGAACGGCCCGCCGCCGGCCGTGGTGACGAGCACCAGCGCCGCCACCACGCCCGCCCCGGCCCCCGCCCCGGCGCCGGCCGTGGCCGCCATCACCCAGCTCATCCCCGAGGCGCCGAGCCTCGTGCTGCTTCCCACCGAACCCGCCCGCATCCCCGTCCGCGCCCTCCGCGCCGACGGCACCATGACCGGGCCCCTGGCCCTCACCTGGAAGAGTCTCCGCCCCGAGGTGGCAATGATCGCCGACTCGAGCGGGACCATCGTGGGGCTCGCCAGCGGGCAGGGCGGTGTGCAGGCCATCGCGCCGAACGGGGTCTCGGTCACGGTGCCGGTCACCGTGTCGCTGGCCGAGGTGGCGGTGGAGCCCGCCAGCTTCATCCTGTCGCCGGACGACGTGGACAGCCTGCGGGTCTCGGTGCCGGCCCAGGGACGCCGCCGGCTCCTGGGCACGAGCCTGCAGTGGTCGGTGAGCGACCCGTCGGTCGTCGCCGTCACGCCCGAGGGGATCGTGCGGGCGCTCGGGCCGGGGCAGGCGGAGGTCATCGCCAGGGGATTCCTGCAGGAGCGGCGGATCGCCGTGCGGGTGCACCGCCGCGTGGCGCACTTCGTGGTGGCACCGCGGCTCACCGAGCCGGTGCGGCTGCCGGCCAACACCACGCGCGAGTTCACCCTCCTGCCGCAGACCGACGATTCGATCCCCATCGAGGGCGTGCCCATCGCCTGGGCCGTGGGCGACACGACCATCGCGAGCTGGGACGTGGCGCAGCACCGGCTCACGGCCCGGAAGGCCGGCACCACCACGCTGAGTTTTGCCGCCCGCGGCTTTGCGCCGCGCGCCTGGACCATCGAGGTGCTCCCCGGCCGCGTGGGCCTCGACGTGGCCCGCCTCTCCCTCCGCCAGGGCGAGCGCACCACCCTGGCCGCGCACTTCGTGGACGAATCGGGCCGCCCCGCCGGCGACGCCACCGGGCTCCAGTGGAGCTCGAGCAACGCCGCGATCGTCCGCGTGTCCCCTGATGGAGCCATGGAGGCGCTGGGACCGGGCCGGACCACGGTGACCGTCCGCTCCATGGGCGGGCCAGCCACCGAGCTGCCGGTGCTCGTCACCGCCGAGGTCCTGGTGGGCTCGAGCCGCAGCGGCCGCTTCGGGCTCTACGCGCTCTCGAGCGCCGACCCCTCGGGCTTCTGGCCGGTGCTCACCGACAGCGTGGCCAACTACCTCGACGCGGCGTACTCGCCCGATCGCTCGCGGCTGGCGTTCGTCTCCGACAAGTTCGGCAATTACGACATCTTCGTGGCGGACGCCGACGGGCAGAACGCCGTCCGCGTCACCGCCGACCCCGCGGTGGACTTCCAGCCCGTGTGGTCTCCCGACGGGAAGTTCCTGGTGTTCACGTCGGCGCGGGGCGGCACCCGCCAGCTCCACGTGGTGGCCGCGGACGGCGCGGGGAGCCGCCAGCTCACCAGCTTCCCCGGCGGCGCCGAGGAGCCGGCCATCTCGCCGGACGGCGCCACGGTGGTGTTCACCGGCTACCCCGACGGCCGCGACGCCAAGGGCGACATCTTTGCCATCCCCTTTGCCGGCGGCGCCGTGCGCCCGGTGAGCGCCAGCCGCGACCGGCACGAGTCGCAGCCCGGGTACCTCCCGACGGGCGAGCTCACCTGGCTGCAGCGCCGCAGCAACCGGGACGATCCCGACCAGGTCCTCAAGCAGCCCGCGGCGGGCGGCCTCCCCGTCCCGCTCCTCAGCTCGCCGCTCCCCATCGCGGAGTACGCCATCTCGCGGGACGGCACTCGCCTGGCCTGGGTCACCTCGGGGCGGCCCCCCGAGATTACCTTCCAGTGGCGCACCCTTGGCCCCGGAGCCGAGGTGCGCGTGCGGCTGGCCCCCGGAGAACGGATCACGAGCCCGGCGTTTTGAACGCACTCACCCTGGTTGCCACCGGCGGGCTGGAGCACCTCAAGTTCCAGGAGCTCCCCCCGCCGGCCCTCGAGCGCCCCGACGACGTGCTGGTGCGCGTCCAGGCGGCCGCGCTCAATCACCTCGACTACTGGATGGTGAAGGGCCTCCCGGGCCTCCCCCGGCAGTTCCCGCACGTCATGGGCTCCGACGGCGCCGGCGTGGTGGCGGCCGTGGGCCCGGCCGCCCAGGGCGTCCAGGTCGGCGACCGCGTCATGATCAACCCCGGCATCGGCTGCAAGCAGTGCGAGTGGTGCCGCGCCGACGAGCATCCGCTCTGCCCCGACTACGGCATCCTCGGCGAGCACCGCCCCGGGACGCTGGCCGAGTTCGTGGTGGTGCCGGCCGCCAACGTCGCCCGGCTCCCGGGCGGCTGGAGCTTCGGCGAGGGCGCCGCATTTTCCCTGGCCACGCTCACGGCGTGGCGCATGCTCACCACCCGGGCCCGCCTGCGCGCGGGCGAGACGGTGCTCATCTGGGGCATCGGCGGCGGGGTGGCGCAGGCGGCGCTCCAGGTGGCGAAGCTCCAGGGCGCGCGGGTCATCGTGACGAGCGGCTCCCCCGACAAGCTGGAGGAGGCGAAGCGCCGGGGCGCCGACCTGGCGCTCGACCACGCGTCGCAGGACGTGCCGAAGGAAGTGAAGGCCTTCACCGGCGGCCGCGGCGTCCACGTGGTGCTGGACTCGGTGGGCGAGGCCACCTGGGAGCGGTCGTTGCGCTGCCTGGGGAAGCGCGGGCGCCTCGTCACCTGCGGCGGCACCTCGGGGCCCCGGGTCACGACGGACGTCCGCAAGCTCTTCTGGTACCAGTGGGACCTCATGGGCAGCACCATGGGCAGCGACGGGGAATACGCCGAGATCGCCCGGCTGGCGGGGGAGGGGCAGCTTCGGCCGGTCCTCGACCGTACATTCCCCTTCCGCGACGCCGTGGCCGCCTTCGGGCGGATGGCGGCGGGCGCGCAATCCGGCAAGATCGTCATCGAGGTGGGGAATGGATGAACTGCTCGATCGCCTCCTGATCGGCTGGGGCGAGCTGGTGGACGTGCTGCCGGGGCTGCTCGCCGCCGGCATCATCATGCTGGCCGGCTACGTGGTGGCCCGCACCCTCCAGCGCTGGACGGACCGGGCCCTCCAGCGGATGGAGTTCCGGCGCATCGCCGACGCGGGCGGCCTGACGGAAGCGGCGCACCGCGTCCGCATGGACCCGGTGCGCGCCCTCTCCAAGCTCGTCTTCTGGCTCACCATGCTGGTGGTGGTGCTGCTGGCCAGCTCGGCGCTCGGCCTCGAGAACGTGCGCGAGATGTTCGGCCGCATGATCGCCTTCGTGCCGACGCTCGTCTCGGCCGTGGTGATCATCATCCTCGGCATGATCGTGGGCGAGTTCGTGCGGGCGCTGGTGGTGGCGAGCGCGGGGTCGGTGGAGGGCGTGGTGACGGTGGCCAAGCTCACCAAGGGCGCCATGGTGACCATCGCGGTGTTCATGGCCCTGCAGCAGGTGGGCGTGAGCGACGACATCGTCACCGCCGCCTTCACGCTGGTGCTTGGCTCCATCGCCCTGGCCGCGGGCCTGGCGTTCGGGCTCGGCAACCGGGAGCTGGCGGGCGAGCTGACGCGGAAGTGGTACAACGAGGGCCGCCGCCGCAACCGCCGCTCCACCGACCCGCCGGAACCTGAGCCCGTCGAGGACGACGCGGGCGGAGGTGAGGGGGCCAGCTAAGGGAGTGCTCAACACGAGAAACGGGGCTCGTCGCGCGACGAGCCCCGTTTCCTGCGTTCAGCCCACAGCGGCGGGATCCCGCGTCATTTCACGACGTACCGCACCACCTGCTGCGCATCCCCCTGGCGGAGGAGCACGTAGACGCGGCCCTCGGCGCCGAAGCCGGCGAGGGTGGCGCCCTTGGGGAGCTGGACGGCGCGCACCGCCTTGCCGTCGCGGCCCACCACGTCGTACACGGGGACCGAGTCGGCGAAGGCGCGCGAGCGCTGCAGCCAGACCTCGCTGGTGTAGCTGTTGGTGGCCCCGGCGGAGAAGGGCGGCTTGCTGTCGGCGAAGGGATAGCTGAGCTCGATGCCGGCCGGCGCGCCCATCGAGGCCATCTGCTGGCGCAGCCGGTTGAGGAACATGTCCTTCTCCGCCTGCTCCACCGGGATGGTGGTGGACGCGCGCTCCGGGCCGATGGTCCACTCGCCGGTGGGCGAGCGCCAGTCCACGCGGTTGTCGTTGGCGCGCGCGGCCCAGAGGGAGCCGTCGGGCAGCACGCCGAAGAGGTCGCGGCCCGAGAAGATGGTGGAGACGATCTTCATCTGCTCCCCGAACTGGCCCCGGCCCCAGACCGGCAGCTTGAGGCGCGCCACCGTGTCGGCCACCGTGTCACCGGCCTGGACGCGGAGCACGGGGAGGCTGTCGAAGTTCACCTCCTCGCCGGGCTCGAGCCCGCCGAGGACGCCGCGCACGTCTTCCTTGTACCCGCTGTGCTTCCCGTCGTACACCAGGGGCTGGTTGTTGCCGCCCACCCCGCGGCCCGGCATGATGCCGACGTACGCGCCCGCCGTGGTCCAGATGGTGGTGCGCTCGGCGGCAAAATCCACGAGCCCGAGGGTGTCGGGGCCGAGGCTCAGGACGTAGCCGGGATACTTGTGCTGGCCCGGCGCCGCGTCGCCCGGCTTGATGGAGTCGGCGTGCTGCCCCACCGGCGTCGCGGTCCCGGTGGCAAAGTCGGCAAAGAGGAAGGTCCGGTCCTTGAGCTCCGCCAGCGCCACCTGGTTGGGGCCGATCTCCACCACGTTGCTCACCTGGGCGAAGCTCCGACCCAGCACGGCCTCGGGCTGGTCCAGCACGGTGAGCTGAGCCGCCGGCTCGCGGCAGGCGGCAAGCAGGAGCGCCGCGGGGGCGAGGCGGCGAAGGGCAACCATCATCAGGACTCCAGGCAAGAATGATTGTCGGGGGTGCCGGAGCACTGCTCCGGCAACTCGATCTCCAGGCCCAAGTGGCCGGGGCAACGCGCCGGCCCCACGGCGACTTCTCTCGGTCTTGGTTACTTCGGGATGCTGAACCGCAGGAGCCGGACCCCCTCGGCGTACGTCTCCGCCACCAGCGCCTGGTCCGCGGTCAGGGCGATGATCCGCCCAATCCCCGGATGGGTGAACTCCTGCACGAAGCGCCCCTCGCGGTTGATCACCTGATAGAAGCGCGTGGTGTCGCCCACCGCGCGGTTCTTGACCAGCCACACCGAGCCGTCGGGCGCGGCGACGGCCTGCTCGAACGGCGGCTTGATGGCGGCGAAGGGGATGGCTTCCACCGAGGGCCGGAGCCCCGGGTCGAAGCGATTGAGGAACAGCTCGCGGTCATTGTCGGTGACGGGGAGGACGCGGTCGGGCAGGTCGCGGCCGACGGTCACCCTGCCGTCCGGCGTCACCCAGTCCACCCGGTTCTTGTCCGCGCGCGCCACCCACACGGTGCCGTCGCCGAAGGCGCCCCAGCGGTCCTGCCCCGAGAGGAGCCGGCGCTCGAGCCGGCGACGCCCCTCGCTCACCACCTCGGCCAGGTCATAGGGCGCGAGCTGCGCCACGGTGTCCATGCGCTGGGCCGAGAGGCGGAGGATGTTGGCGGAGTCGCGATTGCCGCTGCCGTCCTTGCCGGGGAGGGGGCGGAGCTCGTAGTACCACTGCCCGGCGGCGTCTCGCGCTCGCGGGAGGGCGCCGCGGAGCTGGTCGTTGGCGGGGAGCGTGGCCACGAGCTTCCCGTCCGCCGACCAGGCGGTGGCGCGGCGGCGGGACCAGTCGTCCACCCAGAGCGTGTCGCCCGCCTTGAAGAGCTGGAAGGGCTGGTCCAGCTCCCCCGTGCCAAGGGCCACGGGCTTCTTCCCGAACTCCACCACCAGGACCTTCCGGTCCTCGGGCGCCAGCACCACCCAGCGGCCGCCGCCCAGCGCCTCCGCCGCGGTGACGTCCACGAGCGGCTGGAGGAGCAGCGTGTCCGGCGTGGCCCGGAGCGCGGCGCTAGGCGGCGGGGGCTCCTTGCCGTCGCAGGCGGCGAGGGTCAGGGCCGCCAGGAGGGCGGCGGGGAGGCAACGGCGTTCCATGAGGGCGGGGAATCTAACCGCCGCCCCCGGCGGCCGTGAGAACCCCCTCGACACGCCCATCTTCCCACCCACGTTCCTAGCCGCCTCGCGCCCGCGGCGGCCGGACCTGTCCAGCCGCCACACAAGACGCCGAGTACGCCGACCGATCAGGGTGAGGCGTGGAACTCCGCCGTCAGCTTCGGGCGTTCGAGCTGGGGCGGGGAGTCACGCGGAGTCGTCCCTGGCGCCCGTCTCCCACGCCACGTTCGGGGCCATGGCCCACTCGGCGAGGAGCACACGCCTGGCCATGTCGGCGGCTTGCCTCGTTCCGTCAATGCAACGTCCGGCTGCCAGGTGGATGCAGGGAGCGCCACGGCGCGCCCGCTGCGACCTGAAGCCGGCCTCACGCATCCCCAAGCGCGCCGGATCTCACATCTCACGCTCCGCTCCTGGAGGACACTCGCCGTGCCCCGTCCGCTGATTGCCGCCCTGCTTGCCGGGGCCGTTGCCGTGCCGCTCGCCGCGCAGGGGAATCCCGCGCCGCGGGCGCTCAAGTCGCCTGACGCCAAGTTCGAGGAGCCGTTTGACCAGGTGGTGGCGCTCCGGGAACTGGCCAACGGCCGCGTGCTGGTCACCGACGTGGCCGCCAAGGCGGTGCTCCTCGCCGACTTCAAGACGCAGGCGCACACCCAGGTGGGCCGGAGCGGCCAGGGGCCCGGCGAGTACAACCTGCCCGGCGACCTCATTGCGCTGGCCGGTGACACGACGCTGGTGGTGGACCGCGGCAACCGCCGGATGCTGGTCATCACGCCGGACGGCAAGATGGGCGCGACGATCACCTTCCCCGAGGCCATGGGCGGCATCCCCGACCTCCGCGGCGCCGACCGCCAGGGCCGCCTCTACGCGCAGGCGAGCCCGTTCCCCGGCGGGCCGGGCGGCGGGATGCGCATTGACGGGCCGATGGAAATGCCGGACTCGGTGCCGATCCTCCGCTGGGACCGTGCGAAGAACACCGTGGACACGCTTGGCAAGGTCAAGATCGCCTCGATGAAGATCAACATGTCCGGCGGGCAGAACTCACGCACGGTGATGATTCGGCAGACGCCCTTCGCGGCGGCGGACGACTGGGCGGTGGGGAGCGAGGGCGTGGTGGCCGCGGTGCGCACCGGCGATTACCACGTGGAGTGGCTCTCGGGGCAGCAGCGCACCGCGGGGCGGCCGGTGGCGCACACGCCGGTCCGCATCAACGACGCCGAGAAGGAGGCGTGGCTGGCGCGGGCGCGGAACAACCGGAACCGGATCACCGTGTCGAGCGGCGGGCCGGGCCGAGCGAGCCCGTCGCAGCAGATGCCGGAGGCCAAGGCGGAGGACTTCGACTGGCCGGAGACCAAGCCGGCGTTCACGGGGCGCAGCGGCAATGGGCCCGGGAGCTGGATGGCGCCGGAGGGGACGCTCTGGGTGCAGCGGAGCACCAGCGTGCGCGACTCGACGCCGACGTATGACGTGTTTGACCGGAGCGGGAACCTCAAGGAGCGAGTGACGCTTCCGATGGGGCGGCGGATGGTGGGGATCGGGAACGGGACGCTGTATGCGATTGCGACGGATGAGGATGGGTTGCAGTATCTCGAGCGCTACCGGCGCTGAGCCGCACTCCCCGCATCAGAGACGAGGCTTCCGTGATCTCCTCACTCGGCGTTCGCTCGCTGGCCCTCGTGGTGCTGCTCGCGCATGCCTCCTCGGGATGCAAGGGCAAGGCGGCGGACGCCGAGACCCCGGCGGCGGGTGAAGCGCCGGCGGAGGGTGAGGCTGGCGGGTCGAGCACCATGACCCTCCCCGTCGCCGGCGCCCCCGTGCGCCGCGGCGACCTGGTGCTCTCCGTGACCACCACCGGCCAGGTCCGCAGCGACGCCGTGGCCGACCTCCGGGCCGAGACCAACGGCACCGTGGACGAGGTGCGCGTGCGGCCCGGCCAGGCGGTGAAGAAGGGCGACGTGCTGGTGAAGCTCGACCAGCGCCCCTTCGACCTCGCCGTGCGTGAGGCGGAGGCGGCGCTGGCGGAGGCGCGGATCCGCTACCGCGGCAACCTGGCGAGCGACTCGATCCTGCTGGGCCCCGGGCAGGAAGAGGAGCGGCGGCAGAACGCGCTGACGCTGTCCGGCGTGCCCGGGGCGCAGGTGCGGCTCGAGCGCGCGGAGCTCGAGCGGGAGCGCTCGGTGATCACGGCGCCATTCGACGGCGTCATTGAGCGGGTGGACGTGGCGGCGGGCTCGCGGGTGAGCGCCGGCGGCGCCCTCGTCACCATGGTGGACGTCACCAACCTCCGCATCGAGGCGCAGGTCCTCGAGCACGACCTCCCCTACATCAAGGTGGGCGGCGACGCCTTCATCTCGGCGCCGGCGCTCGCGGGCGGGCCGGTGAAGGGGCGCATCGTGGCGGTGCTGCCGCTCGTGGACACCGTGGCGCGGGCCGGCCGGGTGGTCATCGCCGCGTCGGCGGGCGGTCGGCTCAAGCCTGGCATGTACACCGACCTCAAGCTCGAGGCCACGCGCCTCCCTGACCGCACCCTGGTCCCCGCCCGCGCCGTCATCGAGCGGGATGGGCGGCCCCTCGTCTTCGTGGCGAAGGAAGGCCGCGCGCAGTGGGTGTACATCGTGCCGGGCAAGAGCAATGGCATCGAGACCGAGGTGCTGCCCGACAGCTCCACGGGCGCGATTCCCGTGGTGGCGGGGGACACGGTGCTTGTCGAAGGGCACCTGACGCTGACGCACGACGCGCCCGTCCGCGTGGTGAACGCGGCGGAGCGGGCCGAGCGCTAGGGGCGGACGCGGGCGCCCGTCGCTCGGCCCCGCGCGGCCCACGGGCTGAAGCCCGGGCTCGGCCATAACCCCGCTGAAGCGGGTACTGCGGCACGAGCCCATCCCCGCCTCGATGTGCCCTACCCGCTTCAGCGGGATTGCGGCCGAGCCCGGGCTTCAGCCCGTGGGCCGCGCGTGAGCCCGTGAGCGCCCGAGCTCACGCTCCAGCCCGTGGCCGAGATACGCAGTCCCAGATCGCTTCCAGCTCACGAGGGCGCCCGCGCCATGTCCATCGTCTCCGCCGCCCTCAAGCGCCCCGTCACCACCATCGCCGCCGTCCTGGCGCTCGTGCTGCTCGGCAGCGTCTCGCTCGGGCGCCTGCCCGTCTCGCTCCTCCCCGACGTCACGCTTCCCGTCCTCACCATCCGTACCCTCTACCCCGGCGCCGCGTCCACCGAGGCGAGCCGCTTCGTGGCGGAGGTGGTGGAGGAGGCCATCGCCGCGACGCCGGGCCTGGTGGAGCTACGCTCCGTGAGCCGGAACGGCGAGGTGACCACCACCGCGCGCTTTGCCTGGGGCACCGACATGGCGGCCACGGTGCTCACCGTGCGCGAGCGCCTCGACAACGCGCGCTCCCGCCTGCCCGAGACGGCGGAGCGGCCGACGCTCCTCACCAGCGACCCCGGCCAGCGGCCCATCGCCGTGCTCGGCGTGAGCGGGCCGCAGGACCTGCGCGCCACGGCGCGGCTGGCGGAGCAGGTGCTGGCGCGGCGGCTGGAGCAGCTGGACGGCGTGGCGAGCGTGGCGGTGACGGGAGTGCCGGAGGACGAGATCCGCGTGGCGCTCGATCCCGAGCGGCTCCGTGCCCTGGGCCTCACGCCGGGGGATGTGGTGACGGCGGTGAGGAACGCCAACGCCGCGGCGCCCGGCGGCACCATCCGCCGCGGGCAGTTCCGCTTCTCGGTGCGGGCGCTCACCGAGCTCCGGAGCCTCGATGAGTTCGGCGCCATTCCCGTGGGCACCAACGGCGCCACCGGCTCGCTGGTGCGCCTCCGCGACCTCGCCACCGTGACGCTTGCCTCCGCGGATCCGCGGACGCTCACGCGGCTGGACGGCAAGCCGGGCATCGGCCTCGTGGTGTACAAGGACGCGGGGTCCAACACCGTGGCGGTGACGCAGGGGATGGAGGAGGCGCTGGCCGGGCTCCGGGCGGAGTTCCCCGACCTGAAGCTGACGGTGATCGCGGCGCAGGCGCGGTTCGTCAACGATGCGCTCTCCAACCTCCTGCAGGAGATCGTCCTGGGCGGGGTGCTCTGCCTGCTCGTGATCCTGCTCTTCCTCGATGACTGGCGGAGCGCGCTGGCCATCGGCCTCATCGTGCCGCTGTCGGTGCTGGTGTCGCTCACGCTGCTGCAGCTCATGGGCGTCACCATCAACGTGCTCTCGCTCGGCGGCCTCGCGCTCGGCGTGGGCCTTCTCGTGGACCAGGCCATCGTGGTGGCGGAGACCACGGGGCGGTTGCGGGAGGAGGGGATGGGGCGCTTCGCGGCGGCGCTCGCGGGCGCGACGACGGTGGCGGGGCCGCTCACCGCCGGCATGCTGACGACGGTGCTCGTCTTCGGGCCCATCGTCTTCGTGCGTGGGCTCGCGGCGGCGCTGTTCCGGGACCTGGCGCTGTCGGTGGTGACGTCCTTGCTCGCGTCGCTGGTGCTGGCGCTCACCCTCATGCCGGTGATGCTGGCGGGGCGGCGCGGGGATGGAGCTGACAGTGTGCGGCCGGCGAGGGTCGCGCCGGGCGCCGTGCGGGCGTGGCTCGCGCGGATCGGTGCGCGGCTGGTGCACTGGTACGAGGCGGGGATGGACTGGTCGCTCACCCGGCCCAGGACGGTGTTCGCCTCGGCGCTCGCCATGACGCTCATGGCCGCGTGGATGTTCGCGCGGCTGCCGCGGGAGATCCTGCCGCAGGTGGACGAGGGCACGGCCATCGCCACGCTCCGGCTGCCGGAGGGGACCGCCATCGAGGAGACGGCGCGGCAGGCGGCGCGGGTGGAGGCGGCCGCCCAGGCGCTCAGCTCCACGGGCACCTACGCGCGTATCGGCTCGGCGACGGACGAGGAGCTGGTGGCGGGGGCGGATGCGGGGGGCGCGTCGTATGCGCAGCTCCTGCTGCCGGTGCCGGACGGGATGGCGGCGCGCGCGTTTGCCGATTCGCTGCGGGCGCGGCTGCCGGACCTCGCGGCGGGCGCGCTGGCGCTCGACCTCGCGGGCCAGTCGGAGTTCGGCTCGCTCATCGGGCGCGAGGGACGGCTCATGCGCCTCGAGGTGAGCGCCCCCGACCGCGCCACCGCCGCGCGCTTTGCCGCCGACGCACGGGAGCGGCTTGCCAGGGTGGAAGGCCTCACCGACGTGCGGGACGCGTACGCCGGCACGCAGCCGGTGATCGAGCTCGCGCTCGAGCGGGAGCGTATCACGCTGCACGGCCTCACCACGGACGAAGTGGCCAGCACCATCGCCGGCGGGCTCGGCGGGGTCGAGGCGAGCGAGCTGCGCGAGACCGACCGGCGCACGCCCATCCGCGTGCGCTACGCCGGCAACGCCAACGAGGATCTCGCCACGGCCCTCGCCGCCACGGTGCGCGGCGTGCCGGTGGGGCAGCTCGTGTCGGTCAGGGAAGTGCAGGACCCGGTGGAGGTGGTGCGGGTCAACCAGCGGCCGGTGCAGGTGGTGGAGGCCGCGGTGGAGCGTGGCGGCACGGCCAAGGCCGTGGAACGGATCGAGGCCGCGCTCGCCGGGCTCCCGTCGCCCGCCGGCCTCACGTGGACCATCGGCGGCGCCGACCTGGAGCAGCGGCGGACACTCGGGGAGATGGGCGTGGTGGCGCTGCTCTCGGTGGCGCTCGTCTTCCTGGTGCTCGCGGGGGAGTTCGCCAGCTTCACCACGCCGCTCATCGTGATGCTCACGGTGCCGCTCGCGGCGGTGGGCGGGATCGCGGTGCTCTGGCTCACGGGCCAGAGCCTCAACGCCGTGTCCCTGATCGGCATGGTGGTGATGATCGGCCTCGCGGACAACGACGCCGTGGTCAAGCTCGACGCCATCCGCCGCTTCCGCGAGGAGGGGTGCTCCATCCGCGACGCCATCATGAAGGGCGGGCACCAGCGGCTGCGGGCCATCGCCATGACGTCGCTCACCACCATCGTGGGCGTGCTGCCGCTCGTCTTCGGCATCGGGAGCGGCGGGGAGCTCTACCAGCCGCTCGCGGCCGGCGTCATCGGCGGCTCCATCACGGCGACGCTGGTGACGTTCTTCCTGCTGCCCACGGCCTACGCGGTGGTGGAGGCGTGGCAGGAGCGGCGCGCGGCGGGCAAGGCGCCCGTGGCGGCCGCCACCGTGGTGGCGGAGTGATCGCCTGGTCGGCGAGGCGGCCCGCCGTCATCTGGGCGGCAAGCGTGGCGGTGCTGCTGGCCGGCGCGGTGGCCCTCGCGCGGCTCCCGCTCGCCACGCGCCCGACGGTGGAGCTGCCGAGGCTCCGGGTGTCCATGAACTGGCCCGGGGCCAGCGCGGAGCTGGTGGAGACCTGGCTCGGCAGTCCCATCGAGGAGGCCATCCAGTCGGTCCGCGGGGTGGAGCGGGTGGAGAGCGAGTCGGGCGAGGGCTATGTGTCGCTCGACGTGGAGCTCGAGCCCGGCACCAGCGTGCAGCTGGCGCGGCTCGGCATCCTCGAGCGGCTGGAGCTGCTCCGGAAGGAGTTCCCGCCGGGGGCCAATGGGCTCGCGGTGAGCAACTACGTGCCCGAGGGGCTCGAGGAGGAGCCGCTCGTCAGCTACACGGTGTACGGGCCGTACACCGCCGGGACGCTGGCGGAGCTCGTGGACCGGCTGGTGAAGCCCCGGCTGGCGGCGGTGCCCGGCGTGTCGGGGGTGGACGCCATGGGGGGCGCCATCGTGGGGGTGAGCGTGGCGTACCAGCCGGAGAAGCTCCGGCAGCTCGGGGTGCCGCCGACGCGCCTCCGGGAGGTGCTGGCGGGGGCGCGCGCCGTGGAGGCGCTCGGCGTGGAGCGGGCGGGCGCCAGCGAGCGCCGGGTGGTGCTCCGCGACGTGCCGGAGGCGCTGGAGGCGCTCGGCGCCCTCCCGGTGCCTGGGGCGGGCGGCAAGGTCCACCGCCTCGACGAGCTGGCCACGATCCGGCGCGAGGAGGACAACCAGGACCG
>CAZRCT010000007.1:0-76961 GCA_964598655.1 uncultured Gemmatimonadaceae bacterium
CGCCCTTCTGGGCCAGCCGCGCCAGCCGCTTCTCCTCGGCCGGGTCGGTGATCATCGGGAGCTTCTGGATGTCCAGGAGATACTGGTCGAAGGCCCCGGACGCGGTGGGGCGGAAGAACGCCTTGGACTTCGGCGGCTGCGACTTCATGCAGACTCCGCAGGCTCAGCAGGTTGTGTCCAGAGATGCGGCCGGAGAATGGGGGAAAGGCCGCGTGAAGGGTGTGCGAATATAGGACGTGACAAAAAACTGGTCAAGAAACCTACGATATCCACATCACAAATCGTTTATTGCCTGCCGGTTGCGGACGTTGTCCACCACCCGGTTCGGCTTGCGGTGGGGGTATCTACTGATAGGTAGGCTGCAAGTTGTTGCAGGTTATTGCTTTGGAGTGGATGATTTTCGCTGTGGACGAGTGGGGATTGGCGGGGAAAACCGCTGGGGAAATGTGGATCAGGAGAGCCCCGCCAGCGCGCTGGCGAGCAGTTCGTCGGTGACCGGCACGGTCCAGTGGCCCGCCCCCTCGTGCATCGCGCCGAGGGCCACCGGCAGGGCCATGCGCACCTGGCCGTCACGGTTCTTCTTGTCGCGCGTGGTGGCGTCGAGCACCCGCGCCACCTGCACCGGGGTGGTGAGGCGGGTGGGCAGCCCGAGCGCCCGGCAGAGGCCGAGCACCCGCTCGGCGAGCCCCGCCGGGGCCAGCCCCATCCGCTCGGCGATGCGGCACTCGGCGATGAGGCCGAGGGCCACCGCCTCGCCGTGGGGGATGCGGTAGCCGGATTCCTGCTCCAGGCCATGCGCGATGGTGTGGCCGGCGTTGAGGATCGCGCGCATGCCGCCCTCGCGCTCGTCGGCGCTCACCACGGCGGCCTTGATCTCGACGTTGCGGTGCACCAGGTGGGTGAGCGCCGTGAGGTCGCGCTGCATCACCGTGTGCGCGTTGGCCTCGAGCCACGCAAAGAACGCGGCATCGGCGATGACCCCGTGCTTCACCGCCTCGGCCAGGCCGGCGCGGTACGTGCGGTCGGGGAGGCTGAGCAGGGTGAGGGGATCGGCCACCACGATGGCGGGCGGGTGGAAGGCGCCGATCAGGTTCTTCCCGAGCGGCGTGTCCACGCCCACCTTGCCGCCCACGGAGGCGTCCACCATGGCGAGCACGGTGGTGGGCACCTGCGCGTAGGGGATGCCGCGGAGGTAGGTGGCGGCGACGAAGCCGGCGAGGTCGCCCACCACGCCGCCGCCCAGGGCCACGATGGCCGCGTGGCGATCGAGGCCGGCCGACAGCAATTCATCCGAGAGGCGGATCCAGGTCTCGCGGGTCTTGCTCTCCTCGCCGGCCGGGAAGCTGAGGCGCGCCTCGGCGCGGAGCCGGATGCCGGCGTCGCCCGGGCCGGCGCCGAGGGCGCGGGTGGCCGCACCGGCGCGGGTCCACTCGTCGTAGTAGCGCCCCACCGTGTCGTCCGTGATGAGCGCCAGTTTCCGCCGGCCGAGCGCGCGGGCCAGCAGCTCGGGCAGCCGCAGCAGGCTGCCCGGCTCGATGACGACGTCGTACTGCCCGGTGGCGTGGTGGACGGGGACGATCGGCATGGCGCGACCGGGCCTACCAGGTCACGTCGCCCGCGCCCTCGCGGTGGTTGGCAAGGCGGGCCAGGGTGAAGAGCAGGTCGGAGAGCCGGTTGAGGTAGATGATGAACAGCTCCGGGATCTCCGCGTGGTGCGACAGCGTCACCACGTTGCGCTCGGCGCGGCGGCACACGGTCCGGGCCAGGTGAAAGGCCGCGGCCTTGGGGCTGCCGGCGGGCAGGACGAAGGCGCGCAGCGGCGGCAGTTCCGCGTCGGCCTCGTCGATGGTGCGCTCGAACAGGGTCACCCGCGCCGCGCTCAGCTCGGCCTTGGCGAGCGCCTCGCGCACCCGCTCCGGGTCCGGCGTGGCCAGCTGGCCGCCGAGCGCGAAGAGGTCGCGCTGGATGGTCTCGAGCAGCTCGTCGTGGAAGTGGACGGGCTGGGTGGCGCGCACCAGGCCGATGACGGAATTGAGTTCGTCGACGTCGCCGTAGGCCTGGACGCGGGCGTGGTCCTTGGGGACGCGGCCGCCGCCGAAGAGGCCCGTCTCGCCGGCGTCGCCGGTGCGGGTGTAGATGCTCATGGGGCCGGAAGTATAAGGCGGGCGGGCTGTCCCGCGCTCGGGGGCGGCCCGGCCCCCCGGCGCGGCTAGCGGGTCACTTCGTAGAGCAGCACGTCGTCGATCTCCTCCTCCCACACCGTCCCCGCCACGCGCATCCCCACCTTTTCCGCGACGCGGCGCGCGGCGGTGTTCTCGGGCGGGATGCTGGCGCAGACCCGCGCCACCGCGGGATGCGCCAGCGCCCAGTCCACCAGCGCCCGCGTGGCCTCGCTGGCGAAGCCCTGCCGAGCCGCGCCGGGATAGGTCGCATACCCGATCATCACGGCGCCCTCGGCGTCCGGCGGCCCGCCGAAGCCGAGGGCCCCCGTCACCTGGCCGGTGGCCTTGTCCACGGTCAGCCAGGTCCACCAGCCCAGGGTGGCGGGATCGGCGCGGAGCTGGTCGCGCACCAGGGGCAGCACCTCCTCCATGAGCGGCGGCGGCCGCAGCGGGAGCGGGAAGGTGCAGCCGGTCAGCCGGGCCAGCCGGGCCTGGTCGCCCTCGAGGAGCGCGGCGATGGCGTCCGCCGTGAACGGGAGCAGGCGGAGGCGGTGGGTCTCGAGCGGGGTGGGCGTGGCCATGGGGAGTCCGGGAACCAGGCGATCAGGTGCAGGGGCCGTCCATCTCGGCCGCGGCCACGACGGTGTTGCCGCGCGGCTCGAGGATGACCCAGAGGACGCTGCCGTCGGTGACGTCCACCTGCTCCATCCAGAGGTAGTCCCGGCCGAAGGCGAAGCCGCTCACGGCATCGAGGCGGCGCCAGAAGTGCGGTCCCGTGAAGCTGCCGAAGGGCCGCACCGGGCGCCAGCGGCGGTATTCCAGCAGCGTGGGATTGAACACCACCTGCCGCCAGGTGCCGCTGGCATCCCAGACCATCACGATGGAGGCCAGCACGGCGGCGCCCCGCGCCGTGGTGCGGCGCTCGCGCAGCGAGACGGCGTAGCGGATGCGGCCGTCGTCGAGCCGGAAGGCCAGCACGTCGGCCGCGTCATCGTCGGCGAGGCCGTTCAGCTCGAGGCGGATGCCGGTGGGGCGGGCCAGCGGGCGCTCGCGCGCGGGCAGCTGCGCCTCGAGGAGCGAGTCCATGGCGTCGGCGGTCCACCCCAGCAGGCTGTCGGTGAGCTCGGGGGTCGGGTCCTCGGCCGGGGTGCGGCGCTCCATGCGCTTGACCACCATGAAGCTCCGGTCCTCGAGGAAGGAGCCCACCACGGGGCCCCGGAGCGAGGGGCCGGTGCTGCCGCGGGCCGGCGCCACCAGGAATTCCGCCCGCGCCCCGCGCGCCCCGCAGGACGAGCCGCGGAGCAGGATGCCCGTCAGGTCCACCTGCGTGTGCCCGGCGGGCGAGCCCACCATCACGGCCCGGGCCCGCAGGGCGGAGTCGGCCACGGGGTCGAGGTTGATGGCGAAGGTGCGCCGGCCGGCGAGCCACTGCCAGGTGTCGCCGCGGCGGTCGGTGGCGGGGCGGTAGCGGCGGGCCAGCGCGGCGATGAGCGCGGTGTCGCTCGAGACCAGGTGGACCTCGCGGCTCGTCCCCTCGCCAATGAAGCTGCCGAGGAGGGCACCGGCGGAGTCGAGGCGGGCGTCACTCGCCCCGGTGGCGGCGTCGAGCGGGGCGGGGGGGCGCTCGGTGCCGGTGAGCACGCTGCCGAGCGCGGCGCACCCCGCCGCGAGGGGCAGGGCGGCGAGCAGCCATCGATGAAACCTGCGGTGCCGGCGCATGGTGCCTCCCCGAGAATGGTCAGCCCGGCGGCAGGGCCGCGAGCATCTCCGCCACCCGCGTGAACTTGACCCGCGGCCGTCCCGCCGCCTTGCCGGCGGCCAGCTCGGCCTGGTCCAGCAGCTGCCAGTCGCTCCAGCGCACCACGCGGATGCCACGGCCCGCCAGCAGCCGGTCCACCGCCCCGGGCGAGGGGTCGGCCGGGGCGTTGAGCTGCCCGGCGGCGGCGTCCTCGAGGAGCCGGTCGGCAGTCTCCACGGCGTCCGGCTTGTTGGTGCCGATGACGCCGCTCGGCCCGCGCTTGATCCAGCCCACCACGTACTCGCCCCGGGCCACGGCGCCGGGGGCGGATTGCACGCGGCCCTCGACGTTGGGGATGACCCCCTTCCGGGCATCGAGCGGGACGCCGGGGAGGCCGGTGCCGAGGTAGCCCACCGAGCGGAAGACCAGGCCCACCGGCAGCACGCTCGTCTCGCCCGTAGCTTCGGCCTTCACGTCGGTGCCGCTGCCCGCCACCAGCCGGTTGCGCCCGAGCGTCATCCGCTCCACGCGCCCGGCGCCGTCCAGCGCCACCGGGGACTCGAGGAACCGGAGGTGCACGCACTTCGGCTTCCCCGCCTTGGGCCTGGCCGCGAACTCGCGCAGCGTGGCGAGGTTCTTCTCCGCCGTGCGGTCCTCGCCCTCGGCGAGGAGGCGTTCGCTGGCCGGGTCGAGCGCCAGGTCGCCGGCGCGCACGTCCACGTCGGCGCCCTCGAGCTCGCCCAGTTCCTTGAGCTCGGGGTTGGTGAAGGCGGCCTGCACCGGGCCGCGGCGGCCGATCATGTACACGTGCCGCACGTTGCACGCGACCAGCGCCTGCAGCGCGTGCTCGGCGATGTCGGTCTTCCGGAGCTCGGCCTCGGTGCGCACCAGGATGCGCGCCACGTCGATGGCCACGTTGCCCACGCCGATGACGGCGACGCTCTCCTGCGTGAGGTCGAACGCCAGGTCGCGGTAATCCGGGTGCCCGTTGTACCAGCCCACGAACTCGGTGGCCGCGTGGCTTCCCGGGAGCGCCTCGCCGGGGATGCCGAGGGCGCGGTCGCTCCGCGCGCCGACGGCGTAGATCACCGCGTGATAGTGCCGCAGCAGCTCCTCGCGCGTGAGGTCCGTGCCCACCTCGACGTGGCCGAGGAAGCGCACGCGGGGGTCGGCGGCGATGCGCTCGTAGACGCGGGTCACCGACTTGATCTTCTGGTGGTCGGGCGCCACGCCCCCGCGGACCAGGCCGTAGGGCGTCGGCAGCCGGTCGATGAGGTCGATGCTCGCGGCGGGCGCCTGCTTGAGCAGGTGCTCCGCCGCGTAGAAACCCGAGGGGCCGGTGCCGATGATCGCGATGCGCATGTCGAGGGGGAACGGGTGATGCGGTAAGCTAACGCCCGCCGCGCGGGGCGGGAGGCGTCGTGGCGCGGCGGACGGTAATGGAGGCGGGCCGCGTCGGGATCAGCCGCCCCGCGGGCGCCAGAAGAAGCGGAGCCGCGCGGCGCCCGCCTTCACCTCCGCCAGCTCGAGGCCGAGGACGCCGGACTTGGGGAAGTCGATGGCGAGCCCCGTCGGATCGCCGGCCAGCAGGAGCGCCGCCAGGTGGCCGAGCCAGGGCTCGTGGCCCACCAGCGCCACGATGGTGTCGTCGCCGCCGGTGCCGATGGCGCTGGCGAGGCGGCCCAGGTGCGGCGCCTCGGCGAGGGCGGGGCATGCCAGCGGCGCCGGCCCCCGGGCGAACTCGGCGGTGATCACCGCCGTCTGCCACGCGCGGAGCCAGGGCGAGGCGAGGAGCAGGGTGGGCACGAGGTCGCGCTTGCGGAGCCGCTTCGCGACGCGGCGGTGGCGCTGGCGGCCCTTGTCGGTGAGCGGCCGCAGGGTGTCGTCGGGCCAGAGGCTCGGGTCGTGCCCGCCGGCGTCGGCGTGGCGGATGAGCAGGAGCTGCACGGGACCTCCCGGGGTCAGCGGCCGCGCCGCACGGCGCGCGCCATGGCCACGACGACGCTGTCGATCTGCGCGATCGCCCGGCGCCCGCCCGCCACGTGGTGGTTGGCCAGCACCGAGAAGGTGTACGTCTTCCCGTCCACGGTGAAGTAGCCGGAGAGGGTGTTGACCCGCGCGATGCTCCCCGTCTTGGCCTCGACGGCGCCCTCCAGCAGCGTGCCGCGGAACCGGTTCCGGAGCGAGCCGGTGTTGCCCGCCTGCGGGAGGCCGGGCCGAAAGGTCTCCCAGCCATGGTGCGAGCGGATGTAGCGCAGCAGCTGCGCGAACGCCATCGGGGCCACGAGGTTGGCGGCCGAGAGGCCGGACCCGTCGTCCACGGCGATGAGCGTCGAGTCGATCCCCACCGAGTCGATCAGGAACCGCCGCTCCACCCGCCGCCCCTCCTCCCACGACCCCGCCACGCCGAACTGGCGTCCCAGCTGCTTGAGCAGCATGTCGGCGTACCAGTTCTGGCTGGTGTTGAGGATGGGGAAGATCCAGTCGCGGAGCGGCCGGCCCTCCACCTCGGCCAGCGCCGGGGTGAGGCGCAGGTGGCGGTAGCGCAGGCTGTCGGTGGTGCTGCGGGTAGTGCCCTGCACGGAGATGCCGGCCTCCGCCAGTGCCTGACGGAAGGCGCGGGCGGTGAAGAGCGCGGGGTCGGGCATGGCGAAGGATTCGAGCCCGCCGGCGGCGTCCACGGCCACGGTGCCCTCGGCCCACAGGCGGAGGGTGCCCGGCTCGCGGAACATGCGGTCGCCGATGTCGCTGGTGCCGCCGGCGGCCACGGTGACGGTGCGGTTCTCGAGGGTGACGTCGCCCAGGCTGGGGGTGAAGCTGAGCGTGGCCGGGGCGCCCACGGCGGGGCCGGGGCCCCAGGTGATGTCCACGCTGTTGTCGTTGAAGCCGAGGCCGCTCACCGGGGCGGCGAACCACCAGTTTAGGTCGTAGTTCTCCCAGGCGGGGTGGAGGATCTCGCCGTCGAACCAGGATCCATCGCCCACGAGGTCGCCCACCACGGTGCGGACGCCGGCGTCGTGGAGGGTGCGGGCCAGGTCGCGGAGCCGGGCGAAGGGGTCGCGGTCGCAGGCGCCGGGGAGCAGGGTGTCGGTGGCGTAGCAGCGGCGGCCGAAGGTCGGGTCGCCGCGGCCGTAGAGTACGAGGTCCCCCTGGACGGCACCGTCCACCACGGGCCCCGCGGCGTAGACGCTCGTCTTCACGCGGAAGTCGCCGGGCAGGAGGGAGGCGGCCACGGCGCTGACCACGAGCTTGGTGTTGCTCGCGGGAATGAAGAGGCGCTCGGCGTTGCGGCCGAAGAGCAGCCTGCCGCGCTCGTCGAGGAGGGCCACGCCCCACAGGGCGCGCTCGAGGGGCGGGCGGTCGAGGAGCGAGTCGAGGACGCGGGTGGCGCGCCGGCTGAGCTGGGCGGCGAGCGGCCGGGGCGTGGCGCTCGCGATCGCCACCGTCAGCAGCAGCAGGAGCGCCACGACGGCCGGGCGAAGACCCTCGGGGCTCGCCTCGCCCCGGCGGGGGGAGCGCCCGGCCCGCTGCACATGTTTCATTCAGCCCTCGGCAAGACGGTCAGGATCGTTGACTCTCCGGTGTAACCCCGCCATCCTACAGCACTTGGGCCATGTCGTCAATTCCGATCCCGGGGCGGTCGCGCGCCCCCTCGACTGTCTGATTTTGTGACGCGCCGTGCGCTGCTGGTTGCGCTCGCGCTGCTCGGGCTCATCCTGCCTCGCGCCGGATGGGCGCAGGCGGACCGGCCGCTGGTGGTGCGCGGGCTCAAGTTCGAGGGCAACCATGCGATCGACGACTACCGCCTGAGCATCGCCATCGGCACCACCAACTCGAGCACCTTCGCCACGGCGTGGTACTTCCGCTGGATCGGCCTCGGGGAGAAGCGCTACTTCGACCCGATCGAGTTCCGGCGCGACGTGCTGCGGCTCATCCTGCTGTACCGGCAGAGCGGGTACATGGAGGTGCAGGTGGACACCGTGGTGCGGCGCGACCGGGGGAACGTGCACCTGACGTTCAAGATCCGCGAGGGGCCGCCGGTGGTGCTGCGGCGCTTCACGGTCACCGGCCTCGATTCGCTGCCCGACGCGGCGGCCACCCGCGACGCGCTGCCCCTCGAGGAGGGCCGGCCCTTCGACCGCTTCCTCTTCCAGGCCAGCGCCGACACCATCGTGGCGCGGCTGCGCAACCGCGGCTACCCGGCGGTGGAGGTGTTCCGCACCTTCGAGGTGGACCGCGAGGCACGCCGCGCGGAGGCCGCGCTCGAGGTGGTGCCCGGGCCGCGCTCGCATTTCGGCGCCATCCGGGTGGAGGGCGCGCGCGGGGTGGACACCACCTTCGTGCGCCAGCTCCTCGCGGTGCGGCCGGGGCAGCGCTTCTCGCAGGAGGAGCTGTTCCAGAGCCAGCGGAAGCTCTACACCACGCAGCTCTTCCGCCTGGCCACGGTGACCATCGATTCCACGCGCTACACCGCCGACAGCAGCGTGGTGCCGGTGACGGTGCTGGTCTCCGAGGGGCCCGCCCACCGGGTGACGAGCAGCATCGGGTACGGCACCAACGACTGCTTCCGCGGCGGGGCGGGGTGGACCGCCCGGAACCTCTTCGGCACCGGCCGCCGCTTCGAGGTGACGGGGCGGGTCTCCAAGGTGGGCGTGGGGACGCCCTTCGGGCTCGGGCTCGAGAACTCCATCTGCTCGAGCCTCAAGGACGACCCGATCGGCTCCGCGCTCGCCAACTACAACGTGACCACCGCGGTGCGCCAGCCGCGCTTCTTCACGCCGGACATCACGGGGACGCTGGCCCTCTACGCCGAGCGCCGCAGCGAGTTCGCCATCTACCGCCGCGAGGAGGTGGGCGTGAGCATGGGGCTCCTGCGCGAGACGTCCGAGCGCGTGCCCATCTCGCTGGCCTACCGGCTCTCCTTCGGCGGCACGGTGGCCACCGACGCCACCTTCTGCGCCTTCTTCAACGCCTGCACGCCGGGGGACGCCCGCCGGCTGCAGCAGCGCCGGCTCCTCGGCGTGGTCTCGGCGAGCGTCAGCTGGCCCCGGCAGAACAACCCGCTCGACCCGAGCCGCGGCCACGCCTACACCGTCGAGGCCGCGCACAGCTCCCGGCTCACCGGCTCGGCGGCGTTCCAGACCTTCACCCGGGCCACCGGCGACGCCGCCTGGTACCTGCCCGTGGGGCACAAGGGCGCGGTGCTCTCGGCGCACCTGCGGGGCGGGCTCGTCTTCAGCCCGCGGGTGTCGCTGGACAGCGCCTCCGGCAACTTCGTCCCGCCGGAGCAGCGCTTCTACGCCGGCGGCCCGAACGACGTGCGCGGCTACAACCTGAACGAGCTCGGGCCGCTGGTGTACGTGCTGCGCGCCGACACCCTGTCGCCCGAGGCGCTCGACTCGCTCGTCCGCGGCACCTCGGACCGGGCCACCCGCTTCTCGGCCACGGGCGGCAACACGCTGGGCATCGCCCAGCTCGAGTTCCGGCTGCCCGCGCCCATCTGGAGTTCGCGGCTCCGGTTCGCCGCGTTCGTGGACGCGGGCACGCTGTACGAGCGCGGCAAGACCCGGCTGGCGCCGGTCCAGGTGCGGGTGACGCCCGGCATCGGCCTCCGGCTGACGACGCCGCTCGGGCCCGCGCGGTTCGACATCGGCTACAACGGCTACGACCGCCCGCCGGGCGCCCTCTACCTGCAGAAGAGCGACGGCACCCTGCAGCTGGTGCAGACCGACTTCGTGCTGAAGCGCGGCAGCCGGCTCACCTACCACTTCAGCTTCGGGCAGGCCTTTTGAGGCGGCGCGCGCTCCGCGGCCTGCTCGCGGTCCTCGTGGCCCTGGTGCCGGCGCTGCTCGGCACGGTGGGCGCGCTGCTGTACACCGGGGCGGGCACCGCCACCCTGGGCCGGCTGGTGGCGGGCGAGCTGGGGCGGCGGTTCCGGGGCACCTTCACGCTGGCGCGGGTGGAGGGCTCCGTCCTGCGTGGCGTGGAGCTGGCGGACCTCACCATCCGGGACAGCACCGGCGAGCCGTTCGCCACGGTGCGGCGGCTGGCGGTGGGCTACCAGCTGCCCGACCTCGCGGCCGGCCGCGTCGTGCTGCGCAACGTGGTGCTGGTGCAGCCCGACGTGCGGGTCATCCGCCGCGCCAGCGGCCGCTTCAACTACCAGGAGATCTTCCGGCTCGGCGAGGGCCCGCCGGGACCGGGCCCCAGCCCGCTGGTGGAGCTCCGCGGCCTCACCATCCGCGGCGGGCGCGTCGAGGTGCGGCTCCCGTGGCGGGCGCCCGACACCCTCTCCCGCGCGCAGCAGGACTCCGTCCTCGCCGCCGAGCGCGCCCGGCCGGGGCGGGAGATCCGGGCGACGCCCGAGGGGCTCCGCCGGATCCTCCGCTTCGAGGCCCTCGACGCGCACCTGGCGCGCCTCCTCCTCAGCAGCCCGACGCGCGAGCCGCTCACCTTCGCCATCGACACGCTGACCAGCCGGCTCAGCGACCCCGCGCTCACCATCACCGACCTGGCCGCCGAGGGCTGGCAGCGCGCCGACACGCTGGCGTTCACGGTGCACCACGCCTCCCTCCCGGATACCCGGGTGGCGGGGGGCGGGCAGGTCACCTGGCCGCGCGGGCCGATCCTGTACGACTTCCAGCTCGCGGCGCCGCACGTGAACCTGGCGGACCTCCGCTGGATCTCTCCCGACTTCCCGAGCCTGACGGGCCGCGGCCACGTGGTGGCGTTCTCGCGCAGCGACGCCACCACGGCCTACACGCTCACCGACCTCGACCTCGCCGGCGCCCCGGGCCGCGCCACCGGCGACGTGACCGTGGTGCTCGACCAGCGCCGCGGCCTCGGCGTCGAGGGCATGATGCTCGACCTCGACGCGCTCGACCTCGACGTGCCCCGCCCTTGGCTCGACACCCTCCCGCTGCGCGGCACCCTCACCGGCCGCCTCGAGGGCGACGGCTACCTCGACGGCCTGGACCTGCGCACCGACCTCACCTACCGCGACCGGGACATCCCCGGCGGGGCCGCCACCCGCGTCCGGAGCTACGGCCACGTGCGGCTCGGCGGCGCGAGCGGGATGACCTTCGACACGCTCGTGCTCGACAGCACCGACGTGGACCTCCGCACCGTCCAGCGGCTGGCCCCGGCGGTGGCGCTGCAGGGCCGGCTGCTCCTGGTGGGCCGCCTGGCGGGCCCCTGGAAGGCCGTGACCTTCGAGGGCGACCTGGCCCACCGGGACGGCGACGCCCCCGGGAGCGCCGCCAGCGGCCGGGCCTACCTCGACACCCGCGGCGACACGGTCCGCTTCGACACCCGGCTCCTGGTGGCGCCGCTCGCCTTCGAGGGGGTGCGGCCGAGCTATCCCGGCCTGCCGGTGCGGGGCAGCGTCACCGGCCTCGTGGCGCTGGCCGGCACGCCGGACAGCTTCCGGGCGGACGTGGACCTGACGGGGGCCGCCGGGCGGCTGGCGCTCCGCGGCGTGGTGGAGCCGCGGGCCGGGGGCCCGGTCGCGGCCCGCGGGCTCGAGGGCCGCTTCCAGCGCCTGGACCTCGGCGCGCTCACCGGCCGGGGCCCCGCCACCCGCCTCACCGGCAGCTTCACGGCCGACGGCGCGTACGACAGCGTGGCCGGCCCCCGCGGCACCCTGCGCGTGGACCTGGCGCCGGGCCAGGTGCGCGAGGTGCCCTTCGACAGCCTCCACCTCCAGGCCGAGGGCGACGGCGGCACCGTGGCGCTCGACACCCTCCTCCTGGCCTGGACGGGCGGCCAGCTCGGCGGCGGCGGGCGGCTGCCCTGGCGCCGCGGCGAGGGCGCCGGCCTGCGCCTCGCGTTCGCGGCAGAAAGCCTGACGCACTTCGACCCGCTCGTCACCACCTACGCCGGCGAGGCCACCGACAGCGCCGGCCGGGCGGAGCCGCTCGCCGGGCGCGCCAGCGGCGAGGTGGAGGTCATCGGCACGCTCGAGGCGCCGCGGGTGCTGCTGCAGGCGCGGGCCCGCGCGCTCCGCTGGCGCGGGGTGCGGACCCCGGCGGTGGCGCTCGGCTTCGGCTGGCAGCGCGCCATCCGGCCCGAGATTGGCGGCGCCGTGCGCGCCGACAGCGTGGTGGTGGGCACCTGGGTGCTCCGCGACCTCGACGTGGTGGTGGGCGGCTGGCAGGACTCGCTCCGCTGGCTGGCCGGCGGGCGGGTGGGGCCGGAGGCGGGGGTCTCCGGCGCCGGGTCGCTGTGGCGGCTGCCGGACTCGAGCGTGCTCACCGTGGACAGCCTCGTGGCGCGGCTGCCGGACCACCAGTGGCGGCTGGAGCAGCCGGTCACCGCCGGGCTCGGCGCCGGGCGGGTCAGCTTCACGCCGGCGCGGCTCGCGGCCGCCGACGGCTCGGGGTCCATCACGGTGGCCGGGACCCTCCCGCGGCAGGCGGAGGGGAACCTGGCGGTGAGCGTGGTGGGCCTCCCGCTCCGCGACGTGTACACGCTGCTCGAGCGCGACACCAGCAACGTGGCCGGCACCCTGCAGCTCGACCTCGAGGTCGGCGGCACGGCGGCCGCCCCGCGCCTGCGGGGCACCGGCGCGCTGGCCGATGCCTCCTTCGGGGAGTTCGGCTCGCCCTTCGTGCAGGGGATCCTCAACTACGCGGACCGGCGCCTCGACGCCAACCTGCTCCTCTGGAAGACCGGCGCGCCGGTGCTCCGCATCGAGGCCGGGCTGCCGCTCGACCTGGCCCTCGAGGCGCGGCCGAAGCGCCAGGTGGCCGGCCCGCTCCACGTGCGGCTGGTGGCCGACAGCACCGACCTGGGCGTGACGGAGGCCTTCACCCGGAACCTGCGCCGGGTCCGGGGCACGCTCCGCGCCGACCTCGCCATCGAGGGCACCTGGGACGCGCCCCGCCTCGGCGGCACGCTCGCCATCGACAACGGCGACGCCACCGTGCCCGGCCTCGGCGTCCGCTACCGCGACCTCACCGCCCGCGCCCGCCTCACCGGCGACTCGGTGCTGCTCGACTCCCTGGCCGCCCGCAGCGGTGACGGCACCATCCGCGTGGGCGGCCTGGTGCGGCTGGAGCAGCTCACCCGCCCGGTGCTCGGCCTCGTGATGCGCGCGCGGCGGTTCCGCTTCATCGACTCCCGCCGGTTCCTCACGCTCGACGCCAGCGGCACCATCGAGCTGGATGGCCCGCTGGCGCGCCCCCACCTGACCGGCCGCGTCACCGCCGACCAGGGCAACCTGCACTTCGCCGACCTGCTCACCAAGCGGATCGTGGACCTCGAGAACCCGGCCGACAGCGGGCTCATCGACCTCGACCTGGTGCGCACCGAGCGCCTCGGGGCCAACTTCCAGAGCCGCTTCCTCGACTCGCTGGCCATCGACACGCTCCGCATCCAGATGGGCGAGAGCTTCTGGCTCCGCTCGAGCGAGGCCAACATCCAGCTGGACGGCTCGCTCACGGTCTCCAAGGTGCGCGAGCGCTACCGCTACGACGGCACCCTCAACGCGCTGCGCGGGAACTACGCGCTGCGCATCGGCGGCGTGGTGACGCGCGAGTTCCAGGTGACCCGCGGCACCGTGCGCTACTTCGGCACCCCCGACCTGAACGCCGAGCTCGACATCGAGGCCAGCCACGTGGTGACCGCGGCGGAGACCAACGAGGAGATCCCGGTGATCGCCCGGATCTCGGGGACGCTGCTCCAGCCCAAGCTCGAGCTCACCTCGGCCGTGACCGCGAACCGGCCGGCGCTGTCGCAGACGGAGCTGGTGTCGTACCTCATGTTCGGCCGGCCCACGTTCAGCCTCCAGGGCGTGGGCGGCGGCGGGCAGGGGAGCCAGCTTGCCGCGGTGCAGGCCGGCCTCACCTACCTCACCAGCGCCTTCTCGAGCGAGCTGCAGCGGGCGCTCATCAGCGACCTCGGCGTGCCGATCGACTACATCGACATCCGCACCGGCAGCACCGGGCAGGCCACGCTGAGCGGCGGCGCCAACACCAGCGCGCAGCTGGCGCAGGTGGCGGCGGGCTGGCAGATCGGGCGGCGCTGGTTCGTGACCGTGGTGGCCGACCTCTGCACCAACACCCAGCGCTTCTATCCCAACGCGGAATACCGCATGAGCCGCGAGCTGCGCCTGAAGGGCGCCGTGGAGCCGTCGTACTCCTGCCAGTCGGCGCTGAACCAGCCGACGCTGTCGGTGAACCGCTACCAGGTCGGCCTCGACCTGCTCTGGGAACGGGAGTACTGAGCGTGACCCGCGCGCTGATCATCACCAACCCCGCCGCCGCCCGCACGCAGGCGCTCAGCATCCGCGCCGTGGTGGACACCCTCCGCCAGGGAGGCTGGGAGGTGGAGTTGCGCGCCACCGGCGGCCCCGGCGACGCGCGCCGCTTCGCGCTCGAGGCGGTGGCGGACCGGATGGACGTGGTGGGCGTCTTCGGCGGCGACGGCACCACCATGCAGGCGGCCGCCGCGCTGGTGGGCACCGACACCACCCTCGGCGTCATCCCGGGCGGCACCGGCAACCTGCTGGCCGGCAACCTGCGCATTCCCGCCAACCCGGTGCGCGCCGCGCGCGCCATGCTGGCCAGCCGCCCGGCCCCGCTCGACCTCGGGCGCATGCAGCGGCCCGACGGCACGCACTACTTCGCGGTGGCCTGCGGCGCCGGCTACGACGCGCGCGTGATGGCCGAGACCAGCACCGCCGAGAAGCACCGCTGGCGCTTCGCGGCGTACGTGGCCACGGTGTTCCGCCTGATGCCCGAGCTCCGCAGCACCGTGCACCACATCACCGTGGACGGCGTGGAGTACGAGGCCACCGCGGCGCTGGTGCTCGTGGCCAACTGCGGCGAGGTGATCCCGCCGGTGCTGCGCCTGCGCAAGGGCATCACGCCCGACGACGGGCTCCTCGACGTGGTGGTGCTCCGCGCCGACAGCCTGGTGGACAGCGTGCGCGCCGTGTGGGAGCTGATGCGCGAGGGCGGCAACGGCACCGAGGCCGGCCACATCGGCTATGCCCGCGGGCGCGTGATCACCGTGGCCACCGAGCCCGCGCAGCCGGTGCAGCTCGACGGCGAGCCGCACGGCATGACGCCGTTCACCGCCGAGGTGGTGCCGCACGCCATCCGGGTGCTGACCCCGGGGCGGCCCGCATGACCGGCGATCCCGTCGTCCAGCTGGGCCGCGTGGCCCATCACCTGGCCGCCACCGGCGACGCGGAGGGCACCATCGCCGCGGTGGTGGAGGAGGCGCTGGCGCTCGCCCCGGCGCGGGCGGCGGGCCTCTTCCTGCGGGACGAGCGCCGCGGGCTGGCCTCGGTGGGCGCGCTCAGCGGGCTCTCGCCCGCGCTGGCGCAGGCGCTGCTGGCGCAGCTCGAGGCGCACCCCGACGTGCAGGCGCTGCCCTTCTTCACGGACGACCTCCGCGCTGCCCCGCCGAGCCCGCTCCAGGCCGTCGCGGTGACCGAGGGCCTCGGCGCCATGGCGGTGCTGCCGCTGCGCCACGGCCGCGGCCTGGTGGGCTGGCTGGTGCTGCTCGCCCCCGCGGCGCGGCCCCATTCGGAACCGGAGCGCCGGCTCCTGCTGGCCTTCGCGGACCTCGCCGCGCTCGCCGTGGGGCGGAGCCGGGTGGTGGCGCAGGTGTCGCGGATCAAGCGGGAGTGGCAGGCGGCGTTCGACGGCACCGGCAACGGCCTGGCGCTGGTGGACGACGATGGGCGGATCGAGCGCGCCAACCGCTTCATCGCCGAGATGGCCGGGGTGGAGGTCACCGCGCTGCCCGGGCTCGACGTGGCCGCCCTCTTCACCGACTGGCCCGCCACCGAGGACCCCTTCAGTGAGGCGCGGCGCACCGGCCAGCGCACCAGCCGCTTCCTCGACACCGTGCGCGGCCAGCACGCGGTGCTCACCGCCACGCCGCGCCACGGCGGCGGCTTCGTGGTGGCCGTGGATGACCTCACGCAGTACGTCCGCCTCGAGTCGCGCTACAGTCGCCTCGTGGCTACCGCGGTCGAGGCCATCCTGCTCACCGGCCCCGATGGCCGCGTGGTGCTCGCCAACCCGGCGGCGGCCGAGCTCTTCGACACCGGCGCCGCCCAGCTCCTGGGCCAGCCGCTCGAGCAGCTGCTCCCGCCCGACGGGCCCGACGCCCCGAGCGGCGCCGGCCGCCGCTATGAGGCGCTGATCCGCCGCCCCGACGGGGTCCGGATCGCCGAGGTCTCGGTGGCGCCGCTGGAGGAGCGCGGCACCCCCGCCGGGGCCGTGGCCGTGGCGCGCGACGTCACTCGCGAGCGCCTGGCCACCGAGGCGCTCCGCCGCTCCGAGCGGCGCTTCCGCGTGCTCTTCAACCGGGCGCCGCTCGCCATCTTCACGCTGGACCGGGACGGCCGCTTCGTCTCCGCCAACCGGGCCGCCTTCCGCCTGGCGGGCGTCACGGCCCCCGAGCCGGACCTCACCCTGCAGGCCTTCGTGGTGCCGGCGGAATGGGGCTACGTGGCGGCGCAGCTCGCGGGCACCCTCGAGGGTGAGACCCGGGACTTCATGTTCCACTTCCGCCGCCGCGACGGCGCCGGGCGCCAGGCCGCGATGGTCGTGGTGCCGGTGGAGGAGCAGGGCGGCCGCCGCGCCGTGCTCGCCATCGCGCGGGACGTCACCGACGAGGTGGAGCTGCGCGAGCGCCTCACGCGCTCGGAGAAGATGGCCGCGCTCGGCGCCCTGGTCTCCGGCGTGGCGCACGAGCTCAACAACCCGCTGGCCGGCATCGCCGCGATGGCCCAGGCGCTGTCCTTCGACCCGCACGTGCAGGAGGAGGTGGCGCGCGGGCTCGACACCATCCGGGGCGAGGCCATGCGCGCGGCGCGCATCGTCACCGACCTGCTGAGCTTCGCGCGGCAGCGCCCGCTCGAGCGCCGCGCCACCGACCTGAACGCCGTGGTCCGCGAGACCTTCGTCACCACCCCGGCCCTCGGCGGCCAGGGCGTGGTCTGGACCCTCGGCCTCGACCCCACGCTGCCCGCCGTGAGCGCCGACGCGGACCAGGTCCGGCAGGTGATCACCAACCTGCTCGTCAACGCCGCGCACGCCATGGAGGGCGTGCCCGGCGCCCGCGGCCTGGTCCGCACCTGGTCCACGCCCGACTGGGTGGGCTTCGAGGTGCTCGACGGCGGGCCCGGCATCCCCGCGGACTCGCTGTCCCGGATCTTCGAGCCGTTCTTCACCACCAAGCCGCAGGGCAAGGGCACCGGGCTCGGGCTCTCGCTCTCGCACGGCATCGTCCGCGCGCACGGCGGCGAGATCACCGGGGGGAACCGGCCCGAGGGCGGCGCCCGCTTCGCCTTCCAGCTCCCCCGCGATCCCACCCGCACCCCGAGGAGCACCGATGGCTGACTCGGTCCTGCTCATCGACGACGACGTGGACGTGCTGCGCGCCATCGGCACTGTGTTCGAGCAGGCGGGCTACGAGGTGGCGCGCGAGCTCGACGCCGAGGCCGGGCTCGCCGCCTACGACCGGCTCCGCCCCGAGGTGGTGCTGCTCGACCTCAACCTGCCCGGCATGGGCGGCCTCGAGGCGCTGGCCCGCTTCAAGGAGCGGAACGCCGCCGTCATCGTCCTCACCGGCTTCGCCGAGGTGTCCACCGCGGTCCAGGCCATGCAGCTCGGCGCCGAGAACTTCCTCACCAAGCCGGTGGACCTGCAGCACCTCGTCGCCGCCGTGCAGCGCGTGGCGGACAAGGTGCGCCTCAAGCGCCTGAACGAGCTCCTGCTGCTGCGCGCCGCGCCCGGCGACGACCTCGATTCCCTCGGCAGCTCCACCCCCATGAAGGAACTGCTCGGCCGCGTGGGCCTCGTCGCGCTCTCCGAGCGGACCCCGGTGCTCCTCACCGGCGAGAGCGGGGTGGGGAAGGGCTGGCTGGCCGAGGTGGTGCACCAGCTCTCGCCCCGGGCCGCGGGGCCGTTCCTCACGGTGAGCTTCTTCGGCCGGGCCGCCGCCGACATCGACGCCGACCTCTTCGGGGCCGAGTACGCCAGCGCCGAGCAGGCGCGCGAGCGGCGCCCCGGGCTGGTGGAGACGGGCGCCGGTGGCTCGCTCTTCCTCGAGGAGGTGGCCGACCTCCCCGCCGAGCTCCAGCCCAAGCTGCTGCGCCTGCTCGAGACCCGCACCTTCCGCCGCGTGGGCGGCACCCGGGACCTGACCGCCGACATCCGCGTCATCGCGGCGACCGCCCAGGACCTCCCCGCGCTGAGCGAGGCGGGGCGCTTCCGCGGCGACCTGCTCTACCGCCTGAACGTCATGCCCGTCCACCTGCCGCCCCTCCGCGAGCGGCTGCGGGAGGACCGCCTCACGCTGCTGCTGGCGCTCGTCAACGAGCTGCAGCGGGACATCCCCGGCGCCCCGGCGGCCGTGGGCCCCGAGGCGCTCGAACGGCTGCTGGTCCATCCCTGGCCCGGCAACGTGCGCGAGATGCGGAACGTGCTGGAGCGGGCCCTGCTCCTGGCCCGCGGCCAGCCGGCCGTGGCGCTGGAGCACCTGCCGGGCGACTTCCGCAACCGCCCCGGCCCCGGCGACCGCCGCCACACCCCCATGACGCTCGACGAGCTCGAGCGCGCCCACATCGAGCGCACCCTGCGCCACCACGCGGGCAACCGCACCCGCGCGGCGCAGGAGCTCGGCATCTCGCGCGCCACGCTCATCAACAAGATCAAGAAGTTCGCGATCGGCTCCTGAGCCGCCCGCGCGTTTGTGCCGCGCCGGGTGGCGTGAGAGATTACGGACGACGGGGAGCATCCCGGCTCCCGGGGAGGACCGCATGAAGGCCGAGCTGAAGGAAAAGGACGCCATGGGCTGCCGCGCCTGCGGGCGCGAGGAGCGCGCCTCGGAGGGCTACCCCTGCGAGGGGTGCGGCACGTTCATCTGCATCATGTGCTCCTTCAAGGGCGTCACCCGGTGCCGCGCCTGCCAGGAGGCGGAGAAGGCCGGGGGCGCGTGAGCACCACGTCGCTCATCGCGCGGAGCGGGGTGGCGCCCGTCTTCCGCGAGCCCGGCCTCCGCAGCGAGGTGGTCACCCAGTTCGTCCTCGGCGAGACCGCGCGCGTGCTGGCCGCCGAGGGCGACTGGCGCCGCGTTCGCCTCGAGGGCGACCGCTACGAGGGCTGGGTCCACCGCGGCTACGCGCTCGAGACCGACCACGAGATCGCCCGGGGCTGGCGCGACTCCGCCACCGGCTGGAGCGAGGGGGCGGTGGTGCGCACCGAGGCCGGCGACATCGTGCGCCTCCCGGTGCGCGCCCGCGTGGGGCTCGCCGCCCCGCGCATTGACCTGCCGGACGGCCGGGTCGGCACGGTCATCGCGGGCAGCGTGCTGCCCTACGAGCGGTGCGTCGCCCGCGCGGGCGCCGTCTCCCCCGACCTCTGGGCCTGGCGCACCTTCGTGGGCACGCCCTACCTCTGGGGCGGCGTCACGCCGTGGGGCGTGGACTGCTCCGGCCTGGTGCAGACCACCTTCCTGGCCCGCGGCATCCGCCTCCCGCGCGATGCGGCCCAGCAGGCCCACGCGGGCGTGCCGGTGGAGCCGGGCGCCGAGCGGCAGGGCGACCTGCTCTTCTTCAGCGAGCGCGGCGACCGCATCACCCACGTGGCCTTCGCGGGACCGAGCGGCACCCTGGTCCACTCCACGGTGGCGCTGGGCGGCGTGGTGCTCGAGTCGTGGGCGCCGGGGGCCCGCGCCGTGGCGCTGCGGCCGCAGCTCGTGGCCATCCGCCGGGTCACCGGATGACCGCACCCGCCACCCTCGTCCTGTTCGACATCGACGGCACCATCCTCCTCACCGCGGGGGCCGGTCGCCGCGCGCTCACCGAGGCCCTCGGCGACCTGGTCGAGCCGAACGCCGCCGTGGGGCAGGTCCGGTTCGACGGCAAGACCGACCCGCAGATCATCCGCGAGCTGCTCGCGGCCGGCGGCCATCCCGACGCGGACGATCCCTCGCTGGCCCTGTCCATCTGCGAGCGCTACGTCGGCATCCTCGCGGCCGAGCTGCGCCAGCCGCGCAGCGTCACCACCGTGATGCCGGGCGTGACCGCGCTGCTCGACACCCTCGAGGCCCATCCCGCCGTGGTCCTCGGCCTGCTCACCGGCAACGTGGCGCAGGGCGCGGCGCTCAAGCTGGCCGCCGCGGGCATCAACGTGGCCCGCTTCGGGGTGGGCGCCTACGGCTCCGACTCGCATCACCGGCCCGACCTGCCCGCCATCGCGGCGCGGCGCGCGCTCCCCTTCTTCGGGCGCGAGCCCCGCGGCCACGAAGTGGTGATCATCGGCGACACGCCGGCCGACGTCACCTGCGGCCGCGAGATCGGCGCCCGCGCCATTGGCGTGGCCACCGGCGCCTACTCCGTGGCCGAGCTCCGCGCGGCCGGCGCCCACGCCGCCTTCGACACCCTGGCCGAGACCGCCCTCGTCCTCGAGGCCATCCTTGGCGACTGAGCTCGAGCTCAAGGCCGTGGTGGCCGATCCTGCGGCCCTCCGCGCCCGCCTCCGCGAGGCGGGGGCCGTGCGCCAGTTCCGCGGCTTCATGCGCGACCGTCGCTTTGACCGCGGGGGCGAGCTCGACGCCCGCGACGAGGTGCTCCGCCTCCGCCTGTGGCACCCCGAGGGGGAGGGCCCGCACCGCGCCGTGGTGGCGTTCAAGGGCCCCACCACCGTGAGTCCCGCCGGCTACAAGCACCGCGACGAGCTCGAATACGACGCCGCCCCGGGCGCGGCCGTGCTGGCCACCTTCCAGGCGCTCGGGTACGTGATCACCCACGCCATCGACCGCTTCGTCGAGGTGTGGCGGCACGAGGGCACCACCGTGCGCCTGGAGTGGTACCCGCGCATGGACGTCCTCGCCGAGATCGAGGGCGATCCCGACGGCATCGAGGCCACCATCCGCTCCGTGGGCCTCGAGCGGCGGGCCTGCCTGCCGGACGCCCTCGTCAGCTTCACGGCGCGCTACCAGCAGCGCACCGGCCGGACCGCCTGCCTGGCCGAGGCGGAGCTCGAGGACCAGCCGCCGGGCTGGGTCACCGCATGACTGCCACCGCCCGCAGCGTCCTCGTCGTGCCCGAACTCGGCCCCGCCCTGGGCCGCCTCGTGGCCCCGCCCGGCGGGCCGCAGCCCACGTGGGTGCCGGTCGAGGACCTCCGCGTGGGGCTCGTCACCCAGCTCTTCGCGCTGGCGGGCGATGCGCGCCGCTGGGCCCGCGAGGGGGATCGCGAGCTGGCCCTCGGCACCCTCGACCGCAGCGCCCTCGAGGGCCCCTGGCACCGGGCCGTGGAGGCGCTGGCCCAGCGGGTGGCGGAGCAGGTGGATGCGCGCCTGCTCGCCGCGGCGCGCGAGGCCCGGCTCCCCCGGGCGCGCACCCGGCGCCTGGCGCTCGAGCCGGCGGAGGTCCGCGCCATCGCCGCCCGCCTGGCCCAGGGCGATGCCGGCTTCCGGGAGGCGCTGCGGGCGCTCGAGGCGACCATCGCGCCCGTCCGCCCCGAGCGCGCCCCCATGGCGGCCGTGACCGCGTGGCAGGACGCGCTCCTGACGGTGGCGCGACGGCTCGAGTCGGCCTGGCTCGGGCTGCTCGAGGCGCTCGCGCGCGAGGGGCGGGAGTGGGAGGCGGAGGTGCAGGACCTCCGCCGCTGGCGCCGGCCGGCATGGCCGCTGGTCCTGGTGGCCGCGGTGCTCTTTGGCGCGGCGCTCTACGTCGGCCTGGTCCTGGGCGGCTACCTGCCGGTGCCGGGCCCGGCGCGTCCCCTCGTCGAGAGGCTCTGGGCCGCATGGAGCTGATCGGGATCGGGATCGACCTCGTGGACATCGCCCGCGTGGAGCGGATGATGGCCCGCCACGGCGACCGCGTGCTCCGCCGCTTCCTCACCGAGCGCGAGCGTGCCTACGTGGCTGACAAGGCACGCCCCGCCATGCACATCGCCGCCCGCATCGCGGCCAAGGAGGCGGCCTACAAGGCGCTGCAGCCGCTGCCGGGCGCGCGCGCCGTGAGCTGGCAGGACCTCGAGGTGGAGCGCGAGACCGAGGGCCGCCCCTTCCTCACGCTGCACGGCCTCGCGCGCCGGCTTGCGGTCACCCACGGGCCGCTGGCCATGGAGCTGTCGCTCTCCCACTCCGACGCCACCGCCGGCGCCGTCGCCGTGATCCTGCGCCGCCCCACCGCCAGCTGATCTTCCCCAGGGCAACGGGGCGCCTCCTCAGCGCCCCGATCACCCACGCGCCGACGGGGCGACCAACCTGGTCGCCCCGTCCCGGTATTCACTGCCTGACACGACGCGGCGCCGCTAGAGCCGCCGCCGGTTGCGGAGCAGGCCAAGCGCCGCCGGCATCGCCCGGAGCCGCGCCAGCCACGACGGCGCGAAGGCGAGGCGCAGGAAGGCGTCGCGGGCGCCCATGCTCTCAGCGTGGTAGCCAAACCACCACGGCCGGTGCATCCAGTCCAGGTAGTCCACGCCCACGTAGCGGGGCCGGCAGGTCTCGCGCAGGCCGTGCTCCCCATGCGTGCGGCCCAGCCCCGACTGCTTCTCCCCGCCGTGCGGCACCTCGGCGGTGCCCACGTGGCTGGTGGCGTCGTTCACCTGCACCGCGCCCGCCTCGAGCCGGCGCGCCACCCGGCGGCCGCGCGCGCGGTCCCGGGTCCACACGCTGGCCGAGAGCCCGTAGGCCGAGTCGTTGGCCAGGCGGATGGCATGCTCCTCGTCGTCCGCCACCACGATGGGCAGCACCGGCCCAAAGACTTCCTCGCGCCACAACGCCGTGTCGAGCGGCAGCTCGGTGACCACCGTGGGCTCGAAGAAGGTCGGGCCGAGGTCGGGACGCCGCCGCCCGCCCGTCAGCACCCGCGCCCCGCGCGCCACCGCCTGCGCCAGCTGCCGCTCGAGCTCGCGCACCTGCGAGTCGCGGATCATCGGCCCCACGTCGGTGGCCGGCGAGAGGCCGGGGCCGAGCACCAGCGCCTCCGCCTTCCGCACCACGAGATCCACGAAGCGCTGGTACACCGGGCGCACCACGATGGCCCTCTTCACGGCCACGCAGGTCTGCCCGCCGTTGGTGAACCGCGCCCAGAGCGCGCCACTGGCCGCCAGCTCCAGGTCCGCATCCGCCAGCACCAGGCAGGGATCGCTGCCGCCGAGCTCCAGGTTGACGGGAATCATCTGTTCCGCGGCACGAAGCGACACCTTGCGTCCCGTGGCGGCGCTGCCGGTGAAGAAGATCTTGTCCGGCCCCGCGTCGATGAGCGCGGCCCCCACCTCCCCGCCGCCGACCACCACCGCCACCAGCCCCTCCGGCACGCCCGCCTCGGCGAGCAGCTCGGCGAGCAGCACCGCGGTCCGCGTGGTGAACTCACTCGGCTTGAGCACCACGGCATTGCCGGCCAGGAGCCCCGGGAGGAGCGTGCCGGCCGGCAGCAGGAGCGGATAGTTCCAGGGGGCGATCACGGCGAGCACGCCCATCGGGTCCCAGTGCACCCGGCCGCGCTTGCCGAGCAGGGCCAGGTTGCCCGCCCGCACCGGCGTGGGACGGAGCAGCCCCTCGCCGTGGGCCAGGTAGTAGCGCACCAGGTCGAGCGTCACCGCCACGTCGGCGAAGAGCGCCTCCCCGAGGGGCTTGCCGTTCTCGCGGCTGATGAGGTCCGCCATGTCCCGCCGCCGCCCGTACAGCACCTGCTGGAAGCGGGAGAGCACGCGTGCACGCTCGGCCACCGTGCGCGCCGCCCAGGCTGGCTGGGCGGCACGCGCGCGCGCCACGACCCCCGCCACCTCCTCCACGGGGGTGATCGGCGTCTCGGCGAACACCTCGCCGGTGGCGGGGTCGATGGCGGGAAGCGACGACGGCATGACAGGAAGGTAGCACAGGGGGGCAAAGCCAAACGCCGGTCCCGAAGGACCGGCGTTGGCACTGGGATGGCAGACCGCCCCCTGAGTTGTGGACGGAGACAAACGGAGTGTTCGCTCCACTCTTCTTCGGCCTGCCACTGCGAGTGCGGCGCCCCGGCGGGGTCCGCGAGGTGAGGTGGTAAGCCGCCCCCTGAGTTTGGACGGGACCAGACGGATGTGCCTGACCCCACTCTTCTTCGGCTTACCACTTTCCGGTCGGCGCTTCGCGCCGTCACCCCAGATTATTGCAGGCCATGTGCCATTGATCACATTTTATGTAACATTATCTATTGCAATGACATAGCGATGTTCAGCGAAATCGAAGTGCCGGTATTTCTTGCCGGATCGGCACGAAATACCGGCACTCATTTCCGCACATGCGGCAAAAACAGCCTCCCTAGGCCGTTACGGTTTTGGTCAGGTAGGGCCCCGGTGCCAGCTCCTCGCCCTTGGCGAGCCGCGCCATCAGGGCCACGCCGATGGTGATCAGGATGACGCTGACCACCTGCGCCAGGGTGAAGGGACCAAAGAAACGGTCGTCCTTCGCCCGGAAGATCTCGATGACGAACCGCTCCGCCCCCGCCCAGACAAGGTAGACACTGAAGAGCCAGCCGGTGGCCCGCTGCTGGAGGCGCAGGCGCCAGAGCACCAGGAAGGCCGCCAGCATGATGATCACTTCGTACAGCTGGGTCGGATGCACGGCGAGAACCGTGCCGGGGTCGGTGCCCGGGGGCACCGGGATGCCGAACATCGATTGCATCCGCTCCGCGGTGGAGGGCGGGAGCCCCTGCGGGAACTTCACGGCCCACGGCAGGTCGGTGGGCCGGCCGTAGTCGTCGTTCACGATGAAACAGCCGATGCGGCCCAGCGCGTAGGCCGCCGCGAGCGCCGGGGCGCAGAGCTGCATGGTCCAGCGCACCGGCACCCGGAGCCGGACACTGTTGAGCAGCACCGCCAGCGCGCCACCGACGAAGCCGCCGTACCACACCAGCCCGCCGCGCGAGAAGAGCGGCCCCCCGTTCAGCACCCAGTACCACACCTTGGCGCCGATGACCCCGCCGACCACGGCCGCCACGGTGATGTCGGACGCGTACTCCTCGTAGAAGCCGCGCCGCCGGAGTTCGAGGGTGATGAGCCAGCCGCCCACCAGGAAGCCGACCATCATCATGATCCCGTAGCCGGTGAGCTCCACGGGGCCCAGGTGCAGGGCAAACGGGTAGATGTTCATTGCGGGCGTCCGGAAGCCGGGGTGATGGTCACGAGGCCGGGGAAAGGTAGGTCGGCGCGGGGCTCGAGGTCGAGGCTGCTGGTCCCGCCGTGCCGGAGCCGGAACAGGGCGGCAGCGCCGATCATGGCGGCATTGTCGGTGTTGAGCCGGTTCGAGGCCACGGCCACGCGGACGTCCGGCCCGAGCCGCCGGCGCATCCGGGCTCCCAGCTCGCCGTTGCAGGCCACGCCGCCGCCCAGCAAGAGGAGCGGGCGGTCGAGCGCCTCCACCGCGGCGGCGGCCTTGCCCACCAGGACGTCGAGCGCGGCATCCTGGAAGCCGCGCGCCAGGTGGGGGCGGTCGGCCTCGAGGTTGGTGCTCTGCTGCACGGCACGGAGCACGGCGGTCTTGAGGCCGCTGAAGGAGAAGGTGAACTGGTCCGGCCCGGGCTGGTCCGCCTCGCGAAGCATGGGACGGGGGAACTTGAAGCGCCGGGGATCCCCCTCGCGGGCCAGCCGCTCGATGATGGGACCGCCCGGGTACTCGAGGCCGAGGAGCGTCCCCACCTTGTCGAAAGCCTCACCGGCGGCGTCGTCGCGGGTGGTGCCGAGCAGGCGGTACTCGCCCCAGGCGGGGACGTCGAGGAGCAGGGTGTGGCCGCCGCTCACCAGCAGCGCGACGAAGGGTGGCGTCACCTCGCCCTCGAGCGTCGGGGCAAAGAGGTGGCCTTCCAGGTGGTGCACGCCCACGAGCGGCACCCCGAGGCGCCACGCGAGCGTCTTCCCGTACATCACGCCCACGAGGAGCGCGCCGACCAGGCCGGGACCGGCCGTCACGGCGACGGCCTCCACCTCCTGGAGCGCCAGGCCGGCCTCGGCCAGCGCCTGGTCCACCACCGGCTCGATGGTGGTGAGGTGCGCGCGGCTCGCCAGTTCCGGCACCACGCCGCCGAAGATCTTGTGCACGTCCTGCGACAGGATCACCAGGCTCCGGAGCGCCACGCGCCCGCCCTCCTCCGCCACCACGGCGGCGGAGGTCTCGTCGCAGGACGTCTCGATGGCGAGGAGCTTGGTCACTCGGCTGGCCGGCGATGGGGGGAGCGGGTCGCGCCTGCGCGGCGCAGCGCGCGACCCACCCCGGTCCTAGCGCGCCGCCGGCACGCTGTCCACCGGCGCGCGGTCGGCCGCGGGGGGCCCGGGCAGCGTGTCGCCGAGGAGCCGGCGGATCAGGTTCACGTTCACGGGCGCGGTCCAGTCGTAGGCGCCGATGACCCGCTTCATGATGATGCCGTCCTGGTCCAGGATGAAGCTCTCCGGCACGCCGGTGGTCTGGTAGGCCTGCTGGATCTCGCCCTTGCGGTCCTGCAGGATGTCGAAGGTGATGCCGAGCTGGTCGGTGAACTCCTTCACCGCCTTGGGGTCGTCCTGGTCGATGCTCACGGCGGCGATGCGGAAGCCGCGCGGGCCGAGGCTGTCGTAGAGCTTCTGCATCGACGGCATCTCGACCTTGCAGGGCACGCACCAGGTGGCCCAGATGTTCACCAGCGTCACGTGGCCCCTGTAGTCCGAGCGGACCCGCACGCTGTCCCCGGTGGCGAGGTTCATCACCCGGTAGTCGGGGGCCCGCTCGCCGGCCGCCACCGGCGCCACCTCGGGCCCGAACTTGGCCAGCATCACGATGCCGAGGACGAGGCCCCCGACGATGGTGAGCACGAAGATCCACTGCTTCGACATGTCAGGCCCTCTCCCGGCAGCGGCGCTGGAGGCCGCGCACGGCCTCGCCGATGTCCGGCTGGCCGAAGATGGCCGTGCCGGCGACGAAGGTGTCGGCGCCCGCCTCCCAGGCGGCCCGGATGGTGTCCAGGGTGATGCCGCCGTCCACCTCCAGCGTGGCGCGGGCCCCGTGGCGCGCGAGGAGCTGGCGGGTGCGGGCGATCTTGTCCGTGGCCTGCGGGATGTAGCCCTGGCCCCCGAAGCCCGGGTTGACGCTCATGATGAGGACCAGGTCCAGGTCCGCCGTCACTTCCTCGAGGAGGCTGAGCGGGCTCGACGGGTTGAGCGCGAGCCCCGCCGCCATGCCGCGCCGCCGGATCTCGGCCAGGTGCCGCTGCACGTGCACCGTGGCCTCGGGGTGGAACGTGAACACGTTGGCGCCCAGGTCCGCGTACTCGGCGATGTAGTTCTCGGGCTCCACCACCATGAGGTGGACGTCGATCGGCGCGTCGGTGAAGCGCCGGAGCGCCTTGATGAGCGGCGCGCCGAAGGTGAGGTTCGGCACGAAGCGCCCGTCCATCACGTCCACGTGGAGCCACTCGGCCCCACCGGCCAGCGCCGCTTCCACCTGCTCCTTGAGCCGGCCCAGGTCGGCGGCCAGCAGGCTCGGCGCGATACGCACGTCCATCAGTTCCCCTTGGTCACGGTCAGGTCCACGGCGGCGCCCCGCGAGACGCGGCTGCCCGCGCCGGGGCGCTGCTCCAGCACGAGGCCGTCGGGGCGGCCCGGGGTGGTGCGGTTGCGCACCTGACCCACCTCGAGGCCCAGGAGCTCGATCCGCTCCCGCGCCACCGACAGCGGCACCCCGAGCACGCCGGGCACGGTCACCTCGGCGGGCCCACTGCTCACCACAAGGATAATCTCCGCTCCCGCCGGCCGGCCCACGCCGGCGTTGGGCCGCGTCTGCACCACCACGCCCGGCTCGGGCGCGGCGGGCACCGTCTCCGTGGAGCCCAGCTTGAAGCCCGCGGCCGCCAGCACCTTCTCCGCCAGCGCGCGCGGCATCCCCGCCACGTCGGGCACCGGCAGGTCCGTGGGCCCGTCGCTCAGGGTGAGGGAGATCTGGGTGTTGGGCGGCACCACGGTGCCGGGCGGCGGGTCCTGCCAGATGACGGCCGCCTTGGGGGCGGTGGCGTCGCTCCGCTGGTCTTCCACCTTGGAGCGCAGGCCCTGCGCCTCGAGCTTGGCCCGCGCCGCGGTGACGCCCTCGTCGAGGACGTTGGGCACCGCGTGCACCTTCTCGAACAGCGGGCCGGGGAAGAGCACGAAGACATTGATCAGGTACCCCACCACGAACGCGCCGGCCACGATGAGCGCCTGCTTCACCAGCCGCCGGCCCGCGATGGTCTGGAAGTAGCCCTGCGACGGCTCCACACTGCCCGGCCGGGAGAACCTCATGCGCGCCCCCGTGCCAGCCGCGCCGCATACGCGCCGTCGGTGCCGTGGCGCTGCGGCAGCAGCACCAGGTCGCCGGCGGGGGAGAGCAGCTCCGGCGCGCCCAGGTCGGTGGGCATCCGGTGGAACTCGGGATGGCGGGACAGGAAGGCGTTCACCTGGATCTCGTTTTCTTCCGGCTCGAGCGAGCAGGTGGCGTAAACTAACCACCCGCCGGGCCGGACGGCGGCGGCCGCCCCGTCGAGCAGCCGGGCCTGCGTCCCGGCCAGCCGGGCGAGGGCCTGGGGCGAGACCTTCCAGCGCGCGTCGGGATGCCGGGCAAAGGTCCCGGTGCCGAGGCAGGGGGCGTCGAGCAGCACCAGGTCGGCGCCGCGCACCGGGGGCGATGTCGCGTCCGCCACCACCACCTGTTCCCGTCCACTCCCCGCCCGGCGGAGGTTCTCCGCCAGTCGCGCCGCGCGCTCCGGCCGCAGCTCGCCCGCCAGCACCATGCGCGCCGCGCGGCCCAGTGCGATGGTCTTGCCCCCTGGCGCGGCGGCGGCGTCGTACACCACGGCGCCGGCCGGCGCCCCCGCGAAGCGCGCCACGAGGGCCTGCGCCGCGTCCTGCACCACGAACCAGCCCTCCGCGTAGCCCGGCAGCTCGGCCGGACGGCCGCCGTCCACCACGAGGCCGGCGTCGAACGGCGCGCGGCGCGCGGCGACGCCCCGCGCCCAGAAGCGGGCCTGCAGTTCCTCGAGGGACAGCCGGGCCGGCTGCAGGATGAGCGAGGGACGCTCGTTGTTGCGCGCCAGCAGCGTTTCCGTCTCCGCCTCACCGAACCGGCCCAGCCAGCGCTTCACCAGCCACGCCGGATGCGAGTACCGGTCGGCGAGGTACTTCGCGGGGTCGGCGTCCCGCGCGGGGGGGGCGGCCCGCCCGCCGAGGCCGCGCAGCAGCGCGTTGGCGAACTTGGCGGCCCCCTCCCCGATCTCGCGACGGGCCAGCTCCACGGTGGTGGAGACGGCGGCATGAGGGGGCACCCGGTCGAGGCCGGTCAGCTGGTACGCGCCGAGGCGGAGCAGGTCACGGAGCGGGGGCTGCACGGTGCTCCAGCCGCGGTGCACCAGCGGTTGCAGGCGGGCGTCGAGGTCGGAGCGCTGGCGGAGGGTGCCGGCGGCCAGCTCGTGGGCCAGGCGCCGGTCGGCGTCGTCGAGGCCGGTGAGGGCGCGGCCGAGCGCCGCTTCGAGGGGGGTGCCCTCGTCCACGGCGCGGAGAACCAGGTAGGCGGCGCGGCGCGCGGGGAGGCCGGGCGGGAGCGCCTTGCCGCTCACGCCAGCATGCCGCGGGTGGGACTCGAGGGCACGGCCACCTCGCGCCGCGGCATGCGACCGGCGAGGTACGCCAGCCGGCCCGCCTCCACGGCGAGGCCCATGGCGCGTCCCATCGCCGCGGCATCGGCCGCTTCGGCGATGGCGGTGTTCATCAGGATGCCGTCCACGCCCTGTTCCATGGTGAGGCAGGCGTCGCTCGCGGTGCCGACGCCGGCGTCCACCAGCACCGGCACCGAGAGGCGGCGCTTGATGGTGCGGATGGCGTAGGGATTCACCAGCCCGAGCCCGCTGCCGATCGGCGAGGCGAGCGGCATCACGGCGGCGGCCCCCGCATCCTGCAGGCGGAGCGCGGTGATGAGGTCGTCGTTGGTGTAGGCCATGACCTGGAAGCCTTCCTTCACCAGCACGCGCGTGGCTTCCAGCAGGCCCTCGGCGTCGGGGAGGAGCGTCTCCTTGTCGCCGATCACCTCGAGCTTGATGAACTCGTTGAAGCCCGCCTCCCGCCCCAGGCGGGCGTAGCGGATGGCGTCCTCGGCGGTGTAGCAGCCGGCGGTGTTGGCCAGGAGGAAATACTGCCTGGGGTCGAGGTGATAGAGCATCCCCTCTTCCTTGGTCCGGTCCAGGTCCACGCGCCGGACCGCCACCGTGACCACCTCCGCCCCGCTCGCCGCGAGCGCGGCCACCATCTCCGCGTTGGACCGGTACTTCCCGGTGCCGACGAGGAGCCGTGACCGGAAGGTGTGCCCGCCGATCACCAAGGGAGTGTCGTTCATGGCGCCAAAACTAACCGGTGGCGGGGATGGGTACGAGGGGCGTCGTGGGATGCGCTGAGGGGCTGAAATCTGGTGCGACTGAACGGAGAGGGCACCGCGGAGCTACCGCAAAACCACAGAGACACAGAGGGCACAGAGGTCACGGAGGAATCGAGCCCGGTACGGCGCGTTGCCGACCCGGGCCGGGAGGATTCGTGGTGGGGCTCCGCGAGAGGTCGGGTTCGTTTCCGGACCCGAACTCACACCCACCAGGGCATCAGGGGCTCACCCTGCGGTGAGCCCTCCATTCCCGGGCAGTTCTCTGTGCCCTCCGTGTCCTCTGTGCCTCGGTGGTTTCCCACGCCGAGCCCAGCCCGACCCTGATCCCCCGCTCAGCCCCCCCCGACGAAGTGGACCAGCTCCACCATGTCCCCGTCCTTGAGGTCCACCTCAGGTAGCCGCGGCCGGCGGACGATCTCGCGGTTCACCTCGACGACCACCATGCGCGGGTCGAGGCCCAGGTGGGCGAGGAGGTCGGTGACCTTGGCGGGGCCCGGCACGGTGCGGAGCTCGCCGTTCACGATCAGGCGGAGGTCGGTCATGCGAGCTCGTCCGCCCACGGCGCGAGGAGCGCGCGGGCGGCCTGGTAGGGGTGCGGGGCGTCCCACAGGGCCGTGATGGCGGCCACGCCGTGGGCGCCGGCGTCGCGCAGCTCACGGCAGCGGGCCGCCGTGACCCCGCCGATCGCGATGACGGGGCGCCCGAGGCGGCTCACCTGCTCGACCAGCGCGGGGCCCGCCCCGGGCCGTCCCGGGTGGCTGGCGCTCGGGTAGATGGTCCCCACCACCAGCAGGTCGGCGCCCTCGTCGATCGCCGCGCGGGCCTCGTCGACGCCATGGACGGAGGCGCCGATCCAGCCGGGCCACTGCGGCAGGTGGGCGCGGACGTCCCGCGGCGAGACGTCGCCCCGCGCCAGCTGGACGCCGTCGGCGCCGAGGGCGGCGGCCACGTCGGGGCGGGCGTTGACCGCCACGCCGGCCCCGGGCGGGGCCGCGAGGCGCTGCAGCCGGTCGGTGAGCTGGGCGAGGGCGCGGCCGGGGCGGGTGCGGTCGCGCACGTGGAGCGCCACCGCGGGGCCGGCGGCGGCGAGGGCGGCGGCGCGGACCGCGAGGTCCTCGCGGTCGAGGATCCGCGCGTCGGTGATGGCGTGGAGGCGGGGGAGCGGCCTCATGTCAGGCACTGGCCCACGGCCACCCCGCGGCCGCGGACCCAGTCGCCCACCGGCATGCGGCGCTTGCCGGCCGGCTGCACCTCGGTCACCTCGAGCGCGCCGATCCCGGTGCCGAGCACCAGGGCGGTGCCGGCCGAGAGGACCTCGCCCGCGGGGCCGAGCGCGTTCACGGCGCGGCCGCCGAAGAGCTTCACCTCCTGGCCCTCGAGCAGCGCCCACGCCCCGGGCTCGGGGTCGAAGGCGCGCACGGTGCGGGCGAGCGTCGCCGCGTCCTTGCGCCAGTCCAGCCGCGCGAGCGGCCGGGTGATCTTGGGCGCAAAGGTGGCGCGCGCATGGTCCTGCGCCGCCGGCTCCACCGCGCCCGCGCCCACCAGCATGAGCGACTCGACCAGCGCCGCCGCGCCGAGCTCCGCCAGCCGCACGGTGAGCTCGCCGCCGGTCTCGTCGGCCGCCACCTCGGTCTCGATGCGGTGGTACACGGGCCCGCTGTCGAGCCCCGCCTCCATCTGCATGATCGACACGCCGGTGGTCTCGAGGCCGTGCAGGATGGCCCACTGGATGGGCGCGGCGCCGCGCAGCTGCGGCAGCAGCGAGGCGTGCACGTTGATCATGCCGCGCCGCGGCGTGGCCAGCACCTCGGGCTTGAGGATGTGGCCATAGGCCACCACCACGCCCAGGTCGGCGCCGAGCGCGGCGAGCTGGGCCACGAACTCGCCCACGGGCCGCTCGGGCTGCAGCACCGGCACGCCCTCCTCGAGGGCGACCGCCTTGACCGGCGGGGGGACGAGCTGGCTGCGCGAGCGGCCGCGGGGGCGGTCCGGCTGGGTGACGACCCCCGCCACGTCGAACCCTTCCTCCAGCAGCGCGCGGAGCGAGGGCACCGCAAACTCCGGCGTGCCGAAGAAGACGATCCGCATCAGCTCTTCTCGGGCGGGACCGTGGCGACGGGCTTGATGAAGCTGGGGTCGTCGGCGTGGTCCTTCTTGTACTTGGCCAGCATCCGCTTGCGCTTGAGCAGGCTCAGGTGGTCCAGGAACAGGATGCCGTCGAGGTGGTCGATCTCGTGCTGCACCGCGCGCGCGGGGAGGCCGGTGAGGGTCTTCTCCCAGCGCTCGCCTTGCTCGTCGAGCGCCTCCACCGTGACCTGCGCGGGGCGGGTCACGTCGGCGTAGTAGTCGGGGATGGAGAGGCAGCCTTCCTCGCCCGTCTCCCGGCCCTCGCTCGCGAGGATCCGCGGGTTGATCAGCACCAGCCGCTCCCCCTCGGCCTCCACCACGGCGATGCGCCGGGCCACGCCCACCTGGTTGGCGGCGAGGCCCACGCCCTTGGCGGCGTGCATCGTCTCGAAGAGGTCGGCCACGAAGCGGCGGACCTCGTCGTCCACGGCGGCCACCGGGGCGCTGGCCTCGCGCAGCACCGGGGACCCGAGGAGATGGAGGTCGAGCAGGCTCATCCGACGCCCGGGGCGCTCTGGTCGCCCACCTTCACGATGCGGGTCCGCTCCACCACCACGGTGGCGGTGCCCGACTCGATGGTGACGCGGTCCTCCTTCACGTCCTTCACCTTGCCGATGATCCCGCCCACGGTGGTGACCTCGTCGCCCTTCTTCAGGGCCTTGAGCAGTTCCTCGTGCTTCTTGCGCGCCTGCTGCTGCGGCCGGAGGATGAGGAAGTAGAACACCAGGGCGATGGCGCCGATCTGGAACAGCAGCATCGACAGCCCCGCGTTGGGGTTGTCGGTCGGGGCCATCAGGGCCAGCAGGACAGGCGTCACGGTGCTCCTCGACGGTGGTAGCGGTCGGACCACTCGCGGCGGAAGGCCGCGAAGCGGCCGGCCAGGATCGCGGCACGGGCCAGTTCGCCGAGCCGGACCAGGAACCGGATGTTGTGGATCGAGACCAGCCGGAGGCCGAGCATTTCCTCCGCCATGAACAGGTGGCGGAGGTAGCCGCGGGAGAACCGGGTGCAGGTCTCGCAGTCGCACGTCGGGTCCAGCGGCTGGTCGCTCAGCTTGAGGCTCGCGGCGCGGATGTTCACCTTGCCGTCCGCCGTCCAGGCGCTGCCGTGGCGCCCGTTCCGCGTGGCGGCCACGCAGTCGAACAGGTCCACGCCCCGGGCAATCCCCTCGAGGAGGTCGTCCGGGAATCCGACGCCCATAAGATAACGGGGCACCCCGGCGGGCAGGTGGGGGCCCAGGTCCTCCAGCACGCGGTGCATCACCGGCTTGGGCTCCCCCACCGAGAGCCCGCCAATGGCGATCCCCGTCCACGGGCCGCGCGCCAGGGTCCCCTCGAGCGAGCGGCGCCGGAGGTCGGCATGGGTGCCACCCTGCACGATGGGCCAGAGCGTCTGCGGGCTCGGCGCCGCGGCGCTCGGCACCCACGCCGGGTCCGGCGGCGGGCAGGTGGCGGCGAGCTCCGCGTGCGCCGCCTTGCAGCGGTCGAGCCAGCGGAGCGTCCGCTCCATCCCCTCCTCCGCCAGTTCCCACGACGCCTGGCCGGGCACCACGTGGTCGAAGACCATGGCCACGTCGGCGCCGAGGGCCCACTGGATGGCCATGGAGCTCTCGGGGGTGATGGTGCGCGTGGAGCCGTCGATGTGGCTCACGAACTCCACGCCCTCCTCCGAGATCTTCCGCAGCCCCTCGAGCGAGAACACCTGGAAGCCGCCCGAGTCGGTGAGCATCGGCCGGTCCCAGGTGGTGAACTTGTGGAGGCCGCCCAGGTGCCGGACCACCGCCTCGCCGGGGCGGAGGTGCAGGTGGTAGGTGTTGCCGAGGATGATCTGGGCGCCGGCGCGCAGCACCTCACCGGGATGGAGGCCGCGCACGGCGCCGTGGGTGCCCACCGGCATGAAGGCCGGCGTCTCCACCACGCCGTGCGGCAGCCGGAGCCGGCCGGCGCGCGCATCGCCCTCGGTGGCGAGGAGCTCGTAGTCGAACATCGGCTAGCCTCGCCTCACAGGATCACCATCGCATCACCATAGGAGTAGAACCGGTAGCGCGCCGCCACCGCGTGGCGGTACGCCGTCATGGCCGTGTCGTAGCCCGCGAACGCCGCCACCAGCATCACCAGCGTGGAGCGGGGCAGGTGGAAGTTGGTGAGCAGGCGGTCCACGACCTGGAACCGGTAGCCCGGCGTGATGAGCAGCCGCGTGGCGCGCTCACCCGCCAGCACCAGGCCGGCGCCGGCCGCCGAGCTCTCCAGGGCCCGCACCACGGTGGTCCCCACGGCCCAGAGCTTCCCGCCGCGGGCGCGGAGTGCCGCGATGGCCTCGGCGGTGGCGGCCGGGATGGCGTAGCGCTCCTCGTGCATCGGGTGCGTGGCCGGGTCCACCACCTCCACCGGCTTGAACGTCCCCGGGCCCACCTCGAGGTCCAGCGACACGATGGCCACGCCCTTGGCGCGGAGCGCGTCGAGGAGGGCGGGCGTGAAGTGCAGCCCCGCCGTCGGCGCCGCCACGCTGCCCTCGCGCTCGGCGTACACCGTCTGGTAGCGCTCCTCGTCCACGGCCGTGGGCGCGCGCTCGATGTACGGGGGCAGCGGCAGCCGGCCGGCCCGCGCGATGGCCGCCTCGGCCGTGATGCCGACGAAGCGCACCTCGCGGAATCCCTCGTCCAGCACCGCCACCGTCTCGATCGCGCCGCCGTCGATGGCGATCCGCTTCCCCGCCCGCAGCGCCGACCCCGGCTTCCCGATGGCGACCCACTTCCCCTCGGTGGACGGATGGATGAGCAGCACCTCCGCCGGCGCCCCGGAGGGGCGCGTGCCGAGGAAGCGGGCGTGCCGCACCCGCGTGGTGTTGAGCACCAGCAGGTCACCCGGGGGGATGAGGTCCACGATCGCGGGGAACCGCCGGTCCTCGAGCCCGCCCGCGCGCCGCACCACCAGCAGCCGGCTCTCCCCCCGCTCCGCCACCGGCTCCTGCGCGATCAGCTCCGGGGGCAGGGTGTAGTCGAAGTCGTCGGTGGTGTAGGGCATTCGGTTGGGGGCGCTGGCTGGTCAACCACAGAGGCACAGAGGACACAGAGGACCACAGAGAACTGCTGTTGATTTGGGTGCGGGTACGGGTTTCGCAACGGACCCGGCCGGTCGGGGCGCACCACCAAAGAGTTTCGAGCCGCCGGCCCTGGCGGCGCCCCCATCCGTGCTCGATCCCTCCGTGTCCTCCGTGCCTCTGTGGTTAGCACACCGCGCTCAACCCCGTCCTTCCGCCCACCACCCTAGAAGATCGACCCCTGCGCCCCCGCCGGCGGGGTGAAGCCGAAGCGGCGGTAGGCATGCGGGGTGGCCACGCGCCCGCGGGGGGTGCGCTCCAGGAAGCCCTGCTGGATCAGGTAGGGTTCGTACACTTCCTCGATGGTGGCCGCGTCCTCGCCGAGGGCCACCGCCACCGTGTTGAGCCCCACCGGGCCGCCGCCGAACTTCTCGATGATGGTGGTGAGGAGCCGCGCATCCATGTCGTCGAGGCCGAACTCGTCCACGTTGAGCCGCGCGAGCGCGTCCCGCGCCACGGCGCCCGTGATCTTCCCCTCGGCCTTCACCTGTGCATAGTCGCGCACCCGCCGGAGCAGGCGGTTGGCCACCCGCGGGGTGCCGCGGCTCCGCCGGGCGATCTCGAGCGTGCCCTCCGCGTCCGCCGGCACGTTGAGGAGGCGCGCCGAGCGCACGAGGATCTGCTCCAGGTCCTCGGCCGGGTAGAAGTGGAGCCGCTCCACCATCCCGAACCGCGCCCGCATCGGCGGCGTGAGCAGGCCGAAGCGGGTCGTGGCCCCGATCAGCGTGAAGCGCTCGATGGGCATGGTGATGGTCTGCGCGTTGGGGCCGTCGGCCAGGCGCACGTCCACCCGGTAGTCCTCCATCGCGGGATAGAGGAACTCCTCCAGCACCGGGCGCAGCCGGTGGATCTCGTCGATGAAGAGGATGTCGCCGGGGGCCAGCGTGGTCAGCAGGCTGACCAGGTCGCCCGGCTTCTCGAGGACGGGCCCGCTCGTGGTGCGGAGGGTGACGCCCATCTCCCGCGCCAGGAGCATGGCGAGCGTGGTCTTGCCAAGGCCCGGGGGCCCGAAGAAGAGCAGGTGGTCCAGCGGGTCCTTCCGGTGCTTCGCCGCGTCGATGGCGATCCGGAGTGAGGTCTTCACCTGCGCCTGCCCCACGAACTCCTCGAGGCGCCCCGGGCGGAGCGCCTGGTCGGCGCCGGTCTCCTCGGGGAGGGACTCGGGGGTGGTGATCTGGAGGCGGCTCGTCATCGGCGGGCCCGGGGCGCCCTGCGGCGCCGCCGGCTCAGTCCTGCAGGCGGGCGGTCCAGCGGACCGGACGCTCGCTCGGCTCCACCACGTGCTTGGCGCGGCAGTGCACGCAGCGGTCGGTCACGCGCGCGGTGTCGGCGGCCACCAGGATGCGGTTGGTGCTGCCGCAGCGGGTGCACAGCCACTCGGCGGTGGTGGCGGGGACGGTCACGGGGGTCTCCTCCTGGTCGGGCGTCGTGAGGGCGCGCGCCACGGCGCGCGCCTTCGGCATGGATCACGGGGGCGGCTAGCGCTTGCCCGCCAGCGCCTGCAGCGCGGTGCGTACCACGGCGCCGGTGCCGGTGACGCCCTCGGCGAGCGCCGAGCGCACCGCGTCCTCCGCGATGGCCGGCGGGTAGCCGAGCCGCACCAGCGCCTGCACCGCCTCGTCGGCGGGGCCGGCCGGGAGGGCCGCCCCGTCCGACGGGACCGCCACCAGCCGGTCCGCCAGCTCCACGGCGAGCTTCTCCGCCTTCTTCCGGCCGATCCCCGGCACCGACGCCAGCGTGGCCAGGTCCCGCTGCTGGATGCTCCGCACCGTGCGCTCGGCGCCGAGCGCCGAGAGCACCGCCAGCGCCAGCTTGGGGCCCACGCCGCTGGCGGAGAGCAGGCGCTGGAAGACGGCGCGGTCCGCGGCCCGATCGAAGCCGTAGAGCGACCAGCTGTCCTCCCGCACCACCAGTTCCGTCAGCAGGCTCACCGGCTGGCCCGCCGCGGGGATCCGCTCCAGCGTGCCGAGCGGCACCGTCACCGCGTAGCCGACCCCGCCCGCCGTCTCGATGAGCAGCGTCTCCCCCTCGCGCTCGCGCAGGGTGCCGGTGATGGAGGCGATCATCGCGTCGCTTTCGTGGGGGCCGCCATCCCGCGCGCCTTCTGGTGCCGCGCGCCGAGCAGCCGGGTGAGCGCCACGGCCACGCCATCGGCCGCGTCCGCCGGCTTCGGGGCCTCCTTGAGCCGGAGCAGCTGGGCCACCATGTAGCCCACCTGCGGCTTCTGCGCCGCGCCCTTGCCCGTCACCGCCTTCTTGATGACCGCGGGCGGGTACTCCGCGATCTCCACCCCCGCCTCCGCCCCCGCGAGCAGGATCACCCCGCGCGCATGGCCGAGGACCAGGGTGGTGCGGGCATTCTTGGCGTGGAAGGCTTCCTCGACGGCCAGCACGTCGGGCTGGTGGCGGTGGAGCAGCGCCGTGAGGTCCTCGTGCAGCTCGCGGAGCCGCAGCGGGAGCGGGGCGCCGCGGGTGGGCCGGATCACCCCGCACTCCACCAGCTGGAAGCCACCGAGCGGGCCCCGCGCCACCACGCCGTACCCGGTGGCGGCGGTGCCCGGGTCCACGCCGAGCACCTTCATCGGGGCGACCGCGTCAGGTGGCCTCCGCCAGCTCGCTCGAGTCGATGTCGAAGTTGGAGAAGACCTTCGAGACGTCGTCGAGGTCCTCGAGCACCTCGACCAGCTTGAGGATCTGCTCGGCCTGCTTGCCCTCGAGCTTCACCGTGTTCTTGGGCACCTGCGCGATCTCGGCCGACTCGATGGTGATCCCCTTGGCCTTGAGCGCCTCCTGCACGGCGTGGAAGGTGGGGATCGTGGTGCTCACGACGTACTGGTCGCCCTCGGGGGCGAAGTCCTCGGCGCCGGCCTCGAGGGCGGCCTCGAGGGTGGAGTCTTCCTTGTACTTGGTGGCGTCGATGTAGATCTGGCCCTTGCGGTCGAACATCCAGGCCACGGAGTTGCTGGAGCCGAGGTTGCCGCCGTTGCGGCTGAAGGCGTGGCGGATGTCCGCCACGGTGCGGGTCGAGTTGTCGGTCGTCGCCTCGATGATGATGGCGGCGCCGCCCGGCCCGTATCCTTCGTAGGTCACTTCCTCGTAGATGGCCCCCTCGAGCTCGCCGGTGCCCTTCTTGATGGCGCGCTCGATGTTGTCCCCGGGCATGTTGACGGCCTTGGCGGCGTCGATCGCCGTGCGCAGGCGCGGGTTGCCGCCGGGGTCACCCCCGCCGGCCTTGGCGGCCACGGTGATCTCGCGGATCACCTTGGTCCACGAGGCGCCCCGCTTGGCGTCGGTGATCGCCTTCTTGCGCTTGATCTGCTTCCACTTGCTATGGCCGGCCATGGAGCCCTCCCGGGTGTGCGGGCTGGAAAATAAGGGAGGGTAAGCCCGTTAGCCATCGGTCCTTAGGCTGCCCCGCGCCCTTGCCCCGGCCCCGGCCGCCCGCTACTCTCCCGGCCCTATGCGCCGCGCACTCCTCCTGCTCGCCCTCGCCGGCCTCCCGGCCTGCAATGCGGTGGACGACCGCCCGAAGGCCCGCCTCGCCGAGACCTTCAGCGACGTGCCGGTCCCCCCGGGCGCCGAGGGCATGGGCCGGCAGGATGGGGCGGACGCCGTCCAGCTGCTCTTCAAGACGCCCCTCGCCCCCGCCGCGGTGGCGGACTATTACCGGGCCAGCCTCCAGAAGAAGCCCTGGAGCCTCAAGAGCGAGTCCAAGCTGCCCAACGGCGCCCGGACGTTCTACGCCGAGCAGGACAGCGGTCCCCCGCTCTGGGTCAGCATCCGGATGGACAGCACCCTCGGCGGGAGCTTCGTGGACCTGACCGGCGCCAAGACCCGGTAGTTCTCCGCCCCGGAAAGCCAGACGGGCCGCCCCCTGCGGGGCGGCCCGTCGTGTTTCCGGCGGCCGGTCAGCGGTCGGGATCGAGCATGTCCTCGAAGCGGAGCCACTGGCGGTAGAAGTAGAGGTCCAGGTAGCCCGTGGGGCCGTTGCGGTTCTTGAGCGTGAGCAGCTCCACCGCACCCTCGACCCCGATGCCGGGCCGGTACATCTCCTCGCGATAGATGGCGAGCACCACGTCCGCCAGTTGCTTCACCACGCCGCCCCCGCCCAGATCCTCGAGGGTGGGCCGCGGGTCCTGCCGCATGGGCCGCAGCCGCGGGAGCGAGGCCACCGCCAGCAGGGCCACGTCCTCGTCCAGCGCCACCTGCTTGCAGAACCGCGCCACCCCGGCGAGCGATTGCTCCGGGGTCTCCCCCGGCGCGGGGGCCTCCACCAGCTGCAGTTCGTCCACGATGCAGAGGGCGCGGCGGGGCACGGTGCGGAGCGCCTCGGTGAGTTCCGGCCTCCCGCTCCGGAGCGGGCGGAGCATCAGGGGGTAGTCGCGCAGGCGGAGCGCGGCGGCGCCGAGGGCGGCGCGCTCGAGGTCGTCGAGTGCGCCCTTGCGGATGGTGTCCACCGCCACGCGCGCCTCGAGGGCCAGGGCGCGCTCCAGCAGCCGCTCCTCCGACATCTCGCCCGAGAGGTACAGCACCGGGTGCCCGTGCGCCGCCGCCCGGATGGCGATGGCGAGCGCCAGCGCCGACTTCCCCGCGCCCACGTCCCCGGCCAGCACCAGGAAATCCTGGCGCCTGAGCCCGCCGCCGAGCACCCGGTCAATGGAGGGAAAGCCGGACCGCACGGCGTCCGGCGGCGCGTCGGCGGTGGGCGCCTGGCGCGCCTTCTCCCGCGCATCGATCTGCGCGATCAGGGCTTCGGCCGGGGAGACCTGGCGGTCGGACGAGGGACGCATGTCCGGAAGATAGGGCGAGTCGCCGCTCAGCGGGACGGGGCGGCCACCTTCTGCCGGGCGGCCCGGGTGGCGTGCTGCAGCGCCTCGGCCGCCTCGCTCCCGAGCACGTCCCGCGCGGGGGCTACGAGCGCGCTGAGCGCGAGGGGCACCCCGCCGGCCTTCTCCTCGCGCAACTGGTGCAGGGCGGCGGTGAGCGCGCGGCGGAGCGGTGGCGGCAGGGCCAGGCTCGAGAGGCGGCTCTCGAGCGCCGCGATCCGCCGGCGCACGGCGCGCTCGGCGAGGGGCGGGTCGAGCAGCATGTCCTGCGCCACCCGCACCGTGAGCCAGAGCGCAAAGATCCCCTCGCGCTTGGGCCCGCGGCCGAGCCGGGGCAGGAGCGCCAGCAGTTCCCCGGCGGCCGGATCCCAGCCGCTCATGCCAGCCACGCCTGGACACGCGCCATCACCACCTCCGGCAGGAGCTCCGTCATGCAGCGATGATGGCCGAGCGGGCAGCGCGGGCCGCCCTTGCTGCTGCAGGGCCGGCAGGGGAGGTCCCGTTCCACCACACTGGCCTGCGCCCGGTACGGGAAGAAGCCGAACTGCTCCACGGTCGGCCCGAAGAGCGCCACCACCGGCGTGCCCACGGCGGTGGCCAGGTGCATCGGCCCACTGTCGTTGCTCACCACCACGCGGGCGCGACGGAGCAGGGCGCCGCTGGCCTGCAGGTCCAGCTGGCCGGCCGCGCTGGCCACGCCGTGGTCGAGCGACGCCAGCACCTCGGCCGCGACGGTTCGGTCGCCGCCATGCCCGACCAGCGCCACCTGCACCCCGCGCTCCACCAGCGCCCGCGCCAGGGCGCGCCAGTGGGTGAGCGGCCAGCGCTTGGTGGCGTGCGCCGCCCCAGGCGCCAGGGCCACGAGCGGCGCCGCGTCGTCGAGGCCCGCCGTGGCCAGCCACGCCTCGGCGCGGGCCTCGGCGCCCGGGCTGGTGAACAGCTCGGCGGGCCCGCCGTCGGGACGCACGTCGAGCTCGCGCGCCGCCTCGAAGTAGCGCTCCGGCACGGGGACGCGCGGGTGGTAGTCGTCTCGCCGCGCATGGATCAGGGCGCGGCGCTCGCGGCGCCGCGCGTCGTAGCCGTGCCAGGCGCCGGGCACCAGCAGGCGGAGCATTCGGCTCCGCACGCTGCCGTGCAGGTCCAGCCGGTGGCTGAAGCCGCCCCGCCGGAGCGCGCGGGCCAGCCCGCCGAGCGTGTCGCCCGGGGCCACGGTGACGACCTGGTCGAGGTGCGGGTTGGCGGAAAGGAGCGGGGCCCACGCCGCCTTGGTCAGCGCGGTGAGTGTGGCGTCCGGGTGGCGCGCCCGCAAGGCCCGGATGAGCGGCGTGGTGAGCAGCACGTCGCCGAGCGAGCTGAAGCGGACCAGGAGGATCGTGGGCGGGGCCATGGCCCGGAAAACTAACTCGCCCCGCGCCCGCGCCCCGCCTATACTTTGCGCATGCCGCGTCCCCGAAGCATCCTCTGGGTGGACGACGAGGTCGAGAGCCTCTCCTCCCACATCCTCTTCCTCGAGGAGCAGGGCTTCTCCGTCGAGAAGGCCGCCCACGGCGACGACGCGCTGGCGCTGCTGCAGCGCCAGCCGTACGGCGTGGTGCTGCTCGACGAGCAGATGCCCGGCCGCCGCGGCCTCGAGCTCTTCCGCGCCATCCGCGGCCTCGACGCCACCATCCCCGTGGTGATGGTCACCAAGAGCGAGGAGCCCGCCACCCTCAAGGACGCCATCGGGGCCGACGTTTCCGATTACCTGGTGAAGCCGGTCAACCCGCGCCAGGTGCTGAGCGTCGTGACCCGGCTCCTCGAGGGCGACCGCATCCGCCAGCAGCGGCTCTCCCGCGACTTCGCCACCCGCTTCCGCGAGCTCGAGGCCATCCGCGCCAGCCCCATGAACTGGCGCGAGTGGATCGAGCTCGTGGTGGAGGCCGCGGAGTGGGAAGTGCGGCTGGGGCAGGCGGAGGAGCCGGGCCTCTCGGAGGCGCTCCGCACCCTGCAGGTGAGCCTGCGGCAGGACTTCGCGAAGTTCGTGGAGCATCGCTACCCGGGGTGGCTCGCGGGGAGCCGCGCGGCGCGGCCGCCGCTGTCCATCGACATCGTGCCGGAGTTCGTGGAGCCGGCGCTCCGCCAGCACGGCAAGGCGCTGCTGGTGGTGGTGGACTGCCTGCGGCTCGACCAGTGGGAGGCCATCCGGCCGCTCATCGCCAGCCGGTTCGACATCGAGACGTCGTACTACTTCTCGATCGTGCCCACCGCCACCCCGTTCGCGCGGAACGCCATCTTCGCCGGCCTGCTCCCGCGCGACCTCGCCGCCCGCTACCCGCAGTGGTGGAAGGACCAGGACGAGGTGAGCCTGAACGCCCACGAGGCCGAGCTGCTGCAGCGGCAGCTCGACGGCCGCCACGGCCGCCACGTGCCCGTGCGCTACGAGAAGGTCTTCACCGCCACCGACGGCGAGGCGCTGCTGGGCCGGCTCCCCGCGCACCTCGCCGCCGACGGCGTGACGGCGCTGGTCTTCAACTTCATCGACCAGCTCACCCACGGCCGCACCGAGAACTCCACCCTCTATGAGGTGGCGCGCGACACGCTGGCGCTGCGGAACCTGACGCGCACCTGGTTCGAGCGCTCCCCGCTCTGGGCGGCGCTCCGGGAGGCGGAGCGCCGCCGCGTCCCCGTGCTCCTCACCACGGACCACGGCTCCATCCACTGCCACACCCCGGCCACCGTCTTCGCCCGGCGCGACACCACCGCCAACCTGCGCTACAAGTTCGGCGACGACCTGCGCGCCCAGGACCGCGAGTCCGCCATCCAGGTGGACAACCTCCCGGCCTGGGGGCTCCCGGCCCGCACCGCCTCCACCCGCATGCTGCTGGCCACCGGCGACCGGTTCTTCGTCTATCCCACCAAGCTGCGCGAGTACCAGGCCCGCTACCGCGGCGCCTTCCTCCACGGCGGCGTGACGCCCGAGGAAGTGGTGCTCCCCATCGCCCTCCTCACGGCGCGGCGCTGAGCGTGGCCGGGACGCACGCGAGGAGCGCCCCGGTGTCACGGCTCCTGCCGTGGCTCCGGCCGTACCGCACCACGCTGGGCCTCGGCGTGCTCTGCACCACCCTCGCGTCGCTGCTCGATGGCGCGGTGCTGCTCCTCCTCATTCCGCTCTTCCGTCACCTCTTCGGTTCCACGGCGGGCCTCGTGGCGGGCGGCGGGCTCGAGGGGATGGTGGACGGGCTCCTGGCCCCCCTCACCGCCGGGCACTCCCCCGCGGGCATGACCGCGCGCCTGGTGGCGCTCCTCTGGGTGGCGCTCCTCGGCAAGAACGTCCTCAACTACCTGGCCGCGCAACTCAGCGTGCGCGCGCAGGAAGGCCTGGTGCGGGACCTCCGCGCCGCGCTCTTCGAGCACCTCCTCCGGCTGGACCTGGCGTGGCTCGAGCGGGTGAAGGGCGGCCAGGTCATCGCGCGGGTCATGCAGGATGCCGACCAGGTGAAAGGCTCGGTGAGCGCGGGCCTCGCGTCGTTCTTCCAGAACCTGCTCCTCATCCTCACCACGCTCGTCGTGCTGGCGCAGCTGTCGCTCAAGCTCACCCTGCTCACGCTCGGGGCCGCCCCGCTGCTGCTCGTGGGCATCCGCCAGCTCCTCAAGCGCCTGCGCCGCCAGGCCCGCGCCCGCGCCGACGAGGCGGGGCAGATGACGGCCACGCTGGCCGAACGGCTCCAGGCCGTGAAGCTCATCCGCCTCAACTCCGCCGAGGCGCGGGAGGCGGAGCGCTTCCGCGCCCAGGCCAACCAGTACCGCCGCGCCGTGGTGCGAACCCAGCGCTTTGCCCAGCTCTCGAGCCCGGTGAGCGAGCTCTTCGGCGGGCTGCTGATGGTGCTGCTGATCGTGGTCGGGACGCGCCCGGCCCTCCTCGGCGAGGCGATGACGCCCGAGGGGCTGGTGGTCTTCCTCGTGGCCGCCCTCCGCATGATGGCGCCGCTCAAGGCCATCACCCAGTTCCCGGCGCTCATGGCGCAGGCGCTGGCGAGCGCGGACCGGGTCTTCGAGATCCTCGACCGCCCGGTGGCGGAGCCGCGCACCGACCCCGGCCGCCCCGCCACACTGGGGCGCGGCATCGATTTCGAGCAGGTGAGCTTTGCGTACGCGCCGGAGCTGCCGCCGGTGCTCGAGGACATCTCCTTCACTCTCGCCCGGGGCACCACCGTGGCGCTCGTGGGCCCCTCCGGCTCCGGGAAGACCACGCTGGCCGAGCTGCTGCCGCGGCTCCGCGAGCCGGTGGCGGGACGCATCCTGCTCGACGGCGTGCCACTCTCCGCCATCGCGCGCGACTCGCTCCGCGGGCTCATCGGCTTCGTGGGGCAGGAGACCGTCGTCTTCAACGACACCGTGCTCGCCAACATCACCTACGGCCGGCCCGACGCCACGCGCGCGGAGGTGGAGGCCGCCGCCCGCGCCGCCAACGCCGAGGAGTTCATCCGCCGCCTGCCCCAGGGCTACGACACCGTGCTCGGTGAGCGGGGCACCCGCCTCTCGGGCGGGCAGCGGCAGCGGCTCGCCATCGCCCGCGCGCTGCTCCGCGACCCGCCGCTCCTCATCCTCGACGAGGCCACCAGCGCGCTCGACACCGAGAGCGAGCGCCTGGTGCAGGAGGCGCTGCTCCGCCTGATGCAGGACCGGACCACGCTCGTCATCGCCCACCGCCTGGCCACGGTGCGCCATGCCGGCCTGATCCTGGTCCTCGACCATGGCCGCATCGTGGAGCGCGGCACCCACGCCGAGTTGCTGGCGCGGGACGGGCTCTACCGCCGGCTCTCCGCCAGCCAGTTCGGGCCCGGGCTGCTGGCGGAACCCTTGGGGAGCGGCGGCCGCCCCGCGTAGATTGTGACCGCCTTATGACCGCACCGCACACCGGGCTCCGGCTGCTCTTCATCGCCCCCACGGACGATGCCGAGCTGGCGCACAACCGCCTCCGCCGCCGCGCGCTGGAGCGCCTCGGCGCCAGCGTGCTGCACGTGGACCCGGCGCACGCCGGCTGGCTCGAGCGCCTGGTGCGGCGCGACCTCGCCGACCGCCTCGAGGCCGCCATCGCCCAGCACCAGCCCGACCTGGTCCTGGTCGCCGACGAGGACACCGTCCCCGCCGACGTCGCCGACCAGCTGCGGGCCGCCCGCCCGGCCAAGTGGGTGCAGCTCCTCGGCGAGTCGGTGGACGACCTCGCCCGCAGCGCCCACGCCGCCATGAGCTACGACTTCGTCTTCGTCGGCTCCACGGCGGCGGTGCGGGGGCTCGACCGCCACGGCGTGAAGCACGCGCACTACCTGGCGGTGGGCTGCGATCCCTCGGTCCACAAGCCGCTGCGCGCCCGCGGGCCGTTCCGCGCCAACGTGGTCTTCGCCGGGCAGGCCACGCCCCGCCGCGAGCGCTACCTCACGGAGCTGGTGGAGTTCGGGCTGGCGCTGTGGGGGCCGGGCTGGCGGAAGACGGGCCTGCGGGACTACTGCCGGGGCGAGCTGCCGAGCACGGAGGACTTCGTGCGCGCGTATGCGGGCGCCACGGTGGCCATCAACGTGCACCGCGATGACCCCGACGCCGCCAACGGGGACGGCGCCGGCGTCAACCGCCGCGCCTTCGAGGTGGCCGCCATCGGCGCGCCGCAGGTGATCGACGCCCGCGCCGACCTGCCGCAGCACTTCGAGGATGGCACCGAGGTCCTGGTGTACGAGACCCCCGAGCAGCTCAAGGGCCAGGTGAAGCGCGCCATCCAGGAGGACAAGTACCGCGACCGCCTCGCCGCGGCGGCGCGCCAGCGCGCCATCTCCCACCACACCTACATGCACCGCCTCCGCCAGCTCCTCGAGGTGGTCACCGGCGTCTAGCGGGTCCGCTCCCCCGCCGGCAGCGCGCCGGTGGCCAGCCAGCCGCGGTAGAAGCGCACGTACTCCTCCGCCATCCGCAGGTGCCCGAACCACCGCTCCGCCCGCGCCCGGCAGTCGGCGGGGTCCTTCGCCTCCGCGCCGGGGATCGCGGCCACCAGCTCCTCCAGCGTGTCGCCGAAGCCGGCCACCTCGTCCGACAGCACCTCGGGCAGCGCCCCGCGCCGGGTCCCGAGCACCGGCGTCCCGCTCCACAGCGCCTCGATGAGCGTGAGGCCGAACGGCTCGTCCCAGAGCGCCGGCATCCACAGGAGCCGGGCGCCCGCGAGGAGCGCGGCCTTCTTGGCGCCGCCCACCTCGCCCACGAAGCGCACGCTCAGCGACAGCGTCGGCCGCCACCCGCCCGCCACCACGATCCGCCGCCCCGCCTTCCGCGCCCCCTCCACCGCCCAGCGCCACCCCTTGAGGGTGTGCAGCCGGCCCAGGAAGAGGTCGTAGTCACCCTTCCGGGCCTGGTACCGGAGGTCCGACGGGTCGAGGCCGTTATAGACGAAGCTGCTGCTGCCGTGCCGCGCCGCATGGTCGGCGCTCACGTAGATGGTGTTGGGCGGGCGGGTGACGCCGGGCCTGGTGGTCCCCTCGAGCGTCCAGACGTGCGGCGCCGCCGGCGCCACCCGCAGCGGGTAGAAGGCGTGGACGATGTCGGTGCCGTCGGGCAGGAAGGGGGAGAGGTCGGTGGCCGCGTCGTGGAGCTGGCGGCCGGGCACCGCCACGTGCCGCACGTTGGGCACGGTGGTGCCGGGCGGCGCCACCAGGGTCACCTCGTGGCCGAGCGCCACCAGGCCTGCCGCGAGCGCCACCACCACCCGCTCCGTGCCGCCGTAGCCCTCCACCGGCAGCTTGGTGTGATGCACCAGGGCCACGCGCATATCTTTGGCGGGTCGTCCTTCCTCAGCGCGGGTGCCACGCGATGCGCGTCACCGGGTTCAGTCTCGTTGCCAACGCCGTGCGGCTCGACTTCCCGGTCACGGAGGCGCTCCGCTCGGTGCTGCCGCTCGTGGACGAGCTCGTCGTGAACGTGGGCCCCTCCGACGACGGCACCCGCGACCTCGTGGCGAGTCTCGCCGACCCGCGCCTCCGCATCATCAGCGGCCCGTGGGACCGCTCGGCCGGCAGCGCCATGCTCGCCACCGAGACCCAGCGCGCCCTCGAGGCCGCCACCGGCGACTGGGCAATCTACATCCAGGCCGATGAGGTCCTGCACGAGGCCGGCGTCCCCGCCCTCCGGACCGCCATGGAAACCGCGCTCGCGGATGCGACGGTCGAGGCCCTGCTCGTGGACTTCGTCCACCACTACGGCTCCCCCGCCTGGGTGGGGCAGGGCCGCGCCTGGTACCGGCGCGAGGTCCGGGTGGTGCGCCCCGGCATCGGGCTCCGGAGTTTTCGGGACGCGCAGGGGTTCCGCCGCGGCGCGGACCACCGCCGCCCGCGCGCCCGGCGGAGCGGCGCCACCTACCATCATTATGGCTGGGCCCGCCCCACCCCCGCGCTCGTGGCCAAGCAGCAGGTCGACAACACGCTCTACCACGCCGGCACCGCCGCCCGCGCCGACGTGAGCGCCGGCCTCCCCTGGGACGTGGGCCTCACGCCCTTCACCGGCACCCATCCCGCCGTGATGCGCGAGTGGCTGGTGACGCGCGCCGGCCACTTCAACGACCAGTTCCTGCCGCGCCCCTGGGATCGCCGCCGCCTGGCGCTCGCGGCCTCGCTCGGCATCGAGCGCCTCACCGGCTGGCGGCCCTTCGAGCACCGCAACTACGTCGAGGTGTAGCCCCGGCCCTGGAGCAGCAGTTCGAGCCGGTCCGCGTAGGTGTGCCGCGCCATCACGTGCGCCCGCCCCGCCGACGCGAGCCGCCGCCGGAGGCCCTCGTCCGCGAGCAGGCCCCGAAGCCGGTCGATGCCCTCGTCCACGGTGCGGTAGAAGACGGCATGCTCCCCGTCCCGCACGAACTGCTCCAGCCCCTCCACCGCCTCACCCAGGAACACCCCGCCACACGCCAGCGCCCGCCAGAGCCGGTTGGAGGTGCCACCCTGGCGTTCCTGCCGCTGCGCCTCCAGCGCATCCACCCCGAGCGACACCACGGCCCCGCGCACCGCGAGCGCAAACTCGCGTCCCCGCACCGGGCCCCCCACGACCGGCACCCCTTCCGGTACATTGTCCCACCGGGGCCCGCGCACCTGCAGTCGGCACATTCGCGCAAAGGCCGCGAGGATCGGGTGCCGGCGCGGATACTGCCCCGAGCCCACGAACGACAGCTCGCACTGCCACGCGGCCGGCGCGGACTCCGCCGGCGTGTCGAGCGCGGGATCGGCGCCCTGCGGGAGGAATTGCGCGCCCTGGGCACCGAGCGCCAGGAAGGCGTCGCGCTGGTAGCCGTAGGTGGCAAAGGTCTGGTCCACCAGCGTGGCCAGCCGCGCCACCGGCTCCGGCAGCGGGCTCGGCGCGTCGAAGTACCAGAACGCGGAGCGCCGGCGCCGCAGCAGCCTCGGGAGATGCGCCCGCCCGACACTCGCCGCGTGCCGGGTGCAGAGCACCAGGTCCGGGGCAAAGGCGTCCGCCTGCCAGCGGAGCCACCACGGCGCCAGCGCCCCGAGGCGCCGGCGCCAGCCGAGCGCGTCGAGCACCTGCGCGGCGTGGCCCAGCTGCCGGGCCGCGCGCGCCACCGAGGCTTCCGTCCGGCCGTCCCCGGCCGCGCCGACGATGAGGATCCGCATGGGTGAGCGGGAAGATACCAGCGTGCCCCTCCGGGTTCTCCTCGCCCTGCACCAGGGCGGGGGGGCGGGGTCGGTCAACTCCACGCTCGCGCTGGGCCTCGGGCTCCGCGCGCGCGGGGTGGACGCGCGCCTGGTCTGCCCGCCGGATTCGCCGGTGGAGGCGGAGGCGCGCGCCGGCGGGCTGCCGGTGCACCCGCTGCCGCTGGCGCGCCAGTCGCGATTCATGAACGCGCGCGCCCTCGGGGCCTTGCTGCGCGAGCAGCCCGTGGACATCATCAACTCGCAGGGCTCGCGCGACCGTGAGGCATTCACCTGGCTCGGCCTCACCGGCCGGCTCCCGGCGCCGCTCATCCTCACGCGCCGCTCGTTCCCGCGCAGCACCCGCCTGCAGAACTGGCTCGCCGCCCGCGTGAGTGCCCGGGTCATCGCCCTGAGCGCGTCGGTGCGGGACGAGCTGGTGGGGCGGGGCACGCCGGCCGGAAAGGTGGTGGTGGTGCCGAGCGGGTTTGTGGCCAGCCGGATGGACCGGCCGGTGAGCGACGCGGAACGCGACGCCTGGCGTACGCGCATCGGCTGGGAGCCGTCCCGCCGCGTCATCGGCGTGGTGGCGCGGCCCAAGGACCAGGCGGTGGTGCTCGCGGCCCTCGCGCACGTGACGACGCCGGTGCGCCTGGTGCTGGCGGGGCTCGACGCGGCGGCCCTCGCCGCCCCGCTCCCCCCCGTGCCCGCACGCCACGCGGTGGTCCGGCTGCCCTTCGACCCGGCCATCCGCCCGCTCTACGACCTGCTCGAGGTGGCGCTCCATCCCTCGCGCTGGGACGCCTTCCCCCAGGCGGTGCTCGAGGCGCTGGCGCTCGGCCTGCCGGTCGTGGCGTCGGACGCCACCGGGAACGCGGAGATCATCCGGCCCGGCGTGGATGGCCTGCTCGTGGCGCCGACGGACCCCGCGGCCTGGGCCGCCGCCCTCGACCGCCTGCTCGGCGACCCGGCCCTCGCCGCGCGCCTCGGCGCCAGCGGGCGCCGCCGGGCCCGGGAGGACTTCGCCGTCGACCGCATGCTCGACCGCACCCTGGCCGTCTATCACGCCGTCCTCGCCGAGCGCGCCCTCCGCCGATGACCGACCCGGCCCTCCTCCTCACCTACGACTTCCCGCCCATGCTGGGTGGCATCGCCCGCGCGCTCGGCGAGATCGTCCGGCACGCCGAGGGGCGCATCCGCGTGTCCACCGGGCAGGTGGAGGGCTGGGAGGCCTGGGACCAGGCGAGCGGGCTCCCCGTGGAGCGCCTCGCCGTGCCGAGCCGCAGGCTCAGGACGCTCCCCTGCCTGGTGCGCTGGGGGATCCACGCCGACCGGCTGGTGCGCGAGCACCCGCCCGCCTTCCTCTGGGCCGGCAACGTGAAGCCGGCGGGCCACGTGGCGCGCTGGCTCGGCCGGCGCCGCCGCATCCCCTACGGCCTCATCACCTACGGCCTCGACCTCCAGCTCCTCCACGACCAGGCCCGGCGCTCCCCCCGCCGCCGCCGCGGCATCCGCGAACTCGTGGCCGGCGCCGCCGGCGCCGTGGCCATCAGCGGCTGGACCCGCGACCGCTACGTGGAGCTGGCGGAGCTCCTCGGCGTCCCCGCCGGCCCCGGGCGCGTGCGCGTGGTGCCGCTCGGCGTGGACACCGGGCGCTTCGTCCCCCGGGCCGCCGGCGGCCCCCGCGGCGGGAGCTGCACCCTGCTCACCGTGGCCCGGCTGGTGCCGCACAAGGGCGTGGACGAGGCGCTGGCGCTCGTCGCGGGGCTCGGGGCCGAGGGCCATCGCTGCCATTACCTCGTGGCCGGGGAGGGACCCGACCGCCTCCGGCTCGAGGCGCTGGCCACCGAGCTCGGTGTCGCGGGGCAGGTGCGTTTCCTCGGCGCGGTGCCCGAGGCGGAGCTCCCCGCGCTCTACCAGGCGGCCGATCTCTACGTGGGGCTGTCGCGGGTGGAGGGACCGGAGGTGGAGGGCTTTGGCCTGTCGCTGCTCGAGGCGCAGGCGGCGGGGCTGCCGGTCCTGGCGGGGCGGGGCGGGGGCACGGCCGAGTGCGTCGAGGATGGGGTGAGTGGGCTGCTCCTGCCGCCCACCGACCGCCGCGAGGTGCTGGCCGCGGCGGTGGCGCTGCTGCGGCATCCGGCGCGCGCCCAGGCCCTCGGCCAGGCCGGGCGCGCGCGGGCGGAGCGGCACTTCAGCTGGCGGCGCGTGGTGGCGGACCTCGAGGCGGCCGCCCGCGCCTTCACCCCGCCGGCGGCGCGAAGCGCGCGCTGATGGCGTAGGTGGGGCAGTTCCGCACGTAGGACCCATCCAGCGGCGACCAGCTCTGCCGCGGCTGCCGAACCACCGCCTTGCCCTCGCGCATCCCGAACACCTGCGGCGCCTGCATGGCGCAGGCGCCACATCCAATGCAGCGCGCCGCGTCCACCCGCACCTCCACCAGCCGCTGCGGGAAGATCCCCTCGGCCTCCACCGCAAGGGTGGTGGGGAGCCGATCCAGCAGGTCCAGCGTGGCGCGCCGCCCCTCCTCGATGATCTCCCGGTTCTGCCCGAAGGCAAACATCGACACGTGCTCCACCCGCGGATGCAGCAGCAGCAGCGGCGGCCGGCTCCAGCGGCGCAGCCGGCTCTCCATCATGGCCTGCATCACGATCTCGAGCCCACGCGCGTAGGTGGCCGCGAATCCCTCCTCCTGCACGTTGGCGCGGAGCGCCGCCGTCGAGCCCACGTCCACCGCCAGCACCGGCGCCTGCCCCAGCGCGGCCGCCGCCGAGACCGGCAGGTTCTCCAGCACGGCCCCGTCCACGTAGTGGCGGCCCGCGATCTCCACCGGCGGGAACAGCCCCGGCAGCGCGCACGAGGCCAGCACCGCATCCGCCACCCGCGCGTCCCGGAGCCCGGGCAGGCCCCAGAACACCTGCATCCCCGAGTCGAGCTCCACGGTGTTGATGAACAGCCGCCGGGGCAGCTCCTCGAAGCGCACGTCGCCGATCACCGAGCGGATCAGGGCGTACAGCGGCTCCCGGCGGTAGACGGCGGGCGCCTTCATCCGCTTGAACGCCATGTCGGCGTGCGCCACCTGGAAGATGTCGCGCCGCTTCACCTTGAGACCGCCGGCCTCGAGCGTCCGCGCCGGCACCCCCGCCGCCCACGCCGCCGCGATGAGCGCCCCCATGCTGCTCCCCACCACCAGTTCCGGCTGGAGCCCCCGCTCCTCCAGCGCCAGCAGCACGCCCACGTGCGCCAGCCCCTTGAGGCCGCCGCCCGAGAGCACCAGGGAAAAGGGTCCGCGAAAGCCCATGCTTGCCCCAAGCCTCCGACTGCCAGTAACGTACGCACCTTCCCGGAGGATACCACCCCGTGACGTACGACCTGGGCGCCCTGCGCCGGACCGAGTTCCCGTGGGCGGACGAGACCACCTACCTCGACCACGCCTCCATCGGGCCCATCCCCGAGCGCACCCGGCGCGCCCTCGACGACTTCAACACCCGCCGCACCCGCCCGCACCTGCTGCGGCATGAGGACCTCTTCGGCGCCTTCGACCTGGCCCGCGAGGCGGTGGCGAAGCTTATCAACGCGGACACCGGCGAGGTCGCGCTCACCACCAACACCACCTTCGGCCTCGCCATCGCCGCCCGGGCCCTCCCGCTCGGCCAAGGCGACATCGTCCTCGTCTCCGACCGCGAGTTCCCCGCCAACATGTACCCCTGGCGCCGTCTCGGCGACCGGGGCGTCGAGCTCGAGGTCCTCCCCACCACCCCCGAGGGTTGGCCTGACGAGGCCCGCATGCACGCGCGCCTGGCCGATCCCCGGGTGCGCTGCCTCGCCGTCTCGCTCACCCAGTTCGCCAATGGCTACACGGTGGACCTGGCCGCGCTCTCCCAGGCTACCCGCGCCCGCGGCCAGTTCCTCGTGGTGGACGCCATCCAGGCCGTGGGCCAGCTGCCGGTGGACGTGAAGCAGGTGCCGGTGGACATCCTCTCCTGCGGTGCGCAGAAGTGGCTGCTGTCTCCCTGGGGGAGCGGCTTCATGTACGTGCGGCGGGACCTCATCCCCGTCATGGAGCCGGCCGTGGCCAGCTGGATGGCCTTCGAGGGCACGGACGACTTCTCCCGGCTCACCGACTACAAGGACGTCTTCCGCCCCGACGCCCGGCGCTTCGAGTTCATCACGCTGCCCTACCAGGAGTTCGTGGGGATGCGCCAGTCCATCGAGCTGCTGCTGGAGCTCGGCATCGCGGGGATCCAGCAGCACCTGGCCCGCCTGCAGGCGCCGCTCGTGGAGTGGGCGCAGCGGAAGGGCGTGCCGCTCACCTCCCCCGTGGGGGACCGGGCGTCGGGCATCACCTGCCTGGCCCCGCCGCGCATCGAGGCGTGCTTCAAGGCCCTCCGGAAGGCGGGCGTGTCGCTGAGTCACCGCGAGGGCGCGCTGCGCCTCGCGCCGCACTGCTACAACACCCTGGGCGAGGTCGAGCGGGTCATCGCCGTGCTCGACCCGCTCGTCTGACCCCGGAGACCCCGATGCCCGGCACCTTCGACGAGATGCTCGCCACCGGCTACGGCTTCAGCGGCGCCGCCGTCACCCTCGGCGCGGCGCTGCACGAGGGGGCGCTGCACGCCACCCCGGCCGTCCGCATCCCGCTCGCCATGATGAACCGTCACGGCCTCATCGCCGGCGCCACCGGCACCGGCAAGACCAAGACGCTGCAGCTCCTCACCGAGCAGCTCTCGAAGGCCGGCGTCCCCGTCTTCGTGGCCGACATCAAGGGCGACCTCGCCGGCCTCGCCATGCCGGGGGCCAGCAACGACCGCATCACCACCCGCGCCACCGAGACCGGATGGAGCTGGCAGGCCGCGGGCGTCCCGGTCGAGTTCGTGAGCCTGACGGGCAAGCCCGGCGTCCAGCTCCGCGCCACCGTCGCGAGCTTCGGGCCCCTGCTGCTGGCCAAGGTCCTCGGCCTCAACGAGACCCAGACCAGCGTCCTCACCCTCGTCTTCAAGTACGCCGACGACAGCCGCCTCCCGCTCCTCGACCTCTCCGACCTGCGCGCCCTGCTCCAGTTCCTCTCCTCCGACCAGGGCAAGCCCGAGCTGGCGCAGTACGGGGGCATGAGCCCCGCCACCGTCGGCGTCCTGCTCCGGAAGATGGTGGAGCTCGAGGCGCAGGGCGCCGAGATCCTCTTTGGCGAGCCCGAGTTCGACGTGAACGACCTGCTGGCCTGCACCCGCGACGGCCGCGGCGTCGTCACCTGCCTCGAGCTCACCGACGTGCAGGAGCGGCCCCGCCTCTTCTCCACCTTCATGATGTGGCTCCTGGCCGAGCTCTACCAGGCGCTCCCCGAGGCCGGCGACCTCGACAAGCCCAAGCTGGTCTTCTTCTTCGACGAGGCCCACCTCCTCTTCAACGACGCCTCCAAGGCGTTCCTCGAGCAGGTGGAGCAGGTGGTGCGCCTCGTCCGCTCCAAGGGCGTCGGCGTCTACTTCGTCACCCAGAGCCCCAAGGATGTGCCCAGTGACATCCTGGCCCAGCTCGGCAACCGCGTCCAGCACGCCCTCCGCGCCCACACCCCCGACGACGAGAAGGCGCTCACCGCCGCCGTCCGCACCTTCCCCAAGACCGCCTTCTACGACCTCGCCGAGACCCTGACGAGCCTCGGCATCGGCGAGGCCGTGGTCACGGGCCTCGACCCGCGGGGCGTCCCCACCCCCGTGGTGGCCACCCGCCTCATCCCGCCCTCCTCCCGGATGGGCCCGCTCACCCCCGAGGAGCTGCAGGCCGACATCCAGGCCTCCGACCTGCTCCGCGAGTACGGCCAGGCCGTGGACCGCGAGAGCGCCCGCGAGATGCTGCAGCGCCGGGTCCAGGCCTCCGCCCCGCCGGTGCCGGAGGCGCCGCGGACGCCGTTCCCCACGTCCGCCCCGGAGCAGAGGCCCGCGCCCCGGAGCGGGGGCGTGTCCACCGGCGCCAAGGTGGGCGGCGCCATCGTCGCCGCGCTCGGCACCACGGTGGCCCGCACCGTGGGCCGCGAGCTGGTGCGCGGCGTCCTCGGCATGCTCGGCGCCAAGCCGCGCCGCAACACCAGCCGCACCCGCTGGTAGCCAGCCCGGGAAACACGACGCCCCCGCGGGAGCCGCTCCCGCGGGGGCGTCGTGCGTCCGGGGCCGACGCCTACTTCTTTGCCACCTTGTCCTCCTTGAGGACCTTCTTGGCGAACAGGAAGACCAGGAACGCCACGATCACGAAGTTCACCAGCGCCGCCAGCACGAGGCCGATCTGGAACGGCCCCACCACCAGCTGCTGCCAGTCGCCGCTCGGCAGCAGCATGCCCACGAGCGGCATCAGCAGGCCGTCCACGATGGACTTCACCAGCTCGCCCGCCTTGCCGCCGATGATGACGGCGATGGCCAGGCCGATGACACCGTACTCCTTCAGGAACGCCATGAATTCGCCGCGCATGACAGGTCTCCTCCGGGGGGAAAGGGCGCTCAGGGTGCGCCGGGGTGGGGGATGGAGCGGCTGCGGTTGACGCAAGTATGGATGGGGGTCCGACGAGGCGCTAGGCCGCGGCGCCCCGGCGCAGGGCGTGCCGCCTAGCGGCAGTCGAGCAGCGCGTAGCTCCGCTTGCCCTTCTGCAGCAGCACGAAGCCGCCGCCGAGCACGTCGCCCGGGCCGAGCACGCGGTCGGCGGCCACGGGGGCGCCGTTCAGCGAGAAGCCGTTCTGCGTGAGCCCGCGCCGCGCCTCGTTCTTGGAGGCCGCGAGTCCCGCCTTCACCAGCGCGTCCGCGATCGGCAGCCCCTCGAGCTCGCCCGCCGCGAGCGGCGTCGTCGGCACCTCGCCCGCCAGCACGCCGAGCACCTCGGCGCCGGCCTGCGCCAGGTTGGTGCCGCCGAAGAGGAGCCGGCTCGCGGCGATCACGCGCTGCGTCACCTCCGCCCCGTGCACCCGGGTGGTGAGCTCCTCCGCCAGCCGCCGCTGCGCCACCCGCTTCCCCGGGTCCGCCGCATGCTCGGCCACGATGGCCGTGATCTCCGGCAGGGGGAGGAAGGTGAAGAAGCGGAGCAGCCGGTCGGCGTCGGCGTCCTCGGTGTTGAGCCAGAACTGGTAGAACTTGTAGGGGCTCGTCTTGGCCGGGTCGAGCCAGACGTTGCCCTGCTCGCTCTTCCCGAACTTGCCGCCGCTCGCCGTGGTGAGGAGCGGGAACACCAGGCCGTGCACCTGCGCCCCCTCGCGCCGCGACACCAGCTCGCTGCCGGCGGTGATGTTCCCCCACTGGTCGCTGCCGCCCATCTGCAGCTCGCAGCGCTCGTGCTTCCACAGGTGCCAGAAGTCGTACGCCTGCACCAGCATGTAGGTGAACTCGGTGTAGCTGATGCCGGTGTCCATCCGGCTCTTCACCGCGTCCTTCTGCAGCATGTAGTTGATGGTGAAGTGCTTCCCCACGTCCCGCAGGAATTCCATGAGGCCGAGGGGGCGGAGCCAGTCGGCGTTGTTGCGGACCCGGGCGGCGTTCTGCCCCTCGAAGCTCAGGAACTGCTCCAGCTGGCTGCGGATGCGCGCCGCGTTGTGGTCGATCTGCTCCACCGTGAGCATCGGCCGCTCGCTCCGCTTGCCGCTCGGGTCGCCCACCATGCCGGTGCCGCCGCCCACCAGGATGATCGGCGTGCCGCCGAAGCGCTGCAGCCACGCCAGCCCCATCACCGGCACCAGGTTGCCCACGTGCAGGCTGTCCGCCGTGGGGTCGAAGCCGACGTAGCCGGTGACCGGCCCCTGCGTGAGCCGGTCGGCGAAGCCCGGCGTCACGTCGTGGACGAACCCGCGGGCGGTGAGCTGGGACAGGAAGGCGGTGGTCATGGGACGCGAATGGTACGGCGGCCCTCCGGGGGGAGCAAGCCACGCCACCCCGGCGGCGCGGCCCCCCGGGGCGGCGCGGATCACCTCGCCGGGTCGGGAGGGCCCGTTATCTTCCGTCCATGGCTTCCCGCATTGGCAGCACCCTCGCCCGGTGGTGGTTCACCCCCCGGATCCGCAGCACGGTCCTCACCATCCTCTTCGCCGGGATCGCCCTCGGCGCGGGGATCGCGCTCGGGGCCTGGCAGCGGGCCTGTGCCGGCAACACCTGTCCCTCGGTGGCCCGCCTGGTCCACGGCCGGTGGGACCCGGCCCAGGCCGCCAAGGTCTTCGCCGCCGACGGCCGGCTCATCACCGACCTGGGCGAGGAGCGCCGCACCGTCGTCTCCATCGAGCAGATCTCGCCGGCGGCCGTGGCCGCCTTCCTGTCGGTGGAGGACAAGCGCTTCTACGACCACCACGGCGTGGACTGGGTCCGCTTCTTCGGCGCCCTGTACCGCACCACGCTCTTCAAGCTCACCGGCCGCGGCCGGCTGCACGGCTTCTCCACCATCACCATGCAGCTGGCGGGGAACATCTTCCCCGAGATCGACCGGCAGGACCGCTCCATCAAGCGCAAGCTGCGCGAGATGCAGGTGGCCTTCGAGATCGAGGACAACTTCTCCAAGAACCAGGTCCTCGAGCTCTACCTCAACCAGATCAACCTCGGCAACGGCGCCTTCGGCATCGAGGCCGCGGCCCAGCGCTACTTCGGCAAGCCGGCCCGGGACCTGAACCTGGCCGAGGCGGCCACCCTCGCCGGCATCCCGCGCTCGCCCACCCGCTACAACCCGCGCCGCTACCCCGATCTCTCGGTGGAGCGCCGCAACCTCATCCTCGACCTCATGGCCGAGGAGGACGTGATCTCCCGCACCGAGGCCGAGCGCTGGAAGGCCTACCCGCTGATCCTCTCGGCCCGCTCCGACTTCAGCGACGTGGCCCCCTACTTCGTGGAGTACGTGCGGCAGCAGCTGCGCACCCGCTTCCCCACGGAGCTGTACCGGGCGGGCCTGCGCATCTACACCACCATCGACCTGGACGTGCAGCTGGCCGCCGAGCGGGCGCTCACGCGGCAGCTGGACGAGATCGAGCGCAACCGCACCAAGTACCCCAACTACCCCCGCGCGGGCTACGCCGACTACCTCGAGAAGCGGCGCGAGGACGCGCCCGCCCCGCGCGAGTCGCCCTACCTGCAGGGGCTCGCCGTGGTGCTGGAGGCGCGCACCGGGCGGATCCTCGCCATGGTGGGCGGGCGGGACTACAACGACTCCAAGTTCAACCGCGCGGTGCAGGCGCTGCGCCAGCCCGGCTCCACCTTCAAGCCCATCGTGTACACGGCGGCGCTCCGCGCCGGCCACCCGTGGACCGAGATCGTGGTGGACGACCCCATCAGCGTGGAGATGCTCCCCGGCGAGCCGCCCTGGGAGCCGATGAACTACGACAACAAGTTCGGCGGCCCCATGCCGCTCAAGGAGGCGTTCTTCGAGAGCCGCAACATCCCCGCCATCAAGGTGGGGATGGAGATCGGCGCGCCCGCCGTGATCGGCGAGGCGGCGCGCTTCGGCATCACCACGCCCATCCCGCCGTATCCCTCGATCCACATCGGCTCGGCGGCGGTCTATCCCATCGAGCTGATCTCGGCCTACAGCGCCTTCGCCAACATGGGGAGCCGCACCACGCCCTTCGCGGTGGAGCGGGTGGAGGACAAGAACGGCAACGTGCTCTGGGCCCCGCGGCCCCGCGCCGAGCAGGTGATGGACTCGGCCCTCGCGTGGCTCATGCTCGACGGGCTCCGGGACGTGGTCCGCCGCGGCACCGCCGCCTCGTCCGTCGGGAGCCAGTTCACCATCCCCGCCGGCGGCAAGACCGGCACCACCAACGACTACGGCGACGTCTGGTTCGTCGGCTTCACGCCGGACCTGGTGGCGGGCGTCTGGATCGGGATGGACAAGCCGCAGCGCATCATGGACAACGCCCAGGGCGGCCGCCTCGCGGCCCCGGCCTGGACCATGATGATGAAGGACATCTACGAGCGCCGCCCCGTCCCGGCCGCGTGGGTCCGGCCCGACGGCCTCACCTTCGTGGAGGTCGATCGCCAGAGCGGCGAGCGCTTCAGCCCCTTCTGCCCGCGGGACTCGCTGAGCGTGGAGTCGTTCCTCCCCGGCACCGAGCCCCGCAGCTACTGCCGCATCCACGACCCGTGGGGCGGCGGCGTCCAGGGGGGCACGCCGCTCAGCCCCGGGCAGCAGCCCGGCGCCGCGGCCCCCGCCGGCCAGGCCCCGCCCGGCACCCCCCCGCGCGACCGCGACAACACCTCGGGCGGCAGCCCCCTCAACCCCCGCCCGCCCCGGTGACCGCCGGACCCCGCCGCCTCACGGCGCCGTGGGTCTGGCCGGGCGAGGGCGCCCCGATCCAAGGCGGCGCGGTGCTCGTCGGCGCCGACGGCCGCCTCGCGGCCATCGGTCCCGAGGCGGCGGTCCCCGCGCCGCCGGGCGTGGTCACCGAGCGCCTCCCGGGCGCGCTCCTCCCCGGCCTCGTCAACGCCCACACCCACCTCGAGCTCACCGGGCTCGACGCCCACAGCGCCCACCCCGCCGACTTCCCCGCCTGGATCCGCCAGCTCATCGCCCTCAAGGCGGCGCGGTCGTTCGACACGGTGCTGGCCGCCGCGCGGCAGGGCATCCGCGACTGCTGGGCGCAGGGCGTCACCACCGTGGGCGACACCGGCGACTCCGGCGCCGTCATCCAGGCTCTCGCCGAGCTGGGCGGGAGCGGCATTGCCTATCATGAGGTCTTCGGCCCCGACCCGGCGCAGTGCGCCGCCGCCCTGCAGGCGTGGGTGGCCCGCCTCGGCGAGCTGGCCCGCTTCGCCGGGCCGCGCGTCCGGCTCGGCGCCTCGCCCCACGCGCCCTACAGCGTGAGCGGCCCCCTCTACGCCGCCGCCGCCCGCCACGCCCGGGCTGCCGGGCTGCCGCTCGCCGTGCACCTCGCCGAGTCGGCGGACGAGTCGGCGCTGCTCGAGTCGGCCACGGGCGGCTTTGCCGAGGCGTGGACCCGGCGGGGCATCCCGCTACCGGCCCTGCCCGGCCGCTCACCGATCGCGTGGCTCGACCAGCACGGGGTCCTCGGCCACGATACCCTCTGTATCCACGTGGTCCGCGCCGCCGCACCGGAGCTGGACCTGCTGGCCCGCCGCGGCGTGGCCATTGCCCACTGCCCCCGCTCCAACCGCGCCCACGGCCACGGCGAGGCGCCGCTCGCCGCGATGCTGGCCCGGGGGCTTCGCGTGGGCGCCGGCACCGACTCGGTGGCGAGCGTCTCGCCCCTGTCGCTGGCCCGCGAGGCGGCGGCCGCCCGGGCCCTCGGCGGCCTCACGGCGGAGCAGGGGTTGCAACTCGTGACACTCGGCGCCGCCGCCGCCCTGGGCCTCGAGCAGGAAATCGGGAGTCTGGTCCCCGGGAAGTGGGGCGACCTGGTCGCCGTGCGAATTCCGGGCGCGGTTGACGCCACGAAGCTGGCGGATACCCTTTTCACGGCGATGCATGAAGATGTAAGCTTGACCGTGCTCGCCGGACGGACCGTCTGGCGGGAGGCCGAGGCGGGTCCCCGCATCCCGTGAGGTGCCGGGGAGACGTCGCCATCATCCGGCCGGCCTTCCCGGCGCCAGACACCGGTGAGGCGGGTCGTCCTCTGCCGACACTGATCCCGGGGCCCATGGCACGCGCCGCATCGGCGGCGCGGGGCCGGGCCCCTACCTGAGCCCCCCGCTTCGGGACTGGACAGCGAATGAAACTGCAGCGGCACGCCGCCATCCTCCGCATCATCCGCGAGAAGCGCATCGAGAGCCAGGACGGGCTCCGCGAGGCGCTCGCGGCTGAAGGCATCTCGGTCACCCAGGCCACGCTGAGCCGCGACATCCGCGAGCTCACCCTCGCCAAGCTGGTGGACCCGCAGGGCGGCTCCTACTACGCCAACCCGCAGGAGGGCACCCTGCGCCCGGACCTCGACGCGGTCCTCCCCACGCTCCTGGTGAGCATCGAGGGGACCGGCCCGCTGCTCGTCTGCAAGACGGCCACCGGCGGCGCCCCCGCCGTGGCGGCGGCGCTCGACACCGCCGGGTGGAAGGAGATCATCGGCACCCTGGCCGGTGACGACACCCTCCTCATCATCGCCAAGCACCAGCGCGGCCGGCACCTGATCGAGGCCCGGCTCGCGGCCATGGTGCGCTAGCGGGCGTCGCCGGACCGTTGCTTGCGCCCCGGCTCCGGGGCGGTGTACGATTCGGGGTCCGTTCGGAAGCAGGGAGAATCCCGGTGCGTTGCCTGGCGCTGAACTCGTCGTTCGAGCCCCTCACCATGGTGCCCGTGCGGCGTGCCCTACGACTCGTCATTGAGGGCAAGGCGGAGATCGTCGAGGCGGAGGGACGGGACGTGGTGCGCAGCGAGCACCTCGTCCTCCCCAGACCGGCGATCATCCGCCTGGTCAAGTTCGTGCACGTCCCCCGCCGGTTCCGCCGCCAGGTCACCAACACCTTCCTGTTTGCCCGGGACAACTACCGCTGCCAGTACTGTCACCGGAGCCAGCACGAGCTCCGCCACCGCGAGTGCCTCACCCGCGACCACCTGGTCCCCATCAGTCGCGGCGGCCTCAACGAGTGGACCAACGTCGTGACGGCCTGCAGCACCTGCAACACCCGGAAGGGCAACCGCCTCCCCGACGAGTGCGGCATGCACCCCCACACGCACCCCACCGAGCCCCACTTCGTCCACCTCGCCTGGGCCGTCCGCCGGCTCACCACCACCCAGGCCAAGTACATCCGCCTCTTCTACGGCCAGGAAGCCCTCAAGGCCCTCGGCGGGTGAGCCCTGGCGGCGTCGCTGGCGGTCGGTCGAGTCGCGGCGGGCCGCAGACGGACTGCGACTGCAGAACCACAGAGGCACAGAGGACACAGAGGTCACGGAGGAATCGAGCCCGGGTCGGCGCGTTGCCGACCCGGGCTTGGCTGTTTTTTGGGGGTGGGGCCTGCGCGAGGTGGGGAGCGTTGCCGGGCCCGAACCCACACCCCCAAAAACACCACAGGCTCACCTCGCGGTGAGCCCGCCATCCACGGTCCGTTCTCTGTGTCCTCTGTGCCCTCTGTGCCTCTGTGGTTTTGCAGTTGCTGTCCCTCGGCTGCCCGCCGCGCCTCCAAGGTGAGGCACCGCAGTCCCACCCGCAGCAACGCACCAGCCGGCGCCGCTACCGCACGTCGAACATCCCCGACTGCCCCGTCACGCTGAGCGTCGGCAGCCCCGCGAGGCGCAGCACCAGGCGCCGCGCCCGCTCGGCGAGGGAGCCGCCGCTCGCGTTGCCCGGGTCGAGCGAGCCGCGCAGCAGGCGCTCGAACTGGTCCAGGTCGGAGTCGGAGAGCGTGGTGACGGTGAGCGTCCCCGCGTAGTAGTACCGCCCCGGCTCCGCCGGCGCGATGGGGAGCTGGTAGGTGCGGCCCAGGGCCGCCGCCAGCGCGCCGGGCGTGGCGTAGCGGCTCTCGGTGACGCGGCGGGGCGGGGCGAAGAGCACCACCGCGAACTGGTCCAGCAGCGGCTCGTGCTTCACCAGCACCGTCCACTCGACACTCCGCGCCACCTCATCGAACCACTGCTCCCGCGAGCGCCACACCTCGAGCCGGTACTGGAGCCGCACCGGCAGCCCCTGGCGGAGCGCCGAGAGCCAGGGCGTGTCGGCAAAGAGGTTCTCGGTGCGCACCCGCGCCGCGGTGCCGGCCGAGTCGAGCGTCACGTCGAGCCGCACCTGGGTGCTGTCCTGCGCCGCGAGCGGTCCCGCCACCAGCGCCAGGGCGACGAGCGCCCCCCGCCACCCCCGCCGTGGCGCGGCCCCGCCGCGCTCCACGCCCCCGCCCGGGTGCCGTCTCACGAGCCTAGAACCGCCGCTCCAGCCGCAGGTAGAGCTTGACCGGCTCGCCGTCGGTCACGGCCTTGGCCAGGTACACCGCCACGCCCCCGGCATCGAGCCCCACGCCCACGTCCGCCTTCCACTGCGTGAGCGACTGGATCCGGTTGCTCGGCACCCGGCCCGGGCCGTCCCCGGCGAGCCAGGCGCTGCCGGCGTTGCCGAAGAGCACGAGCTCGGGATCCTCGACGCCCGCGAAGCGCGTCAGCTCCTTCTGGTCCGGGTCGCGGAGCGTGAGGCCGGCGCGGAGCCGGAGCCGGTGGCGGAACTCCGCCTGTGTCACCAGGGCGCGGTCGCAGAGCGCGGTGGCCGCCGGGTCCTGGCTGCCGAGGGGCGCGCAGTTGAGGGCGCGGAAATCGTAGCCCGGCAGCAGGTCCACCCCGCCGAGCGACAGGCGCCGCTGCACCGGCAGCGGGTCGCCCGCGAGCCACCCGCCGGCCCACAGCCGCAGGTTGAGCTGCACGTCGGGCGAGAGCCGGTTGTAGCGCCGGGCGTCGAGGGTGAAGCGGCTGGTGTTGTAGCCGCCGGAGGGGAGCGGGCCCCGCACCGCGCGCGGGAGCGCCACCGGCGTCACGTCGCCGCTGTACGAGTACTCGGCGCTGCCGCGCACCCACCAGCCGCTCGAGGCGTTGAGCCGGGTGTTGCGGCTGTCGTAGTCGGCCTGGAGGCCGAGCAGGGTGTAGTGGCCGTCATCAATGAGGGGGTTGGGGCGCCAGCGGCCGCTGTTGCGGAACAGCGACCACGGGTCGTTGGCGCGCACCGAGCCCTGCTTCTCGTAGCGCACCAGCGCGTCGAGGCGGAGCCGCCGCGAGGCGTAGGCGTAGGCGCTTCCGCCCACGCCCTCGCTGCTGAAGTAGTCGCGGTTGTCGCGCTGGAAGAGGAAGGCGTTCCAGCCCACCTCATCCCGCGGCAGGGTGTGCTCCTCGATCCCCGCGATCACCGAGTAGGTGCGCGCGCCCACCCCGTAGCCGCGCGCGCCCGCCAGCCGCCAGTCGGTGCGCACCAGCCAGCCGAGGTCGCGGCGGAAGGGGCCGTTGTCGGGCGCGGTGCGGAGGATGCCGCGCACGTCGAGCGTCCCGCTCACCCGGTCGTTGGGCTGCCAGGTGAAGGCGGGCCCGAAGACGATGCCGAGCCCCTCGATGCGGTTGTAGGTCTGGGTGGTGGTGAGCCGCAGGGTGGTCCGGATCTTCCCGTCACCGAAGGTGCGCTCGGCGGTGGCCAGGTCGCCGAGGGCGCGCCGACGCTCCCGCGCCCCGAGGGCCCCGTCCGACAGCCGGGTCACCGGCGCCGCGTCCCAGAACACCCGCGCCGTGCCCTCGTGGCTGCCGCCCTCGGCGAGGGTCATCCGGCCGCCCGCCACCAGCACGTCGCCGACCACCCGGCCGCCGGGCAGGATGACCAGGTCGCCGTTGATCACGGTGAGCGAGCCCTCCACCGTCCCCGCGATCCGGAGCGTCCCCCGGAAGGCCGCCACGTCCCCCTGGAGCACCGCCCCCGCCGGCAGCGTGAACCCGGCGGGCAGCCGGACCGTGGCCGAGTCGTTCCACGCCGCCAGCAGCTCCTGCAGCACCTCCGCCGGCAGCCCCGACACCACCTGCGCCTGCCCCGGCGCATCGGGGTCGATCACCACCACGCTGTCCTGGGCGCGAGCCGGGGTGGCGGTGGCGGCCAGCAGCGCCAGGGCGAGGACTGGTGTGATCAACCACAGAGGCACAGAGGACACAGAGGGCCACAGAGAAGAACGATTGTTGGTCTCCGTGACCTCTGTGCCCTCTGTGTCTCTGTGGTTAGCCACGCGGATCTCCCCCGGCTCCCCAGCCCGCCCACCGGCACCAGGCCCCCTCACTCCGCCCCCTCCCGCTCGAGCCCGAGCCGCTTCATGCGCCGGTAGAGGTTGGCCCGGTCGGTCTGCAGCAGGCGGGAGGCCTCGGCCATGTTGCCCTGCGCCTTCTCGAGCGCCCCGGTGATGAGCTCGCGCTCGTAGTTGTCCAGCGCCTCCGTCAGCGACTCGCCCTCCGGGGCCACGGGGCGCCGGGCCCCCGCCGCCGCGCCACGCGCGGCGCCGTCGGGCAGCACCAGCCGCACCTCGCCCTCGCCGATTTCCTCGCCGCCCAGGATGGCCAGCCGCTCCACCAGGTTGGCCAGCTCGCGGATGTTGCCGGGCCAGTGATAGGCGGCCAGCCGCCGGAGCGCCTCGGCGGTGTAGCGCTGCGGCCGCCCGGGCCGCGCCCGCGCCGCGAGGTGCGCCACCAGCGCCGGCAGGTCGCTCAGCCGCTCGCGCAGCGGCGGCAGGGGGATGGGGAAGATGTTGAGCCGGAAGAACAGGTCCTCGCGGAACCCGCCCGCCTGCACCGCCTGCTCCAGCCGCCGGTTGGTGGCGGCCAGCACCCGCACGTTCACCTGCGTCGGCTGCTCGGCGCCGAGCCGCTGCAGCACCCCCGTCTCCAGGGTGCGGAGCAGCTTGGCCTGCGCCTCGAGGTTGAGGTCCCCGATCTCGTCCAGGAAGAGCGTCCCGCCGTCCGCCAGCTCAAAGCGGCCCAGCCGCCGCTCCAGCGCCCCCGTGAAGGCGCCCTTCTCGTGCCCGAACATCTCCGACTCCACCAGCTCGCGCGGGATGGCCGCGCAGTTCACCGTCACGAACGGCTCCGGCGCCCGCCGGCTGGCGCGGTGAATGGCCGCGGCCACCAGCTCCTTGCCCGTCCCCGATTCGCCGGTGATGAGCACCCGCGCGTCGGTGGGCGCCACCTGCGCCACCAGCTGCCGCACCCGGGCGATGGGCTCGCTGGTCCCCACCATCTCGTCCTTGGGCGCCAGCGCCTGGCGGAGCGCCTTGTTCTGCGTCCGCGCCTTCCCCAGCTCGAGCGCCGCCCGCAGCGTCACCAGCACCGCCTCCGGCGACAGCGGCTTCTCCAGGAACTGGAACGCCCCGAGCTGCGCCGCCCGCACCGCGTCGGCCAGCTGGGCCTTGCCGCTCATCATGATGACCGGCGTCTCGAGCCCCCGCTCCCGGAGCTGGCGGAGCGTCTCGATCCCGTCGGGGCCGGGCGGCATCAGGAAGTCGAGGAAGATGGCCTCCGGCTCGAGCTTCTCCAGCGCGATCAGCCCCGCCGACCCGTTCCCCGCCTCCTCGACCCCGAACCCCTCGGCGCGCAGCAGCGCCCCGAGCATCCGCCGGATGTTCGGTTCGTCGTCAATGATGAGGACGCGGGAAGGCATGGCCGGAATCTACCTGTGGAAGGACGTTCAGCGGGGGCGCCGCACCGGGAGGGTCACCACGAACGTGGCGCCCCCGCCGGGCGTGTCCTCGTGGCGGATGCGGCCCCCGTGCGCCTCGACGGTCTGCCGCACCAGCGCCAGCCCGAGCCCCTGGCCGCCTTCCTTGCCCCCGGTCACGTAGGCGTCGAACAGCGTCTCCCGGAGCGCCGGCGCCACCCCCGGCCCATGGTCCACGATGCGCACCTCCGCCCCGTCCCCGCCGAGCGGCGCGCAACTCACCTCGAGCACCAGCGGCCCCGTGGCCGCCTCCACCGCGTTCCGGAGCAGGTTGCTGAACGCCCGCCGCAGCGGCTCGTAGTGGCCGGTGATCCGGGGCGTGGTGGGATCGAGCGTGAGCGTGGTGCGCACCCCGCGCGGCAGGCTGGTCCGCACCAGCTCCGCCACCAGCTCGCCCAGGTCCACCTCGCTGGCCGGGCCCTCGGTGAGGCGCCCCATCTCGGTGAACTCCCGCGCCAGCTGCTCCAGCCGCGCCGACTCCGCCTGCAGCACCTCCAGCGACTCCTGCTGCTCCGGCCGGGCTGAGCGCGCCAGCGCGGAAACGGCGAAACGGATGGGCGTCAGCGGGTTCTTCATCTCGTGCGCCACCCGGCGCGCCACCTCGCGGAAGGCCCGGAGCCGCTCCGCCTCGAGCTGCCGCGTCCGCGCCTCGGCGAGGCCGCGCGCCATCGCGCGGAACGCGCCGCGGAGCGCCGCGAACTCCGGCGCGCCCCCTTCCCGCGGCTCCTCGGGCAGCGGCTCCTCCCGCTGGATGAGCCCCGTCCACTGCACCAGCTCGTCAATGGGCTTGGTGAGCTGCCGCGAGAGGTAGCCGCCGAGCCGCACCGAGAGGTACAGCACCAGTGCCCCGAGGCCCAGGATGATGGCGGCGAGCGTGGGGGCGTAGTACGCCGCCAGCGTCTCGCTCCGCTGCACCCGCGACAGCGCCTCGTTGAGCGCGCGGGTGTGGCTGGCCAGCGCCTCCCGCTCCCGGCGCGACAGCCGGGTGGAATCGATGGTCTGCACCAGCTCCCGCCCCGTGGCCGCCACCTCCGCCACCGCCTCGCGGGTGGTCTCCGCCGGGCTCGCCGGGGAGCGCACCGTGAGCGCCCACCCGATCACCGCGATGGCCGCCGGCACCGTGCCGAGGGCGATGAGGGCGTAGAGGATCCGCCGGCGGAAGGGGAGGGCCATGTCCTAATCTACTGTCGGGCCCGGCGCCCCACCCCAGGCGCGCGCCACGATCCACCCGGCGAGCCCGCCGAGGAGGCTCCCCGCCCACAAGCTCGGCGCGCCGGGCGGGATCCCCGCCAGGCGCGTGGCGATCCCGAGCCCGAGCGCCACCGGCAGGCAGAGCACCAGCACCGTGCCGCCCCGGCGGGACGCCCACGCCACCCAGTACCCGGCCGGCAGCAGCAGGACACCGAGGAAGAACGCCTCACCCACCCACGAGGCCGGCGTGATCCGCCGCACGAACGGGTTGAGCGTGGTGACGAGCCACGCCGGCGAGCGGGCCCACCGGTGCTCCTGGGTCACGCGTCCCGAGGTGGCCCGCAGGAACAGCTCCCCCCGCCGGTGCCCCGCGGCGATGTGCACCGTGTCCCCGGGCCGGCTGCCCGGGAACGCCGGCAGGTGCACCGTCTGCCCCGCCAGCTCCGCCTCGGCCAGGCCGGTGCGCTCGGAATAGGAAAGGCCCGGTCCATCCTGCAGCAGGGCCAGGATCTGCTGCTGGTTCTCGTCGAAGATGCTCACGATGGGCGCCGGCCCGTCGGGGGCCGGCCCGCTCACCACGGTGGCCCGCAGCACCAGCGAGTCGCTGAGCAGGACGGCGCGGAGCCGCTCCGAGTCGCCCACCCGGCCGTTGGGGAAGGGGACGCCGGCCACGAACGACTCGAGCAGCTCCCCCCGGTACACCTCGAACTGCCCCAGCTCCGCCACGTGCTGTCCCCAGTACACCGTGTGCGGCATTGAGGGCCGCACCCCCGCCGCGCCGAGCGCCACCACCAGCAGCCACGCCGCCATGGCGCCCCCGGCCAGCCGGGTGGCGCGCCGCGCGGGCGGGCGGAGCAGCGCCACCCCCCGCTCGGCCAGCAGGATGCCGAGGAGCCCGCCCAGCGTGTTGGTGAGGAGGTCGCGCAGGCTGGCGTCGCGGCCCACCAGGAAGAGCCACTGGGTGGTCTCGATGCCGAGCGTGGCGAGGACGCAGAGCAGGGCGGTGACGCCCCGCGGCAGCCAGAGCCGGAGCGCCAGGCCGAGCGGGACGAACATCACCACGTTCAGGGTGGCGTCCCGCAGCCCCTCCCCCCCGCAGGGGTACAGGCACAGGAAGGCGCTCCGCGCGGCGGTCTCGGCCTCCTTGGGCGCCGGCCGGAGCGTCAGCCACGCGATGACCAGCACCACCACTCCGGTGAGGAGCGGGCCCACCCATCGTCGTGGTGTGCCTGCCACACGCCCTCCCTTAATGTCCCGGGAAAACCCACGCTTGCGCGCGTGGCACTATAACTGCACTATCCTCGACTCGGATAGTCAGCCCGTTCCCCCATCCGTCCCCGGTACCCCCGATGGCCCGACCCGCGGTAGTCCGCCGAGACCCTCGTGTGCGCGCCCTCGGGGCGCTCCTGCTCGGCCTGGTCCTCGCCGCCCCGCTCGCCGCGCAGAGCCTCACCGGCGGCGCGCTGCGGGGCGAGGTGGTGACGGCCGACGGCATCGGCGTCCCGGGCATGACGCTCACCCTCGAGGACTACTCCGGCCTCGAGCTGCGCCAGTTCCAGACCGACCCGCACGGCCGCTTCGCCATCCCGCTGCTCGAGCCCGGCCGCTACTCGCTGCTGGCCGAGCGGGTGGGCTTCCAGCCGCTGCGGCAGCGGGGCATCGACGTGCTGGCCGAGGTGCAGACCACGGTGGTGATCCGGGTGGAACGCCGGCCGCCGCCCATCACCAGCGTGGTGGACGTGCCGCTCGCGGACCAGCGCTTCACCCCGAACACGCCGCGCATCGCGGAGCGGCTCGGGGACGGGCCGGGGCCGTGGTGGGCGCCGGTGGCCGGCATCGCGGTGGATGGCCGCACCTCCGCGCTCGTGGCCGCGCCGTTCGACAGCCGCCGCGGCCTGGGTCTGGCCATCGGCGGCCTGCCGCAGTCGCAGAGCCGCCTGCTGGTGGACGGGCTCCCCGGCTCCTGGACCCGGCACCCCGGCCTGCCGCACGAGCCCGGGCCCACGCCGCTCCTCTCCCGGCTCCTCACCCAGCAGGCCGTCCTGGCCGTCGCCACCAGCGACGGCGAGTGGTCGGGCGGCAACGGCGCCATGCTCGGCGTGGTCTCGCGGCCGCCCACGGCGCGGTTGCGGGCCGAGCCGTTTGCCTACTGGAGCGGCGGGATCGGCCGGCAGGGCGCCGACAACCCCGGCGACTCCTCCGCCGCCTCCTATGCCGTCGGCCTCACCGCCAGCGGTCCGCTGGTGCCGGGCCGCGCCAACGTCATCGTCGGGTTCGCCGTGGAGCGGGAGCAGCTCCCCGGCGCCCGCCCCTGGACGGCAGACAGCGCGCGCCTCAACGGCGCCACCGTGAACCTGACGGACGCTCTCGAGGCCGTGGCCGGCGCCCAGGGCACGGCCCTCCGCGGCGCCGCCCGCCCCGTGGTGCGCGACAACCGCGGCGGCACCGGCGGCTTCCGGGTGGACTGGCGCCTGAGCCCCAGCTGGATGCTCACCACCCGCGCCACCCTGGCCCGCTACCGCGAGCGCGCCCCGCTCCTCGGCCCCGACCTCTCCAACGGCGCCGGCAGCCGGCTCGAGTCCAAGGACTACACCATTGGCACCAGCTTCTCCTACGCCAAGGGGGACTGGGGCAACGAACTCCGCATCGCCTTCCGCGGCAGCGAGCGCAACTGGTCCGCGGGCCGGCTGCCGAGCACCCTGCTGGCCGCGGAGGGCATCGGCCTCGGCGGCCTGCCGGCCACCGCCGGCAACTTCCGCTACCGCGGCGCCGACCTCTCCGAGGCCTTCCAGTACACCTTCGGCCGGGCGCGGCAGCACCGCATCAAGGCCGGCTTCCAGTACTCGAGCGGCTTCTGGACCCAGGACCACCTGGCCGGCGAGCAGGGCGTCTTCACCTTCGGCGACCTCGACGGCTTCGAGGACCTGCGCGGCGCCTTCTGGGTCACCGAGGCGGCCGGCACCCGGGCCCGCTTCAAGCTGGTGGAGGCCGGGCTCTTCACCCAGCTCGGCTATGGCCTCGCCCCGGGGATCACCGGCATCCTCGGCGTCCGCTACGACCGGCAGAAGTTCCCCCAGGGCAACAACCAGTACATCAAGGTGGACCAGCAGTTCGGCACCGACTTCGGGCTGCCGAACTTCGTGGTGCCCACCGACAAGAAGGGCTTCACCCCGCGGCTCGGCGTCACCTGGGTGCCGGAGCAGGGGCGCTGGAGCGCCAGCATCTTTGCCACCCGCACCATCGGCGAGCTGAATCCCGCCTACTTCGCCGAGGCCATGCTGATGGACGGCGGCGTGACGGTGCGCCGCGCCGTGGGCGCCCTCGGCAGCTGGGGCACCCTGCCGGACAGCACCGTGGCGCCCACCGCGGGCCGCCGCTTCACGATCTTCAACCCCGACAGCGGCTACCGCCAGCCGCGCACCACCAAGGTGGACGCCGAGCTCACCCGGAGCCTCGGCGCCACCGGCGCGGTGCGCCTCATCGGCGGCTACCACCACACCGACTACCTGCTGCGCCGCACCGACCTCAACCTCCTGGGCAGCGGGACCGGCGTGACGCAGGAAGGCCGCACCGTGTACGGCACCCTGCAGCAGGAGGGCGGGATGCTGGCGGCGGTGCCGGGCAGCAACCGCCGCGTGGCGGGCTACGACATGGTGTCGGCGCTGGGCTCCGACGGCTTCCAGGACTACTACCAGGCCGGGGCCGTGGTGGAGGCGCAGGTGGGGGGCGGCATCACGCTCTCGGCCAGCTACCTCTGGAGCCGCACCCGCGACAACTGGCTCACCGCCACCACCGGCACCGCGGAAGACGAGCTGTCGCCCTTTGCGGGGCAGAAGTCGGGGAAGAGCGAATGGGCCTACGGCGTCTCCGACTTCGACGTGCCGCACCGGGCGGTGGCGGAGGCCACCTGGCGCTCCACGGGCGGGCTGCCGCTCCGGATCGGGGCGCGCTACCGGATCAGCTCGGGGCTGCCCTTCACGCCGGGCTTCCGCCCAGGCGTGGACGCCAACGCCGACGGCTCGGGCCGCAACGACCCGGCGTACCTCGACCCCGCCATCCCGGGGATGCCGGCGCTGCTGGCCCGCAACCCCTGCCTGGATGAGCAGTCGGGCCGCATGGCGGCGCGCAACAGCTGCCGGGAGGCGGCCAACCACGCGCTCGACCTCTCGTTTGCCGTGGGCCTGCCGGTCCGCTCCCTCGGCGGGCGGCTCGAGCTGCTCGTGGACGTCTTCAACCTCGCCGCCAGCGAGATGGGGCTCGTGGACCGCGCCCTCGTCCTCGTGGACCCGGCGGGCACCGTGACCACCGACGCGCTGGGGAACGTGACCCTGCCGCTCGTCGCCAACCCGCACTTCGGCAAGCTGCAGAGCCGCCGGATCGACCCCCGGGTCGTCCGCTTCGGCCTGCGGCTGGCGCCGTGACCGAGGCCCGCATGCGCGCCCATCGTCTCCTCCCGCTCGCGCTCCTTTCGCTCGGCGCGGCCGCCTGCGGCAACGCCGGCGAGGACCTCGGCGTGGCGCTCCCCGGCAATGGGGCGCTGCAGGCCCAGTTCTTCGTGGACCGCGACTGGAACGGCACCTTCAACGCCGGCGACACCACCATCGCCGGGCTCACCGTGTACCTGATCACCGGCGGCGGGCGGGACACCGTGGCCACCGGCCAGACGGCGGCCACGGGGGCGGTCTTGTTCACGGGCCTGGTGCCCGGGCCCTACACCGTGGCGCTCGACTCGGCGCTGGTCCTCGGCGACTCCTTCTCCACCACGCTCAACCCGCCGCGCGCCACCGTGGCCAACAGCGGCCAGGCGCTCAGCATCCTGGGCCGGGTGGGCTTCCCGCAGGTCACCCTTGCCCAGGCGCGGGCCGCCGCCCCCGGCAAGCGCCTCGTGGTGCTGGCCACCCTCACGGCCGCGCCCACGAGCTTCAGCGACAGCACCGCGCACCTGAGCGACGCCTCGGGGCGCCTCCGGCTCACCCGCATCGTGGCCACGGCGGGGGGCCCCTTCATCCCGGGCGACATCGTCCGGGTGCTGGGCCACGCCGGCAGCCGCGCGGGCCAGCCGGTGCTCGACAGCACCCGCGTGGCGCTGGCGGGCCTCGGCCCGGCGCCGGTGCCGGACACCCTCAGCACGGCCCAGGCGGCCGCGGCGCAGGCCGGCGCGCTCGACGCGGGGCTGGTGTACATCCACGACGCCGAAGTGCTGGCCTCGGCCGGCCAGAACGGCGACGTGGTCCTGACCCTGGACGACGGCAGCGGGCCGCTGGAGATGCGGATCGACAAGATCCTGCAGCCCAACCCGAGCCTCTTCTTCCCCGGCGACAGCGTCAACGCCTCCGGGGTCCTCGTCTCCACCGGGGCGGGGAGCTGGGAACTCCGCCTCCGGAGCGCGCAGGACCTGACTATCTTCTAGCCCGCCGGCGGGCCGGCCGGGGCACCCGCCCCGGAGGACCCGGGTGGCGGCATCGTCGTGTGAGGCAACAGCATGGCAACTTCGGCAGTGGCGCGGTCCTCCCGGTCCAGCGTGGCGCTGGCCCTCACGGCGCTGCGGGTGCTCGGGCTCGTCTTCTTCCTCGTGGCGCTGGCCGACATCCTGACCTCCTGGCTGCCCCCCTTGTTCGGCAGGCCCGAGTGGGAGCTCGCCATGTCGGCCGGCTTCCTCGACCGCTTCCCCCTCCTTGCCCTGGGCCTCGCCATCCTGATCGCCGACGGGGTGGGGCAGGGCAAGAAGGTCCGGGTGCGGACCCTGGCGGTGGTGGCGGTGCTCATGGCCGTGGCCGGGTGGCTGGCGTTCACCCTGTTCGCCACCACCTGGCCCATGAGCTTCCGCGCCGTCACCGGCAATCCCGAGATGATGACGACCATGAAGAAGGCCGGCGCCAAGGCCCTGGCACAGGCGGCGGTGTACCCGTTTGGGCTGCTCTGGATGGCGGGGGCGGCCTGGAAGGCCACCATGACCCGGCGGCGGCGCGGCTGAGGGGTCCCCAAAGTGTTGTAGCTACACCACGACACCCCTCGGCCGTCCAGAGTTCAGTGCGTTGGTCGGAGATCGTTAAGTCGTTGTTTCACAAGGCCTTGACGTCGTGGCACATGACGCCGGATTCTGGCCTGAACCCTGCAATAATGAGCGGCGGTCGCACTGGGACCGCCACGAGGCATCAATGACTGCTCCGCGGATCCTGGTGAAGACCGAAGGTCCGGACCACGCCGAGATGGCTCCGGCGCCCGAAACCGGGTGGTACCTGTTGGGTGGGATGGGGCTGGTTTTCGCCCTGGTGGCTGGCGCCGATCTGGCGCTGACGTGGTACCCGGCAGCGTTCGGCAACCGGGAATGGGAGTTCGGGACCGTGAGTGCGGTCTTCGATGGACTCCCGCTGTTCGCGATGGGCCTGGCGCTGTCGTTCGGCGCCGCCGTCGCCCGCGGCAAGATCGGCCTGCTCAAGTTCTGGTCGATCGTGATGCTGGTGGCCGGCCTGGTGATCCTCGGGCTCCTCGGGCTCTATGCCCGGACCCTCCCGGTGGCCCTCACCGCCGTCACCGATCCCTTGCTGAGGGTCGGGCTGCAGAAGGCCGTCGCCAAGGCGCTGTTGCAGGGAGTGGGTTACACCGCCGCGTTCCTCTGGACCGGCATACTCGGATGGAAGCACGCGAAGTCCGCGTGACGCCATAGTTCACCAACTGACGACAAGGACTTTCCCAATGATCAAGACCGGTCGACTCCTGGCTCTCGCGGGTGCGCTCGCGGTGGGCCTCCCGGCGGCGGCATACGCCGACGGGTTCCAGAGTTACAAGGTGTGCGGTGGGCTCAACTTCTCCACCTGCGCTTCCGTCAGCATCAACGTGGTCGGCAGCAACGTGACCGTGCGCGTGTGGAACCTCTCCGGCAACGGGGCGGCCACCTACGGCGTCGGCTCCACCGTCCCGGCCAACACCGTGTTCAACGGCATCGGCTTCTACAACACCGGCGGCGTCAGCGCCGTGAGCGGCACCCTGCAGACCACCGGTCCGGTCCGCCCGGGCGACACCCCGTCCGGCTGGGGCCTCCAGAACAACGCCACCCTCGGCTTCTCGGTGGACTGGCGGACCATCGCCCCGGGCCGCGGCGGCGCCAATGGCATCGCCAGCGGCTGCGCGGCGGTCCCGACCAACATCGAGGTCTGGCAGAACCCCTGCACCGGCAACCTGGGCAACACCGCCGACTACGTCACCTTCTCGTTCCAGATCTCGGGCACCTGGGATCCGACCACGAGCGACGTCGTCCTCCGCGGCATCAACCCGACCACCGGCGCCTCGACTGAGTGCTGGACGGGCAGCACCCCGAGCGGCGGCCCGGCCACCTGCACCACGGTGACCCCGGAGCCCGTGACCATGTCGCTCCTCGCGACCGGTCTCGCCGGGATGGGTGGCGCCGGCTTCCTCCGCCGTCGCAAGCAGAAGCAGACCGCCTGATCTAACGGTTGGTTGGTGAACAGGCCCCGGGGCTCGTCACCCCGGGGCCGCTGTTTTTCCCCCACGCCGCTGCCCCGCGCCCCCTCCTCCCGCTAGCTTCCCTGCCGTGACTGCCGCCCCCGCCTTCCGCCCGCTCCCGCCCCGTCCCGGCACCCCGCACCTCTTCTCGGTGGACGTCGAGGACTACTTCCAGGTGGTGGCCTTCGAGGGCCTGGTGGACCGCGCCGACTGGGACCGCCACCCGAGCCGTGTCGAGGCCAACACCGACCGCCTGCTGGCCCTCCTCGCCGAGCGGAACGTCCGCGGCACCTTCTTTACGCTGGGCTGGGTGGCCCGGAAGTGCCCGGCGCTGGTGGCCCGCATTGCCGCCGCCGGCCACGAGGTGGCCTCCCACGGCGACTGGCACCGCCGCGTCACCACGCTCACGCCCGACGAGTTCCGCGAGGAGCTCCGCGCCTCGAAGGCCGACCTGGAGCGTGCCGCCGGCCGGGCGGTGCTGGGCTTCCGCGCGCCGAGCTTCTCCATCATCCCCGGGGTGGAGTGGGCGTTCGATGTGCTGCTCGAGGAAGGCTACCGCTACGACTCGAGCCTCTTCCCCATCCACCGCCCCGACTACGGCTATCCCGCGGCGCCCGCGGTGCCGTTCCTGATCGACCGGCCGGGGGGTACGCTGCTCGAGATCCCGCTGGCCACCACCAGCGTCCTGGGCCTCCGGGTCCCGGCGGCCGGGGGCGGCTACCTCCGGCAGTTCCCGCTCGGCCTCTTCCGCCGCGCCTTCCGTGAGGCGGAGGGGCGGGGCTACCCGGCGGCGTTCTACATCCATCCCTGGGAATACGACCCCGGCCAGCCGCGCCTCCCCTGCGGCCGGGTCACCGCCTTCCGTCACTACCGGAACCTCCACCAGACCTGGCCCCGCATGGCGACGCTGCTCACGGAATTCCGCTTCGGCTCCATCCAGGACGCCTACGCCGACGTCCTCGGCCTGGCCCCGGCGCGGGGGGCGGCGTGAGCCTCACCGTGGCGCCCTTCATGGGCCCGGCCGCCGAGTGGGATGGGTTCGTCAGGCAGCAGGCGGGGTGGACCCACTTCCACCTGCACGGCTGGAAGGGGATCTACCAGGACACCGTCGGGCACGAGTGCCTCTACCTCGAGGCGCGGGAGGACGGCCGGCTCCAGGGCGTGCTGCCGCTGGTGCGGGTGAAGAGCCTGCTCTTTGGCCACTACCTGGTGTCCATGCCCTTCGTGAACTACGGCGGCCCCCTCGGCACCGACGCCGCGGTGCAGGCGCTGGCCGCGTGGGCGGCCGAGCGGGCCCGGGCCGATGGCGTGAAGCTGCTGGAGCTCCGGAGCCGCCGCGAGCTGCCGCTCCCGCTGCCGTGCTCGCACCGGAAGATCACCGTGGTGCTGGACCTGCCGGGGAGCCCCGAGGCGCTGATGAAGAGCTTCGAGTCCAAGCTCCGCAGCCAGGTGCGCCGGCCGGGGAAGGAAGGCGTGACCTACCGCTTTGGCCCCGACCAGGTGGGTCCCTTCTTCCAGGTCTTTGCGCGCCACATGCGGGACCTGGGCACGCCCACGCAGCCCCGGCGCCTCTTCCAGGCCATCGCCGACACCTTCCCGGATGCGTGGTTCGGGACGGCGTGGCTCAAGGACGAGCCGATCGCCGGCGGGGCGGGGTTTGTGTGGGGGAGCGAGTTCGAGATGACGTGGGCGTCGTCGCTCTACAGCCACCAGAAGATTGCGCCCAACATGGGGCTCTACTTTGCCTTCATGGAGCGGGCCATGGCGGAGCAGCTGACGCTCTTCAACTTTGGCCGCTGCTCGCCGGGGGTGGGGACGCACCGCTTCAAGAAGCAGTGGGGCAGCCGGGACGAGCAGCTCTGGTGGTACCAGGCGGGAGCGGCCGCGGAGCAGGGCGGGGCCACCCCGTCGCCCGACCAGGGGGCGTACAGCTGGGGGCCGCGGGTGTGGCAGAAGCTCCCGCTGTCGCTGGCCACGGCCATGGGGCCCATGATCGTGCGCGGCATTCCGTGAGCTGGCGGCGGCTTCCTCCCGTCCACTCGCCGCTCTCCGCGGCGGCCATCGGCGCCGGCTTCGGCGCCGCGCTCATTCCGGCCCGGGCGCGACTGGCGCGGGCGGAGGTTGAGGAGTGGCTCGGGGCCACGTATGCGCCCGTGGCGTGGCGCTGGACCGACAGCGGCACCAGCGCGCTGGCGCTGGCGCTCCGCCTGGCGAG
>CAZRCT010000008.1:0-2489 GCA_964598655.1 uncultured Gemmatimonadaceae bacterium
AGGTGTCGTTGGTGTGGGTGTCCTTGAGCTTGGCCACCGAGCCGATGTCGCCGGCGTGGAGCTCGGGCACCTCGATCCGCTCGCGGCCCTGCTGCACGGAGAGGTGACCCAGCTTCTCCGCCACGTTGTGCTCGTGGTTCCAGACCTCATCCCCGTTCTTGATGCTGCCGCGGTAGAGGCGGAAGAGCGTCACGTCGCCCACGTGGGGCTCGGAGATGGTCTTGAAGACGTGGCCCACCAGCGGGGCGTCGTCCGGCGCGCCGCCGGGAATCGGCGCCTCGGCCGGCGAGGGGAGCAGGTCCACGATCTCGGTGAGCAGCGCCCGCATGCCGTAGGTGAGCGTCGGGCTGCCCACCAGCATCGGGACGATCTCGCCCGAGATGACACCCTTCTTGAGCGCCTTGACGATCTCCTCGCGCGTGAGCTCCTCGCCGCCCAGGTAGCGCTCGAGCAGCGCATCGTCGGTGCTGGCGATGGCCTCGACCAGCTGCTCGTGGTACTTGGTGTAGGCGGCCTTGGCCTCGTCGGGGAGTGGGCCGGTGTCGAACTCGCCGGTCTTGGTGCCCTTCCGGTAGAGCTGGGTCTCGTCGGTGAGCAGGTTGACGATCCCGTGGAAGTCGGCGCCGTTGCCGACCGGGATCTCCACCGGCACCACCTTGGGTGAGAGGTGGGCCTTCACGTCATCGAACACGCGCTCGAAGTTGGCGCGCTCGCGGTCCATCTGGGTCACGAAGAGGAGGCGGGGGAGGTGCAGCGCGTCGCAGATCTCCCAGACCTTCTCGGTGCCCACTTCCACGCCCCCCGTGGCGTTAATCACCACCACGGCGGCATCGGCGGAGTGAAGCGCGGCGGTCGCCTCCCCGAGGAAGTCGAGGAAGCCGGGGGCGTCGATGAGGTTGATCTTGGTGTCCTGCCACTCGGCGAACCCGATGCCGAGGGAAATCGAGTGCTTGCGCTCGATCTCGTCTGCGGAGTAATCGGTGAGGGTGGTGCCTTCCTGGATGGTCCCGTGGCGCTTGCTCGAACCGGAGACAAAGGCCAGGGCGTCAACGAGGGTCGTCTTGCCTGCCGCACCGTGACCGACGAAGGCCACGTTGCGGATGGCGTTTGTGCCATAGACCCGCATGGGGCCGACCTCCTTGAAGGGGTTGGGCTACAATGCCGCCCGGTCCGGGAGGTGTCAAATGGGCGGGAATGAGGCGGGAGTGAAGAGGCGTTCAGGCTGCACCGTCGCGGCGTCACCGCTGGCCCCGCCGAGGACTGGCTCGTGGCGCGTGTGGCGGAGGAGCGACCCGCGTCTGGGTAGCGCCGTCCAGCCTCCGGCCCTTGCACATTGAACAGGTTGCCTGCATGATTGTCGCCATTACCCGATGCCGGGGTGGGCCATGGCCCGCTCCGGCATTGCGGTCGGCGGCGCCCGCCGCCAGCACTGAATTCCACGCCTGCTTCCTGACGTCCTTCCCTGCGCGAGCGGGGGAGGGTTCCGGCCGCCCGCGCGGCCTCCTGCCGCGCGGGCTACGACTCACGATTCATCCCAGAGGTGTTCGCATGTCGACTGCCCGTCTGCTCGCCCCGCTCGCCCTGTGTGCCGGCCTGGCCGTGGCCCTGAGCCACCGCGCGGCCCCGGCCACGCCCACCCCTGCCCCCACCGCCGCGGCCGCGGCGACGGCACCGGCGCTGCTCACCAGCTCGAGCGCCGCGCTCGCGCCGGCGGAGTCGCTGCCGAGCGGGGTGTACGGCACGGTGTGCGTCACCTGTCACCAGGCCAATGGGCAGGGCATGGAGGGCGCCTTTCCCCCGCTGGCCGGGTCCGAGATCGTGAACGGGCCGGCGGAGCGGCAGATCGCCATCGTGCTGTGGGGCCTGACGGGGCCGGTCACGGTGAAGGGCAAGAAGTACAACTCGATCATGTCGCCCTGGAACACGCTCTCCGACGCGGACATCGCCACCACGATCACCTACGAGCGGCAGTCGTGGGGCAACACGGCCTCGGCGGTGACGCCGGCGCAGGTGGCGGCGGTGCGCGCGCTGACCAAGAACCGCAAGCAGTCCTGGACCTGGGACGAGCTGAGCAAGGCCAAGCTGAACTGAGCCACGCTGCCTGACGAGACGGGCGCGGGGAGCCGGCGAGCTCCCCGCGCCCGTCGTCGCATCCACCCTCGCCGTCGCCCGCGCCCTCCCGGCGGACCCGCTCCTCCCGGCCAGCACGCCGGCCCCTGTCGCACGGCCACCTGCCCCGGCGTCCCGGCCGGCCCCCGCTGCGCGGGCGCACCCGGCGGCACCGACCTCCCCACCGCGCCGGCCGTCGGGGCCTCCCGTGGTTCCCCGCAGGATGGTCGCGGTGCGGCCGTGCGCCGCCTCCGGCGCCGCGGGTGACGCGAATCGTGCCAGCCGGTGAGGCGGCGGCGCCTCACCGTGGAGCGGCCGCGACATGGCAATGAAGCTGGCAGGGGCGGTGACGCACGGCACACGATGCCTGATGGGTCAGG
>CAZRCT010000008.1:2589-4138 GCA_964598655.1 uncultured Gemmatimonadaceae bacterium
TCGCCAGCCTCATGCTCGCCAGCCTCATGCTCGCCACCCTGACAGGTTCACTGCTGGCCACCCTCACCTTTGCGGTGATGGGGGGCATGCTGCTGGGCCTCGGGCTCGGCATGCGCCGCCTCTACGGCCTCCGCACCCTCACGCCGGACGACGTGGCGCTGGCGCCGTGGGTCGGCTACGCCGCGACGGTGCTGGTGCTGCTCGGCTGGAACTTCGTCTTCGCCGTCGATACCCGCGCGTTCGTGCTGCTGGCGGCGCTCGCGGTGGCAGGGCTCGCGGTCAACCGGCGGGCACTCCGGGCGGTGGTCGCGGAGCACGCCACGGAGGCACGCTGGCGCTTCGTGGTGCTGGGCGTGGTGGCGGCGTGGCTGGGCAACCGGGCGCTCGGGCCCATGACCAACTGGGACTCGTCGCTCTATCACATGCAGGGCATGCGGTGGGCGGCCGAGCACCCGGCCATCCCGGGAATCGCCAACCTGTTCGGACCGCTGGCGTTCAACAACGCCAGCCTGCTCTTCGGCGCCCTCTGGGACGTGGGGCCGTGGGCGGGGCGCGCCTGGCACGTGGCCAACGCGGGCCTGGTGGCGCTGTGGGTGATGACGGCGCTGCTGGCCGGGTTCCGGCTGGTGCGCCGCGACGGCACGCCCCGGCCCGCCGACCTGTTCACCTTCCTGACGCTGGCGCTGGGCCTGAGCATCGTGGCCAGCGACTCCTACACGAGCTTTGTCCCGGACGTGGCCCTGCGCCTCACCCGGGTGGCCCTCCTCACCACCTGGTTCCGGCTGCTCACCACGCCGCCGCGCGCCAGCCGGGCCGAGGCGTACGACCTCGTGGCGCTGGTGTTCCTCGCCGCCGTGGGGGTGGCCGTCAAGATGAACGCGGCCATCTTCGCCGCGATGGTGGTGGGGACGGCCGCCGCGCTCTGGCTCCGCCGGCCGGCGGACGCGCCGCGGGTGCAGTCCCAGGCCGTCCTCTGGGCGCTCGTCATCGGCGTGGGATACGGGGCGGCCTGGGCAGGGCGGGGCGTGGTGCTGAGTGGCTATCCGGTGTTCCCCAGCCAGGTGCTGGCGGCCCCGGTGCCGTGGCGGGCCCCGGCGGAGCATGCCCGGGCCGAGTTCGACTACGTGGTGCATTCCACCCACCTGACCTCCGGCAACTACGGCTACGTGGCGGGCCGGGTGCATGGCTTCGCCGCCTGGGGGCCGCACTGGGTGGGAAGCGTGCTGGAGTCGCCCTTCGACGTGGTGGTGCCGCTCGTGCTGGCGCTCGCGGTGCTGCCGTTGCTCTTCATCCCGGCACCGCCGGGCCCGCGGGACCGCGGCCCGTCGCGGGACGCGTGGTGGATGCTGCTGCCGGCGAGCGTGGCCGTGGCGGCCTGGTTTGCGGTGGCGCCGGCGCCGCGTTACCTGACCGCCGTCTTCTGGACCTTTCCACTCCTTTGCGCCGCCCAGGCGTACGCCCGTTTCCAGGCGTGGGCGGAGCCGCGCTGGAACCGCCGGATCTTCGCGGCGGGACTGGCCCTCGGCTTCGCCCCGGTGCTCCTGACGCC
>CAZRCT010000008.1:4238-27812 GCA_964598655.1 uncultured Gemmatimonadaceae bacterium
GCCCCCAACCTGCGGCTCCGCGACCCCAGTGACCTCGAGCGGGGCTTCGTGGTGGTGGGCCCCTGGGCCATGCAGGACTGGCCCGAGCCGTGGAAGGCGCGCTACAGGCAGGCGTGGGACCAGTCACAGGCCCTGGCGCACCCCTGATGCCCGCCCCGGCGGAGCCGCCCGCCGCCCCGGCGCGGCCCACGCTGCAGGCGGGTCGCCTCACCCACACCCCGGTGCTCGACGGTGTCCGCGGGGTGGCCATCCTCCTCGTCTTCCTCGTCCACGTCCGGTACCAGTCCAGCAGCAGCGCGCTCGACCGCTTCGTGAGTGAGGCCACACGCGCGGGCTGGATGGGCGTGGACCTGTTCTTCGTGCTGAGCGGGTTCCTGATCACCAGCATCCTGCTCGACACCAAGGCCCGGCCGCGCTACTTCCGGAACTTCTACGCCCGGCGGCTGGTGCGGCTGTTCCCGGTGTACTACGCCTTCCTGGCCGTCTTCTTCCTGTTGCTGCCGCGCGTGCTCTCACCGGTGCCGGCGGAGCTGGCGGCGCTGGCGCCGCACCAGGGCTGGTACTGGCTCTACGGCGTGAACGTGCTGCAGGTGCTCTACCACGGGCGGCTGAGCTACTACAACACGCTGCACCTCTGGTCGCTCTCGGTGGAGGAGCAGTTCTACCTGGTCTGGCCGCTCCTGGTCCGCCTGACGCGCCCGCGCGTGCTGCTCGGCGCGTGCCTCGCGCTCATGGCGGGGGCCCTCGGCTTCCGGCTGGTGGCGGTGGGGTGGAATCCGTGGGCGCCCTACGCGCTCATGCCCGCGCGCATGGACGCGCTGGCGCTCGGCGGGGCCCTCGCGGTGCTGGCGCGGGACGAGGCGGGGAGTGCCTGGCTCCGCCGGTGGTGGCGGCCCGTCGGCGGCGTGGCCGCGGCCGGCGCGCTCGGCATCGCGGCGGTGCTGGGGGGCTACCATGAGGATGCGTGGGCGGTGCTGACGGTGGGCTACCTGCTCAACGCGCTGGCCTTCGGCGCGCTGGTCACCGGACTGCTGGCGGAGCCCGGCACCGCCGTCTTCCGGCCGTTCCACTGGCGCTGGCTGCAATGGACCGGCAAGGTGAGCTACGGCGCCTACGTGTACCACCTCCCGCTCCTGCTGGTGGTGGCGCCGGTCAAGGACTGGTTCCGGGCGCGGCCCCCCATCCTGGGCAGCCAGCTGCCGATGATGGGGCTCTGGTTCGTGCTGATGTCGGGGGGCACGCTGGCGCTCGCGGGGCTCAGCTACCGGTTCTTCGAGATGCCCTTCCTCCGCCTCAAGGACCGCTTCGGCGGGTCCCGTTAGGCGCCGCTCACTCCACCCGCTGGAACCGGCTGAGCGGCAGGCCGGTGGCCACCCCGAGCAGCACCCCGCCACTGCCCAGCACCACCAGGATCAGCGCCAGGCCCGGCACGCCCCGCGGCAGGACGTCGCGGTAGCGCATGTCGGTCACCAGGCTCGTGGCGGCCGCGAGCGACCATCCCACGGCGCTGGCCGGCACCCACGCCAGCACCGAGCGGTAGCGCCGGCCCAGGATCCACGCCTGCCCGGCGCCCGTGAGCAGCCCCCCGATGGCCACCAGGACGGGCAGGGCGTAGGGCAGCGGATGGTCCACCACCCGCGCCACGTCCGTGACGAGGAAGGGCAGCGCGAGGCAGCCGGTGGTCACCACCACCCAGGGGCCCGCGGCACCGACCAGCGTGCGGCATCGCCACGCCTGCACCGCGCCCACCCCGAGTCCCATGCCCGCCCCCACCAGCACCTGCAGCGCCCCGTTGCCCAGCACCTCCCCGAGCAGCGCCAGGCCGATGATGCAGGGGATGCCGAGCAGCCAGCCCAGCCAGGTGGCCTGGACCCAGGGGCGGAGACGGGCGGGGTCACTCATGCGGCAGCCATCCGGGGGAGGGGGTCTTCCGGGGAAGGCGTGGCGCCACGCACCGACCCGACATCACCGGGCCCCCGGTCACGGCGCCTCGACCGCCGCCGAGGCCGGGAGGGGGGCGCCGGGCCGCCACTGCTCCCGCTCGAGGCGGGTAAGGAGGCCGAGGACGCGGTCGCGCTCGCTGTGGACGGGGAGGACCAGGAGGTCGTCGGGTTGGGCCCAGGTGAGGGCGGCGAGGACGCCCTCGTATTCCGAGTCGGCGCGGGTGATCCGGTCGTGCGGCACGCCGAGGCCGAGGAGGGCCTCACGGAGCAGGGCGGTGATCTCGCCGGCGGCCCGGCCGCGGAGGTACTGGTCCATTTCCTTGAGGACGATGCGGTCGGGGCGGAGGGTCCAGCCGGTGCGGGCGAGGGCGGTGAGGGCGGAGTCGTCGCGGTCGCCGGCCTGGCCGAGGAGGAGGAGGCGGCGGCGGGCGGGCAGCGCCTGGGCGAGGGCCACCAGCGCGGCCATGCCGTGCGGGTTGTGGGCGAAGTCGGCCACGACGGTGACGCCGCCTAACTGGAAGATGTTGAGGCGGCCGGGGTTCTGCTCGGCAGTGCCCCGGAAGCCGGCGAGGCCGCGGGCCACGGCCTCGGGCGCGAGGCCCAGGCGCGTCGCCAGCGCGGCCACGCCAAGCGCGTTGGCCACGTTGTGGCGCGCGGCGCCCCCCAGGGTGATGGGCACGCTGGCCAGCGGCGCCACCACCACGCGCGCGCCGGGCCCGAGCAGCACGATGTCGGTGTCCTCCGCCACCACGGCCTCGCCGCCCTCGGCCACGTGGGCGCGCACCCAGGGGTTGGCGGGATCGAGGGAAAACCAGATCACCGGCGCCGTGGCCTGGTGCGAGCGGCCCACCAGCACCGGGTCGTCGGCGTTGAGCACCAGGCGGCTCCCCGGGCCCAGCGCACGGGTCACCACGAACTTGGCCTCGGCGAGGCCCGCGAGGTCGCTGATGCCGAACTCGCCGAAGTGATCCTCCGCCACGTTGGTGATGATGGCGGCGTCGGCACGGGTCACGGCGAGCCCGCGGCGGAGGATGCCGCCGCGGGCGGTCTCGAGGACGGCCACTTCGGTGCGGCGGTCGCGGAGCACCCGGCGGGCGCCGCCGGGGCCGGACCAGTCCCCCTCGTCGAGGCGCTCGCCGGCCACGGTGACGGTGTCGCTGCAGCAGAAGCCGGTGACGCGGCCGGCGGCGGCGAGCACGGCGCTCAGGAGGCGGACGGTGGTGGTCTTGCCGTTGCAGCCAGTGACCAGCACCACCGGCACCTCGCGCACCTCGGCCCAGGGCACCTCGTCGGGGGCGGGAACCGCCGTGAGCGGCCAGGTGAAGGAGCCGGCGCCGGTGCCCACCGAGACCGCCTCGGTGTCCACGAGGCAGCTGGCCCCGCGGGCGCGCGCGGCGGCCACCAGGGCGAGGAGCCGCGGGTTGGCCTCCTGCGCCGCGAGGGCACGGAGCCGCTCGACGGCCGCGCCCTGGTCGGGGACGGGGCCGTGGGTGAGCGCCGCGTTGGCCGCCGCGAGCGCGGCCTCGTTGACCTCGGTGGCGGTGAAGAGGGCGTCGAGCGGCGCGGTGAAGGCCAGCGACGCGCCGCCCGGGAAGCGGCGCACGCGGGAGTCCTCGCGCCCCCAGCCGAGGGCCGCGAGGAGGCCGTGCAGCGCCGCCTGCCAGGCGGCGATGGCGCCGTCGGGGTCATGGCCCGCCAGCTTCACGTCGAGCACGGCCCCCGGCCGGTCCAGCAGGAGGCTGGGCCCGGTGAGCCGGCGGGAGTCGGCGAGGACGAGGGGAGGCGTCGGGGCCGTCATGGGCACGCCCACGCTAGTCGGCTTCCTCCGGCTCGCGCGCCAGGCGGACGCCGCGCTCGTCGCGCACCAGGGAGCCGAGGTCGCCGAGGGCGGGACCGGGGGGCAGCGTGTCCGCCACGGCGGCGGGGGCGGACGGGCGCTCCACCGGGGCCTCGTGGCCCGAGCGGAAGTTGATCACCTGCTTCCAGGTGCGGCTGGTCTGGTCGGCGAAGATGAGGACCAGGTCGTCGGGGCGCGCCATCTCGAGGATGGCCGCCACGGCGTCCACCTCCTCCGGGACCACGCCGATCCGCTCGGCGGCCACGCCGCACTCGCGCAGGCCCGCCTCGAGCAGCCGGGGCACCTCGTCGTGGCCGCGGCCGCGGCTGCGGTCGTCGCGGCGGCAGATGTAGTGGTCAAATCGGCCGGCGCAGGTCTTCGCGATCTCGCGGATGTCCTCGTCCCGCCGGTCCCCGGGGGCCGCCAGCACCACGAGCCGGCGGCCGCGGGGCTCGAGCCGCTCCACCAGGCGGCACATGGCCTCGATGGCGGGGGCGTTGTGGCCGTAGTCGACGATCACCTTGAAGGGGTGCTCGTCGAAGACGTTCATGCGGCCCGGCGCCTGGAAGAACGTGGTGTCGAAGGTGCGCAGCCCGTGGCGGATGTCCTCGAGCTTGACGCCCATGCTGAACGCCAGCGCCGCCGCAAACATGGCGTTCTGGACGTTGTGCATGGCGCGGCCCTCGAGCGTGGCCGGGATGAGGTGGGTCCACAGGAGCGGGATGTGGGCGCCGCGGTCGAAGATGGTGATCATCTGGCCGTTGACGCCCTCCTCCAGCACCACGGCGCGCCCGCCGGCGCGGATGTGCTCGCGCACCAGGGCGTGGCTCTGGTTGAGCGTCACGTAGCAGACGACGCGCGCCTCGGTGTAGCCCGCCATCTTGAGGCAATGCGGGTCGTCGGCGTTGAGCACCGCGGTGTCCTTGGCCACCTCCACGGGAATGCGCTTGACCTGGGCCAGCTGCTCCAGCGTCTCCACGCCCTTGAGCCCCAGGTGGTCGGCCTGGACGTTGAGCACGGCCGCCACGTCGATGAAGCGGGTGCCGAGCCCGGCGCGGAGCATCCCGCCGCGGGCCACCTCGAGCACCGCCACCTCCACCTGCGGGTCCATGAGCACCATGCGGGTGGCCACGGGGCCCGTCATGTCGCCCTTCACGGTGCACTGGCCGCCGATGTACACGCCGTCGGTGGTGGTGAGGCCCACGGTCTTGCCGGCCAGCTTGTGGATGTGCGCCAGCATGCGCGACGTGGTGGTCTTGCCGTTGGTGCCGGTGATGGCGGCGATCGGGATGCGGCACGGCGTCCCGGGCGGGAAGAGCATGTCGAGCACCGGCCCCGCCACATCCCGCGCGCGGCCCTCGCTCGGCGCGGTGTGCATGCGGAAACCGGGCGCCGCGTTGACCTCGCAGATGGCGCCGCCGTTCTCCTTGTAGCTGACGGCGATGTCCGGCGTCAGGAAGTCCACCCCGCCCACGTCGAGCCCGAGCGCCTGCACCGTGCGCACCGCCATCTCCACGTTGTCGGGGTGGACGATGTCGGTGACGTCGATCGACGTGCCGCCGGTGCTCAGGTTCCCCGTGGAGCGGAGGAAGACCACCTCGTCCCGCGGCGGCACCGTGAGGCGGGTGTAGCCCCGCTGCGAGAGGAGCCGCTCGGCCTGCGCGTCGAACTCGAGGCGGGTGAGCACCTTCTCGTGGCCCACGCCGCGGCGCGGGTCCTGGTTCACCAGTTCCACCAGCTGCTCGATGGTGTGCACCCCGTCGCCGACCACGTGGCCGGGGACGCGCCTGGCCACCGCCACCAGCTGGCCGTTCACCACCAGCATGCGGTGGTCCTCGCCGGTGATGAAGCTCTCGATGATCACGCTGCTCGAGTGCTCCTGCGCGAGCGGGACGGCGGCGCGCACCTGCGCCTCGTCGGTCAGGTGGATGGCCACGCCGCGCCCGTGGTTGGCGTTGTACGGCTTCACCACCACCGGGTAGCCGATGGCGTCGGCCGCGCGCACCGCCTCGGTGACGCTCCGCACCAGGCGCTGCTTCGGCACGGGCAGGCCCAGGTTGGCGAGGATCTTGTTGGTCTCCTCCTTGTCGCTCGCCAGCTCCACGGCGATGTGGGGCGTGCGGCTGGTGATGGTGGCCTGGATCCGCTGCTGGTGGACGCCGTGGCCGAACTGGATGAGGCTCGCCTTGTTGAGGCGGAGCCACGGGATGCCGCGCGCCTCGGCCGTCCGCACCAGCGACGCGGTGCTGGGCCCCAGGTGCCGCCGCTGCGCGAAGCGGATGAAGTCCTCCAGCTCCGCCTCGGCCCGGAAGCTGGACGGCACCACGCCCGGCGGCCGGATGGCCTCGGGCAGGAGCGCGGCGAGGAGCGTGAGCGCCAGGTTGCCCGCCTCGAGCCCGACATCCTGCTCGCGGTACTCGTAGACCACGGTGTAGGTGCCCTCGCGCCCCGCACCGCGGGTCTTGCCGAAGGTCACCGGCTCGCCGGCGGCCTGCTGCAGCTCGATGGCCACGTGCTCCAGCACGTGGCCGAGCCAGGTGCCCTCGTCCTCGGTGCAGCGGCGGCGGAAGCCGCCGGGCTCACCGTGGGAGCAGCCGTGCTCCTGCAGCCCGGGCAGGAGCTGGAACAGGGGCTCCACGAACGCCGGGCCGAGCCGGCCGGTCGGCCACTGCTCCAGCTCCCCGAGGTCCAGGTCCAGGCGGATGACGGGAAAGAGGGCGTACAGGCTGGGGCCGACGTACACCGAGCGGTCGAGAATTTTCATTGGGGGGTCCCGCGAGCGTCGGGTCAGGGGCGCGACTGGCCCGCCTATGCTACAGGCCGCCGGGGGATCGCGGAAGATCCCCCGGCGGCCTGGGACGCTCGCGGCGGCAGGGCCGGGCGGCGCGCGTCAGCCCTTGCCCGACGCCACCTGTCCCGCGTTCGCCTCGCGGGTGTGAAGGTTGAACGTGGCCCCCGGGATCAGGATGTGCATCCGGATCCCGAGCATGCAGACCGGGTCGTTCCGGGAGGCCTGGTCCATGGAGCTGAACTCGAGCCCCGCCGGGTCGATGATCGTGATGGCGCCCGAGCCCACCACCTCGACGGTGTTGTCCGGCGCAATGAACGCGGCGGTGTCCTCGTCCAGCCCGAGGCCGATGGCAAAGGGGTTGTAGGCCAGCGCGGTCAGCAGCCGGCCCAGCCGGTCGCGCTGGCGGAAGTGCTGGTCGATGACCACCCGGTTGGTGAGGCCGAGCCCCGGCGACAGCGTCACGCTGCCGGCCCGCGGCGACGCGCCCTCGTCGCCGTGCGCGATCATGTGCTCCGACAGGAACGCCGCCCCCGCCGAGGTTCCCGCCACCGGGATGCCGGCGGCGCTCATCAGGCGGAGCTTCTTGGCCACCGGCGTCCCGCCCAGGATGGTGGCCAGGCGGAGCTGGTTGCCGCCGGTGAGGAAGACGCCGGTGGCCTGCTCCAGCTTGCCGAGCTCGTCCGACTCGCCGCAGTCCTTCCGCTCCTCGAAGGCGAGCGCCGCCGCGTGCCCCGCGCCGATCTCGCGGAAGACGCCCTCGTAGCGCCGCCCCGTGTCCGCCATCAGCGAGGCGGTGGGGATGATGGCGATGCGCGCCTGGCGGCCGCCCGCCAGCTTCACGAAGCGCCGCAGGATCGGCGAGTCGTGCGCCTTGGCCTCGGCGCCGCCCACCGGGATGATGTACCCACGCGCCTCGCCGGGTGCCACGGGCGACGGACTCATGCTCCTGCCTCCTCGAAGGGGCCCTGCACCCGCGGGCGACCGTCCCGCACGTGCCAGCGGCCCTGCGCCATCACGTCCCGCACGTTGCCTGCCTCGTCCAGCACCACCAGGTCCGCGTCGGCGCCCACCACCAGGCGCCCCTTCCGCTCCAGCCGCAGCACCCGCGCCACGTTGGCCGTGAAGGGCGGGAGGGCCTGGCCAAGCGGCACCCCGCGCCCGAGCAGGGCCCGGAGCGTGCCCGCCAGCGACCCCGGGTCGCCCACGCCCATGCGGGCCACGCGGCCGTCGGCATCGAACTCGGGCAGGCACCCGCCGCCATCGGAGCTGACGGTAATGCGCTCCGCGGGCGCCCCGCTCGCCCAGTACCGCTGCAGCGCGTCCTCCGCGGACCAGGCATCCTCGTCCGGCCCCACCGGGAAGGCGGTCACGTCCACGGTGACGCCCTGCGCCGTGAGCGCCACGGCCTCGTCGAAGAGCGCGCGGCGGCGGTTCACGTGGGTCGGGTGGAAGACCCGCGCGGGCAGCTCGCTCTCGGCCAGCGCGCGCCGGACCAGCTCGAGGCCGCGCGCCCCGTCGCCCAGGTGCAGGTGGATTATTCCGGCTTTGCCCGTCATCAGCCCGGCCACGTGCGCCTCGGCCGCCACCTGCAGCAGCTGCTCCAGGGTGGGCTGGCTGGAGCGGTGGTCGCTGAGCGCCACCTCGCCCACGCCGAGGACCGGGTCGCAGTGGACGATGTCGCCCCGGACGCTCCCCGTCACCGTGACCGGCGGCAGGTGGTAGCCGCCCGTGAAGCAATAGGCCGAGAGGCCGAGCGCGTTCAGGCCCCGGGTGGTGGCCAGCAGGTCGGCGGGGGCGCGGGTCAGGTCGTCGGTGCCGAGCAGGCCCACCACGGTGGTGATGCCGCCGAGCGTGAAGCGGGTGAGCGGCACCGGCGGCACGCGGGTCTCGAAGCCCGCCTCGCCGCCGCCCCCGGTGAGGTGCACGTGGGCATCGAGGAGGCCCGGGATCACCCGGCGGCCCCCGAGGTCCACCACCAGGGCGCCGAGCGCCGGGTCCAGCGCGGGCGCCGTCTCGCCGATCCACACGATGCGGCCGCCGGCCACGAGCAGGTGCCGCCGGCCGAATGGCTCCGGGGCGAAGAGCTCCAGATTGGTGAGGAGCGTCAGGCTGGCGTGAGGCGGGGTGCCCATCCGGGGCGAAAGTTACGTCGGACCCGGGGGCTTGGGAATCAGCGCGGGGAGGGCGTGAACGGCCGTTCATCCGCCACGCACCGGCCCCGGCGCACCCCGCCCTGACGGCTGTCGCACCGGGCTGGTATTTTCGCGGCTACCGATGCGCGGCCTCCCGCTCGAGCTGTGGGTCCTCGTCCTCACCGCGGTGCTCGTCGTGGCGAGCCTGGTCACGGCGGTCGTCGTGGCCATCGTCATCTCGCAACGCAAGCTCGCGCGCGCCAGCCGCGCGTTTGCCGCCCGCGAGGTGGCGGCCACGGAGGAAGAGCGGAGCCGCGTGGCCCGCGAGCTGCACGACGGCGTGAGCCAGGAGATTGCCGTGCTGAGCCAGCGTCTCGAGGCAGTCCGCGACAGCGTGGAGCGGGGGCTCCCGGCACCCGACCTCCTCACCACCGTGGACCTCGTGGGTGACGGGCTCCGGCGCATCGCCGCCAGCGTCCGCGGCATTGCGCACCGCATGCATCCCTCGGCCATCGACCAGCTCGGATTGCGGGCGGCGCTCGAGGGGCTGGCGCGGGAAATGGAGGCGGGGACCGGCTTCCGCGTGAGCACCGACATCGCGCCGGCGGCCGACACGCTGCCCACCGAGGTGGCGTTGACGCTCTACCGGATCGCCCAGGAAGGGTTCCGCAACATCCAGAAGCACGCGCGGGCCGGCACGGTGATGTTCCGCCTCAGCCTCGAGGGCGGCCGTGGCGTGCTCCAGCTGCAGGACGATGGCGCCGGGTTTGCGAGCACCAGCGCCCCCCCGGGCGGGCTGGGGCTGGTGAGCATCCGCGAGCGGGCGCGCCTGCTCGAGGGCTTCGCCACCATCCAGTCGGAGCCGGGCGGCGGCACCCTCGTCGAGGTCACCTTCCCCGTCCCGGGCCGCACATGACCGCCCCCGCCACCCTCCTGATCGTGGATGACCATCCGAGCGTGGCAAGCGGCCTCCGCACCATGGTGGAGCCGCCCTACCAGGTCCTCGAGGTGGCCCATCACGGCGACGACGTGCTGCCGCTCGTGGACCGGCTGCGGCCGGCGCTGGTGCTGATGGATCTGTCCCTGCCGGGAAAGAGCGGCGTGCTGCTCACCCGCGAGCTCAAGGCGCGGCCCGACAGCCCGCGGGTCCTGGCGGTAACCATGCACGCCGAGCTCACCTTCGTGCGCGAGGTGCTCCGCGCCGGCGCGGATGGGTACCTGCTCAAGACGGCGCGCGCCACCGAGATCCGGCACGCCGTCGCGGAGGTGCTGGCCGGCCACCGGTACGTGACGGCGGACGTGGCCCTCCCGCCCGAGGAACGGAGGCGGCCCACGCCCGTCCCCGAGACGCTGAGCGCCGAGATGCGCGTGCTCCTGGCGCAGTTGAGCAACAAGCAGCTGCGGGTGCTGCAGCTCATCGGGGAGGGGTGTTCCAGCGAGGAGGTGGCCGAGCGGCTGGAGCTGTCGGAGCGGACGGTGGCGTACCACCGAGGCCGGATCCGGGAGGTCCTCGGGCTCACCACCCAGGCGGGCCTGTTCCGGGTGGCCAACCTGTACGCGGCCGCACGGAGCGCCGGCGGGCCGGGCCGGTGAGGCATCTGCTTCCTAGGGATCCCTGCGGCGCAGGGCCGGACGGCCGGCCCTGCGTTCCCCCGGGAGGCACACGCGCGCAGCGCGCGCGGGTCAGGTGCCGCGCTCGATCAGGATCGAGGTGACGATCTGCAGCACCGGCACCGCTGCCAGCACCTCCCCATGATCGCCCCCTCCCGACAGCGCCAGCCCGCCCGCCGCAACGCCGGCGGAGGCCAGGAGCGACAACAGGTAGTTACCGCGGCGGCCATTGGCCAGGTGGACCCCGAGCGGCAGCAATGCCACTTCCCCGCCGATGGCGCCGAAGATGGCCTCCGCCAGGCCGCAGGGGTCGTCACCGCAGAGAGTGTCGCCCCCGCCGAGCGCGCCGCCGACCAGCGCCCCGAGGCCCAGCCCCACGCCGCCCCCGAGCAGGCCGCCCACGACCAGCCGGGGAGTGGACCGCCCGCCGCCCGCCGGCTCCACGCCCGGCGCCGGCCGCACGGGCCCGGGCACCGTGGCCTGCCACGCCGTGAACCCGGGCGCCCGCTGCTGCGCCGCCCCCATCGCCGGAGCGGCCAAGGCCAGGGCCAGGATCATCATCCCGATTCGCATGGGGCTCCTAACGCAGGGGGCCGGCCCCCGGTTCCGCCGTGCCCGATGCCGCACAGGGCGGGGCCCGCGACGCGCCGGGCCCGGCCGGTCAGCGACCGTACAGCGTGACCTCTGCCCGCCCCTCACCGCCACCGCGGAGGCTCCGGTAGGTGAACTCCACGACGGCGATGTTGCGCCGGTCGCCGGGCAGGTCGATGGCGCGCGAGCGGGTCTCGGAATCGAAGACGAGCCGCGTGGTGGGCGAGAAGACCTCGCCGTTGCGGAACCGCACGCGCACGTCGAACATCTCGAGGTCGCCGCCCTGCACCACGAACATGATGCGCCGGAAGGGCCCCTCGCCCACGGCCTCGATGCGGTCACGTTCGGCGCGGAACGTCACGGCGCGAGTGCCGAGCCGCGTCCACCCCGCCACGTCGGCCAGGCTGGCGGGGGGCGCCACCGATCCGGGGCGCTCGGCCCGGGCGGCGGGCTCCCCGCCCTTGCCGTAGAGCCGCACCGTGGCCTTGCCGCGGCGCACGCGGCTCCGGTAGAAGAACTCCACGCGATTGATCACCCGCCGGTTGCCGGGCAGGTCGATGGTGCGGCTCCGGCTGTTCTCACGGAAGACCAGGCGCGTCCCGGGCGAGAACACCTCGCCGTTCCCGAAGACCACCTTGATGTCGTACATCTCGAGGTTGCCCGCCTCCACCTCGATCTTGAGGGCGCGGAACACGCCCTCGCGGGCCGTGACGGGAATCACGTCGTGATCCACCGCGAAGCTCACCTGCCGGCTCCCCAGCAGCTCCCAGTCATCGGCGACGAGCGGTGAGGCAGCGAGCAAGGTGGTGGCCAGGGCCAGCAGGCCCCCGATCCGGACGCGCATCCAGTCCTCCAGTGGCGGGTGGGCGGGAGTCGACCTCCCAAGATGCCCCGGAGACGGCGACCGGGCCAGCCGTGTTAAGTGCGGGGTCAGGCATGTGGTGCACGAGCGGGGCCGGTCGAGTCTCAACCAGCCCCGCCCGCTACCGATACCCCGCCGCCTGCAGCTGGAACAGCTCGGCGTAGAGCCCGCCGAGCGCCACGAGCTCGTCGTGGCTGCCCTGCTCGCACAGCTCGCCGCCCTGCAGCACCAGGATCCGGTCCGCCATGCGGACGGTGCTGAAGCGGTGGGAGATCAGCACCGCCATCCGACCGCCCGTCAGCTCCGCGAACCGCTGGAACACCTCGTACTCGGCCCGCGCGTCGAGCGCGGCGGTGGGCTCGTCGAGGATGAGGAGCTGGGCCTCGCGCAGGTAGGCGCGCGCCAGCGCCACCTTCTGCCACTCGCCGCCCGACAGGTCCACGCCCCCCTCGAAGCGCCGGCCCAGGAGCTGCTGGTAACGGGCCGGGAACCGGGCCGCCACGCTGTCGGCCAGGCTCCGCTCGGCGGCACCGGCGATGGCCGGCTCGTCCTCCCGCCGCGCGATGTGTCCCACCGCGATGTTCTCGGCGATCGTGAAGTCGTAGCGGAAGAAGTCCTGGAAGATGACGCCGACGGCGCGCCGGAGGCTCTCCACGTCGTAGTCGCGCAGGTCGCGCCCGTCGAGCAGGATGCGGCCCTCGCTTGGGTCATAGAGCCGGGCCAGCAGCTTGACGAGCGTGGTCTTGCCCGCGCCGTTCTCGCCCACCAGCGCCACCCGCTCGCCGGGTCGGAGGCGGAAGCTCAGGTGCCGCACCGCCCAGCGTTCCTGCCCGGGATAATGGAAGCCGACGTCCTCGAAGACGAAGCCCTCCGCCAGCGGGCTGGGCACCGCCACCGCCCCGGGGCGCGAGCGGATGCGCGGCTCCACCGCGAGGAACGAGAAGAGGTCCTCGAGGTAGAGGCTCTGCTCCACCAACTGCGCCACCGTGAGCAGCGTCCGCTGGATCAGGTCGCGGCTCTGCCGGAACGAGGCCGCGAGGAAGGTCAGCACGCCGATGGTGAACGGCCCCGCCGGTGACTGGTGCTGCTGCAGCGTGAGCCAGAGGATGGCCGCGTACGCCCCGTAGTAGCCCAGCGTCCCGACGAGCGCCAGCAGCGACGACACCACCGCGCGACGGAGCGCCAGGTGCTTGTTGGCCTCGTAGTACTCCTGCGACAGGGCGGCGTAGCGCCCCACCAGGAACGGCGCCAGGCCGAACAGCTTCACCTCCTTGGCCGAGACGTCGCTGGCCCCGATGTAGCGGAGGTAATCGAGCTGGCGGCGTTCCTCGGTCCAGGAAAAGAGGAGCGAGTACGACAGCGCCGCGAAGCGGGACTCGCCGAGGAAGGACGGCAGCACCGCGAGCGCCAGCAGCAGGAGCAGCCACGGCACGTACACCATGATGGCCACGGCCAGCGAGACGAGTGTCACCAGGTCCTGCACCGCCGCCAGCAGCCCGGTGACGAGCCCGATGCGGCCCACCGTCTGTCGCCGGGCGCGCTCCAGCTGGTCGTAGATCTCGCTGTTCTCGAGCTGCTCCAGGTCCAGGCTCGCGGCGTGCTCCATGAGCTGGATGCTGGTGCGGTTGGCCACAAGGTCGCCGAGCAGGCCTTCCACCAGCGCGGAGGCGCGGGCCAGCAGTTCCCCCACGGCGGCCAGCGCACATTCGATGGCCACCAGCCACCAGAGTTCCTCGAGCGGGGTCACGCCGAAGCGCGGCGGGAGCGGGGTGCCGCTCACCAGCCCCACCACCAGATCGATGATCAGCTTCCCCACCCAGAGCACGCCGAGCGGCACCAGCGCGCGGCCCAGGCGGAGGGCCACCATGGTCGCGCTGTAGGCCGGGTGGGTGTCCCACACCAGGCGGAGCAGGCGTGGGAGGTGGCGGGTGGCGCGGAGTCGTTCCCCCCAGGACGGGGGCGCCTCGATGGGCCGGCGCGTGCTGCGGACGCGGGGAACGTGCGGGATCGTCATGCGCCAATGATACCACATCGAAAGCGCGGCTCCCGGGGCCGCGCTCCCTGGTGCGGGAGGCGGGTTATGTTTGGGTCATGCCAACCGCACTCGTCACGGGCGCCACCGAGGGGATCGGTCGCGCCATCGCCTTTGCCCTCGGGCGGGCCGGCTACCAGCTCGGCGTCTGCGCCCGCACCCCCTCGAAGCTCCGTGTGCTGCTCGAGGAGCTCCGCGCCGCCGGCATCACCGCCGCCGGGCACCCCGCCGACGTCGGCCACCCCGGGGACGTCGAGGCCATGGTGGCCGAGGTGACGGGCCAGCTCGGCCCCGTGGACGTGCTGGTGAACAACGCCGGCATCGCATACCTGAAGCCCTTCGCCGAGCTGACCCTCGACGAGTGGGACCAGACCATGACGACCAACGTGCGGAGCCTCTTCCTGGTGACGCGCGCCGTCCTCCCCGGCATGCGCGAGCGGAAGCACGGCGCCATCGTCAACATCGCGAGCCTCGCCGGCCGGAACGGCTTCGCCGGCGGCACCGCCTACACGGCCTCCAAGCACGCCGTGCTCGGCTTCGCGCGCTCGCTGATGCTGGAAGTGCGGAAGGAGAAGATCCGCGTCATCACCATCTGCCCGGGCTCGGTGGACACGCCGCTCATCCGCACCCAGGGCACGCTCAAGCCCAACCTCGAGAAGATCCTCCACCCCGACGACATCGCCGCCACCGTGCTCGACGCGCTCCGGCTCCCCGAGCGCGCCCTGGTGAGCGAGCTCGACATCCGCCCCACGGACCCCTGAGCCGCCCCGCCTGGGGATGAATCGCCTCACCATCGACCGGTGCGTCTGTCGCAAGACGCCGTTCGTGAGGCTCCTCCCGCTCGCCCGCGAGCGCGGCTGGGACCTGGCGGACGTGATGCGGGAAACCGGCTGCGGCGCCACCTGCGGCCTCTGCCGCCCCTACCTGCGGCGCATGCTGGCCACCGGCGAGACCGTCTTCCACGAGCTCCTGAGCGAGCCGTGATCCCCGCCGGGGGCCGGGCCGCCCTTGTCTCCGGCCACGGCCCGGCCGATGCTATAGCTGATGAATAGGCCCACCCCGGTTCCCGGTCTCGTGCCCACGCTCGCGCTGGCGGGCGGCCTCGCCCTGACGGCGGGGTGGGCCCTTGGCGTGTCCCGGCCGCTCGGCGCCCTCCTGGCGGTCGGCGCGGCCGGGCTCCTGTGGCACGCGGCGCGGCGGGCGCGGGATGGGACGGCCACCGCCGCGGCGGCTGCCGCGGCAGCCGAGGCGCGGGTGGCCTTCCGCGACCGGGAGCTCAACTGGCTCCGTCAGGCCTCCACCACGCTGGTGGCCGACGAGGCGCTCGAGCCGGTGCTCAAGGTCATCGTGGACGCCACCGCCGACCTCCTCGACAGCGAAGGCGCCACGGTGGGGTTCGTGGTGGAGGAAGGCCGCTTCGTCCGGCTCGCCGGCGGCAGCGGCCCGCTGGCCGCCACCACGGACACCCTCCTCCCCGTGGATCACTCCCTGCTCGGCTGGGTGGTGATGAACGAGGATGGCCTGATGGTGGACGACATGGCCAAGGACCCGCGGAGCTACCATATCCCGGGGCTCGAGGCCAAGTCGGTCGCGGCGGTGCCGCTCCGGAGCGCGGGACTCGTGATCGGCGTGCTCGCGGCCTTCAACCGCAAGGACCAGCGCCCCTTCTCCCCCGCGGACCTCGCCCTCCTCGCCACCCTCGGGGACCAGGTCATTGTGGGACTCGACCGCGCCCACGTCATCGAGGAGAGCCGCCGCAAGGAAGAGGTGCTCGCCACCAAGAACCGCGAGCTGCAGCGCGCCACCGAGCTCAAGAGCCAGTTCCTGGCCAACATGTCCCACGAGCTCCGGACGCCGCTCAATGCCATCAACGGCTTCTCCGATCTCCTCCTCACCGAGGAGCTCGGCGCGCTCAACGAGCAGCAGAAGGAATTCCTCGACTCCATCCTGCGGAACGGCCAGCACCTGCTGGGCCTGATCAACAGCGTCCTCGACCTCTCGAAGATCGAGGCCGGCCGCATGACGCTGTCCCTGGCGCCGAGCGACCTCCGGCAGATCATCCTGGGGGCCATCACCGACACGGCGTCGCTCCGCACCGCCAAGCAGCAGGAGGTCCGCCTCGAGGTGGGCGAGGACCCGCTCAACGTGCTGGCCGACGGTACCCGGCTGCGCCAGGTGCTCTACAACCTCCTCTCCAATGCGTCGAAGTTCACGCCGGAGGGGGGACTGGTGACCGTCGCCGCGCTGGCCACCCGGGCGCCGCTCCCGTTCCCCTCCGACCGCGCCGGCGAGCAGCCGCGGCTCGTCTCCCGGGACGCCATCTGGGTCTCGGTGCGCGACACGGGCATCGGGATCCGCCCCGAGGACCAGCCCAAGCTCTTCAAGGAGTTCAGCCAGGTGGACAGCTCGGCCAGCCGGCAGGCGCAGGGGACGGGGCTCGGCCTGGCGCTCTCGAAGCGCCTGGTGGAGATGCACGGCGGCACCATCGGCTGCGAGTCGGTGTACGGCGCCGGCTCGAGCTTCTGGTTCATCCTGCCCATCGAGGGGCCGTTCCGCCGGCCGGCGGCGAGCGTCGAGACGGCGCGGCCCGCGGCCGAAACCGTCGAGGCGTGACGCTGGCGGGGGCTCGAGGAGGGAAGGCTGATGGTGGGGCGGGCTTCAGTGCGGGAAACCACAGAGACACAGAGGACACGGAGGGCACAGAGAACTGCCCTGGCATGGTGGGCTCACCGCGGGGTGAGCCCGTGATGTTTTTTGGGGGTGGGTTCGGGTCCGGCAACGCCCCCGACCAGTCGCGGAGCCCCACCAAAAAACCTCAGAGCCCGGGTCGGCAACGCGCCGATCCGGGCTCGATCCCTCCGTGACCTCTGTGCCCTCTGTGCCTCTGTGGTTTTGCAGTTCCTGGTCGGTCATCCGCACGGCAGTGCGCCAGGGGGCGCGGCGCCCGGCGGGCTCAGTTGCTGACGCGATCCGCCTGCCAGCCACCCGTGAAGGTGTAGTCCACGCCGTTGCGGGTGTAGGCGCAGGTGGCGGTGCCGGTGATGCGGTCGTTGCGGCCGGCCACGAAGCTGCCCGAGAAGCTGCAGATGTCGCGCTGGAAGCTGACGGCGCGGCCGGTGAGCGTGGCGTTGGTGATCTGGAAGGTGGTGGTGTCCGCCAGCGGCCCGGTGTAGTGACTGCCGGACGCCGTGCAGAGGCCATCCTGCTGGCCGGTGCCGGTGAACCCGCCCCCGGCTGCCTGGGCGAACGCGTACTGGCCAAAGTGCGCATGATCGTCGCCATGGACGCTGTCCACGAGGTGCGCGCTCTGCGTCCAGGTGCCCTCGAGGGTGAGCGGCTGGCTCTGGGTATCGGTGCCGGAGCCACAGGCGGCGGCAAGGACCAGCATCGACGGCAGGAGCAGGCGACGGTGCATGCGGAAACGTCCGGGGTTGGGGAGCGTATCCCTAAGGTGTGCGCCTCCTTTCTTATCGTCAAGACGAGTAATACCTTGACGTTCCCATGAGGATGCTGCGCGCCCGCCCCCCGATCCTGTTCCTGCTCCTCGCCTTCGTGGCGGGGAGCTTCGGGTTGCCGCTGGCGGATGCCATCATCTTCCATGGCCAGCCTGGCGCCACGCCGGCGGCCGAACGGATCCTCTCCGCCGGCCCGCAGGCCCCGAGTCACGTCCAACTCTGCTCGCTGGAGCAGGCGCCCGCCGCGAAGTTCGCGGCGCTGTCCTGGACGGCCGGCATCGAGCGGCTCCCCGCTGACCACCCCGTTGTCCGCCGGCCCGACCAGGGCCTCGCCCCTGCCGGCGCACGCGCCACCTCCCTCCATTCCCGCGCACCACCCAGCGCCTGACCCCGCTCCGGTCACATACAATCGCGGGTTGAACCGTGTCCTCCGGCCCACGCCGGGGGCACCCAACGCTGGGACATCCATGAATCGTCTGCGCCTCCCCCTCCTGTGGGTGGGCCTGCTCGCCATCGTGATGGCGCGCCAGGCTCGCGCCCAGCAGCCAACGGACAGCCTGCAACCCGCCGTGCGAGCCCTCGCCGCCCGCCTCGACAGCCTCGAGCGCGGCCTCTGTCCCGCGGGGGCCGCCGTGGCGGTGCCTGCCGGCACCGACTCCGTCACCCAGGCCGTCGCGATGCTCGCCCGCCGGCTGGAGCGACTGGTGGCGCAGCGGTGCAGCGCCGGGGCCACTCCCCTGGCGGCCGCCCCGGCACCCGCAGCACAAGCCCCTGACGAGCTGGCGGCGCTCCGCGCCGCGGCCGACGCCGCGGCCGGCGCCTCCCCCGTGGCGGTCGCGGACACCGCGCGGGCCGAGCCCATCTTCATCAGCCGGCAGCGCAACGCCTCCGCCATGAACCCCGAGATCAGCGCCACCGGCGACATCCGGTTCGAGGCGCGCGATCGCTCGCCGCAGCGCGACAACGCCCTGGCCCGCGAGTTCGAGGTGGCCCTCCAGTCCACGCTCGATCCCTACTCCTCGGCCAAGATCTTCATCGCACTGGAGGATGGCGATGTCGGCGTCGAGGAGGGGTACGTGACCTACACCGGCCTCCCCGGCAAGCTCCGCGTGGATGCCGGCCGGATGCGCCAGGCGGTGGGCGACCTCAACCGCTGGCACCTCCACGCGCTGCCGGAAACCGAGTACCCGCTGGTCTACCAGCGCTATCTCGGGGAGGACGGCCTGGCCGGCGCGGGGCTCTCGCTCTACACCGCGCTGCCGCTCTCCCTGGCGCATGGCACCCACGAACTCTGGCTGCAGGGCACCAGCGCCGAGAGCGAGCCGCTCTACGCCGGCAGCCGCCAGCCCACCCTGCTGGCGCGGCTGCAGAACTTCTGGCAGCTCTCGCCCAGCACCTACGCGCAGCTCGGCGTGACCGCCATGGGCGGCAACAGTGCCGACAGCGCGCTGCGGAGCCGGGTGGTGGGCGCCGACTTTCGCTTCACCTGGCGCCCGCCTTCCGCCGCCACGCGCCGCGAGCTGACGCTCCGCGCCGAGGGCTACCGTTTCCATGCCGACCTGGGCGGCACCCGCACCACGCGCTACGGCGGCTTCGCCGACCTGAACTTCCGCGCCTCGCGCCGCTGGATCCTCGGCGTGCGCGGTGACTGGCTCGAGGCGCCCCGCGGCGCCTACACCACGGCCTGGCAGGTGGCCCCGACGCTCACGTGGTGGCAGAGCGAGTTCGTCTACCTGCGGCTCGAGGGCCAGGAGGCGGGCGGCTCCGACACCAGCACCGACGCGCGCCTCCGGTTCCAGGTGGTCTTTGCGATGGGCCCCCACAAACACGAGACCTACTGACATGCTGCTCCTTGCCCTGGCCCTCGCGGCCGCGCCCCTCGCCGCGGCGCCCGCCCCGGCGCCGCTCAGGATCGTCACCAGCCTCACGACGTACGCCGCCATCGCGCGCGAGGTCGTGGGCGATCGCGGCACCGTCACCGCCATCGCGCGGGGCGACGAGGACCCGCATTTCGTGCAGCCCAAGCCGAGCTTCGTGGCGCTGCTGCGCGACGCGGACCTCTTCGTCACCACCGGGCTCGACCTCGAGCTCTGGGTGCCGCCGCTCCTCGACCGCGCCTCCAACCGCAAGGTCGCCGAGGGCGGGCCTGGCTACGTGACCGCCTACACCGGCATCACGCTGCTCGAGGTGCCCACCAGCCTCGACCGCGCCCAGGGCGACATCCACGCCGACGGCAACCCGCACATCCACACCGACCCGGTCAACGCCATCATCATCGCGCGGAACATCCTGGCCGGGCTCAAGCGCGTGGACCCGGCGGGCGCCGCGGCCTACACCACGCGGGAGGGGGACTTCGAGCAGCGCATCCTGGCCGCGACCATGGGCACGGAGCTGGTGCAGGTGCTGACCCCAGCCACCGCGTACCGCCTGCTGGCCGGCAACCAGCTGCTCGACTTCCTCTGGAAGACCCCGTACCAGGGCGCCCCGCTCCTCACCCGGCTTGGGGGCTGGCTCAAGACCGCCGAGGCCTTCCGCGGCAAGGACATCGCCTGCTACCACCGGGAGTGGGCGTACTTCAGCAACCGCTTCGGCGTGACCTGCGCCCAGTTCATCGAGGCCAAGCCGGGCATCCCGCCGACCCCGGGCCACGTGATGGACGTGATCGGGTACATGCGGGAGCACCACATCCCCGTGCTGTTCGCGTCGAACTACTTTGACCGCAACCAGATCCGCCAGGTGGCGGAGAAGACCGGCGCCACCGCCGTGGTGGTGGCCGAGAACACCGACGGCGCGCCGGACACCGCCACCTACTTCCAGCTGATGGACAGCTGGGTGAACGGGCTCGCGCAGGCCATGCGCGCCGGGGGACACTGAGCATGGACAGCCTCCTCCACAGCCTCTGGCTCGCGCCGCTGGTGGCGTGCATGGTCATCGTGGCCATCCACTCCTACCTCGGACTCCACGTGATCGGGCGCGAGGTCATCTTCGTGGACCTCTCGCTGGCGCAGATGGCGGCGCTCGGCTCCACCATCGCGATCTTCGCGGGGGCGGAGCCGGACAGCTCGCGCGCGTTCGCCTATTCGCTGGGGTTCACCACCCTCGGCGCGGCGCTCTTCGCCCTGAGCCGGAGCCGGATCCGCGGGCGGGTGCCGCAGGAGGCCATCATCGGCATCACCTACGTGGTGGCCTCGGCGGCGTCGCTGCTCGTGGCCGACCGCTCGCCCAAGGGCGGCGAGGCCATCAAGGACATCCTGGTGGGCAGCTTGCTCTGGGTGGGGTGGGGGCCCATAGTGCGGATGGCCGCGGTGTACGTGGGCGTGGGCATCTTCCACTGGGTGTTCCGGCGCCGCTTCCAGACCATCAGCCTGGCGGAGCACGAGGCCGAGGCGCAGGGCTGGAACCTCCGGTGGTGGGACTTCCTCTTCTACCTGAGCTTCGGCGTGGTGATCGCGTTCTCGGTGCAGATCGTGGGGGTGCTGCTGGTGTTCTCCTTCCTGGTGGTGCCGGCGGCCATCGCGTTCCAGTTCGCCGAGCGCTGGGGGCCGCTCACGCTGCTGGCGTGGCTCGCCGGCACGCTGGCCTCGGCGGCGGGGCTGGCGCTCTCCTTCCGCTACGACCTGCCGACGGGGCCCACGATCGTGTGCGTGTTCGGGCTGCTGCTGCTGCTCACCTTCGGGGGGAAGCGGCTCCAGGCCGCGGCGGCCTGACATGACGGACCGCGTCCCGGCCTGACCGATGCAGCCGCGCTCCCGGGCCGCGCTGCTGTGCCTGCTCCTCACGTTCGTGGGGGGTGGGCTCGGGCTGCCCCTGGCCGACGCCATCCTGTTCCACAGCCAGCCCGGCGCGCAGCGCGTGGCGGAGCGCTACCTCACCGACGGCTCCGATGCGCGGACGCACGTGCACATCTGCCGCCTCGGGGAGGGCGCCGCCGTGGAGCGGGCGCTGGCCAGCCCGGCGGTGCGGCCCGCCTTGGACCCCGTCACCACGCGCCTCACGATTTCCGTGCTGGACACGCGCTTCGTCGCGGCCAGCGACCTCGCCCTCCCGCCCTCCCGCGGCCCGCCGGCCGCCTGAGTCCCTCCGACAATCCGTAGCGTCGCGAGCCGATCCGGGATCGTCCCGGGTCGGCGGACTCATGTTCTGGGAGATCCTCTCATGCTGTCGTCGTTCCTGCTGGCCGCCGCGCTGCTCCTGCCCGGCGGGGCCGTCACCGGGCGTGTCACCGCCGAGGGCGGGGCCCCGGTGGTCGAGGCCCGCGTGTCCCTCGTGGAGCTGGGCCGCCAGGCCCGCACCGACGTCGAGGGCCGGTTCCAGTTCCCCGGCATCCCTTCCGGCAGCTACACGCTGTCGGTCTCCGCCATTGGCTTCAAGCCGGTGCTGCGCCGCGTGGTTGTGGCGGACGCGGACCAGGTCATCAACCTCACGCTCACCGAATCGCTGGTGGAGCTGCCGCCGATCCAGGTGACCTCCACCCCCAGCGCCACCGACCCGCTTAGCTCCCCGCAGCCAACCGCCGTGGTGGACGGCGAGAACCTTCACGCCGCCCAGGCGCCGAGCCTCGGCGAGACGCTGAACCAGGTGGCGGGTGTGCACTCGCTCAGCACCGGGGCCGGCATCGGGAAGCCGGTGATCCGCGGCCTCACCGCCAACCGCGTGCTGATCCTCGACGAGGGCCAGCGCATGGAGACCCAGCAGTCGGGCGATGAGCACGGCCCCAACATCGAGACCGCCATGGCGGACCGGATCGAGGTGATCCGGGGCCCCGCCAGCGTCCTCTACGGCTCCGACGCGCTCGGCGGCGTGGTGAACATCATCCCGCGCCCCCTCCCCACGGCCGATCCCGGCACCACCGCGGTGAGCGGCGAACTCACCGCCACCTACCGCAGCAACACCCGCGAGCCGGACGGCGCCTTCCTGCTTGAGGCGGCGCGCGGCAACCTGGGCCTGCGGGCCACCCTGAGCGGCCGCGCCGGCGACGACGTGCGCACGCCCGACTATCGCCTCTGGAACAGCGGCAACCGCGCCCTCGGCGGCAGCCTGGCCGTGGGCACCCGCGGCGCCTGGGGCAACCTCACGGCCACCGTGTCGCGCCGGGACGAGAAGGTGGAGCTGACGGATGAGGACCCCGCCGCCACGCCGTTCCAGCGGATCGGCACCACCCGCGTCCGCGTGGACGGCGACCTGCCGCTCGGCGCCGCCCGCCTCGAGCTCAAGCTCGGCGCCGAGCGGAACCGGCGGCGGGAGTTCGAGGTCGCCGGGGACACCGAGGCGGCGCTCGAGCTGGTCTCGCGCAACTACACCGCCGACGCGCTCCTCCACCATACCCTCGCCGGCCGGCTCCACGGCATCGTGGGCCTGAGCGCCCTCCGCACCGCGTTCGACAAGGGCGGCGAGGAAACCCTGATCCCCAACACCGACGTGACCGGGCTCGGTGTCTACGGCTTCGAGCAGGTGACGCTGGGGCGGCTCGACGTGTCGGTGGGCGCCCGGTACGACTACCGCTACCTCGCCGTCCGCGACACCGTGCTCCCGGTGGACCAGGACCGCGCCTGGCACTCCCTCACCGGCAACCTTGGCCTGCTCTATCGCATGGCGGAGCCGGTCGCGGTGGTGTTCAACATCGGCCGCGGGTTCCGGGCGCCGTCGAGCTTCGACCTGTTCTCGAACGGCGTGCACGAGGGCACCGTGGCGTTCGAGCGGGGAAACGCCGGGCTGGCGACGGAGAAGTCGCTCAACACCGACCTGGCCCTCCGCCTCCAGACCACCCGCGCCGCGGTGGAACTCGGGGGCTTCGTCAACTGGGTGCAGGACTTCATCTACACCGTGCCCACCGGCCAGACGGACCCGGGCTCCGGCTTCCAGGTCTACGACGTGACCCAGGGCAACGCGCGCCTGAGCGGCATGGAGCTGGCGGGGCAGGTCCACCCCACCCGCTGGCTGCACCTGCAGGGCACCGCCGACTACGTCCGTGGCACCAACACCAGCACCGGCAACCCGCTCCCGGCCATGCCGCCGCTCCGCGTCACCTGGACGGTGCGTCTCGAGGCGGCGGGGCGCGGGCTCCTCGCCGAGCCGTACTTCCTCTTCAGCGGGGAGAGCCACGCCCGCCAGACCCGCCTGGACCCGGCCGAGGCCATCTTCTTCGCGGGGGCGTTCGGGGGCGCGGGCTTCCGCTCGGCGGCCTACTCGCTGGTGAACGTCGGGGGCGGCTTCTCGCTCGGGTCCTCGCCCAAGGCGCTCCACGTGGACCTGGTGGTGCGGAACCTGTTCAACACCGCCTACGCCGACTTCCTGAGCCGGCTCAAGACCAACGCCGAGAA
>CAZRCT010000008.1:27912-60240 GCA_964598655.1 uncultured Gemmatimonadaceae bacterium
TGTTCAACACCGCCTACGCCGACTTCCTGAGCCGGCTCAAGACCAACGCCGAGAATCCCGGCATCGGGCGGAACGTGGTGCTGCGGCTGAGCAGCCGGTTCTAGCCGGGCGGCAGGCGCGGTCGCCTCGCCGGAAACGGAACGGGGCAGTCCTCCCCAGGGAGGGCTGCCCCGTCGCGCGCCAGGGGCCGCGCCCGTCAGCTACCGCTGCGGAACGCGAAACGCAGCGTCCGTGGTGCACCAGGGTTGATGAACCCGCCGGCACGGAGCTCCGGATACTTGGTGTCGAGGGCGTTGAGCAGGTCCAGGTCCACCGTCCCGCCCACCGACGGCAGGTGCAGTGACAGGCCGGCATCGAGCAGCGCAAACGGCTGCGTCTCGGTATCCGGCTCCCCGATGGGCACCACCGGCCCCGAGAAGCGCGCCTGCAGCCGCAGGCCGAGCCGGCGGGTCAGGTGGGCATCACCGCCCACGCGGCCGAAGTACTTGGCCACGCCGGGCACGCGCGCGCCCGGCGTCAGCGGCTCGTCGTGCTCCGCGCGCGGGCAGGGGCAGACGGCCTCGGCGCGCACCGGCACCAGGGGCGCGGCGGTGCCGCTCGAGCCGGTGATCTTCGCGTCGTTGTAGGTCACCTCACCCATGAGGTGCACGTCCGGCGCCGCCTCGGCGGCCACGTCGAGCGACAGGCCCCGGCGCCGGCTCTTCCCCGCGTCGCTCACCACGAGCGTCACCGGGTTCTGGATCCGCTCGTTCCGCACCTCCACCTGGAAGGCGGTGAGGCGCCCTTGCAGCCGGCGGCCGGCATACCCGAGGCCGAGGTCGCCCGACCACTCGCTGACCAGCGGCCGGTCCGGGCTGGCGATGGCGCCCACCGCGCTCCGGAAGCCGCGGCTGGCGCTCACCGACAGCGCCAGGCGGTCGGAGAAGCGCTGCCGCAGCCGCACCTTGGGGCTCACGATGCCGGTGGTGTGGGCGGTGAAGCTCGCCTGGCCGGCCAGGCGGTCGCGGGCCGCGAAGCGGAGCACGTCGCCCCGCACCGCCAGCTCCACCTGGAACGGGCGCGCGGGGCTGGCCCACCCGAGCCAGAGGGCGCCCTCACGGTAGCGGCCCTCGGTGGCTTGGGTGGTGTCGGTGCGGGTGCGCCGGTCGGTGGCGTAGAGGTCGTAGCGGCCGCGGTCGGTGCGGGCGCTGGCGCCGAGGCTCCACTCGCCCGAGGCGCGGGTGGTGCGGAGCATGGTGGTCAGGCCGAGCGCCGTGCGCCGGTCCCGCTCTTCCTGCTGCTCCACCAGGCCGTCCTCCGGCACGTTCAGGAACACCGTGGAGCGGCCGAGCTGACCCCAGGCAAAGGCGTCGAGCAGCCAGCGATCGCCGAGCGGGCGCTTGAGGCCCACGCGGGCCACGGCGCGGCGGGCATCGCCGCCGTCGGTGGGATCCTGGGCGCGTGTCAGGCGGCCGGCGTTGTAGTCGGCCACGCTCACGAAGCCCGGGGAGTCCCAGGTGGAGCCGTAGAGCGCGAGCGTGCCCTCGAGGCGCGTCAGCCCCGCGAGCGTCCACCCGCGCAGGAAGGCGTTGCCGAGCCAGCCGTCGCTGTTCCGGCGCCAGCCGTCGTCGCGGCGGGCCTCGAGGGCCACGAGGCCGCCACGGGTGTCGCCGCGGGCGCCGGTGCGCAGCCAGGCGCCGGCGTCGCCGTTGCTCGAGCCGCTGGTGCCGAAGCGGGTGTCCTCGGCATCAGCCGCGGTCTCCACGGCCACCACGCCGCCGAAGGCGAAGTTGCCGTAACGGGGGCTGGTGGGCCCCGGGATCACCTCGATGCTCTTCACCGACGGCACCGAGAGGAGGCTCCAGTCGGCGTAGCCTTCCACGTGCCCGTGGATGGGGAGGTTGACCGGCACGCCGTCGATGGTGAGCAGCACGTCCGACGAGTGGTCCGACGTGAAGCCGCGGATCACCACGTCCGACGCCCAGCCCGGCCCCTGGCCCTGCTCGTGCACCTCGAGACCGGCGGTCCGGCGGATCAGGTCGTAGCTGCTGGTGGCCGGGGCGCGCTGCACCGCCTCGGCCGGCACGGTGACGCCGGGCTGGTCGGTGGCGCGCGCCCTGGCGCGCGGCACCGTGACCTCGAGCGTCGGCAGTTCCACGGCGGTGCTGTCGCGCCGCACGTCCTGGGCGTGGAGCCCGGTGAGCGGGAGCGCCAGCAGCAGCGCGCCCGCCCACCCGTGCCGCGTCACGGCGCGGCCACCACGTCGACGGCGAACGGCCCGAAGCTCAGCTCATCGGCCGCCGCATCATGGCCCCAGTTGATGGTGACGGTCCCGGAGCCGGCGGCGGCCTGCGCCGTCACGTCCCACTGGAACGGCTCGCCCGTGACCGTGGCGACGGTGGCCAGCGTGTTCGGAGCAAAGATGATGGCGGAGAAGTGATCGGCATCGAGGCCCACCAGCTCGGCGCCGTCGTGGTCGTAGAACTTGATCTCGACCCGCACGGTCTGGCCCGCGTCGAGCTGCACCGGCGCGGTGAGCTCGGTGCTGCCCACGAAGAGCTTGGCGTCGTGCGGGGTGTGGCTGTGGCCGGTGGCCTCGTCGCTGCTGCACGCGCCGAGGACAATCGCCGCGCCAAGGGCCGCGGCAAGGAACGTAGGACGGAACATGAGAAAACTCCCGCGCAAGATAGAGAGGGGATGACCGGCGGCCCGCCGCGCCCGCAGGGCGGACGCCGGGACACCGGCAGAACTCGGGAATGGCCGCGCGAGGGGTGCGCGGTCAGCCGAGCGGCGCGGGAGGACCGAGAGGGAAGGGGAGGCGGTGGTCGGGAGGGGCCGGCAGCGTCCCCGCCTGCCGCACCGGCACCGGTGCGGCGGGCGTCGGTGCCGCAACGAGGAGCGCAACGACCCCGTCACTCGGGAGCGAGGGCGGCGCGCTGCAGCACGCGTGGCCCACACAGTCGCAGTCGGCGGGGAGGCCGGGAGCGGGGGCTCCCGGTACACCGTGCGGGCCGTGATGCGCATGGGCTGGGACCGCCGCCGCTTCCGCCGCGCGTGCCTGGCAGCCGTGCCCCCGGGTCTCGAGCAGGGCACTGACGCCGAGCGCGAGGACGAGGACGAGGCCGATCAGGCGCCGGCACGGGGCCGGGAGGATGCGCACGGTCATGGGGACGCCACGAATCTGCCTGCGGGTCCGTGGCTCCGGCAAGACGCTCCCAGGCGCGGGCGCGCCACGTTGCAGGCGCGAAACGCGACTGGCGATCCGCCCACGCCGGGGACTATTCTCCCGCCCATGCACTCGCCCGCACCGCGCCATGTCCCCCGCCTCCTGTGTCTGCTCGCCCTCCTGGGCGGGCCAGCCTGCGGTCGCAGGCCGGCGCTCGCCGTCGAGTCGGCGCCGGGGCCCGCGGACGCCTTCGCCGAGTCGGCCGACCCGGCGCTCGCCGTGGATCCGGGCACCGGCGACCTCCTTGCGAGCTTCGTGGCCCGCGGTCCCGGCCGACCCTGGCAGGTCTACGTCACGCGTTCCGCCGACGGCGGGAGCAGTTGGACCACCCTCCGCCAGGTCTCGATGGCGGACAGCGGGCTCAAGCCGCAGGGCGAGGCCTCCCCCCGTCTCGTGGCGGGCCCGGGGGGCCGCCTGGCGGTGGTGTGGGTGGAGGAGTATCGGGTTCCCGGGCGGCGCTGGGCCGCGAGCCGCCTCCGCGCCAGCCGCTCGGCGGATGGGGGCCGCACCTGGTCGCGCGCGGTGACGCTCAACGACGACACCACGGCCGCCGACCCCGCCGGCGCCCACCTGTTCCACGGCGCCGCCTGGCAGGGCGACAGCGGCCTCGTGGTGGCGTGGCTGGACGAGCGCCGACCGGCCGCCTTCGCCGCCGAGCAGGCGCGCACCGCGGCCGACCCCGGCTCCGCGGAGGAGGCCGACGCCACCATTTACTCCGTCAGCTCCACCGACTTCGGCGCCACGTGGGGGCCCAACCAGGCGCGCTGGCCCGCCGCGTGCCCCTGCTGTCGCGTGACGCTGGCGCGTGAACCCGGCGGAAGCGTGGCCGGCGCATGGCGGCAGCACTTCCCCGGGGACGTGCGCGACGTCGTCCTCGCGCGCCTCCCGGCCGGGGCCGGCGCGGCGCCCGCGCCCGCCCGGGTGCACGAGGACGGCTGGGTGTACCCTGGCTGCCCCTACACCGGCCCCGCCCTGGCCGTGGGCGACGACGGGGCGCGGCACGTGGCGTGGTACACCGGACGGCCGGGTGGGGCAGGCGTCTTCCTGGCGCGGGCGGGAGCGCCGCCCCTCGCCCTGGTGACGGACAGCCTCCTGCCGAGCGCCCACGCGGCACTCCTCCCGCTCGCCGGCGGCGCGACGCTCGCGGCCTGGGACATCGCGGCGGACGGCAGCCGGCGGATCTCGGCGGCGCACGTCACCGGGGCCGCCACCGCCGTCCGCGGTGTCGCCGTCCCGGGCAGCGACGGCGGGATGCAGCCGCAGCTCGCCGCGCTCGGCGCCGGCGGCGCGTACCTCGCGTGGACGCGGGTGACGGACGGGTCGCGCCGCGTTGCGGGCGCCCGGCTCCGCTTCCCACCCTGAGGTGCGGACCCAATTATCTTCCCCCCTCATTCAGGAGGAAGCCCCGTCATGCGCGTCCATCGTCTTGCCGTGTATGCCCTGGCCGGCGCCCTGCTCACCGGCGCGGCGGTCATGCACACCCACCTCGAGAAGGCCGAGCCGGCGGTGGACGGCACCGTGACGGTGGCCCCGACGCAGGTGCGGCTCTGGTTCAATGAGCGGCCGGAGGTGGCGCTCTCCGGCGCCACGCTGCTCAAGGCCGACAACTCGCCCGTGGCGGTGGTGAAGCTGGCGGCCACGGACGACACCCTCTCGGTGGGCGGCACGATCCCGGTGGCGCTCGCGCCGGGCAAGTACGTGGTGGCGTGGAAGACGGGCTCGCGCGACGGGCACGTGGTCCGCGGTCGCTACACCTTCACCTTCGACCCCGCCGCCCAGCCGACGAAGCCGTGATGATGCAGCCGGGCCGCCGCCTCGCGTCGGGGCTCGTGGTGGGCGCCGTCCTCTCGTGGGGCGGCGCCCCTTCTCTTGCCGCACAAGCCACCGGCTGCGACGTGGTCGAGGCCGCGGCCTGCATCGACACCGCCGTCGCCGTGCCGATGCGCGACGGTGTGGTGCTGCGCGCCGACGTCTGGCGCCCCGGCACCGGCGGGCCGTTCCCGGTGCTCATCTTCCGCACCCCCTACGGCCGGGCCGACGCGGCCGAGGCCTCCGGCGTCACGCGCGCGGCGGTGGCCCGGGGCTACGCGGTGGTGCACCAGGACGTGCGCGGCCGCCATGGGTCCGAGGGGGCGTTCGACGCGTACCGGAACGAGGGCAAGGACGGCTACGACACCATCGAGTGGGCCGCGCGCCAGCCGTGGAGCACCGGCGCGGTCGGGACCGTGGGCCTCTCGTACCCCGCGGCGGTGCAGTGGCTGGCGGCGAAGGAGCGCCCGCCCGCCCTCCGCGCCATGGTGCCGGCCATGACCTACGCCGTGCCGGAGCAGTTCTGGTATGCCGGCGGCGTGTGGGACAGTTCCTGGCTCGACTGGACCTGGTACAACATCGCCCCCGACCTTCGGCGCCGGCTCGGCGTGGCCGGACCGGCCACCGACTCCGCCGCGGCCGAGACGGCCGCCCAGGGCCTCATGGCCGCCAAGCGCTGGCGGCCGCTCCTCACGCTGCCCGACTTTCAGGGCATCGCCCCCTGGTACTACGAGTGGATGCGGCACCCGCCGCGCGATCCGTGGTGGGCCTGGGCCGCCCTGCCCGCCGACTTCGGCGACGTGCGCGCGGCCGTGCTCAACGTGTCCGGCTGGTTCGACGAGCCGTACGGACCGGCGGGCGCGGTCCGAAACTTCGTGAAGCTGACGGAGAGCCGGGGTGGCCCCGCCGGCGCGCGGCTCATCCTCGGGCCATGGCAGCATGGGGTGGACGCCATCCAGGAGGGCCTCGCCGGCAAGCGGGACTTCGGCCCGGCCGCGGGCCGGGACTACGCGGCCCTGGTCCTCGACTGGATGGACGCCCACCTGAAGCAGCAGCCGCCGGCGCCGCCGGCGCCCGTCGAGGTGTTCGTGATGGGCGCCAACCGCTGGCGGGCCTTCCCCCGCTGGCCGGTGCCCGGGCTCGTGCCCGACACCCTTCGCCTGGCGGGGCGCGCCGATGCCCGGACCATCGGCGCGCTCGCCCGCGCGCCGGGCGGGCCGCCGAGCGCCATCGCGAGCAACCCGGCGGAGCCGCTCACCGACCCCTATGGCGGCGCCTATGGCGCCCACGACTACGCCACGCTGGCGCCGCGGGCGGGGCTCGTCGCCTTCGAGACGGCGCCCTTCGCGCGCCCGGTGGAGATCATCGGCGAGGTGACCGCCGAGTTCGCGGTGCAGGCCTCGGTGCCCGACTTCGACCTCTGGCTCCAGCTCTACGACGTGGCGCCGGACGGCACCGCCTGGAACCTGGCCAGTCCCGGCACCGGCCTGGTGCGGGCGAGCTACCGCAACGGCGGCCCGTCACGCGAGCTGGTGCCGCCGGGCACGCTGATGCGCCTGCGGATCGCAGAGCTGTACACGGCAAACCGCTTCGCGCCGGGGCACCGGCTGCGGATCGTCCTCTCCACCGCCTTCTTCCCGCTCTTTTCCGTGAACCCGCAGACGGGGGCGCTCGAGACCGAGAGCGCCGAGACGCGCGCCGGCGTGATCCGCATCCGGCACGATGCCGAGGCAGCGTCGTGGGTGGTGCTGCCGGTGGTGCCGGACGCAGGCCGCAATTGAGGGCTGGGGGCGGTGTGACTCACCGCCCGCCCTGCGCCAGCCCCCGGTCCCCGCGACGAGTCCCGCCGCAGCACCCCCTCAACCCCGAGCCTGACCTCCGCCACCCCGGCGCACTATCTTGCTCCCCGCGCGGTCCGATCCCGGCCGCGGCTGAGCCACGTTTCGCCAGCGCCCGATGGACCACGAGACCGTCCCCCTCCCGCTCGACCTCTACACGCTCGGCCGCGGCCTCGCGTACGCGGCGGCGCTGGCGCTCGTCGGGGTGGCGCTGTTTGCGGCACTGATCCCGCGCTGGCGCGGGGCGGATGACGACGACCAGGCCCTCGCCGCCCGCGCGCTGGCCACCACCTGGCGCTGGGCCCTGGTGCCGGTGCTGCTGCTCCCGCTGGCGCACCTGCTCCGCGCCTACGGCCAGGTCCGCGCCTTCCTCGAGCCGGGGGAGCCGCTGCAGTGGGAGGTGGCGCACCCCATCCTGTTCAGCACCGCGTGGGGCAAGGGGTGGCTGGCCCAGCTCGCCGCCTCGCTCCTCGCGCTGCCCGCGGTGCTGCTGGCGCCGCGCCGTCCCGCGGTGGGGGTGGCGCTGGTGGGCACCGCGGCGTTGCTCGTGGCCGGCACGTCGCCGCTCACGGGCCACGCCCTCGAGCACCCCTGGGGCGCCGCCCTCGGCGTGGGGCTCCACACGCTGCACCTGCTCGGTGGCGGCATCTGGCTCGGCACGCTCGCGGCCATGTTCATCGCCGGCATCCGCCAGGCGCGGGGCGGGGAGGATCATGCGGCGCTCGCCCGGCTGGTGGCCGTGTTCTCGCCGCTCGCGCTCACCGGCGCCGCGCTGGCCGTCGGGGCGGGGAGCCTCCTCGGTTACGCCTATGTGGGCTCGCTCCCCCGGCTGCTTGCCTCACAATATGGCGCCGCGCTCGTCACCAAGGTGGTGGTGCTGCTCGGGGTGATGGGCTTCGGCGCGTGGAACTGGCAGCGCCTGCTGCCGAGCCTCGGCACCCCCGACGCCACCGAGGCGCTCCGCCGTTCCGCGGGCTTCGAGCTGGCCGTGGCGCTCCTGCTCGTGGCCGTGACCGCCGTGCTCGTGGCCCTGCCGGCCCCGGCACTCTAAGGAATCCCGCATGGCACTCCGTCCGTCGCTCCTCCTGCTCGCCGCGCTGGCCCTCGCCGGGGCCTGCAAGCCGCGCGCAACCCCCGACGCGCCCCCGGCGGACCAGGCGGCGCTCCCGCCCGGCCTCCCCAACCTCGAGGGCACCCACGGGCCCAAGATCATGCCGCCCGTGCCCAAGCCCGACTTCACGCTCACGGACACCGACGGCAAGCCGTACAACTTCCGCGAGCGCACCGAGGGGAAGATCACGCTGCTCTTCCTGGGCTACACCAACTGCCCCGACGTCTGCCCGGTGCACCTGGCCAACATCGCCGCGGCCCTCCAGAAGCTCGGGCCGGAGATCCCGCAGAAGCTCGAGGTGGTGTTCGTGACCACCGACCCCGCGCGCGACACGCCCCAGGTCATCCGCAAGTGGCTCGACAACTTCGACCGGCGCTTCGTGGGGCTCACGGGGGACAGCGCCTCCATCGTGGCCGTCCAGCACCAGCTCCGCATGGGGCTGGCCTTCCGGGAGCCGGGGAAGACGCCCGACAGCTACACGGTGGCCCACAGCTCCATGGTCCTCGCCTTCACCCGCGACAACCTGGCGCACGTGGTCTACCCCTTCGGCATCCGGCAGGCCGACTGGGTGAACGACCTGCCGCTGCTGGTGAAGTCGTGAGCGCCCGCCTCGCGCGCGCCGCCGCGCTCGCTCTTGCCCTCGGCGCCTGCCGGGGCGGCCCCCCCGTGGCCTCCGCCACCCTCGGGGACCTGCGCATCAGCGAGGGGTTCGCCTTCCGCCCCATCACGCCCGCGAGCGGCGCCGCCTACTTCCGCGTCCGCAACACCGGCGCCACCGCCGACACCCTGCTCGAGGCGTCGAGCCCCATCACCAAGGGTGCCATGTTCCACGGCGGCGACATGGCGCACGTGGACGTCATCGCCATTCCCCCCGGCGGCGAGTTCTGGCTCAAGCCAGGCGGCACGCACCTGATGCTCACCGACTACGACCCCCGCCCCGAGGCCGGCGACTCACTCCCGGTGACCCTCCGCTTCGCCCACGCGGGGAGCGTGACCCTCAAGCTCCCCGTCCGGCGGTACAACGAATGACCTGGTGGTGCTCCGCCACGGGCGAGCCGTGGACCTGGGCCTGGAAAGCGTACCCCGGCGTGTGGCTCTTCCTGGCCGCGCTCGCCCTCACGTACTGGCGCGGCGTGCTGCGCGGGCCCGAGGCCCCGGCGCGCCCGGCGGCGAGCATGGCCTGGTTCACCGCGGGACTCGTGTCCATCTGGCTGGCGCTCGACTGGCCCATCGGCGCCCTCGGTGCCGGCTACCTCGCCAGCTTCCATACCATCAGCTACCTGCTGCTGGCGCTGATCGCGCCGCCGTGCATCATCCTGGCCATCCCGGTGGCACAGCAGCGCCGCCTCGCCACCGCCGGCCGCTGGGCGCCCGTGCTGCAGGCCATCGGCCGCCCGTGGGCCGGCTTTGCGCTCTACGCCGGCATCCTCACCCTCACCCACTTCCCCGTCATCGTGGACGGGGCCATGGCCACCCAGCTCGGCGCCTTCGCCATCGACCTGGCGTGGATCCTGAGCGGGTTCGGCCTCTGGTGGCCGGTGATGGGGCCGAGTCCCGAGGTGGTCCGCATCCGCCGTCCGCTCAAGATGGCGTACCTCTTCCTCGCCACCCTGCCCACCATCGGCCCGTCGGCGTTCCTCACCTTCGCCGAGTATCCGCTGTACGCCACCTACGAGCTCGCGCCGCGGATCTTCCGCATCATGACCGCCCTCGAGGACCAGAAGGTCTCCGGCCTCGTCATGAAGATCATCGGCGACCTGCCGCTCTGGTTCGGCTTCGGCGTCATCTTCTTCCGCTGGGCCCGCGAGGAAACGACCGCCCCGCCGCCGGTGCATCCGGGGGCGGGGCGGGTCGTGGCCTCCTGAGCGGCGCTCGCGCGGCTAGGGCACGCCGAGCCGCTGCCTGAGCCGGGTCAGGCGCGCATCGGGGGCGCCCGGCGACGCGGCGCGCACGAGGTCGCGCAGCGTGCGGCCATCGGCCGCCGAGATGCCGGGATCGGCGCCGTGGTCCAGCAGGAAGGCCACGAGGTCCCACTCCCCGTAGACCGCCTGTAGCATCGCCGGTGTGTAGCCCAGCCGGTCGGCGCGGCTCGAGTCGCGAGCATTCACGTCCGCGCCGTGCCGCACCAGCACCTCGGCGCTGGCGGGCCGCAGGTAGCTCGAGGCCAGCAGTGGCCGCCCGTCGCCGTCCCGTGCGTTGGGGTTCCCGCCCGCCGCCAGCACCAGGTCCAGCACCGCCGGCCCCTGCTCGCCCCCGCCAATCAGGCGCGCCACCAGCCGGTCTGCGGCCCACGGCCCGCTGGCCTCCGCCTCCAGGATGTCGGGCGTCGGCCTGGCGCCGGCGTCCATGAGCATCCGCACGGGTTCCACCGCCGCCGGTGGCTGGCCCTGCAGCAGCGCGTTGGTGATGGCGTATCCGAGGATGGTGACGCCCGTGTGGTGGCGCGCCGAGAAGTCGAGCCCGCCCTCGCTGATGATGCTGCGCACCTGCGCCGTGTCGAGGGCGTCGATGGCCGCGGCCAGCCGCACCAGCCGCGGGTCCGGGAAGATCACCACCGAATCCCAGTACGCGCGGTTCGCCCGCTCCGCGAGCGCGCGCTTCGTGGACCGCACGGCGAGGAACCCGAGCGGGGCCGCCAGCGCCACCAGCCCGAGATAAAAGAGCACACGAGGCCCGCCAAACTGTCCCCAGGCAAACGCGGCGCCCGCCACCAGCAGCAGCCCGCCGAGGATGATCCCCCACCCCGTGGCCAGCCCGCGTCCCGCCGCATCGTCACCGATGTTGCGGGTGACGAGCAGGCTCAGCACCACGAATGCCTCACCGGCCAGCAGCAGCCAGCCGAGGATCACCAGCGGCTTCATCAGCGCATCCTTCATCTGGCGGGGTCGCGTCCGGGCGGCGGCCTACTCGAGGCCGAGGCGCTGCTTGAGCGCCACGTACCGTGGCTCGTCCCCGGCCCCGGCTTCCCGCACCACGTCGCGGAGTGTCTTGCCGTCCCCTGCCGCGTAGTCGGCCCGGGCGCCATGGTCCAGCAGGTAGCTCACGATGCCCCACTCCCCGTACAGCGCCTGCACCATCGCGGGACTCCAGCCCGGCCGGTCGGTGCGCGAGGAGTCCGGCGCGTTCACGTCGGCGCCATGCCGCACCAGCACCTCGGCCATCGGGAGGCGGGTGTAGCTCGAGGCCAGCAGCGGCTCGCCCTCGTAGTTGCGCGCGTTGGGGTCGGCGCCCGCGCCGAGCACCAGGTCCATCACCGGCACCGCCTGCTCGCCGCGCCCGTAGATCCACGCCACCAGCCGGTGTTCGGGATGGGCCTGCTCGCCCGCCGGCTCGATCACGTCCGGCAGCGGCTTGGCCCCGGCCTCGAGGAGGAGGCGCACCGGCTCCACCGCCTCGGGCGGCTGGAAGGTTTCCACTGCGTGGGTGATCGCGTAGCCCAGGATGGTGGCCCCATCGCGGCTCCGGGCGGTGAAGTCGATGCCGCCCTCGGCCAGCAGCGTCCGCACCTTGGCCGTGTCGTTGTCCGCGATGGCACGCGCCAGGCGCGAGACCTTCGCGTCATCGAAGGTCACGCGCGACTGCTCGTACGCGTAGCGGTTCATCTTCCGCATCCCGCCCTTCACGAGGCTGGCGCCAAAGAGGAAGATCGGCGCCGCCAGCACCACCAGCCCCGCGTAGAACGCCCCCCGTGGGCCCCCGAACTGGCCCCACACGAACGCCCCGCCGGCCACCAGCACCACGACGCCGAGGATCATGCCCCACGCCGTGGCGAGGCCGCGGCCCGCCGCGTCGTCGCCCATGTTGCGCATCAGGAGCAGGCTGGCCACGAACAGCACCTCGCCCGCGAGCAGGATCCAGCCGAGGATCACCAGCGGCTTCATCAATCCATCCTTCATCGGTGGGTGTCGTCTCCGTGCGGCAAATGTGCGGCGGGCTCAGCGACTGAGGCGGCGCTTCACTTCGAGGAAGGCGGCGTCCTGCACGCCTTCCCTGTCCTTCTCGGCCACGATCGTCCGCAGGTTCACGCCGTCCGGGGCGGTGTAGCCGGCCTCGAGGCCGTGGTCCAGGTAGAACAGTACCTGGTCCCAGTTGCCGAACACCGCCGCCGTCATCGGTCCGTTGTAGGCGGGCCGGTCGGGGCGCGTCGTGTCGAGGACAGCCAGGTTGGCGCCATGCCGCGCCAGCACCTCGAGGAACGGCAGCGTCATCTCGGTGGACATGAGCATCGGCTGCCCCCGCGCATCCACCGGGTCCGGCTCGCCGCCGTGCTGGAGCAGCAGGTCCAGCACCTGCGCGGCAGCGGGGCTCCGGTGGAACACCCAGGTAGTGAGCAGGTGACCATCGGGCTCCGCGGGTGTCGGCGTCGGCGCCAGCGCATCCTGCGCGGGCGGGACGCCGGCCTCGAGCAGGAGGCGGACGCAGGCCAGGGCGCCGGGCGGGGCGCCCCAGTCGGTGGCCCGCTCCACGGCCAGGCCGAGCAGCGTACGGCCGTCACCGTTGCGGGCGGCGAAGTCGAGGCCGCCCTCGGCGAGCCGTGCCTGCAGCGCCGTCGTGTCTCCCGCGACAACCGCCTCGGCGGCCCGGTTGGTGCGCGCGTCCGCGAACCGGACCCCGCGCGCCCGTCCCAGCGCCCGGTCCAGCTCGCCCAGCCGACGGCCCCCCACGCTGATCACCAGGAACACCAGCGGCACCGCCATGGCCCCGAGCCCGAGGAAGAACGCGGCGCGCGGCCCGCCCCGCTGCCCCCAGATGAACCCGCCAGCCGCCGCCATCAGGATGACGCCCAGCACCAGGCCATAGATGGTGCCGAGGCCGCGGCCCGCCGCGTCGTCGCCGGCGTTCCGGCTCACGAGCATGGCGGCCACGAAGAGCGATTCCACCAGCAGCAGGATCCAGCCGAGCACCACGAGCGGCTTCACGCGCGCCTCGTCAGTCGCACAGGATGAAGTCGGAGTCCACCAGGGGCCGCGCCAGGCGCGCGATCCGCGCAAACAGCCGGTCCCCCTCCTCCGGTGACAGCGGGAACCACCGGCGGCCCTCCGGATCGAACCACTCCGTGAGGCTCGAGCGGTAGAGCCGGTGGCCGTCGGTGTACGTCCAGCTCACGTACGCCTTCCGCCCGATGGCGGAGTACTCGATGGTCTCGCCGCGGATGTCGAGCTTCACGTGCTCCCCCTGCGTGCCGAGGAGCAGCGGCTCCACCACGAAGGGGGGCGGGGCGTTGGCCCGGCGAATGGCGTCCATGTCCGGCTCCTCGGGCGGGGGGCCGGGCGGCGTGAGGAGCCAGTAGTGGCGGGGCTCGGCGGTGATCTCGTCGGTGTAAAGCGAGGACTGTCGCGCGTAGCGGGTCACGCCCGCGGGGAGCGCGCCGTGCGCCTGGAGCGGCTTCGTCAGCATCACGCAGGCGCCGATCGGCGGCGCCGGGTGTCCGCCCCCCGCCCAGACGATCCCGTTCCCCGCCGCCAGCTCGCGGTCGAGGATCGCCCGCAGCACCGGCGGCAGCGCGGCCACGATCTGCCGGACCTGCTGGTCGTCGGGAAGGTCGCTCATGCGGGAGGGGAGTATGCACGCGCGCTGTACAACCGCAAGGCTCCGGGGCGAGGATGGTGCCTCGGCTTCACTGCCGGCGCGCGGGTACGCAGGGCGGTATGGCGGACCCGGTGCCGGAGAGGGGAGCCCGGGGGTGCGGCTGGTTTCGGCGTGGGAAACCACCGAGACACAGAGGACACGGAGGCCACGGAGAACCGCCCTGGCATGGTGGGCTCACCGCAAGGTGAACCTGTGATGTCTTTGTGGGTGTGAGGTCGGGTCCGGCAACGCCCCCGACCAGCCGGGGAGCCCCACCCAACAACATCAGAGCCCGGGTCGGCAACGCGCCGATCCGGGCTCGGACCCTCCGTGACCTCTGTGTCCTCTGTGCCTCTGTGGTTCTGCAGTTCCGCTGCGCTCCTCCGCATCCCCGCGGGAAGCCGCGCGCAGAACCTCACCCTCACTCCCCGCGCTCACGCTCCGTGCGATACGTGGGCCGCTTCCACCCCGGCACGGGCGGCAGCGGCGGCAGTCCCGGTGCGCGGCGGGCCAGGTCGAGGTGCGGGGCCGCCAGGTCGGCGAGCTGCTGCGCCAGCGCCATGTCGGATCGCGAGAAGGGCCGGAGCCCTTCGCTCGTCACGGCCATGGCGCCGAACACCTCGCCCCCGGTGCGCAACGGCACCACCAGCACGCCCACCTGGCTGCCCGACTCGAGCTGGCTGGCCAGCAGGTACGGCAGCTCGCCGCGCATCACCTGCGCCACCCCGCTGCCTTCGATGGGTTCCTGCGGCAGGTCGGCGAGCGGCGTCGCCACGCCCGGCCGCACCACCGCCACCCGGTGCTCCCCGCTGGTGCGGACGCAGAACTCGAGCGCCGCCGCCGGCAGCATCGCCTGCACCTGCTGCACAAAGAGCCGGCTGCCCTCGCCGAGGAACGGGGTCGTGGCCAGCAGCTCGGCCACCTTCGCCAGGTGCCCGGGCACGTGCCGCAGCAGGTCGAACTGCCCCCGCAGCACGCCGTACTGCCAGGCGAGCACCATCCCCTCCACCCGGGGCGCCAGCACCGCGCCGATCCGGTCGAGGAGGACCAGGTCCTCCTCGCGGTAGAGCCCGGGGCCCGCGCTGCCTAACAGGATGTAGCCCGCCAGCCGCTCCACCACTCGCAGCGGCACCCCGATCAGCGCCCGCGGCGGCACCTCGGCGCCCCGCACCGTCACCAGCTCCGGCAGCGGCGGCAGCCCGGCGCGCTGGGCATCGTGGATGAGCAGCGAGCCCCCACCCGCGAACAGCGAGCCCGGGTCGAGCGTCGCGCGGGGCCAGGTGAGGGCCGGATCGCCCCACAGGGCGCCATGGCCGTGCAGGCCCAGGCGGTAGTGGTGCTCGCCGTCCCCGTCGGGGATCAGCAGCTCGTAGCAGTCGTGCGGCAGCACACCCTGCAGCGCGAATGACAGCGCCAGCATCAGGTCCCGCGGCGTCCCCGCCCCGCCGATCGCGTCGGCAATGGATGCCAGCACCGCGAAGCTCGGGTCCTCCTCCCGCACCGGTGCGGCGTGATGCTCCGGCGGGTGCCCCGGGGCCTCGGTCGCCGGGGCGCTCGGCGCCACCGCGGGGGGGCTCGGGCGAAGCGGGACAGTCGCGTGCAGCTCGTGACGCCCCGAGCTCACCACCCGCGCCAGCATCGGGGCCATCGCGTCGGTGGCCACGACCATCAGTCGCCCGGTCGTTTCCCCGTGCGCATATGGCGAGAAGGCGGCCAGCAGGATGAGCCCCACGTCCTGCCCGCCGTGGCGGATGGGGCGCAGTTGCACCGAGCCGTAGCCGGCGCGCCGGATCCGGTCCTCCACCTGCCCCAGCTCCTGCGCGTCCACCAGCGGCTTGGCGTACGGGATCAGCAGGTTGTCCTCGGCCAGGGCCTCGGGCTCGATCAGGATCGGCACCCCGTCCTCGTCGAAGAGCCACAAGGCCAGCAGGTCGGCCGGGATCACCAGCCGAAGGACGTCCGCCAGCGCCTCGTACCAGGCACGAAGCGCGTCCAGATCCTGCAGCCGCGTACGCGGGTGCAGGATCGGGATCAGCTGGCGGAACTCCTCGGCGCCTATCTGCATGCCACCTCGAGAGGCAGGGACCGTGCCCGAGCGCATCGTCAAATCCTGCACCCCCAGCCGGGTCCCCGATAGAGCCCCTGGGGTGGCCTCCGCACCCCGGCGTCGGCAACCCCATCCTATATTGCAGGCGTCAACGCTCCCTCATCTGCCGCCCGGTCGGAATGAGTTAACACCATGAAAGATATAGCCTTAGCAATCTCCGGCATGACGTGCCATCACTGCCTGAACGCCGTGTCCAAGGCCCTGGCGACCGTCCCCGGCATCGAGGTCAGGACCGTCCGGATGGGCCGGGCCGAGCTCCGCATCCCCGACCACCCCGATGCCGCCACCCCGGCCCGGGCCGCCGTCGAGAGTGCGGGATACAAGGTGGAGGGGATAATCGCCCTCTAGCCGGCGCTGAGGGCGCCGGGGGGGGCGGCGGGCCACCGGATCCCCGGTCAGGCCCCCGGAGGGTTCCCCAGCCGGGCCAACGGGAAAGGGGCGCGGCTGGCCTGCCGCGCCCCCTTTTTCCCGACCCTCCAAGCTCTTGTCCCTCAACGACGAAGGGCCGGCCACGGCCAGCCCTCGCAACCCGAACCGGGGACCGGCTGGCGCCGGTCCCGCGCGATCAGGACTTCGCCTCTTCCGCCCGCCGGTCCCGGAACTCGAGCGCCGCGCGATACTCGGAGACCAGCCGGTCCATCATGGCGTCCCGCCGTTTGTAGAGCCGCTTGAGCGGGCGCGGCGCATGCCGCGCCAGCGCATACGCCGTGAGCAGCGGCAACGAGACCGAGTTGTCGGTGTACACCACCACCGTCCCCGGCAGCATGTCCGGGTCAATCTTGCCCCAGCTCACCGCCTCGTTCGGCGTGGCGCCGGAGAGGCCGCCCGTATCGGGGCGGGCGTCGGTCATCTGCAGGAAGTAGTCGTGCCCCCGCTCGTCGATGCCGAGGACCTCCTGGATCTGCGGTTCGGTCTGGAGCAGGAAGTTCTTGGGACTGCCGCCGCCCACGATCAGCGCCGCGCTCTTCCCGCCCGTCCGCTTGGCCTCGAGCACGATTGCCGCCGTCTCGTTCACGTCCGCGCTCACGTCAAAGCGGAGCTGGCTCCCCGCCAGCGCCTGTTCCGCCACGTTCATGCCGATGGAGCTGTCCCCGGGCGAGGAGGTGTACACCGGCACGTCGAGCTCGTGCGCCATCGAGAGGAACGATCGCTTGCTCAGGCCCAGCGCCCGCTCTCGCTCCCGCAGGTAGCCGCCCAGCAGCCAGTGGTACTCGGCCGTGCTCATGGACCGCTGGAACTCGGGGCGCGCCGAGACCTCCCGCACGAAGGCGTCGGTGGAGAGGAGTACGCTATAGTCGAAGAAGATGTCGTAGATGCGCACCACGCCCTGCTCCCGCAGCTCCACGTCGTCCGCGGTGTGGGTGCCCTGGTGCAGCGACAGTCCCAGCGCGAAGTGCGCGTCATGGTACAGGTTGGCGCCCGTGGAGATGATCCAGTCCACGAACCCCGCCTCCATGAGCGGGATGAGCGTGGACATGCCGAGCCCCGCCGGCGTCATGGCCCCCGTCAGGCTCATGGCCACCGTGGTGTCGTCGGCCAGCATCCGCTCGGTGAACAGGCGGCATCCCTCGCGCAGCCGCCCCGCGTTGTACGCCAGGAAGGCGTTGTCGATCAGCTCGGCCACCGACTCCTTGCCGCTGATCGGCTGGGGATTGATCCGCTTGCCGCGGAGGAAACTGGCGCTCGGCTTCGTCATGTGGTGCGGTCCGGCTCAGGATGGGGAAGAAGACTCGGGCTCAGCGGTCCACGCCCTCGCCATTGTTGCTGCGGCCGTTCCCCCGGGCGCGCTGGATGATGGCCAGCACCTCCTCAGGGTCGTCGGTCACGGAGAAGAGCTCGAGGTCGGGCGGCGAGATGGTGCCCTGGGCGCACAGCGTGCCCCGGATCCACTCGGTCAGGCCGTTCCAGTACTCGCGCCCGAACAGCACCACGGGGAAGTGGCTCACCTTGCCCGTCTGGATCAGCGTCAGCGCCTCGAAGAGCTCGTCCAGCGTCCCGAACCCGCCCGGGAACACCACGAAGCCCATCGAGTACTTCACGAACATCGTCTTGCGGACAAAGAAGAAGCGGAAGAACATGCTCCGGCGCACGTACGGGTTGGTGCCCTGCTCGTGCGGCAGCTCGATGTTGGCGCCGATCGACAGGCCCCCGCCCTCCACCGCGCCGCGGTTGGCCGCTTCCATGATGCCGGGCCCGCCGCCCGTGATGATCGGGAATCCCGCCGCCGACAGCAGCCGCGCCGTCTCCACGGCCTGCGCGTAGTAGGGGTCGTCCGGCTGCGTCCGCGCGGAGCCGAAGATCGCCACCGCGTCCTGGACATCGCCCAGCTTCTCGAAGCCCTCGACGAACTCCCCCATGATCCGGAGCACGCGCCAGGGATCCGTCTTCCGCAGCGCGTCGGGACGCTCGTGCGGGCTCGCCGCGACGCTCTCGAGCAGCTCCTCGTCCGCCGTCGGCCCGCGAGTCCGGGCGCTGTGCCGCATTTCCTTGTCAGCCACGCGTCAGGTGCTCCAGGAAGGACCGGTGCTCGTCAGCCCGGTTGTAGAAGTAGGGGGACACCCGCACGTGTCCCGGGCGGGCGTCCACGATGAACCCCGCCGCCGCCAGCCGCGCCACGTCGGCGTGCGGGTCCTCACGCGGCAGCATCACGATGGCGCTCCGCCGCGCCCGCTCAGGCGAGACCTTGGGACGGAGCCCGCGCCCCGTTGCCTCGGCGATGAGGTCGTCGGTGAGCGCCCGGGTCCGGCTGTGCACCCGGGTCAGTCCCGCCTCCTCCAGCACCTCGAGCCCCGCCAGCTGCGCGTACACCGCCGCCACCGCCGGTGTCCCAAGGTCAAAGCGATGCGCGTCGGCCGCACGCTCCAGCACCCGTGGCTCAAACCGGAAAGGCGCCGCATGCCCGAACCACCCCGCCACCCTCGGCTCGAGCTGCCGGATCAACGTCGGCCGCACGTACAGGAACGCGATGCCGGACCCGCCGAGGAGCCACTTGAGGCCGCCCGCGCAGTAGAAGTCCACGTCCATCGCCGCCACGTCCACCGGCACCTGCCCGGCGCCCTGGTACCCGTCGATCAGGCAGAGCGCGCCCTGGGCGTGCGCCAGGTCCGCGATGGCGCGGACATCCTGGATGTGGCCACTGGTGAAGAAGACGTGACTCGTGGCCACGAGCGCCGTGCGCCCATCGATGGCCTTCGCGAAGGCCTCGAGTGGCACGCTGATCCCGTCCGGGCTCTCGAGAATCTCCACGTCCACGCCCGTACCCGCCTTGGCGAGCCACTGGTACGGGACCGTGGGAAAGTCGAGACTCGTGGTCACCACCTTGGGCCGCCGGCGGTAGTCCAGCGATTCGGCCACCACGCCGAGCGCCGTCGAGATGCAGGGGTGAAGCGCGATGGCCGCGGCATCCGCGCCGACGATCCGCCCGTACCCCGCCCGCAGTCGCTCGTATGCCCCGAGCCAGGTGTCGTACCAGGCGGAGGCCCCACGGCGCTCCCACTGGTCGAGGTACTCCGACATCGCCACCCGGGTGCCGTCCGACAGCGCCCCGAGGGAGCAGCTGTTGAGGTAGGTGGCGTGGCGGAAGATCGGGAAGCGTTCCCGGAGCCGCAGCAACGGCTCGTCCAGGGCGGTAACCGACATGGGTGGGACAATATAGCCGCCCCGGCCCCCTCGGCGGGCTGTCGAAGGTGATTATCTTCGTCGCCATGAGCGAGTCGTCCAGCTGGGCCGGGTTTATCGCACGGCTCTCCGCGCGCGCCGTGGTCAACCCGCGGGTGGCGGTGGACCTGCTGTCGCTCGCCTGGGCGTTCCGGCGACGGGAGTGGTGGCGTCACGCCCCCTTCCTCCCCCTCCCGGACCGCACCTACCTCGAATGGCGCCTGCACACGGCCTACGGCGAGGAGCGGGAGATCCCGCCCGTCCAGGACGTGCTCAGGTTTGCCCGCTGGCGCCGGAGGCTGCTGCATGACTAGGCCGCATGTCGTGATCATCGGGGGCGGATTCGGCGGTCTCTACACCGCCCAGGGGCTCGCCGACGCGCCCGTGCGGATCACCGTCATCGACCGCCAGAATCACCACCTGTTCCAGCCCATGCTGTACCAGGTGGCCACCGCCGCCTTGTCCGACGCGGACATCGCCTCGCCGATCCGGTCCATCCTCCGCGACCAGAGCAACGCCGAGGTGATCCTGGGCGAGGTCACCAACGTGCAGGTCGCCGAACGTCGCGTCATCATGGCCGACGGTAGTTTCCTGAACTACGACTACTTGGTTCTCGCAACCGGGGTTCGTCACTCCTACTTCGGGCACGATGAGTGGGAGGCCTTCGCCCCAGGCCTCAAGAGCCTGGAGGATGCGGAGGAGATCCGGAAGCGGGTGCTGCTGGCCTTCGAGCGCGCGGAGCGGGAGAGCGATCCCGTGAAGCGCCACGCCCACCTCACGTTCATTGTCATTGGTGGCGGGCCGACGGGTGTCGAAGTGGCAGGCGCCCTCGCCGAGATCCGGCGCTATGCCCTGCGGCGTGACTTCCGGCGCATCGATCCCCGGGAGGCGACGGTCATGCTGCTCGAGGGTGGCGAGCGCATCCTGACCTCCTACCCGCCTGAGCTCTCGGAGAAAGCCAAGTACGAGCTGCGGCGGCTGGGGGTCGAAGTGCGGGAGAGCACCCTGGTCACCGATGTCCGGCCGGGGTACGTGGTGGCAGGCGGCTGGACCATTCCGACGCAGACGGTGGTCTGGGCGGCCGGCAACGTGGCCAGCCCCCTGATGAAGACCCTCGACTGCCCGCTCGACCGTTCCGGCCGGCCCATCGTCGAGCCCGACTGCACCATCCCCGGGCATCCCGAAGTCTTCGTCATCGGCGACACCGCCCACTTCCACGACGACCGCTTCGGCGGCCCGCTGCCGCCGATCTGCCCCACGGCCATCCAGCAGGGCCAGTACACCGCCCGCACCATCCGTGGCGACCTGGCACGGAAGACCCGTCGCCCGTTCGTCTACTGGGACAAGGGCCAGCTCGCGGTGATCGGCCGCGGGCATGCGGTGGCGGACATCTGGAAGCTCCACTTCGGCGGGATGGTGGCGTGGCTGCTCTGGGCGTTCGTGCACATCTACTTCCTCATCGGCTTCCGGAGCCGGGTGAGCGTGATGCTGCAGTGGGCCTGGAACTACTTCACCTACCAGCGGGGCGCTCGGCTCATTACCAGCAGCTGGAGCGCCAGCGTCGGCCGCCGCCTGCTGGCCCGCCCCGGCAACACCGGCGAGCTCCCGTCCGGTCCCCCATCGGTGCTCAACACCACCGGCGAGCATCTGGCGGCGGGACTCTCCTCCTCCCGCCCCTCGACCTGACGTGAGCGCTGCCCTCGCCGAACGCGTCAAAGCCGAGGCTCTCCGCCTCGGCTTTGTTGCCTGTGGGATCACCGACCTGACGCCGCTCCCGCACGCAGCGGCGCTCGACGCCTGGCTCAAGGCGGGCTACGGCGGGAACATGCGGTACATCAACAGGCAGGCTAAGAAGCGCAAGAATCCACAGTTAGCTGATCTCGACGCTCGGCGTGCCGTTGTTGTTCTTGATAACTACTACTATCCAGAGGCCGGTCAGGAAGCTTCGAAAAATGCAGAGGTAGCAGCTACAAGAACTACGCCCGAGATCGCCCGCTACGCACGGGGTCAGGACTACCATCAGGTCACCCTCGATCGTCTGGAGCAGCTCGCCAGTTTCCTCCGCAGCCTCGGCGCTCAAGCCACCCGCCCGTACGTGGACACCGGCCCTCTTGCCGAGCGAGAACTGGCCCAGCGGGCAGGCCTTGGGTGGATCGGCAAGAACACCATGCTCCTGCGGCCCGGCCTCGGCAGCTGGTGCTTCATCGGGACGGTGTTGACCGACCTGGAGCTCGCCTGCGACGCGCCTTTCAGCACCGATCACTGCGGCAGCTGCACCCGTTGCCTCGAGGCCTGCCCCACGGGGGCCTTCGTGGACGTCCGGGTGCTCGATGCCACACGCTGCATTTCCTACCTCACCATCGAGCACAAGCACGCCATCCCGGAGGAGCTCGCGCCGAAGCTCGCGGGCTGGGCCTTCGGATGCGATGTCTGCAACGAGGTGTGTCCGTGGAACGAGCGCTTCGCCACGCCCTCGGCCATCGTGGCGTTCCGCCCCCGCGGCGCGCTCGAGGGTGCGGGGCCCACGCACTTCGATGCCATGGATGAAGCCACCTTCACCGCCCAGTTCGGCGACACGCCGCTCGCCCGCCCCGGCCTGGCCCGGATGCGCCGCAACTGGCGCGCGGCCCTCGCCTCGCTCGGCTGGCGGGAGGAGTGAGGGGAACTAGATTTCCGCGCCTATGGAACCGGTCCTGCACTCCATCGCCGTCTTCGTCACCGACATCGAGCGCGCCAAGCGCTTCTACCGCGACGACCTTCGCCTGCCGCTGACCCGGGAGGGGAGCTTCGGCGCCGAATTCCTCGACGGGCCGCCGCACCTCGGGGTCCATCCCGCCGTGCATCCCGACGCCAAGGCGCTGGTGGGCCGGCACACGGGCCTCACGCTCCGCGTGGAAGGCATCCTCGACTTCTGCGAGCACCTGCACGAGCGCGGGGTGACGTTCATCAAGGAGCCCACCAAGTCGTCCTTCGGCATCATGGCCATGATCGCCGACCCCGACGGCAACATCTTCGCGCTCTGGGACGACCACATCCCCGAGTAAGGCGCCCGCCCCGATGCCCCGCCCGCTCGTCACCCTGATCTCGCTCTGGACCTGGCTGGTCCTCGGCAGCTGCGTCCTGCTCTGGTGCCCGATCATGGCGGTGCTGTGGGTTGTCACGTGGCCGTTCGACCGCGACCGCTACTGGGTGGGCCTGTTCTTCCGGAAGATCGGCGTGGTGACGGCCGCGCTGAACCCGCTCTGGCGCTTCCGGGTGGCCGGAAACCTCGACATCGACCCGCGCCGGCCCTACGTGGCGGTGGCCAACCACGAATCGTTCGTGGACATCCTCCTGATCAGCCACCTGCCCTGGGAAATGAAGTGGCTCTCCAAGGTGGAGCTCATGCGGATCCCGATCCTGGGCTGGAACATGCGCCTGGCGGGCGACGTGCCGGTGGAGCGCGGGACCAAGCGAAGCGGGGTCAAGGCCCTGCTGCGCTGCCGGGAGATCCTCGCCCACAAGGTGTCGGTGATCATCTTCCCGGAGGGCACCCGGTCCCCCACCGACGAGCTGCTGCCCTTCAAGGACGGCGCCTTCCGGCTCGCGGTGGACGCGGGGGTGCCGATCCTGCCGCTGGTGGTCACCGGCAGCCGCACGGCCCTCGCCAAGCACGACTGGCGCGTGGGCCGCGCGGAGGCCCAGGTCCGCGTGCTCGCCCCCATCGAGACTACCGGCCTCACCGCCGCCGACGTCCCCGCCCTTCGCGACCGGGTGCGCGACCTCATTGCGGCCGCGCGCACGCCGGCCGCGCTGTCCGCCCCCGCCACGGGCTGAGCCCGGGTCGCCGCCGGGTGCGGCGCTACGCTCTTCCCAGGCCGGCCGGCCCGCGACCCCGCCGGCCCACGGCGGCCAGGACCAGCAGCGTGAAGAGGTAGGGCAGCATCAAGAAGAGCTGGTAGGGCACGTCGAGCAGGAAGCTCTGGAACAGGAACTGAAGCGCCATGGCCGCCCCGAAGATGAGGGCGGAGACCATGATGCGGCCGGGATGCCAGGCGCCGAGCACCACGATGGCGATCGCAATGAAGCCGCGCCCCGCCGTCATCCGTTCGGCAAAGGTGCCCACCTGCGCCAGCACGAGGCTCGCGCCGGCCAGGCCCGCGAAGCCCCCGCCCACCAGCACCGCGATCATTCGAACCCGCGTGACGTGCACTCCCGCCGCCCGTGCGTCCGCGGCCGACTCTCCCGCCGCCCGGAGGCCGAGGCCCCAGTGGGTGCGGAAGAGGACCCACCAGAGCGCCGGCGCCGCCGCGTACGCCAGGTAGGTCATCACGCTCTGCGTGAAGAACGCCGGCCCCACCACGGGTAGCGCCGCGAGACCCGGCACCGGCAGCGGCTTGAGGGTCGGCAAGGACAGCCCCACGCCGCCGGGACCAAAGGCGTTCCGGTACACGGCGCCGGTCACCCCCACCATCAGCAGCGTGATCGCCGTGCCGGTGATGATCTGGTCCGCGCGCGCTCCCACCGCCACCGCCGCAAAGAGCAGGGCCACCAACACGCCGGCGGCCGTGGCCAGCAGGAGCCCGCTCACCGGCCCGCCGGCCGACGCCCCGATGGCCGCCCCCAGCGCCCCGGCGAGCATGGCGCCCTCGATGCCCAGGTTGATCACGCCGGCGCGCTCCGCCAGCATCTCGCCGAGGGCCGCCAGCAGCAGGGGCGTCGCCACGCGCACCGCGCTCATCAGGAACGCCGTGAGGATGTCGGCGTCCATCACTCCGCTCCTGCCTCGGCCAGGCGACGGCGGCGGAGCACATCCGCCAGGAGGACGGCGATGATGATCGTCGCCTCCACCATGTAGACGGCCACCGCCGGCACGCCGGCCTCCCGCTGCATGGCGCTCGCCCCGGCCTCGAGGCCGGCGAAGAGGAGGCCCGTGGCCACGATGCCGAGCGGGTCGAGCCGCGCCAGCAGCGCCACCGCGATGGCCGTGAAGCCGTACCCGGGGGAGAGGTTCTGGAACAGCGCGTAGCTCGTGCCCGTCACCTCCATGCCGCCGGCCAGGCCGGCGAGCCCCGCGCTGGCCAGCAGGGCCACGGCGAAGTAGCGCGCCGTTGGGATCCGGCCCGTCACCTGTGCGGCGAGCGGATTGGCCCCCGTGGCACGCAGCTGGAATCCGGCCAGCGTGCGGCGGTCGAACACCCACGCCGCCCCCGCCAGGAGCAGCGCCAGGGCAAAGCCCAGGTGCAGTCGTGTTCCGGTGAGCTGGGGCAGGCGGGCCCAGAGCGGGAGGAGATCGCTCTGCGGATAGATGTGCTTCGACTCCTGCAGCGGCCCCTGCACCATCCAGCTGACCAGCGCGTCGGCCACGAAGTTGAGGAGCAGGGTGCTGATCACTTCGAGCACGCCGAATCGGAGCCGGAACAGCGTCGGGACCGCGGCCCACACCATCCCCGCCGCCGTGGCGGCGAGCAGCACGAGCGGCACCACCACCACGCGGCTCTCGATCCGCGCCCCGAGCGCGAGCCCTGCCCACGTCGCCACCAGCGCCCCCGCCAGGAACTGGCCCTCCGCGCCGATGTTGAGCGCGCCCGCCCGGAACGCCAGCCCGAGCCCGAGCCCGATCACGATGAGCGGCACCGCCCGCGGCAGCAGTGACGACAGGATCGCGTCAGGCGAACCGAGTGCGCCGCGCCAGAGCGCACCGAGCGCCAGCGGCGCGTCGTAGCCGCTGGCCGCCAAGCCCGCCGCCAGCACCACCAGGCCCAGGCCGAGCGCGCCGAGGGGCCAGAGGAGCGCAGTCCGGCGCTCCGCAGTGGCACTCACGTGGCGCCTCCGAGCATCTGCCGCCCGATGGCCTCGCGCGGCGTCCCAGGCGGAAGGCTCGTGGCGCGGCCCCCGGCCATCACGATCACGCGCGTGGCCAGCGCCAGCAGTTCGTCGAGGTCGCCGAGGTGCACCACCACCGCCACGCCCTCGGCCGCCGCGGCGCGGAGCCGCGCATGCACCTCGGCGGTGGCCCGGAGGTCCAGCCCGCGTGTGGGGTTCTCCGCCACCAGCACCTGGGGCCGGCGCTCCAGCGCCGCGGCGATCACCATGCGCTGCTGGTTGCCGCCCGACAGCGCGGCGGCCCGCGCGTCCGGCCCGGGGGCCCGCACGCCGAAGGCGCTCATGAGCTCCGTGGTCCGCGCCCTCGCCCGGTCCCAGTCCAGCCAGGGCCCGCGCACCCACGGCGCCGCCCGACCCTGGGCCAGCACCAGGTTCTCCGCCAGCGAGAATTCGCCGACCAGCGCCTCGGCGGTGCGGTCTTCAGGAATGAAGCTGACGGGCAAGGCCACCGCCGCCTCGCCCGCGGCCACCCGCGCCGTGCCGGCGATCACCCGCAGCAGTTCCCGCTGCCCGTTCCCCTCCACCGCCGCCACCCCGACGACCTCGCCGGCGCGCACCTCGAGCGAGGCCTCATGCAGGGCGCTGCCGCTGGCGCCGAGCCGCGCGGCGCTCACCCCCTGCAACCGGACGCGCACCTCCCCCCCGGCCATCACCGGCGGCGGCTCCTCCGCGGGCGGCGCGATCCCGAGCATGTGTGCGGCCAGGCTGGCCGGCGTCTCGCCGGCCGTCGGGCCCTCGTGCACCACCACGCCGCGCCGGAGCACCGTCACCCGGTCGGCCACGGCGAGTGCCTCGTGCAGCTTGTGGGTGATGAGGACCGAGGGGATCCCGCGCGCACGGAAGCGGCGGATCATCTCCAGCAGCGCCGCCGCCTCATCGGGAGGCAGCACCGAGGACGGTTCGTCCAGCAGCAGGAGGGCGGCGTTCGAGGCCAGCGCCTTCACCACTTCCAGCCGCTGCTTGAGCCCGGCGGAGAGATCCTCGACGCGTGCCGCCGGATCCAGCGGCAGCCCGAACTCCTCCGCCAGCCGCGACACCCGCGCGCGGATTGTGCGGGGGACCGGCCGCCAGCCGGCGGCCAGCGCCACGTTCTCCGCCACGGTCAGCGCCGGGATGGACGTGAAGTGCTGGTGCACCATACCGATGCCACGCCGCCGGGCCGCCACCGCATCGTGCAGGCGCGCCTCGCTGCCGCGCACGCGGATGGTCCCCGCGTCCGGCGCGACAAGGCCGTACGCGATCCTCATCAGCGTGGATTTCCCGGCGCCGTTCTCCCCGAGCAGCGCGTGGATCTCCCCCGGCTCCAGCCGGAACGACACGTCTCGCAGCGCCTCGACCTGGCCGAAGCGCTTGTGAATGCCGGTGAGTTGGAGCAGTGGTGTCATGAGGCGCGACGGAATCGGCGCCCGGCAGGCCGGGCAGTGGACGCCGTCACGAACGGCAGGGCGGGCACCAGTGCGCGGCTACATCCCGGTCGGATGATCGTGGAACTCCCACGGCAGGCCGAATCGTTCCCCGAGATGCTCGGCCAGCGCCTGCACCCCGACGGTTTCCGTGGCGTAGTGACCGGCGTAGAAGACGTTCACGCCCCACTCCATGGCGTCGTGGTAGGTGTGGGCCGCGCCTTCCCCCGTGATGAACGTGTCGCACCCGGCATCCCGCGCCTGGGCGATGGCGGACCCGGCTCCGCCGGTGATGATCCCGACACGCCGCACTTCCCCGGGGCCGCCGGGCACCACCTTCACCGAAGACGGCGCGATGCCGAGGGCGGCGGCCAGCTTGCCGACCAGCCGGTCACGGTTGCTGGCACCGCCGGCGGGGGTGCCCATGATCCCGATCAGGGCGCCCTTGTGGTTCCCGAAGCTCGCCGTGGCCTCGAGCCCGAGGCGGCGTGCCAGCACGGCGTTGTTGCCCACCTCGGGATGCAGGTCGAGGGGGATGTGAGCCGAGTAGAGCGCGGCGTCCCGCTCGAGCAGCGCCGCCAGCCGGCGATAGCGCCGGCCGGTCACCGGCTGGTTGCCGTCCCAGAAGAGACCGTGATGGACCAGCTGCAGCGCGGGAACTCCGCCCGCGGGCCCGAGACCTTCGATGGCCGCGAGGGTCGCATCCACCGTGGCCACGATGCGTCCTATCATGCCGCGGTTTTCCACCTGCAGGCCGTTCACGGCGTTGCCATCGTCCGCCACCTCGCGGATGCGCAGGTAGCTGTCGAGGTAGGTCGTGAGTTCTCCGAGCGGAACAAGCGTGGTCATCGGGCGGCGGCGCTGTCCGCGGCAATGATCGAGTCGCGGGCAGCAGCCACCCGCGCGCGGAGCTCGGCCGGCAGGGCGGCCTCCAGGGCAGGATCCGCCTCGTAGCGGATCACGCCGCTCCTGAGCCCGAACGTCTCCACCTTGGGCGTGAACTTCCCCGCCTGGACCTCGCGCGCCACGGTGAGGATGGCCCGCGGCAGGTCGATGACCGCTGATCCCGGCACCCGGCCCGGTGCCAGGCCACGCTGGTCGAGGTTGGCACCGAATGCGTACGCCGCCGGCGAGTCCTTCACGGCCTGGAACATCCCGAGCGCGGCCTGATCCGCATTGTGGTGGAACATGTCCGCCCGGGCCTGGAGCAGCGCGAGCGTCGCCTCCCGGCCGGCCGCGACGTCATCGAAGCTGTTCAGGTACGTGGAACGGGCCACGACCGCGGGGTTCACGGCCTTGGCGCCGGCCTCCCACGCCTCTTGAGCTTCCCGGATCGGCGGCAACTCGATGCCGCCCACGAAGCCGATCACGTTGGTCTTCGTCATCCCGCCGGCCACCATCCCCGCCAGGTAGGAAGCCTCGCGGAGCCGGAAGATGAGCGGCGCCACGTTCCCGGCCACCTTCTCCCCCGAGGTGATTATGAAGATGGCCTTGGGGAACTGGGCGCTCACCCGCTCGGCGAGGGACTGGAACTCGAATCCGTGCCCGAAGATCAGGCTGTATCCCTGGGACGCGTAGGTCCGGAGCGCCTCTTCCTGCTCCGCCGGTGTGCGCGCCTCCACGTGGCTCACCGGCACCTTGAGTGAGTCCCGCACCCACATCAGGCCGGTGTAGGCGCCCGAATTCCAGGCCGCATCGGCGATCGACCCCGGGGTGACCAGCCCGACCCGAAAAGCCGCCGCAGCGTCGGGGCGACTGCAACTACTGATCAGCCCGATCGTGATTCCAATCACCGCCAGACGCTTCATCATGAAATCACCAAGGTGACACTATGGCAACAGAAAGCCCCTGAGTCGGGGCGTTAGGCGCTGGCTTTCCACAACTTCGCATGACTTATCAACGAATGTGGGAAGGACATCGTCACGGAACCTAGACACCCGAGGACTCGCCGAGTTCCGCGCGGCGCGGCAGGGCCTCGGCGCCACCCGTCGGCTCCATGCTGATCTGGCCGTTCACGCGCCCGCCCTCGGCAATCTGGATCCGCTGGGTGCGGATGTCCCCGTGGATGACGGCGCCCGTCTGGATCTCCACCCGCTCATCCGCGTGGATCGACCCGTGGACCTCGCCCCCGGCCACTACTTCGGCCGCGAAGACGTCGCCGCGCACCACCGCACCGGGGGAGACCAGCAGCTGGTGCCCGGCGCGGACCGTTCCCTGGATCTCGCCTTCCACCTTCACCACCGCGTCGCTCGCCACGTCGCCCACGATGGTGGTGCCCACCGCGATGATCGTGAGGCCAGCGCCGTCCCCGCGCCGCACGGCATCCGGGCGCGTGCCCTGCGACGGGCGGCCCGACGAGAAGATCGCCATCAGCTTTGCTCCTTGAGGATGTCCCGAGGGTTGACCGGGCGGCCATCGCGCCGGAGTTCGAAGTGCAGGTGCGGGGCGCTGGAGCGACCGCTGTTGCCCGAGAGCCCAATCACGTCGCCGGCGTTCACTGGTGTCCCTGGCCGCACGGTGAGGCGCGAGAGGTGGCCGTACATCGACTGGACCTGGTCGGGGTGCTGGATCAGCACGTAGATCCCGTACTCCTGGTCGCTCCCCGCCTCGAGCACGGTGCCGCCGCCCGAGGCCCGGACCAGCGTCCCGATCGCCACGGCGATGTCCAGGCCGGGATGCGCCTCACTCCCAGTATTGCCGGGCGCGCCCGCGGCCGCTTGGCCGCGCGTCACATAGCCCGCTTCGTCGAGCGGCCAGTGCGTGGGGAGCGAGGGCCCGTTCTCGAGCCCCGGGGCCGCCGGGCCGGCGACGGCCCGGATGGCGGGTGCCACCGGGAGCGTGGAGCCGAGGCTCACCGGATCCGGCACGATGTCGGCACCGAGCATCCCGCGGATCCGTTCGTAGCGGCGCTCCGCGCTGTCGAGCGCGGCCACCAGCTGGACGATCTTGCTGTTCTCCTGCTCCAGTTGCTCCGCCTGCCGGACCAGGCCGGGCACGCGGGCCGCCGCGGAGGCAATGGGGAGGTAGGTGACGAGGGCCAGGACCAGCAGGACGCCGAGCGCCGCCGCCCCGATGAGGCCGGCACGGAGCAGCCAGAGCGGGAGCCGCAGGCTCCGCGTCGTCAGGGCGCCGTCGGTGTGCACCACGAGGGTGACGTAGCGACGCCCCGCCGGCCGGCTCATCCGCCGAAGGGCTCGCCGAGGATCATCTCGAGCACGCGCGCGAGATCGTCGTCGGAGTAGTAGGAGATGGACACGAATCCCCGTCCGCGACGGCGCGCGGTGACGCGCACGTCCGTGCCGAGCCGCTGGCGCAGGGCCTCCTCGATGCGCCGGTGCTCGGGGCTGAGCTGGCGCGGCGCCTCCTTCTGGCGACGGGGCGCGGTGCGGCCGCTGCGCACCTTGGCCTCGAGGTCCCGGACCGACCAGCCGTGGCTCACCGCGTCCTGCGCCAGCCGGAGCATGTGCGGGCGTTCGCCCAGCGAGAGGAGCGCGCGGGCATGGCCCTCGGAGAGGCGCCCGTCGTCCACCATCTCCGCCACCTCGACGGGGAGCTTGAGGAGCCGGAGCGCATTGGCCACGGTGGACCGGTCCCGCCCCACCAGCCGCGCCACCTCGGCCTGCGAGAGCTGGAACTCCTCGATGAGGCGACTGTAGCTGTTGGCCTCCTCGATGGCGGAGAGGTTGTCGCGCTGGAGGTTCTCGACCAGGGCGAGGGTGAGGAGCGTGCGGTCGTCCGCCTCCTTCACCACCGCGGGGATCTTCTGCCAGCCCAGCTTCTGCGCGGCGCGCCAGCGGCGCTCGCCCGCGATGAGCTGGTAGCCGTCGAGGTGCTTCCGCACCACCACCGGCTGCAGGAGGCCCGAGGTCTCCAGCGAGGAGACCAGCTCCTGGAACTGCGGCTCGTCCAGCTTGGCGCGCGGCTGGTAGGGGTTGGGACGGATCTGGGTGACCGGCACCTCGAGCAGCGTGCCCTGCGCCTCGGCCTCGGTCTTGGAGACAGGGCCGAGCAGCGCCTCGAGGCCGCGGCCCAGGCGGCGCGGCGACTCGCTCACGGCGTCACCTCCGGCAGCGCGGCCGCGCCCGGCACCGGCGACTCGACCCGCCGCATCAGCTCCTGCGCCACGCCGAGGTAACTCTTGGCGCCCACCGACTGCACGTCGTAGAGGAGGATCGGCTTCCCGAAGCTCGGCGCCTCGGCGAGGCGCACATTGCGCGGGATGGGCTGCTGGAACATCCGCGGCCCGAAGTATTCCTTCGCGTCGCTCGCCACCTGGCGGCAGAGGTTGACGCGGCTGTCGTACATGGTGAGCAGCACGCCGTCGATGGCCAGGCCGGGATTGAAGTTCTGCTGGACCAGCTTGATGGTGTTCAGGAGCTGCGAGATGCCTTCGAGCGCGTAGTACTCGCACTGGATGGGGATCACCACGCCGTCGGCGGCCGCCAGCACGTTGAGCGTGATGAGGCCGAGCGAGGGTGGGCAGTCGATCAGGATGAACTCGTGCGTGGCGCGTGCCGGCTCGAGCGCGCGGCGGAGCGCGGTCTCGCGATTGGACCGCTCCACCAACTCGAGCTCGGCGCCGACCAGGTCCTGGGTGGCCGGCACGACGTCCAGGTAGGGAAGGGCGGGATCGTTGACGATGGCCTCGGCGAGAGGCCGGCCCTCGACCATGACGTCGTAGAGCGACAGGCGCAGCTGATCGCGGCGGATGCCCACGCCGCTCGTGGCATTGCCCTGCGGGTCGGCATCGACGAGCAGGGTCTTCCGCTCGGAGATGGCCAGGGACGCGGCGAGGTTGACGGCCGTCGTGGTCTTGCCGACGCCGCCCTTCTGGTTCGCGATCGCGATGATTCTGGCCATTTGTAAACTGATCCCTGATAAAGACTTGCGCTACAAAACCTGCTCTGCTATCCGGAGGAATTGCTGGCGCGGGAAGGCGAAGGATCGAATATAAGGTTCTTCGCCATCGCGCGAAACGGCTTCAGGCTCGCCGACTGGAAATCTGCTCCAGTGATCCTGACACGGGAGCAGGACCAGCCTAGTTGATCTGGGCGCCTGATATACCGCGAACTGCCGATGGTGGTAGAGGGATCGAGCGCGGATAGGTCCTCCGGAAACCACAGAGACACAGAGGCCACAGAGGTCACGGAGGGATCGAGCCTCGGATCGGCGCGTTGCCGACACCGCGCAGGCTGCAACTTGGTGGGGGTCCTCAATAGTGGATGGTGCCCCCGGACCCGGGCCCAAAAGAACCATGGGCTCGCCCTGCGGCGAGCCCACGATCCCCGGCCAGTTCTCTGTGCCCTCCGTGCCCTCTGTGCTTCTGTGGTTACCCTCGGCCAGCTCAGAAGCCACCGGATCTCTCGGCGACGTCGGCACCGCCGGGATGAATCCCGTCTCTTTGCCTCGAAACCGTGCCCGCAAACCCCCGCCATGTGGAATTGTTGCACGTGAAACAGCCAACCGTCAGCCGACACACACCTCCCTGTTCCGCCGCCACTTGAGGACCTCGAAAACCAGGTTCTGGAGGTCGCTCGGGGAGACGCCGGGGATGCGGCCGGCCTGGCCCAGAGTCGCCGGGCGCCGCGTGGCGAGCTTCTCCCGGGACTCGTAGGAGAGGGAGCCGAACGTCCGGTACGGCAGCTCGTCCGGGAGGGCGAAGCCCTCCTGTTCTCTGAGACGCGCCGCCGCCTCCTGCTCCCGCTCCAGGTAGCCCTCGTACTTGAGCTCAACCTCACCCCAAGCCGCTTCCTCCGCCGAACCCG
>CAZRCT010000008.1:60340-75854 GCA_964598655.1 uncultured Gemmatimonadaceae bacterium
TAGCCCTCGTACTTGAGCTCAACCTCACCCCAAGCCGCTTCCTCCGCCGAACCCGCCCACCCCACCAGCCGCAGGACCTCCACCAGAGAAACTCCCGGGCGGCGCACCAGCTCCGACACACGCGCCGCCTCGGAAAGCCCCCTCCCGCCAGCCCGCTCCAGGACCGGGTTGGCTAGCGCCGGCGCCACCGAGGCGCTTCGGGCCTCCCTGAGCACACACTCCTCCCCCTCCAGTCGGCGCCAGGCGGCTTCAACTTCCCCTGCGGACAGCATCCCGAGCCGCTCCGCATGCGGGAGCAGCCGCCGGAGCGCGTTGTCCTGACGGAGCAGGAGCCGATACTCCGCTCTCGACGTGAACAGCCGGTAGGGCTCATCCACCCCGCGCGTCACCAGGTCGTCCACCAGGACACCGATCATCGCCTCGTCCCGGCGCAGCTGCAGAGGCTCGGCATCAAGCGCGGCCTGGGCCGAGTTGATTCCTGCGAGGATCCCCTGCCCGGCCGCCTCCTCGTACCCCGTCGTCCCGTTCACCTGGCCAGCCAGGAACAGCCCCCGGATTGCCCGGCTCTCGAGGCTCGGGGTGAGCTGCGTCGGGGGGAAGTAGTCGTACTCGATGGCGTACCCCGGCTTCGTCATCTCCACCTGCTCCAGGCCCGGGATCGCCCGGAGCAGCTGGAGCTGGACCTCGGCCGGCAGGCTGGTCGAGACGCCGTTCACGTACAGCTCGTCCGTCTCCAGGCCCTCCGGCTCCAGGAACACCTGATGCCGCTCCGCCTCGGCGAACTTCACGATCTTGTCCTCGATCGACGGGCAGTACCGCGGTCCCCGCGAGCTGATCGCCCCGCCGTACAGCGACGATTCCGTCAGGTGCCGCTCGATGATCTCCCGTACCGGCGCCCCCGCCCACGTGAGCCAGCAGGCCTGCCGAGGAAGTCGGTCGGCCCGCTCGTGAAACGAGAACCAGTACGCCTCCGCCTCGCTGTCCTGCCGCTGTAGCTCGGCGTAGTTAACACTCCGACCATCGATTCGCGGCGGGGTGCCGGTCTTGAAGCGTTCTACTGTAAGTCCTTGTGCCAACAGCTCTTGGGAGATCTCATCCGCTGGGGCCTCCCCTACCCTTCCGGCGGGAATGCGCTCGGTCAGCCCTCGATGGATCACCCCGCGCAGGAACGTGCCCGCGGTCAGCACCACGGCACGTGCGGCGAGGCGCCGGCCGTCGGTGGTCTCCACGCCCTGGACCGCGCCGCCACGAATTGTCAGGCGCGCCGCCGTGCCCTCGAGCAGAGTCAGCCGGGCTTCGCTCGCCAGCAGGGCCTGCACCGCGAGCCGGTAGCGCACCCGGTCGCACTGCGCGCGGGGAGACCAGACGGCCGGCCCCTTCGAGCGATTGAGCATCCGGAAGTGTGTCGAGGCGCGATCGGTAGCCCGGCCCATCAGTCCGCCGAGCGCGTCCACCTCGCGAACCACCGTCCCCTTGGCGATGCCCCCGATGGCGGGATTGCAGCTCATCTGCCCGATGGTGTCGAGCTGCTGCGTGAGCAGCGCCACCCGCACGCCACGCCGGGCGGCCGCCCGGGCCGCCTCGGCCCCCGCGTGGCCCCCACCGATCACGATCACGTCAAAGCGGTCCATGTCGGGAAAGCTAGGACCGGCGGCGGAGGGAGGACAGGGTGGCAGGAACGGGGGGCGACTGTGGGGCGTAGACCTCCTGCGACCATGACCAAGCGAGGCGCCACCATGCCGTATCCCATCCACACGCTCGACGTCTTCACCACCGAGCCGCTCGGGGGAAATCCGCTGGCCGTGGTCCTCGAGGCCGACGATCTCGATGGCCCGACCATGCAGCGGATCGCCGGCGAGCTTGGGCTCTCCGAGACGGTCTTCGTCCTCCCGCCCACCGACCCGCGCACCGCGCTGCGGCGCCTCCGCATCTTCACGCCGGCCGTGGAGCTGCCCTTCGCGGGACACCCCACCATCGGGACCGCGATCCTGCTCGCGGAACTCGGCCTGGCGCCGAGTGACGGGCCGGCCGCGAGCTTCGTGCTCGAGGAGCAGGTGGGGCCGGTTCCGCTGACGGTACACCGCACGCCGGAGGGCGGACTCTCCGCCATGCTCACTGCGGCAAGGCCACCGGAGGTTGGACCGCCGGCTCCCGAGGCGGGTCTGCTGGCGCGACTGCTGGGCCTGTCCCGGGAGGACATCGTGACTTCGGGACTCGGCCCGCGGGCGTACTCGGCGGGGTGGCCGTACCTGATTGTCCCGCTCCGCGACGAGGCCGCCCTGGCGCGGGCCACCCTCGCGCTCGAAAGCTGGGAGAAGCACCTCGCGGACTTCTGGGCGCCCTCGCTCTACCTGGTGGTCCGGGGTGCCGGCCCGGACTCGGGTCGGATTCGCGCGAGGATGTTCGGGCCTGCCCTCGGGATCCCGGAGGATCCGGCCACCGGCGCCGCGGCCCTGGACCTGATCGGTTACCTGGTGGATGAGGATCGCCCGGGGGACGGGACGCACCGCTGGGTGGTGGACCAGGGCGTGGAGATGGGGCGGCCGAGCCGGCTCGTCATCGAGGCGGACGTGGCGAAAGGACGGGTGCGGGCGGCGCGGCTGGCGGGCTCGGCACGGCGCATGATCGACGGGATACTGCGCCTGCCGTGATGCGCCAATCCCGAGATGCACGATGGGGTGGCCGTGAGGCCACCCCATCGGCGTAAAGCCCCGGGTGCGCTGGAATCAGCCCGTCCGCACCCACCGCCACATCTCGGCCAGCGTGGGGCGCTTGCCGTAGGAGAGAATGCCGACACGGTAGATCCGGCCTGCCAGCCAAACCACGGCCACCATGCCGGCCGCCGTGGCCAGCGCGGCGCCGACCACCTCGCTCAGCGGGAGCGGTGAGAGGGCAAAGCGCACCGGAATCACCATGGGCGCGAAGAACGGCACGAAGCTCAGGCTCTTGGCCATGGTGCTGGAGGGGTCGTTGATCATGGAGAAGACCATGATGAACGCCAGCGCCAGGATGATGGTGACCGGCTGCGCGGCCTGCTGGGTCTCCTGCTGGGTGGTGCACATGGCGCCTACCGCCGCGTACAGGGCCGAGTAGAGCAGGAAGCCGAGCAGGAAGAACACCAGGATGACCGCGATGAGCTCCGCCGAGATGTTGGGCATGGAGAAGCCCTGGCTGGCGCCCTCGGCCGCGGCCTGGCCGGCGGCGGCCGCGGCGGCCCCTGAGCGCCGGGCGAGGTAACTCGAGATATAGAAACTGGCGCCGCCCCAGATGCCGAGCTGCAGCAGGCCCGCGGCGGCCACGCCGACGACCTTGCCGAGGAGCAGCTGGAAGGGCGTGATACTGGAGACCAGCACCTCGACGATGCGGTTGGACTTCTCCTCGAGCACCGCGCCCATCACCTGGATGCCGTACATGATGAGCGAGAAGTACATGATGAACGAGGTGATGTAGGCCAGCATGAAGGAGCTCTCCCCGCTCTCGCCGGTGAGCTTGCCCTGCGTGACCTTGCTGGTCTTGATGTCGAGCTGGATGGCGCTGGCGGCGATCGTCGCCGGGTCGGCGCCGACGCGCTGCAGGCGCCGCTCGCGGAGCACGGGTTCGAGCGTCCGCTCCAGCGACTGCATGTCGCGGATGCTCGCCACGTTGAGGCCGTAGTAGCTCACCTTCCCGGTGGCCACGCCGGAGTCGGTGACCACCAGGAACCCGTCGAGCCCCACCGCCCCTGCGGGGGCCGTGCCGATCTGGGTGATGAGGGAATCCCGGAGGGCGGCCAGCCGGTCGCCGGCCGGGAGCAGGGTGAGCGCGTAGCGGCGCGTCTCCCCGTCGCCGGTGTTGAGGCGGAGGGTGTCGAGCGCGTCGCGGACGGCGGTGCCGGTGCCGTCGCTGGTAGCGTCGAGGACCACCACGGTGCGGGTCCGGCTGTCCTTCTTGAGCAGGATACTGGGCAGGATCCCGAAGCCGAACATCATGAGCGGCACGAGCAGGGTGCCGATGAGGAACGCCCGGGTCCGCACCCGCTCCAGGAACTCGCGCCGGATGACTGCAAAGACCTTGTCCATCTCAGGCCTCCTGCCGCGCCGCCGGCCGGGCCGCATCGGCCCCGACCTTGGCGATGAAGATTGACTGCAGGGACGGCTCCACCACCTCGAAGCGGCTGAGCCCCACGCCGGCGCCCACGAGGGCCCGCAGGAGCTGGTCGGGGCTGGCGCCCTCGGCCAGCTGGATCTCGGCGCTGGCACCGTAATCGTCGGCGTGGGCCACGAGGGTCCGGTCGCCGAGGATGGCGTGGGCCGCCGGGGCACCGCTCGAGAAGGCCAGCGCCACGTGACTCTTCCCGAACTCCCGCCGGACCTGCGACAGCGGCCCGTCCACCACCTTCTCGCCCCGTGCGATGATGGCGATGCGGTCGCACATCTTCTCGGCGTGCTCCATGATGTGGGTGGAGAAGAGGACCGTCCGCCCGCTCCGTGCCACCTCGACCACCACGTCCTTCATGACCTGGCTGTTGACGGGATCGAGGCCACTGAAGGGCTCGTCGAGGATCACGAGCTCCGGGTCGTGCTGCAGCGCGCCCGCGAACTGGACCTTTTGCTGCATGCCCTTGGAGAGGTCGGTGACCTTCCGCTCGGCCCAGTCCGCCAGGCCCAGGCGCTCGAGCCACGCCTTGGCACGCTTCCGGGCCTCCCAGCGCGAGATGCCCTTGGCCTCGGCCAGGAAGGCCAGCTGCTCGAGGACCTTCATCTTGGGGTACAGCCCGCGCTCCTCGGGCAGGTAGCCGATCCGGGACGAGAGCTCCCGCCCCGTCCCCTCCCGGCCGAACAGCACCACCCGGCCCTCGTCCGGGGTGATGATGTTGAGCAGCATGCGGATGGTGGTGGTCTTCCCGGCCCCGTTGGGGCCGAGGAGGCCGAAGATCACCCCGCCCGGCACCTCGAGGGAGAGGCTCCGGACGGCAGTGTGGCCGGCGTAGCGCTTGGTGACGCGATCGACCGTGATGACCGGGGACGCCATGGGCGAGTCCTGGTTGGGATGGGGGTTCGCGCGACATACGCCCGCAGGACGGGTTTGTTTCCGTCCTGCAACGCTAGCGCTCGGGCTGAAAGATGTCCTCGATCCGGCGGTTGAACAGCCGGGCAATGGCGAAGGCCAGCGGGAGGCTCGGGTCGTACCGGCCGGTCTCGATGGCGTTCACCGTCTGGCGGGAGACGCCTAGGCGCTCCGCCAGCGCCCCCTGTGACCAGCCGCGCTCCGCCCGAAGCTCCGGAAGCCGGGAGATCACGGGACAGGGGAGCCGACGGACGGCCGGGATGGGGACAGGTGTGACTCCGGGAGGGGGCGGCTCGAAGGTAGCCCGGAGCGGCGGGGGTGTAAAGGATGCTTGTCTTGCCTCCGGCGGGCCATGTGTCGAAAATGGGGGGCACGCGAACCCGGACCCCGCCCCCATGCCCTACAAGATCAGCGTTGATCGCGAGCTCTGCGAGAGCAACGCAGAATGCGTGTCGCTGGCGCCCCAGGTCTTCGAGCTGGACGACGAGGAGCTCTGCGTCGTGATCGACCCGGAAGGGGCCAAGGACAAGCGCATCCTCGACGCCGCGCGCGCCTGCCCTGTGGATGCCATCACGCTGGTGGATGAGCTGACGGGGGAGCAGGTCTGGCCGTGAAGCGAACGGGCCGCCCCAGGAGGGCGGCCCGTCTCATGGGACCGGCGAGGCGCAGGGGCCGCGCGTGCGACACAAGGTGGGGCCGACCGGTGGTCGGCCCCTCTTGGCGTTCAGGGCTGTTCCCACTCCATAAGCTTGGTGATACGCCGGACCTGGTCGGTCGGCAGGACGAAGTTCCGGTGCTCGGCCCGCACCCCGAACTTGAGCGTCCGCTTGATGAACTCTTCGCGGGTCAGCTTGTCCCCGTCGGGGCGGTGCTCGGCCACGTCGTGGAGGAGGAGGCCCTTCGGGGTCTCCTCATGGTAGCGGCCCACGAGGAGCGCGTCGCCCAGGGTCTCCACCACGACGGTGATGCCGTGGAGCTCCGCGTGGCCGGGGTGGAAGACGTGGCCGCTCACACGGAGCTCGGCGCGCAGTACTTGTCGAACGCCGCCTTCAGGTCCTTGGCGATCTCGACCGGGTGCCGCCCCTCGATCTGGTGCCGGTGGACGAAGTGCACCACCTCCCCGTCACGGAAGAGCGCCAGCGAGGGGCTGCTCGGCGCGTAGTCGGCGAAGTACTGCCGGGCGCGCGCGGTGGCTTCGGGATCGACCCCGGCGAAGACCGTGACCACATCCTGCGGCTTGTGCTCGTGCTTCAGCGCCATGGCCAGCGCGGGACGCGCGCCGCCGGCGGCGCAGCCGCAGACCGAGTTGACCAGCACCAGCGTGGTGCCGTGCTGGTCGCCGAGGGCGGCATCGACCTCGGCCACGGTGGTGAGTTCGCGGGCGCCCAGGCGGACCGTCTCGTCGCGCATGGGCTGGACCATTCGGGGATCGTAAGCCATCTGCAGTCTCCGGGCGCGGCGCAGGGGCCGCGCGATTGAAATAGAGTTGTTGCCCTGCGGTCTACTCGGTGGAAATCCGGTCCGTGCCCGCCTGGTCGAGCGCGTTCTTGAGCGCGTGCCAGGCCAGGGAGGCGCACTTCACGCGGGCCGGGAATTCCCGCACCCCGGCAAACACCGCCAGCTTGGCCGGCAGGTCATCGGCCGGGCCGCCCTGCCCGGTGACCATGCGGTGAAAGCTCTCGAAGATCCGGGCCGCCTCCGCCGGGGTCTTGTCCTTGACCACCGTGGTCATGAGCGACGCCGAGGCCTTCGAGATGGCGCACCCGGAGCCCTGGAAGCTGACGTCGGCGATCTTGTCGCCCTCCACCTTGAGCCACACGCGCAGCTGGTCGCCGCAGAGGGGGTTGTAGCCCTCGGCGCTGCGACTGGCATCCGGGATCTCGCGGAAGTTCCGCGGGGACCGGTTGTGGTCGAGGATGATGCTCTGGTACAGCTCGCTGGCACTGCTCATCAGCCGAACACCTTCCGCACCTCGTACAGTCCCTCGGCCAGCGCCTCGGCCTCGGCTCGGGTGTTGTACACCGCAAAGGAGGCGCGGACCGTCCCCGGCGTCTTGAGCCGCCGCATGAGCGGCTGGGCGCAGTGGTGGCTGGCACGCACGGCCACGCCGCGGGTATCCAGCACCGTGCCGACATCGTGCGGATGGACCCCCTCCAGCAGGAAGGAGAGCACGCTCACCTTGCCCGGCGCCGTGCCCACGAGGCGGACGCCGGGCACCCGGCTCACCAGGGCGGTGGCGTACTCGAGCAGGTCCCGCTCGTGCGCTTCCACTTGGGCCCACGGGAGGGCCTGGATCCAGCGCGCCGCCGCCGCCATGCCGATGGCCTGCGAGATTGGGGGCGTTCCGGCCTCGAAGCGCGCCGGCACCGGGGCGTACGTGGTGCCGTCGAAGCTCACCTGCTGGATCATCCCGCCGCCGCCGAGCCAGGGCGGCATGGCCTCGAGCAGGGCGCGCCGGCCCCAGAGAAAGCCGACGCCGGTGGGGCCATACATCTTGTGGCCGCTGGCCGCGTAGAAGTCGGCGCCGAGCGCCTGCACGTCCACGGGCAGGTGGGGCACGGCCTGCGCGCCATCCACCACCACTACGGCGCCCACCGCATGCGCGAGCCGCGCCAGCTCTGCCACGGGGTTCACGGTGCCGAGCACGTTGGAGACGTGGGTGACGGCCACGATCCGCGTCCGCGGGCCGATCAGGCGCGCGGCGGCGGCCATGTCGAGCGCCCCCTCCTCCGTGACCGGGATGGCGCGCACCACGGCCCCCACCTGCCCGGCCAGCAACTGCCAGGGCACGATGTTGGAGTGGTGCTCCATCTCGGTGAGCAGGATCTCGTCGCCCGGGGCGAGCGCGGCGCGGCCGTAGCTCTGGGCCATGAGGTTGAGCGAGGCGGTGGTGCCGGCGGTGAAGATCACCTCGGCCGCCTCGGGGGCGTTGATGAAGCGCGCGATCGTGGCGCGCGCGTCATCGTAGGCCTGGGTGGCGCGCTGGCTCAGCGTGTGGACGCCCCGATGGACATTGGCGTTGCCGAGCAGGGTGAAGTCGGCCTCGGCCTCGACCACGCCCCGGGGCTTCTGGGCGGTGGCCGCGTTGTCCAGGTAGGCCAGCGGGTGGCCGTTGACGTGGCTCCGGAGGATCGGGAACTCGTGCCGCAGGCGCGTGACGTCGAACCCCGCAGGGGCCGGCGTCACCACCTCGGCACGGATCCCCGGGGCGCTCATCCCTCGCCCCGCGCGTCCAGCCGCGCCATCACCAGGGCCTCGAGGCCCTGGCGGACGCTCTCATAGGGGATCTCCTCGAGGATCTCCGCCGCGAAGGCGTAGACGAGGATCTTCCGCCCGAGCGCGCCGCCGATGCCGCGGCTCTTGAGGTAGAAGCCGGCCAGCTGGTCGAGGTTGCCGACCGTGGCGCCGTGGGTGCACTTCACGTCGTCGGCGAAGATCTCGAGCTGCGGCTTGGTGTCGATCCGCGCCGTGTCCGAGAGGAGCAGCGCCCGGTTGGTCTGCTTGGCGTCCGTCTTCTGGGCGATCGGCGTGACGTAGATCTTGCCGTTGAAGATCCCGTGCGCCCGGTCGTCGAGGATGCCCTTGTAGACCTCGCGCGTGGCGCAGTTGGGGTGCGCGTGCAGGAGGTTGGTGTGGTTGTCGAGTTCCTGCCGGCCGCGGCCCATGTACAACCCGAGCATCTGCGACTCGATGTTCTCGCCATCGAGGTTGATGTCCAGGTTGTTGCGGCCGAACGCGGCGCCGAAGCTGATGGAGAAGGAGGTGGCGCGGCTGTCGCGGCCCTGGTGGATGTGGGTGGTGCCCACGTGCGACGCGAGCTCGCTCTCCCGCTGGATCTTCAGGTGCTCGAACTGGGCGTTGTCGCCCACCACGGCCTCAGTGACGGCGTTGGTGAAGTAGGTGCCGCCGGCGGGGCCGACGTAGCTCTCGAGCACCGCCACCCGCGCGCCGCGCTCCACCACGATCAGGCTCCGCGGGTGGCTCGCCGCGTTCCCCACCTTCCCGTCCGACACGAACACCGCGTGGATCGGCGCCCCCGCATCCACGTTCCTCTCCACGTGGACGAAGAGCCCGTCCTTCACGAACGCGGTGTTGAGCGCCGTGAACCCGCCCTTCCCTGGCTCGGCGTAGCGGCCGAGGTGCGCCTCGAGCACCGGGTGCTGGGCGCCGAGGGCGGCGGCGAGGTTGCGCACGGTGACGCCGGCCGGCACCTCGCCCGGGCTCGACAGCGCCGGGGCGTAGCGGCCATTGACGAACACCAGGGTCCGCACCCCGGGGATGGCGTACAGGAACGGCGCCACGTCGGCCGCCGTCACGCCGCTCACCTCCGCCGGCGCCAGCTGGAACTCGGCCTGGGTGAGGGGCGCCAGCGTGTTGAAGCGCCAGTCCTCGTCGCGCGACGTCGGGAAGCCGGTGGCCGCGAAGCGCTCGGCCCCCTGGCGCCGGAGCGCCTCGAGCCACGGCGCCTTGGCGCCGCCGTTGCGGGCGACGGTCTCGATGTCCTTGAGGAAGGTGGTCGTCACGCCGTCACCGCCTCCTCGGTGAGCCACTCGTAGCCCTTGGCCTCGAGCTCGAGCGCCAGCTCCTTGCCGCCCGACTTGACGATCCGGCCGCCGGCGAGCACGTGCACGTAATCGGGCACGATGTAGTTGAGCAGCCGCTGGTAGTGCGTCACCACGATGGTGGCGTTGTCGGGCCGGCGCAGCTTGTTGACGCCGTTGGCCACGATGCGGAGCGCGTCGATGTCGAGGCCGCTGTCGGTCTCGTCGAGGATCGCCAGCTTGGGCTCGAGCACCGCCATCTGCAGGATCTCGTTCCGCTTCTTCTCGCCGCCGGAGAAGCCGTGGTTGACGGCCCGCGACATGATCTCGGGGCCCCACTCCACCAGCTTGAGCTTCTCCTCGACCAGGTCGAGGAAGTCGATCGGGTCCATCTCCTCCTTGCCGCGCGCCTTCTGGATCTCGTTGTAGGCCGCGCGCAGGAAATAGGCGTTGGAGACGCCGGCGATCTCCACCGGGTACTGGAAGGCCAGGAAGACGCCCGCCTGTGCGCGCTCCTCGGGCTCCATGTCGAGCAGGTCCTGGCCCTCGAAGCGGACCTCGCCGCCCGTCACCTCGTACGCCGGGTGGCCGGCCAGCACCTGGGCCAGCGTGCTCTTGCCGGAGCCGTTGGGCCCCATGATGGCGTGCACCTCACCGGCATTGATGGTGAGGGTGATGCCGTTGAGGATCTGCTTGTCGCCGGCCTTGGCCTGCAGGTTCTTGATCTCCAGCACGTCTCGGTTCCCCCAGTTGTCGCTGCACGGGGGCCGACCACGGTCGGCCCCTACGAATCGTTCGTTAGCCGACGGAGCCCTCGAGGCTCACGCCGAGGAGCTTCTGGGCCTCGACCGCGAACTCCATCGGCAGCTCCTTGAAGACTTCCTTGCAGAAGCCGTTCACGATCATGCTGATGGCGTTCTCGGTGTTGAGGCCGCGCTGCTTCAGGTAGAAGATCTGGTCCTCGCCGATCTTGGACGTCGAGGCCTCGTGCTCCACGGCGCCCGTCGGGTTCTGCACGTCGATGTACGGGAAGGTGTGCGCCCCGCAGCGGTTCCCGATGAGCATCGAGTCGCACTGGGTGTAGTTGCGTGCGTTGGTGGCGCGCGGCAGCACCTTCACCAGCCCGCGGTAGCTGTTGTTGCCCTGCCCCGCCGAGATCCCCTTGGACACGATGGTGCTCCGGGTGTCCTTGCCGACGTGGATCATCTTGGTGCCGGTGTCGGCCTGCTGGCGGCCGTTGACCACCGCCACGCTGTAGAACTCGCCCACCGAGCGGTCGCCCTGGAGGATGACGCTCGGGTACTTCCAGGTGATGGCCGAGCCGGTCTCCACCTGGGTCCACGAGATCTTCGCGTCCTCGGCGGCCCGGCCGCGCTTGGTGACGAAGTTGTAGATGCCGCCCTTGCCCTCGGCATCGCCGGCGTACCAGTTCTGGACCGTGGAGTACTTGATGGTGGCGCCCTTGAGCGCCACGAGCTCGACGACGGCGGCGTGGAGCTGGTTGGTGTCGCGCTTGGGGGCGGTGCAGCCCTCGAGGTAGCTCACGTACGCCCCCTCGTCGGCCACGATGAGCGTGCGCTCGAACTGGCCCGAGTTGGCGGTGTTGATGCGGAAGTAGGTGCTGAGCTCCATGGGGCAGCGGACGCCCTTCGGGATGTACACGAAGGAGCCGTCGCTGAACACCGCGGAGTTGAGCGCCGCGAAGAAGTTGTCGTTCACGGGCACCACCGAGCCCAGGTACTGCTTCACCAGGTCGGGGTGCTCGCGCAGCGCCTCGCTGATGGGGCAGAAGATGATGCCTTCCTTGGCCAGGCTCTCCTTGAACGTGGTGGCCACCGACACCGAGTCGAAGATGGCGTCCACCGCCACGCCGGCGAGCAGCTTCTGCTCGCGGAGCGGGATGCCGAGCTTCTCGTAGGTCTTGATGAGCTCGGGATCGACCTCGTCCAGGCTCGCCAGCGGCTTCACGTTCTTGGGCGCGGCGTAGTAGATGATGTCCTGGTAGTCCACCGGCGGATAGGAGAAGTTGGCCCAGTGATGGGGCTCCTCCATCTTCTGCCAGCGACGGTAGGCGTCGAGGCGCCACTCGGTCATCCAGGCCGGCTCGCCCTTCTTGGACGAGATGAGGCGGACCACGTCCTCGCTGAGGCCCTTGGGGATGGTCTCCGTGGCGATGTCGGTGACGAACCCGTACTTGTACTCGCCGCCGACCAGCGACTCGACCGTCGTCTCGCTCGTGCTCATGCCGACTCCTCGCGGGGCCCGTCGCCCCGCCGTTCCAGCGTCGTGAGCGGCGCGTCCCCGCCCTCGGGGAAGCGCACGCGGTATTCACAGGCGGTGCAGCCGTCGAGCATATGCGCCTCGCGCTCCACGACCGCCGCCAGGACCTCACCCAGGAACTTCGCCTCCGCGTCGCAGATCTCCGGGAAGCGCTCGGCCAGCGCGCGGATGGCGCAGTTGTGCTCGGTGAGCTTCAGGCCCCCCTCGCCGTCCCGCCATTCCGCCATGTAGCCGCCCTCCACCAGCGCCCGCATCACCGCCTCCATCCGCGCCTCCGGACTGGCCTCGGTCAGCTCCGCGCGAAGCTTCCGGGCCAGGTCGGTGAAGCGGGTCTCGAGCGCCGCCACCACCGCCTGCCGGCCAGCCTGGGCGGCCACGCGGTCCAGCACCTCGGTGAGCAGTTCCTTGTAGCGCTGCGGGAACAGCGCCTCGCCGGTGGCACTCAGGTGCCAGGCGAAGGTGGGTGCCCCGATCCCCCGCTGCTCCCGGCGGTAGCCGATGACACCCTCGGACTCCAGCTCCTTCAGATGGTGCCGGATGGCGTTGGCGGAGAGGTGCAGCTGCTCCCCCAGCTCCTTGGCCGTGAGCGATCCCGCGCGCTTGAGCGCCACGAGGATCGACCCGCGTGGCCCGCGGTACGCGGGTGGCAGCGGCAAGTCGGCGAGCTGTTCGGAGATGGAGGCGCCCATGTTGGACACAATGCTAGACCTCGACCCGGCATTTGTCAACTAAAATCCAGAGAATTGGCGATTAATGGCAAGTTCATGCTGGACAATGAGATGGGATCACGATGCCTGGCACAATTCCATCCCACACCTCGGCAGGTGCAGCAAGGCGATGCAGTACAAGGCATTGTGAGTGTAGTTGTGTCTACTACTTCTTATGAGAATGATGGCTGTTTCCGAAAATCATCGCTGAAACGGGAGTGATTTTCCTATTGTGCTGCCCCCCACGGATCACGAGATTGAGAGCCAACCACACGGGGACCGACCGACCATGACCATTCACCGTATCCGCATGCTGGGCGACCCGATCCTCCGCACCCGGTGCGAGGCGGTCACCAAGCCCGGCTCCGCCGCGGTCCGGGTGGTGGTGGACGATCTCCGGGACACGCTGCGGGATTTCCAGTCCCGCTTCGGCTACGGTCGGGCCATCGCGGCGCCGCAGGTCGGGGCCCCGCTCCGGATCGTGCACGTGGAGATGGACCGGCCCTGGACCCTGATCAATCCCGAGATCATCGACGTCGGCAACGAGGATTTCACGGTCTGGGACGACTGCTTCTCGTTCCCGAACCTGCTGGTCCGGGTGGCGCGCGCGTATCGCATCAAGGTGAGGTTCCAGGACCTGCGGGGGGAATGGCACGAGGCGGAGCTGGAGGGCGACCGCTCGGAGCTGCTGCAGCACGAGATCGACCACCTCGACGGCGTCCTCGCCGTGGATCACCCGCACGGCCTCGATCCCTTCTGCCTGCGCGAGGAGTGGAACCGGCAGCACGCGCACCAGGGCCGCTATGGCGAGCCCGAGCCGCGCTCCCACACCTACGCGACGCCGCTCACGGGGCTGCTCTAGGGGGCGAGGGGCGTCGAGTCGGGAGGGGCCTGCAGAGGCGCGGAGGACGCAGAGGGGCGCAGAGAAGCTGCTCGACAATCGTGGGCTCACCGCAGGGTGAGCCCGTTGTGTTCTTGGTGGGTGTCTCTTCGGGGTCCGCAACGAACCCCGCCGGTCCAGGAATCCCACCCACGAGCAGCCGAGCCCGGGAATGGCAACGCGCCACCCCGGGCTCGATTCCTCGGCGTTCTCTGCGCCTCTGCGTTGAGCCACACCGCACGCCCACCCGGGCAACGCCCTTCGGGACGTCTACGGCGCCTCGGGCCCCGCCACCGGCCCCGGCTGTGGTGGCGGCTCGCGGCGGACCACGCGGCCGCGGGAATCCATCCGGCCCAGGTTCATGGTGATCCGGTGGACGTAGCCGAGGGTCTCCTGGTGACGCCAGCCACGGACCTCCGGCGCCACCCGCTCGATACTGGGCCACAGCCGCGGGTCGAGCGTGCGAGTGCGCGCCACGCCCTGGGCCCGGAGAATGGGGATCCGCCCGGCGTTGTAGCTCGCGAACATGAAGTGGCGGTGGTCCTGCGTGTCCACCGAGTCGCGCCAGAGGCGCCAGAGGCGGCGGTCGTAGAAGATGCCGGCGGCGATGTTCCACTCGATGTCGTCGATCGAGAGGAACTCGGGGTTGCTGCTCTGGATTTCCCGGAAGGTGGCGGGCATCAGCTGCATGATGCCGCGCGCCCCGACCCAACTGTGCGCCGCCGAGTCGAGGTTGCTCTCGGTCATCGCCTGCGCCTTGAAGAGGCGCCAGTCGAACGCGGGGCCGAAGAAACGCTTGCTGTACTTCTTGAAGGTGTCGTCGTAGCGCTGCATCGACCGCGCCTGCGCGGCGAGCGGCGCCGCGAGGACGACCCCGAGCAGCAGCAGGGTGAGCCCCCGGCGCATGCTCAGCCGAGCGCCCCGCCGATGATGATGGCGATGGCCAGGAAGAGGGCGGCGATGAAGATCGCCACGGCGACATTCCCCTTCTGCAGCTCCGCGGCGAAATTCACCTCGGGGGTGAGCTTGTCGATGGCGCGGTAGGAGAGGTACATCAGCACGACGCCCGCGACCGCGTAGAGGATGTTCATCCCCACGATGGTCCATTCCATGCCGACTCCTGTTGGTGAGGGAGCGCGCCGCCCGGGCGCGTCGCCCGAAATATGGGACCCGGGACGGAATCGCAACATGGCGCCCCTGCCCCGCTGGCCACTGCTCGCCCTGCTCCTGGCCGCCGCCCCGCTCGGGGCGCAGGCCCCCGCCCCGCCGCCCGACTCGGCGTGGCAGGAGATCACCGCCGCCGGGGTGTTCCGCGCCTCGGCCACGGTGGACTCGGTGTACATCGATCGCCAGCTGCCGACGGCCCGGGTGGAGGGAGGCGACCTCGCCGCCTACCTGATGGCGCGTCTCGGGCTGCGGCAGTTCCCGGATACCTTCGGCTTCCGGGTGCAGGTGGACACCGCCCAGATCCGCCTCGCCGGCCGCCTCGGCCAGCTGCCGCCCGAGGCCCGGCGGGCCCTGGCGCAGGGCCTCCTGCTCCTGCCGCCCGAGACGGAGCTCGAGGCACGGGTGCAGCTGGTGCCCGCCGGGCCGATCGCCGTGCGCTTCCACCTGGCGGAGGCGCGGATCAACGGAATCCCGATCCCGGAGACCTTCCTGTCCCCGCTCCTGGCCGGGGTGGGGCGGCAGTACCCGGAGCTCACGGCCAGCGGCCGGGACCTGTTCATCCAGGTGCCCGAGGGCGCGGTGATGCGGCTCGAGCCCGGCGGGGTACGCCTTACGGGGCCATGACCGGGTTGCGCCGGGCCGCCGGGCGCGGCAACTTGGCCGCTGGACAGCGCCAGTCTCTCCACCTCCTCCCGGAGTTGCCATGTTCCTGCTCGCGTTGAGCCTGCTCGCGGCCTCGCCCGCGCTCCCGACCGTGGAGCCGGCGGACACCGGCCGCACCATGAATGGGGTCCACATGCCGTCCACGATCGACGTGGGCGGCCATACGCTGTCCCTGAACGGGATGGCGCTGCGCAAGAAGTTCATCATCAAGGTGTACGTGGCCGGGCTCT
>CAZRCT010000009.1:0-73901 GCA_964598655.1 uncultured Gemmatimonadaceae bacterium
CCAATCCCGAGGACTACACCGCGCGCGGCAAGATCATCACGCCGCTCAAGGACCGGATCGGCTCGGAGATCATCACGCACTACCCGCGCAGCGTGGAACTCGGCATGGCCATCACCGCGCAGGAGGCGTGGACCCAGCGCGGGCGGCGGCCGGTGCGGACGCCCGCGTTCGTGCTCGAGGTCATCGAGCGCGTGGCCTTCGAGGCGCGGGGCGACAAGCGGGTGGACAAGCGCTCGGGGGTGAGCCAGCGGCTCCCGATCAGCGTGCTGGAGCACGCCGTGTCCAACGCCGAGCGGCGGACGCTCGTCGCCCGGGAGCCGGAGGTGGTGCCGCGGCTCAGTGACGTGTATGCGTCCATCCCGTCCATCACCGGCAAGCTCGAGCTCGAGTACGAGGGCGAGCTGCAGGGCGGCGAGGCGATCGCCAAGGAGCTCATCCGGCGGGCCGCCGGCGCCACGCTCGACGAGCGGCTCGGCGACATCGCGCTGGACAGCGTGGTGCACTGGTTCGACACCGGCGGCGCCCTCAAGGTGGAGGGCGACGAGCGGAGCGACCTCTGCCTCAAGGGCTTCCAGGTGGTGCCGGGGCTGGTGGATGCCGCCGTGGCCGGCGAACTCGCCGCGCGCGACGACGCGCCGGGCCTCGTGGCGGCCTGCGAGCTGATCCTCGAGGGCCTCGCCGCCCACAAGCGCATCAGCCGCAACGAGGAACTCGGCTACACCCGCGCCAGGCCGGAGCGGAAGGACCCGATGGGAGGGTACGGCAAGGGGCACTTCGGCTGAGCGCGCCCACCGCGGGGGGCTCACCGTACGGGAAGCACCTCGGCAGGACCACCGAGGCACCACGGGCACGGAAGGCTCGAGCCCGGGTTGGCACGCCGCCAACCCGGGCTCTCATCTTCCTGGTGGGACTCCGCGTCCCTTCGTGACGGCACGACCAGGCCACCCCTAGCGCCTCGCCTCGTCGAGGATGGCATCGAGCAGCCCGCCGGAGGGCGCGTCGTCGGTGAGCTGCCAGAACATGATGCCGCCGAGACCGTGGCGGCGGGCCCAGCGGGTCTTGAGGCGGACGGAGCTGGTGTCGTCGTAGGTGGCGTACTCCCGGGTGGCCGCGTTGTAGGCGTAGGGCGCCTCCGCCTGCCGGTCCCAGTGCCGCGTGAAGCCCGCGAGGCCGGCGTCGATGCCGCGCCAGCTCACGCCGCGCTCAAACCAGGCCGCCTGGTACCGGCCGCCGTCGGCGGGGTCCACGCCCCCGAAGATGCGAGCGTAGAATGCCGCACCAATCGCCACCTTGGCGCGCGGCACGCCGAGCGAGTCGAGGAGGTGGACGGCATGCTCCACCGATTCGCGCTGCACCCGGGTGCCGCGCAGCGGGGTGTGGTGGCCGGTCTCCTTGCTGTAGCCGTGGACCAGGTCGTAGGTCATGAGGTGGACGCGGTCCACCAGGGGCATCACCGCGGCCCAGTCGATGGCCTGCGTGAGGTAGTCGGTGAAGCCACCCGCCGCGAAGGTGACCTCGGCGCCGGGCCCGAGGGCCCCCCGCAGCTCCCGCACCAGCGCGGTGAAGCTCTCGCGGTCCCACGGCACGTAGCGGTGGCCCGGCGGGCCGGGGATGGCGGGATACTCCCAGTCCAGGTCGATGCCGTCGGTGCCGAGCGAGTCGTTGAGCCGGCGCACCGAGGCGGCGAACGCCTTCCGTCCGCTGTCGCTCTCGAAGACCACCGAGCAGGTGGCGCAGCCCGTCCAGCCGCCGAGGGAGAGGAGCACCCGGAGCCGGGGATTCTGGCGCTTGAGCGCCACGAGGGCAGGAATCGTGGTCCGTGCGGCGAGCGTGTCCACGGACAACTCGCTCCCGCGCAGGTGGCCAAAGCTGTAGATGATGTGCGTGAGCCGCTCGGGGTGGTGCTCCCGGAAGGCGGCGCTGTCCCCCGGGTAGTAGCCGATGACGGCGAGCGGCGGCCCGGCATGGGCGCACGCGCCGAGGACGGCGAGGAGCTGCACCGGGAGGAGACGGGCCAGCACCGGGTCACCAGCCGCGGGCGCGCGCCCGCTCGAGGATCACCTGCGCGGCCCCGTCCAGGCCCAGCAGCCCGGTGTTGAGCACCATGTGAAAATGGCTCGGGTCATCCCAGTCGCGGCCGTAGTGCTCGCGGTGGTACCGCGCCCGCTGCCGGTCGGTCTGGTCGAGGAGGCGCTCCGCCTCCTCGGGTGAGATCCGCTCCGACGCCGCCGCGAGGCGGATCCGGAACGGTCGCGCGGCCACCACCTTCACGTGGAGCGCGTCGTACGCCTCGCCCAGGACCGCCGGGGCGGCACGCCCGACGAGCACCTTCCGTCCCTCGGCGGCCACCTCCTTCACCACCAGTTCGGTGATGCGCACCAGGCTCGGCTCCTCGGGCCCCACGGCCACGCCAAGCTCGGGCACCGCGTACTCCTGGGAGGAATTGGTGAGGGCGCGGGCCAGGCGCTCCACGAAGCCGGGCGCGCGCTCGTCCTGCGCCGCGACCACCTCGGGGGCGAGCCCGGCGCGGCGGGCCACGCGGTCCACGATCTCGTTGTCCACCACGCCCCAGCCCAGGCCCTCGGCCACCAGCCGGGCCACCTCGGAACCGCCGGCGCCGTACTGGCGCGAAATGGTGATCAGCATCGATGCCTCCGTCCCCGTTGGGCGCGGCTCAAGGTGCAGCGGCCCGGAGGGGGCCACAAGGTGGTCACGCATCCCGCCGCGGCGCGAACCCCACCACCGCCAGCCCGCACATCACGGCGCCGAGCCCGAGCGTCACGGGCACGCCGAAGTGCTCGGCGATCCACCCCGCCTGGAAGGCGCCGAAGGGCGCCATGCCGAGCACGGTGAGCGAGTAGAACCCCATGACCCGGCCGCGCAGGTGGTCCGGCACCCGCACCTGCAGGTGGGTGTTGGTGCTGATGTTGTTGAGGATCATCGCGGCACCGGCGCAGGCCAGCACCGCCGCGGCCGGCACCACGGCCCGCACCACGGCCAGCAGCGCGAGCGCCGCGCTGAAGAGGAGCCCCGCCCGCCGGATGACCTGCAGCCGGTCGAAGGTGTGCCCGCGCGTGGCCATGAGCAGCGCCCCGATGCTGGCGCCGATCCCCACCGACGTCATGAGCACGCCGTAGCCGGTGGCGTCCGAGGCCAGCGTGTCGCGGGCGTACACCGGCAGCATGCTGACGAACGAGAAGCCGAAGATGCTGTAGATCCCCGTGAGGAGGAGCAGCGCGCGCGGCCCCCGCTCCCCGAGGGCGTGGCGCGCCCCCTCGCCGAAGGTGGCGGCGCGGGCCTCGGCGTGCGGCGCCGCGGCGGCCCCGCGCATCAGGGCCAGCGCGCCGATGGCCGCGAGGAAGCTGGCGGCGTTCAGGTAGAAGCAGGCCGCGCTCCCGAACGCCGCGATGGTGGCGCCGGCGATGGCGGGGCCCACGATGCGGGTCAGGTTGAAGTTGGAGGAGTTGAGCGCGATGGCGTTCATCAGCGACTCCTTCCCCACCATCTCCACGATGAAAGCCTGCCGGATCGGCACCTCGAAGGCGGCCGAGGTCCCGTGGACCACCGCCAGCACCATCACCAGCTGCACCGTGATGTGGCCGGTGGCCGTGAGCGTGGCCAGCGCCAGCGCGTCGCACAGCATGAGGGACTGGAGCACCAGCAGGGCGCGGCGGCGGTTCACCCGGTCGGCCAGCACGCCGCCCCACAGGGTGAACAGCAGGATCGGCAGCGACTCGAGGGCGCTCACCACCCCCACGAGGAAGGGCGAGTTGGTGAGTTCCAGGACCAGCCACCCCTGCGCCACCACCTGCATCCACGTCCCCACCAGCGACACGAACTGCCCCACGAAGAACAGCCGGAAGTTGCGGGAACGGAGCGAGGGAAAGAGGGTGAGCACCCGCTCGCGGGCGGTGGGGCGCTGGGCGTCGGCGGGGGCGTCCATGGGCCGAACATAGCACAAGGCCAGCCGGGACGGACCTCTCGCGCGTCCCCGGGTTATACTCTGGGGACGGCCGCCCCGGGGCGGCCAGGTTTCCTTCAGCGGCGCGGAGGCCCATGCGCTACACCACCTACTCCAAGTACGTGCCGGGCATGGCCGAGGCCGTGAACCTCCAGGCCCTCCTCGACCAGCTCGGTGATTTCCTGCTCCAGTCCGGCTTCGCCGGGGAGAGCTGGTGGGGCGGCGAGGAGCCGGCCGACCGCTCCATGGACGCCCTCCGCGAGGCCATCCTCAAGGCGCTCATGGAATCGGGCCAGCTCACCGACGACATGATGAAGCTGATGCGCGGTGAGTCCACCGGCAGCCCCGAGCGGGACGCGGAGACCGAGGCGCAGCTGGCGCAGCTCCTCGACCAGATCGTGCAGCGGCTCCTCGAGGAGGGCTACCTCAAGATGGAGCAAGCCCCGCAGATGCCCGCGGGCTACTCCGAGGTGGTGGGGCCGCACGGCCAGGCGCGCTCCGCCGCCAGGCAGGTGCAGTTCGGCCTCACCGAGAAGGGCGCGGACTTCCTCGGCTTCAAGACCCTGAAGGAACTGCTCGGCTCCATCGGCAAGTCGAGCGTGGGCGCGCACGATACGGTGCACCTGGCCACCAGCACCGAGGCCGAGGCCGCGAGCAAGCCCTACGAGTTCGGCGACACCCTGAACCTCGACGTGCCGGCGACGCTCGCCAACGCCATCGCGCGCGAGGGGCTCGGCATGCCCCTCAACCTCGAGTACGCCGACCTCATGGTGCACCAGTCCGAGTACCGCTCCTCGGCGGCCACGGTGCTCATGCTCGACTGCTCCCACTCCATGATCCTCTACGGCGAGGACCGGTTCACCCCCGCCAAGAAGGTCGCGCTCGCGCTCACGCACCTGATCCGCACCCAGTTCCCCGGCGACAGCATCCGCTGCGTCCTGTTCCACGACTCGGCCGAGGAGATCCCGCTGGCGGCGCTGCCGTCGGTGGCGGTGGGGCCGTACCACACCAACACCGCCGAGGGCCTCAAGCTGGCGCGGCGGATCCTGATGGCGCAGAAGAAGGACATGCGCCAGGTCATCATGATCACCGACGGCAAGCCCTCGGCCATGACGCTGCCGGACGGGCAGGTGTACGTGAACAGCGTGGGCCTCGACCCGCGGGTGCTCGAGGCCACCTACCGCGAGGTAGCGGAGTGCCGGCGCGCGGGCATCATGATCAACACGTTCATGCTGGCACGGGAACGGACGCTGGTGGAGTTCGTCAAGAAGGTGTCGGAGATCTGCCGCGGCAAGGCGTACTTCACCACCACCATGACCCTGGGGCAGTTCATCCTCATGGACTTCATGAAGCGGCGGACGCGCAAGGTCTCCTAGCGCGGGGCCCCGACGCGCAACGGGCCGCCTTCCCCCTGGGGAAGGCGGCCCGTTGCGCTGCCTGGCCGGCGGGCTACTGGTTGATCACCCGCTTCACCGATTCCCCCGCGGCGAGCGGGGCGGTGCCGTCGGCCACGCCGTTGATCAGGGCGAGCTTCTCGATGGTGATGGTCGACGGATACTGCTGGTTGAACTGCGCCAGCGTCATGGCGCGCGGCACCCGGACGATGTCGATCCGGTCCGGCTTGATGCTGAGCGCCGCCGGGTCGGTGAGCTTGCGGAAGCTCATGACGAACGCCTGGAACGCCTGCCCGTACGTCGAGGCCGGCTGCGCGGTGACCCCGAGCAGCTGGTAGGTGTTGCCGCCGTAGCTCACCATGGCCACGAGGCCGTTGAGCGCCTGGCCATCCTGCGTCTGCGCGCTGAACGGCGCCATGGCCGCCGCATTGCCGTTGATGCTGGTGTTCCGCGCCTGCCCCGCCGTGATCCCCTGCTGCCCCAGGAACTGCTGCAGCGTCTGGCCCGGGTCGCCCTTGCCGGCCAGGGAGAGCTGCACCTGGGCGTCCTTCTGCGGCGAGAGGCCGGCCACGGCCGAGACCTGGTTGACCGTCTGCCAGCCCGCGGGGAAGTCGATGGAGAAGGCGAGGTCGGGATGATTGAAGCGCCCGTCCTTGAAGAAGCCCTGCCGCGGGTTGTCGCCGAAGATCATGCCGTCGATGACGGCCAGGAACTCGGGCCGGCCCACCTTCTTGCCGTCGAGCGGCACGGTCAGGCGGCGGAGGCGGGCCTCGGTGGCCTCGATGCGGTTGCCCGGGTCCGGGTGGGTGGACTGCCACTCGGGGATCCGGCTGCCGCCGCCGGAGATGCGCTGCAGGATCTTGAACATGTCCACCATCTGGCGGACGTCGTAGCCGTCGTTGAGCGCGTAGCGGAAGCCCAGGCCGTCGGCCTGGGTCTCGTCGTCACGGCCGTACTTGAGGGAGAGGATGCCGAGCCCGGTGCTGAGGAGCCCCAGGTTCTGGGCCACCTTGTCGCTGGCGATGGCGCCCGCCAGGAGGCCCACCTGGAAAAGCTGCTGGCGGGTGATCTGCTGCACCGAGTGGCGCGCCGTCACGTGGCCGATCTCGTGGCCCACCACGCTGGCGAGCTCGGCCTCGGAGTTCATGTGCGTCAGGATCCCGCGGGTGATGAAGATGGGTCCGCCCGGCAGGGCGAAGGCGTTGACCTGCGGGTCGTCGATCACCGTGAAGTTCCACGGGAGGCTGGGCCGCTCCGACGCCTTGGCGAGCCGGAGCCCGATGGTGCGCACGTAGCGCTGGACGCTCGAGTCGGGGTACGCGCCCATCTCCTGCGTCACCTGCTGCGCGTACTGCTGGCCCATCTGGATCTCCTGGCTCTCGGAGACCAGCGAGAGTTCGCGCTTTCCGGTGACCGGGTTGACGGCGCAGGTGACGACGGCCAGGGCGAGCGCCGCGACGCCGGCCAGCCGCCAGGGGCGGCGAAGGGATGCCTGCTGCACGGGATGCCTCCTCACACGGGATGCCTGCCGGGGAATGGCTACACCGGGACCCGCTCCGGGGCAAGGACGGCGCGGGGGCCCCGGGCGGCCGCGCTCCGGTCCCCGCGGGGCCCGGACGCACCACGGCCCGGGTCGCCCCGGGCCGTGGTCCCTGCGGGGGGGGTGTCCCGGCTACATCGCCGGGGTCGCCCCGCGGCGCTCGAGTTCGTCCACCAGCGCGTGCGCGTCGTACACCCGCCGCAGCGCGTGCGCGATGGCCCGGCTGTCCACCCACACCGACCGCGCCACGCGCTCGGTGAAGAGGAAGCGGTTGGGCAGCATCTCGATGTTGCCGTCGAAGATGAGCCCGATCACCTCGGCGTCCCGGTTGATGACCGGGCTGCCCGAGTTGCCGCCGATGATGTCGTTGGTGCCGGCACCATTGAAGGGCGTGTCCATCGTCAGCGAGTCCCGCCGCTCGCGCCAGCGCGGCGGCAGGTCGAAGGGCGGCTGCCCGCCGAACGCGGCCGCGCGCTCGTACAGGCCGCCGAAGGTGGTGTAGGGCGCGGCCACGGTGCCGTTCATCGGGTAGCGGCGGATCTCGCCGTCGGAGATGCGGAGGCTGAACGTGGCGTCCGGCGAGGCGTTGCTGCCGTACACCGCCAGGAACGCCCGCGCGATTTGCTCGTTGGCCTGCGCCTCGCGGTCGTTCAGGTCGGTCACCTCCCGGACGATGGCGCGATCCAGCGGGTCGATGATGCGCGCCACCGCAACGAACGGATCGGTGGAGCCGGCGATCCCCGCCGCCCCCCCGGTGGCGAGGGCCTTGCGCGCGTCGCCGGTGGTGAGCGTGGCGCCCTTCACCATCGCCTCCGCGGCCGCCGCCGGCGTGCGCCCCTGCAGGTACGCCTTGAGCACCGGGTCGGTGGCCGGCAGCTCCTTCTGCATGGCCGTCAGGAACGCCGTGAGGAGCGCCTGCTCCTGCACCAGGTCGATCGGCGCATTGCCGAACAGATTCCGCTCCAGCCCGGCCTTGTTGGCCTCCTGGTAGGCGGGGAGCCGGTCGGCATCGGGCTTGGCCGTCTCGGTGCCGTAGCGGACCGTGGCCAGCGCGGTGTTGACGAGGCGGGATCCGTAGGCGGTGCCGCTGTGGTAACGGCGGCGCACGTCGATCGCCTTCCGGCGCGCCTGGATCTCGCTCACCGCCTGCCACACGCGGCCGTACTGGCGGCGGAGGGTGGCGTCGGCGGTCACCTTGCCGCGGAACTCCCCCTCCCAGGCGCGCTTGCGCGCCATGAGCCGCGGGTCGAGCAGGCCCGACTGGTAGCCACCGATGGCCTTCTGCGTGTTCTCGAGGCCGAAGATCGTGTTGCGGAGCGCCTTGGCGCGCACCGTGTCGGCCGCGCCGAGGGCCTTGAAGGCCTCGATCTGGCGGTGCAGCTGGTCCAGCTGGGCCGGGTACTGCACGTCGCGCAGGTACTCGAGCTGGCTCATGGTGTTGAGCCGGCCGGTGGAGCCCGGGTTGCCGATCACGAAGGTGAGGTCGCCCTCACGGCTGCCGTTCCGGCTCCAGGTGAAGTGGTGCGGCGTCTCGGCCGGCTTCCCGTTGACGTATGCGCGCACAAAGGAGACGTCGAGGTTCCAGCGCGGGTACGTGAAGTTGTCCGGGTCCCCGCCGAAGAAGGCGATCTGCCCCTCGGGCGCGAACACCAGCCGGATGTCCTTGAAGCGGTGGAAGCGGTACAGCTTGTACTGCCCGCCCCGGTACATCGTCACCACCTGGCAGGCGGCGTCGGCCTCGGTCTTGTTGCACTCGTCCTCGATCTCCTTCACGACCTTGGCGCGCTGCGTGGCCGCCGTCTTGGCGTCGGCCGTGGGCGCGGCCGCGCGGCTCACGCGGTCGGTCACGTCGGTGATCTGCTGCAGCTGGTCGAGGAACAGGCCCTGGCAGACCCGCTCGTCCTCGCGCTTCGCCGCATAGAAGCCGTTGGAGAGGAAGTCCTCCCCCGGCCTGGTGGCCGACTCGATGCAGGCCCGGGCGCAGTGATGGTTGGTCATCACCAGCCCCTCCCCCGACACGAACGACGACGAGCACCCGCCGCCGTAGCGCACCGCCGACAGCCGCACGTGCTCGAGCCACTGGTCGCTCGGGCTGAAGTTGTACCGCGCGGCCCAGTACTGCCGCGGCGGCACGTCGAACGTCCACATCTTCCCCGTCTCGAGCCCGGGGTACTCGCCGTCCATCAGGTCCTGCGCGGCCACCATCGCCGGCACGAGCAGCAGGAACGCGAGCAGACAGTTACGGAGCTGGCGCATAACGTCCGTGTTTCAGGGTGGGACTACCGGGACAGTGCCCGGAAAGGTAACGACCGGAATCTTAAGCTTTTGGCCAAAGCGATCCGAAGACTCCTCCAGTCATCAGCGCGTAGATCAGCGCGTCCAGCACGTCCTTCCCCACCACCCGCCACGGCCGGCCGCCCCAGATCCCGTCGCTCACGTGCCCGATGCCGTAGGCCAGGAAGGCGATGGTCCCGGACACCCGGAAGACCTGCAGGTAGGGCGTCCCCGGCGCGAGCAGCCGCGAGCCCAGGTACGCCACGAAGACCGCCACCACCAGGTTCAGCACGAACCACTGGCCCAGCGCCGGCCCCATCGACGGCAGCCCGCTCGGCCGCACGAAGATGAACGCCACGGGTCCCTCCGCGAAGCGCGCCTGCGTCGCGGGCTCCGCCAGTTCCTTCATGTCGCTGCAGTAGGGCGTGATGTAGCCGCCGGGCGCCGGGGCGCCCTTCCGCATGGCGGCGCGCACCTCGTCTTCGTTGGGCAGGCGGCTGTAGTCGGAGTTGTGCCACTTGAAGACCATGTGGACCAGGCTGCTCGCGAAGAACACGGCGAGCGCCCCGAGCAGGATCGGCAGCCACAACTGCGTGAGGGTCAGCATTGGCGACTCCGGAGAGGGGGACTGCTATGCTACCCCCGGGACCGGGGCCGTCAAGGCATCAGCCGTCGCGCGGCACGGCCCACATCAGGTAGCAGAGCCACAGCCCGCCCAGCACGGACGCGCCGAGCACCACCAGGCCGGCACCGCGCACCGCGCTCGCGAGGCCGAGGTTGTGCTGCACCACGCCCCAGTGCTGCAGCAGCCACGCCCAGTCGTGGCCGCCCTCCTCCCCGAAGCTGAGCAGGTCGAGGTCGAAGCTCCGGGCGTCGGCGATGTAGGTCGCCATGTCGAACAGGCTCGACGCCAGCCAGAGGCCCGCGACGGTGACGCCGAAGTAGTCGCGGTGATGATAGATGAGCGCCGCCGCCCCGAGCGGGAGGAGCAGCTGCATGAGACTGCCGCCGAGGATGCCAAGCGTCTCCCCGCCGAAGGCGAAGAAGAGGTGCCCAAACTCGTGCGCGCCGAAGGTGATCCCCGCGAAGAGCGCCGGCGCCTCGGCCCCGCCGCGGTACTGGCCGAGCACGTCCCAGGCAAGGAGCAGCAGGAGCGGCAGCCGCCACAGCCACCAGCGGCCGCGGGCGTAGTCCGGGATGGAGGGTGCGAGGGTCATGTGGTCCGGGGACGGGGGAGGGTCGTTGCCGTGGCGGGCGGCCCGGGGGAAATTACGCGCGACGCCGTTCCCCTCCATCCGGACGCCCCATGCTGATCCTTGCCGCGCTGCTCGCCGTCCTGCCGCCCTCGCCGGCCCCGCTGCTGCCCCTGCCCCGCGAGGTCCGCTGGGGCGAGGGCCGCCTGCGGCTGGACTCCACGGCCACCGCCACCACGAGCGGCTTCCACGACCGGCGGCTGGGCCGCGGCATCGCGCGGACGCTGGCGCACCTCGAGCAGCGGATCGCCCTGCCGCTCGCCGACAGCGCGGGCGGCGGCGCGGGCGGCACGCTGGTGGTGGCGGTGCTGGGCGCGGGCCAGCCGGTGCAGGGCCCCGGCGAGGACGAATCGTACACGCTCGACGTCACCCCGGCCGGGGCCCGGCTCACGGCCCCCACCGTGGTGGGCGCGCTCCGTGGCCTGGCCACCCTCGAGCAGCTGGTGCAGGCCGACAGCGCCGGCTTCTACCTCCCCGCCGTGCACATCAGCGACGCGCCGCGCTTCCCCTGGCGCGGCGTCCTCATCGACGCCGGCCGCCACTTCGTGCCGCCGGAGCTGATCCGTCGCACCCTCGACGGCATGGCGGCGGTGAAGCTCAACGTGCTGCACTGGCACCTCTCCGAAGACCAGGGCTTCCGGGTGGAGAGCAAGCGCTTCCCCAAGCTCCACGAGCTTGGCTCCGACGGCCAGTACTACACCCAGCAGGAGCTCCGCGACCTGGTGGCGTACGCCCGCGACCGCGGCATCCGGGTGGTCCCCGAGTTCGACATGCCGGGGCACGCCACCAGCTGGTTCGTGGGCTACCCCGAGCACGCCAGCGCGCCCGGCCCCTACGCCATCGAGCGCCGCTTCGGCGTCTTCCCGCCCGCCTTCGATCCCACGCGCGAGTCCACCTACCTCTTCCTCGAGCAGTTCATCACCGAGATGGCGGGGATCTTCCCCGACCCCTACTGGCACATCGGGGGCGATGAGGTGATGGGCAAGCAGTGGAACGAGAACCCGCGGATCGCCGCCTACAAGCGGACGCACGGGATGCGGACCAACGAGGCGCTGCAGGCATACTTCAACCAGCGCCTTTCCCGCATCCTGGCCCGCCACCACCGTCGCATGGTGGGCTGGGACGAGATCCTGCACGAGGGCATTCCCGCCGGCACCGTGGTCCAGTCCTGGCGCGGCACCGAGTACCTGGGGCGGGCGGCGCGCCAGGGCCTCGACGGCATCCTGTCGGCGCCCTGGTACCTGGACCACATCAAGACCGCCGAGGACCACTACCTCGCCGACCCGCTGCCCGCCGGCTCCACGCTCACGCCCGAGGAGGCGAGGCACGTCCTGGGCGGGGAGGCCTGCATGTGGGCCGAGCACGTGAACCCCGAGACCCTCGAGAGCCGCCTCTGGCCCCGCCTCGGCGCCATCGCCGAGCGCCTCTGGTCCCCGGCGGACGTGCGCGACGTGGCCGACCTCTACCGCCGGCTGAGCCCGCTGAGCCTCCAGCTGGAGCGCCTGGGGCTCACCCACGAGGCGCACGTCGGCCGGATGCTCCGGCGCCTCACCAACCAGCGCGAGTCGCCGGTGCTCGAGCGGCTGCTGCGCTACGCCATGCCGGTGAGCTTCGGCGAGCGGTCGAGCCTCCAGCGCACCACCCAGCTCACGCCCCTCACCCGCCTCGTGGACGCCGCCCGCCCCGACCCGTGGGCCCGGGTGGCGCTCCGGGAGCGCGCCACCGAGCTGGTGGCGTCGGAGTTCCGGGACCAGGCTGCCCTGCACGACCTCCGCGCCACCTTCAGCCAATGGATGGCGCTCCCCGGGGAAGTGGAGGCGCTCCTCCCCACCACCCCGCTCGCCGCCGACGGCCTCCCGGCCGCGCGCGCCCTCGCCGAGCTTGGCCGCCTCGCCCAGGACGTGATCGACTGGCGCACCGGCGCCGTGGTGGCCCCCGACGGCTGGCAGGCCTCCACCCACGCCCGCCTCGACGAACTCAACAAGCCCCAGGGCCTCCTGCGCCTCGCCGGGATCGATGCGGTGCGCGCGCTGGTGGGCCCGCGGTCGCCGTCACCCTGACCGGGTCCCGCGGCGGAGCCGAAGCCGCCGCCGGGCAGAGGGCGCGTGGTGAGGCACTCGGCGATCGCGCCAGCGAGCGCCGAGTGCCGCAGGCCGAAGGGCGGGGCCCCGCCCCGCCCTGAGGGCGCCCGGTGGCGGCTTCGGCTCCACCGCCCGCGCGCCGGGCCCCGCGAGCCTATGCCGACACGATGGGCCACTGCGGAAATTTCGCCCACCGCCCCCGGGTGAAGTCCGGCACCTGCTGCGGCTTCCCGCCCTGCCGCACCGACCGGATCGTCAGCTCCACCATCGCGGACAGCGCCGCCGCATCGTACACGTTCATGTCCGTCGGCTCGCCCTTCCGCAGGCACTCGATCAGCCGGTAGTCCTCGAGGAAGTCCATCCCCCCGTGCCCGCGGTCCATCTGCTGGATCCGCTCGCTCCGCCACAGCGGATGGTCGAACTCCGCGTAGAACGTCTCGGCCGGGTCCCACCCGTGCCCCTGGCTCCGCCCCTCGAGGTGCACCCGGTACGGCCACCCCGACACGATGCCCTTGGTGCCCTGCAGCGTGGCCAGCCGGCTGTACGGCCGCGGGTTGTTGGTGTTGTGCGCCAGGTAGATGGTGCGCCCCTTCGCCGTCTGGATGAGCGAGACGTTCTGGTCGCCGAGCACGTAGCGCTCGGCGCGGCGCGGGTCGTCGGCGGGCAGCGTGGCCTGCCACGCCTGCAGCCCGCGCGAGGGCGAGCTCATCGACACCACCGTGGTGAAGCGGTCGCCGCGGTTGATGTCCATGGCGTTGGCCACCGGCCCGAGGCCGTGCGTCGGGTACAGGTTGCCGTTGTGGGTCATGGACCAGGCGCGGCGCCACAGCCCCTCGCCATCCTTCGAGAACTTCACGCCGCGCAGGTCGTGCAGGTACGCCGCCTCGCCGTGCAGGATCTCGCCGAGCACGCCCTGGCGCGCCATGACCAGCATCATGAGCTCGAAGCGGTCGTAGTTGCAGTTCTCCATCATGATGCAGTGCTTCCGCTCCCGCTCCGCCGTCTCCACCAGCTCCCAGCAGTGGTCCAGCGACATCGCCGCCGGCACCTCGGTGACGGCATGCTTGCCGTGCCGCATGGCCGCGAGCAGCACCGGCACGTGCCACTCCCACGGCGTGGCCGTGTACACCAGGTCCAGGTCCGCCTCGGCGCACAGCCGCTCGAAATCCCGCGGGCCCCGGGTGTAGAGGGTGGGGGCCGGCTGGCCCGCCGCCACCACCTTCGCCGAGGCGGCGCGCGCGTGGCTCTCGTCGATGTCGCAGATGGCCCGGAGCTCCACCCCCTCGAGGCTCAGCAGGTTCTCCACGTGCACCGACCCCATCCCGCCCACGCCCACGAAGCCGATCCGCACCCGTTCCATCGGCGGGGCCCGGAAGGGGAGCGGGTCGCCGGGCGCGGGCGGGGCCGGGCGGCGGGCCAGCGCGGAGGCGGGCGGGACGAAGGCGGCGCCGAGGGCGAGCGTGGCGCCGGCATGGATGAAATCGCGACGGGAATTGGCCATGGCCGTGGGACGCGGAGGAGGGGTTGGGAAACCGGGCCGGGGGCCCGGGGAGGCGGCGGCCGCAACGGCCCAAGCTGTGGCGCCGAGCGGCGATAGCAGGGGTGCCCGTTTGGTGGTAGAATGGTAGCGCGCGCCGCCGGAATCACCACCCGGCCGCAGGACCGGCCCCCCCGCCGGCCCCCGGGTTTCCTTTGCTTGGCGTCCCTTCGCTGATGACCGTGACCGCTGCCTGCTCCCGCTGCAAGACTCCCCTCGACCCCGGCGCGCGCTTTTGCCAGGTCTGCGGGATGAGCGTCACCGGCGAGCAGACCGCCCCGCTCCCCACCCTGCTGCAGCTCCTCCGCCAGGCCACGCTCGGCGAGTACGAGATCCTGCGCGAGGTGGGCCAGGGCGGCATGGCCACGGTGTACCTGGCGCACGAGATCGCGCTGGACCGCAAGGTGGCCATCAAGGTCATGTCGCCCCAGTTCGTCCACGGGGCGGAGATGATCGAGCGCTTCAAGCGCGAGGCGCGCACCTCCGCGTCGCTCAACCACGCGCACATCATCCCGATCTACGCGGTGCGCGAGTCGGAGCACCTGCTGTACTTCGTCATGAAGTACATCAACGGCCGCTCCCTCGACGCCATCCTGCGCGACGTGGGCCCCCTCCCCTTCCCGATGGTCCGCTCCATCCTGTCCGACGTGGGGCAGGCGCTCGACTACGCCCACCGCCAGGGCGTGATCCACCGCGACGTGAAGCCGGGCAACATCATGATCGACGAGGAGGGCTTCGCGGTCATCACCGACTTCGGCATCTCCAAGGCCGCCGAGGGCGACGCCCTGACGCGGAGCGGCACCACCGTGGGCACCCCGAGCTACCTCTCGCCCGAGGCCTGCTCGGGGGAGCCGGTGGGCCCCGCCGCGGACCAGTACAGCCTGGGGATCGTGGGCTACGAGATGGTGACGGGGCAGCTGCCCTTCAGCGCCGAGTCGAGCCTCGGGATGATGTATGCCCAGGTGCACACGCCGCCCCGGCCCAGCGAGCAGCTGCGACCCGACTGCCCCGCCGACCTGCGCGCCGCCATCATGCGCATGCTGGAGAAGGCCCCCGGCGACCGCTTCGGCACCATGCGTGAGGCGGCCATCGCCGTGGGCGGGGGCCGCTCGAGCGGCGAGAGCACCCCGGACGAGCATGTGCGGAGCCACATCGGCCTGCTCGCGGCGCCGCGGCCGAGCCGTCCCGTCACCGAGGTGCGGCGGACGCCCGCCAGCCCCACGCCCTTCGCGCCGGTCTCGCCCGGCCCCAAGACGCTGGCGCGCCAGCGGCGGAAGAAGCTGGGGCTCTACGCCGGCGTGGCCGTGGTGATCCTCGGCGGCAGCGCGGCCGCCGCGCTCCTCACGCGGACGCCCCCGCCCCCGCCGCCGCCGCCGGCGCCTCCGGTGGACACCACGCCCTCGGTGGCCGCGGATCCCTCGGCGGACAGCCTGCTCCTCGTCTCGCGCGCCCGTGCCGACTTCGCCCGCCAGCGCGCCGTGGCGAGCGGTGCCACCCCCGCGGCCCTGGCCGCCGGCGACTCGCTCCTGCAGCAGGCCGAGAGCCTGGTGGCCCATGGCCGGAAGACCGAGGCGGCGCTCCGCATCACGGGCGCCACCACGATCTTCATCGCCGCGGAACGGCCGGCCCCGGTCCCCGGCGGCACCCCGCGCCCCCCGCGCCCGGCCCCCGACACCACCCGGCCGGTGGTGGCGGACACCGCCGGACCCGGCCGGCCCAGCACCCCGGTGACGCCGCCCGTGGTCTCCGACAGCGTCGCCGTGCAGGCGTTCTACCTCGAGCTGGAGCGTGCCATCGAGTCCCGCCAGCTCGGCGAGGTGCGCCGCCTCCTCCCCAACCTGGAGGACACCGAGGCCATCGGCTGGCGCAACATGTTCGACGACCGGGACATCGAGTCCATCCAGGCCACCTACGTGGTGAAGCGGGTGACCCGCCGGCCCGACATGCTCTACGCCCTCGTCTACGAGGAAGTGCTGCTCCTGCACAAGGGCGGCCGGGTGGAGCGCAAGCGCCGCAACAACATCAATGCGACGCTCACCCTCGGCCCCCAGGGCTGGCGCCAGATCCGCAGCGAGCGGGCCCGCTGATGCCCGCCCGCCCGTGAGCACGCCCCGGTCCCGTTCCACCACCCCATGCCCCGCCGTCTCCTGTTCCTCATGACCCTCCTCGCCAGCTCCACTGCCGCGGTCGCCGCACAGGACGCCCCCGACCCGCACCTCTGGCTCGAGGAGGTCACCGGCGACAGCGCCCTGGCCTGGGTCCGCGCCCAGAACGCGCGGAGCACCGCCGCCCTCACCGGCAGCCGCGCGTTCCAGGACCTCGACGCGCGGCTCCTCGCCATGCTCGACAGCGACGCGCGCATCCCCTACGTGGAGCGGCTCGGCCGCCACTACTACAACTTCTGGCGCGACGCCCAGCACCCGCGCGGCCTGTGGCGCCGCACCTCGCTGGCCGAGTACCGCAAGGCCGCGCCCGCCTGGGAGGTGGTGCTCGACCTCGACCGCCTCGGCGCCGAGGAGGGGGAGAACTGGGTCTGGTCGGGCGCCAGCTGCCTGGCGCCGGCGTACCGCCGCTGCCTCCTCTCGCTCTCCCGCGGCGGCGCGGACGCCACCGTGGTGCGCGAGTTCGACCTCGTCACGAAGCAGTTCGTCCCCGGCGGCTTCACGGTGCCCGAGGCCAAGTCGGTGGTCACCTGGCGCGACGAGGAGACCGTGTTCGTGGGCACCGACACCGGGCCGGGCAGCCTCACCACCTCGGGCTACCCCCGCATCGTCAGGGAATGGCGCCGCGGCACCCCGCTCGAGGCCGCCACCACCATCTACGAGGGCCGCGAGGACGACGTCTACACCTACGGCTATCGCGACCTCGCCAAGGGCTACGAGCAGGACTACATCTCGCGCAGCCCCACCTTCTTCACCAACGAGCTCTACCTGCGCACCGGCGCCGAGCTGCTCAAGCTCGACAAGCCGGACGACGCCAACGCCGTGATCCACCGGGGCTGGCTCTTCCTCGAGCTCCGGAGCGACTGGGCCACCGGCGACCGCACCTGGGCCGCCGGCGCCCTCCTCGCGATCCGGCTCGACGCCTTCCTGGCCGGCGACCGGCGCTTCACCGCGCTGTTCACGCCCACGGAGCGCAGTTCCCTCGCGGGCTTTGCGCCGACCCGGAACTACGTCCTCGTCAACGAGCTCGACAACGTGCGGAACCGGCTCTACCAGTTCCGCTTCCACAACGGCCGCTGGACCCGCCGCCCGGTGCCCGGCCTGCCCGCCTTCGGCACCGTCAGCGCGAGCGCCGTGGACGCCGACGAGTCGGATGCGTACTTCCTGACGATCACCGATTTCCTCACGCCCACGAGCCTCTACCACGGCACGCTCGGCCAGGCGCGCCCCGTGCGGCTCAAGCAGCTCCCCGCCTTCTTCCGGGCCGACGGCCTCGCCATCACCCAGCACGAGGCCACCTCGGCCGACGGGACCCGCGTCCCCTATTTCCAGGTGGCGCGCGAGGGGGTGACGCCTGACGCGAGCACGCCGACGCTCCTCTACGGCTACGGCGGCTTCGAGGTCCCGATGCTGCCGGGCTATTCCGGGGGCGTGGGCTTCGGCTGGCTGGAGCGCGGCGGCACCTACGTCCTGGCCAACATCCGCGGCGGCGGCGAGTTCGGGCCGCGCTGGCACCAGGCCGCGCTCAAGGCCAACCGCCACAAGGCCTACGAGGATTTCATCGCCGTGGCCGAGGACCTGGTGCGCCGGGGCGTCACCACGCCGCAGCGCCTGGGCATCATGGGCGGCAGCAACGGCGGCCTGCTCATGGGGAACATGCTGACGCTCCGGCCCGACCTCTTCGGGGCCATCGTCTGCCAGGTGCCGCTGCTCGACATGCGCCGCTATCACCAGCTGCTGGCCGGCGCCTCCTGGATGGGGGAGTACGGCGACCCCGACACCCCCGAGGAGTGGGCCTTCATCCGCACCTTCTCCCCGTACCACAACGTGAAACCGGACGTGCGCTACCCGCCCATCCTCTTCACCACCTCCACCCGGGACGACCGCGTGCACCCCGGCCACGCGCGGAAGATGGTGGCCCGCATGCTGGAGCAGGGGCACGACGTGCTCTACTACGAGAACATCGAGGGCGGCCACGCCGGCGCGGCCGACAATCGCCAGGCCGCCTTCATGTCCGCCCTGGCCTACACCTTCCTCTGGAGCCGGCTCGCGCCCGCGCCGGCGGTGCCCTGAGGCCGCGTGAACGTCCTCCTCTCGGAGCTGCACGCCGCCCTGCTGCTCGCCGTGGTGACCCTGGGGGTCGCCGGGGTGTGCGCCCTCCTCTATATCCGTTTCCGGAAGGCCCACTTCTTCTGGTGGGCGGTGGGCTGGGCCCTGTACCTCGCCCGCCTCTGCGCCATCATGCTGTACGTGCCCACGCTCGAGCCCTTCTGGCTCTACGCCCACCAGGTGGCCACGGGGTGGACGGCGGTGGCGCTGCTCTGGAGCGCCCTCGTCTTCTCCCGCGGCCTCCAGTTCCGCTGGCCGTACCTGGCGCTGGTGCTCTTCCCCCCGGTGTGGAGCTGGTACGCCATCTACCATCTCGGCACCGACGCGCGTTTCCTCTACGCCGCCATCCCGGCGGTGGTGTTCCTGAGCCTGGCCACGCTGTGGACCGCGGTGGTGTTCTTCCGCTTCAACTGGAAGACGGGCAGCTCGGGCGCCATGCTGCTCGGCCTGGCCTTCCTGCTGTGGGGATTGCACCACCTGGACTACCCCATCCTCCGGGCGCGAGGCGTCTGGAACCCGTGGGGCTATTACCTGGACATCGTCTTCATCCTGCTCGTGGCCGGCGGCATCCTGATCCTGGTCATCGAGGACCTCCAGGGCGGCGTCGGCGCGCTCTCCGCGCTCTCCGGGGACCTGCAGCGCGGCGAAGCCGGCCATGACGTGAGCGGCGCGCTGCTGGCGCGCGCGCTGGCGCTGCCCGGGGTCCGCGGCAGCGCGCTCTACGACCGGGCCCGCGGCCAGGTGACCCGCGGTCTCGGCGCCTGCGCCGCCTGGGAGGCCGCGCCGCCCGGCCCCGCCGCCCAGGCCCGCATCGACGAGGTCATCCGCACCGGGCTCCCCGCTTCGGGCAGTGCCGGCACCTTCGCCTACCTCGCGGCGCTCCCGGTGATGCGCCAGGCCGGCGTGGCCGGCGTCATGCTGATCGTGGGCGACGCGCGCGACCCCTTCGCCGCCCTCGACCTGCCCTTCCTCCGCGCCCTCGGCCAGCAGGTGGGCGCCGCGCTCGAGAACGCTGACCTGAACCGGCGGCTGCAGCGCCGCACCGAGGACCTCGAGCGGCTCTCCGTGCGCATGCTGCAGCACCAGGAGGAGGAACGCCGCCGCCTCTCCCTCGAGCTGCACGACGAGACGGCGCAGGTCTTCTCCGCCGTGAAGATCCAGCTCGGCCTGGTGCGCGAGGAAGTCGAGGCCCCGCAGGCGGCGCGCCTGGGCCGCGTGCTCGAGCTGGTGGACGAGGGCATGGCCAGCATCCGGAGCGTCACCGCCGCCCTCCGCCCGGCGCTCCTCGACGACCTCGGGCTCCTCCCCGCGCTCCGCGCCCTCGCCACCGACTTCGAGGCGCGCACCGGCATTGCGGCCGGCTTCACCGCGCCGGCCAGCCTCCCGCCGCTCAACGAGTCGGCCGACGTCGCCGTCTTCCGCGCCGTGCAGGAGGGCCTCTCCAACGTGGCCCGCCACGCCGACGCCGACCGGGCCGAGGTCACCGTGGAGGTGACGGAGGGCCGCCTCTGCATCGTCATCGAGGACGACGGCCGCGGCCTCGACGCCGGGGGCCCCGTGGAGGAGCACATGGGCATCGGCGGCATGCGCGAGCGCTTCGCGGCGCTCGGCGGGACCGTGGACATCCAGGGCCGGCCCGGGGGCGGCACCCGCCTCGCCCTCTGCCTGCCCCTTGGCCCCAAGGTGGTGACGACATGACCGAGCCGCTGACCCGCGTGATGCTGGTGGACGACCACAGCCTGGTCCGCGAGGGCCTGCGCCACGTGCTGGCCGCCACGCCCGGCGTCGAGATCATCGCCGAGGCCGGCGACGGCGAGACCGCGCTGCGCCTGGCCGCGGAGCTCAAGCCCGACCTCGTGGTCATGGACCTCTCCATGCCGGGCATGGGCGGCCTCGAGGTCACCACCCGCCTCCGTGAGCTGCTGCCCCAGGTGAAGGTCCTCATCCTGTCCGTGCAGGACCACCCCGAGTACGTCCTCGGCGCCGTGCGCGCCGGCGCCCAGGGCTACCTCCGCAAGGACACCTCCCCGGCCGAGCTCCGCGAGGGGCTGCGGGCCGTGGCCCGCGGCGAGTCCTACTTCTCCCCGCCCGTCGCCCGCCACCTCACCAACGCCGTCCGCGGCGAGGGCGACGACACCACCGATCCCGGCCAGCGCCTGGCCCGCCTCACCCCGCGTGAGCGCGAGGTGCTGATCGGCATCGCCGGCGGCGAGACCAGCCGCGCCATGGCGGCGCGGCTCGGCATCTCCCCGCGCACCATCGAGACCTACCGCGAGGGCCTGACCCGCAAGCTCGGCATCCGCACCGTGGCCGGCCTGGTGCGCTTTGCCCTCGATGCCGGTCTGGTGAAGCCCGAAGGCCAGTAGGACCCCCGGCCGCGGCCCCCCGAAACAGGACGGGGCAACCCTCGCGGTTGCCCCGTCCTGTTTCCGGCACCGCCACGCGCCGCGGGCTACGGCATCACCTCGGCGCGCATCCCGAGGTAGAAGCGCCGCTCCACCTGCGCGGTCCAGTTGTCCGGCCGCCGGTCGAACAGGTTGTCCACCCCCACCTGGGCGCGGAGCCCCGGCAGCACCCGCCCCGCCAGCTGCACGTCCACCGCCAGGAACGCCTCCTGGTACCCCTGGAACTGCTCCTGCCCCGCCAGCGTGGTCGGCGCGATGCGTGCGCGGCCGGTGTAGCGGGCCGTCAGGTCCACCGTGCCGTCGGCCAGGAAGCCGGGGAACCAGGTGGCCCGCACCCGCGCGTTGTGCGCCGCGCGGCGGTCCAGCGCGTTGCCTGTCTCCAGGTTCCGCGCATGCAGGTAGTCGTACCCCGCCCCGAGGGCCCAGCCCCCGAGCGTCTTCTGCACCTCGAACTCGAGGCCCTGCGTGCGCGCGCGCCGGATGTTGTCCGGCGTGAACACCAGCAGGCCGCTCGAGTCGGTGCCCGTGGTGCGGAAGTCGATCATCTGCTGGATGTCGTTGCGGTACGCCTCGGCGGAGAGGTGCCAGCCCGGGCCCGGCGCCCAGGTGAGGCCGCTCGAGTAGCTCCACGAGTGCTCCGGCCGCAGGTCGGCGTTGCCCACCACCACGTAGCCGCCCTGCGGGTTGGAGAAGTTCCAGCCCAGCTCCTTGAAGCTCGGCGCCCGGTAGCCGCGCGCCACCGCGCCGCGCAGGCGGAGCGCCGGCGTCAGGTTCACCGCCGCCCCGACGCTCGGGGTGGCCACCGTGCCCCAGCGTGAGTTGGAGCTCACCCGGCCGCCGCCGTTGAGGAACAGCGCTCCGAGCTGCCAGCCGTCCTGCGCAAAGACGTCGAGCCCCCGGTCGTCAGCGCTGCCCGCATTGATCCGCTCGGGGGCATCTACGCTGCGGACCATCACCTCGGCCCCGGCGTCGATCAGGTGCGCCCCCGCCGGGCGGGTCCACGCCACGAGGCCGCGGAGCGCCCGTTCCGTCTGCCGCGGGCGCAGGTCGCCCGCGATGGGGCTCGAGCCGCGCGCCTCACGGTAGCGGTACTCGAAGTAGCTGCCGGAGGTGCGCGCGCGGAGGGTGCCGCCGAGCGCGCCCACGGTGGCCTCGCCGAGGGCGCTGGCGCCCCAGGTGTCCACGAAGGCGTTGAAGCCGCCCGCCGTGGGCCAGCGCTGGCGGGTGCGCTCGTAGCTGGCATCGGCCCGGAGCGCCGTGGAGCCGACGGTGGTGCGCGCCGTGCCGCGGGCATCCCACACCCGCTCGAAGGCCGAGCCGCCCTCGCTCCGGCCGCCCACCCGGTCGCTCTGCCGCCAGCCGCCGGCGAGGCGCGTGGCCACCCGCCCGCCGCTCGAGAGCGACAGGTTGCCCTCCCGCCGCCCGTTGCTGCCGGCGCGCGCCTCCCCCGCCAGGGTCAGCGGCCCCTCGGGCGCCGCGGTCACCACGTTGATCACCCCGCCGATGGCATCCGACCCGTGCGCCACCGACCCCGGCCCCTTGGTGACCTCGATCCGCTCCACCGCCAGCGTCGAGGTGCGCGAGAGGTCCCGGTTCTCGAGCAGCGGCCCGCCCACCGGCTCCCCATCCACCAGCAGCAGCACCCGCGAGGCGCCGAGCCCCCGGATGTAGAGCTGGCTGCCGGCCGGCACGCCCCCCACCTGCTGCACCCCCGGCAGTTCGGCCACCACCTGGTCCACCGCGGGGGCCGCCTGCGCCTCGATCTCGCGGCGGTCCACCGTGGTGGTGGCCACGGTCAGCTCCGCGCTCCGCGCCTCGCGGCGCCCCATCGTGGTCACCACCATGTCCGGGAGGAGCGTGGCCTCCGCCACCAGGCGCGCCTCCAGCGTGCCGCCCCGTCCTGCCGCCACCGGCCGCCGCCAGGCCGCGTACCCGAGCGCGGCCACCACCAGCGTGTCGGGGGCTTCGGGAGCCGGCAGTTCCACGCGCCCCGCCGGATCGGCCGCGGCCGACCGGCGCGCCACCACGAGCCGCGCCCGGGCATACCCGAGCGCGCGCCCGTCGGCGGAATCCCGCACCTGCACCACCAGCACGGGAGCCTGGGCCGGCGCCTGGGCGGCGGCCGGCCCCATGCCCCCGAGGGCGAGCAGGGCGAGCAGGGCGGGTCTCACTGGATCCGCTGGTACCGGAGCGTCGGGTAGCCGCTCTGGCCCGTGGGGCTGTAGTAGTCGATGAGCTGCAGCTTCCACGTGTCCGCGCCCACCTTGATCAGGTAGGTGTTGAACGTGGGCGAGAGGCGCTGGTCGCTGGCCAGGTCGTACAGGAACGGCGCCTCGGGATCGCTGAAGGAGCTGGGAATCGGCCCCGAGATCCGCGCCAGGAACGGCCCGTACTCCGGGGCGTCGCTCGCCGCCACGGTGGCGGCGAAGGTCTGCGTCACGTCGAGCGGGAAGCTCCCGGCCTGGCAGCCGCTGTTCACCGTCACCACGAAGTTGACGTCGGCGCTCACGTCCCAGCCGCAGCCGGTGGCCGCCACCTGGGTGCCGGTGCCGAAGTCGAGCCCGATCGTCCCGCCGTTGGTGCCCACCACCTTGGTCTGCGCCGCACCGAGGGTGCCGGCGGTCTCCAGCCGCCACTCGAACTCCACCGAGTCGAGCGTGGCCTGCGTGGCCACCATGCGGGCCACCCGGACGAGCGCGTAGCCCGCCCCGTTGGGCCGCTGGACCTTCCACGACGCCTGCGGGTTGGCGATGAGGCCGTTGGTGGTGGGATCGAAGCGGAACCACGACGCGTAGTCGGGCCCGAGGTCCTCACCGGCGAACTGGCCGGCAGGGGGCACGTCGGCCGCGCCGATGGCTTCGAAGGCCGCGAGGGTGTTGGACGGCGTGAAGCCGAGGATCGTCGCCGTGTCCGCGGTGGCGTTGTTGGCCAGGTTGTAGCCGAGGACGCCCTTCGTTCCCCCCACGCCGCCGTTCAGCTTCACCGTATAACGCCGCAGCGCCAGGTCCCACTCCGTGGGGCCGGGGTTCGCCACCACCACCATGCTGTCGCCCTCGAAGCGGACGTAGGTGTAGCCCGCGCTGGAGCTGGCGTTCACCTGCAGCGTGCCGGTGGCCGGCGCGGTGGTGGGACCCGAGGAATCGCTCTCGCACGCGGCGAGGAGCGCGAGGGGGAGGAGCAGGGCGGTGCCCAGGGCACCGGTCGGACGGATGGCAGTTTGCATAACGAGGCCCGCGTTGGGGAAAGATTTGTTCAGGCGCGCGCAAGTATGCGAACGCCTCCCGCGGGAGGCAATTCCGGTGAACTACGGGGGAATGGCACCTACGTAGATCTACGGAGCGCGGAGGCACGGGGTCCTACGAATACCGCGCCGGCCCCATCCGCCGTACTATGAGCGCGGTCCCACCGAGGTCACATGCGAAGCGCAGTCCACTTCATCCCCATCCTCTCTACCTTCCTCGCGCTCGGGTTCGCCGCGGTGCTCTTCGGCCGCTACCGGGCGCGAGGGGGGTCCCACCTCCTCTGGTGGGGGATCGGCATGCTGACCTACGGAGCCGGCACCATCACGGAGGCCACCACCACCCTCCTCGGCTGGCACGAACCGCTGTTCCGCGCCTGGTACATCACCGGCGCGCTGCTGGGGGGCGCCCCGCTCGCGCAGGGCACCGTCTACCTCCTGCTCAAGAAGCGCACCGCCGACCTGCTCTCCGTGGCGCTCGTCGCCGCGATCCTGGCCGGCGCGGTGTGCGTGCTGCTATCGCCCATCCGGTACGAGCTCGTGGAGCCCTATCGCCTCTCCGGCAAGGTGCTCGCCTGGCACTGGGTGCGGCTCATCAGCCCGTTCATCAACCTCTACGCCGTCGTCTTCCTGATCGGCGGCGCGCTCCTCTCCGCCATCCGCTACGCCCGGCGGCTCGACACCCGCCAGCGCATGTACGCCAACATCGCCATCGCCCTCGGCGCCATCCTGCCGGGGATCGGCGGCACCTTCACCCGCTTCGGGCACGTGGAGGTCCTGTACGTCACCGAGTTCCTGGGGCTCTGCTTCATCGCCCTCGGGTACCGCCTCAGCACGGGGCCCAGCATCTACCGCGCGCCCATCCCAGCCGCGGCCCAGTAGTCCGCAGGGCCGGGAAGCCAGAACCGCACCGCGGGCGCAAGCCCACGGTGCGGTTCTGGCGTCGGCGACGTGAAGCCGACGGTGGCTACCCCTCGCGCCGGCCGCCGGGCTCGAAGACGGGGACGTCGAACTCCGCCGAGAAGTCCACGCCGGGCAGCTTGGCCGTGACCGAGAGCTGCCAGACGATCTTGTTGGCCGAGTTCCGCTCGTCCGTCTCCCGCGCGTCCGGCGGCAGCGCAAACGCCACCGGCAGCGCCAGCCCGTCGGGCCGCTCCGCCGCGGCCGGCAGCGTCATCTCCTCTTCCCAGAGCGTCGTGGTGTCGGTGCGCTTGTTCTTGCCCGAGCCGGTCTCCTGCTTGTGCAGGCAGCGGAGACGGATCACGAATCCCTCCGGCGGCGCGAGGTCCGCCGTGCTCCGGACGTAGCCCGCCAGCATCCCGCCCGGCACCACCGGCACCGACTCGAGCTCGAGGATCGGCGTCCCGAACTTCTCCTGGTGCCGCCGCCCGTAGAGCGCCACGCCCACCAGCACCGCCACGAAGGTGGGGAACAGGAGCACCGGGAGGTTGTCCGTCACCCCGTCCTTGAGGAACATCCACGCGAAGCCGCAGCTGCCCACGAAGAGCAGCAGCCCGCCCCGCACCATGCACCCCGCCAGCTTGTACCGTTCATCGCGCACGCGGCGCTCCGCCCAGTCCTTGCGGGCCAGCCACGGCGCGGTCATCGCGGCGCCTCCCCGGTGACGATCGGCAGGCGGCGGCTCGCCCACTCCGTCCATGACCCATCGTAGAGGGCCCGCGCCTCGTGCCCCACGCGCGCCAGCGCGTGCAGCAGCACGCAGGCCGTGACCCCCGAGCCGCAGCTGGCGATCACCGGCGCCCCGAGCGACAGCCCCGCCCGCGCCAGCCGCTCGCGCACCGCCGCCGGCGGCAGCGCCAGCCCGTTTGCATCCACCAGCTCCGCGTAAGGCAGGTTCAGGGCCCCCGGCATGTGCCCGCTCGGCAGCCCCGCGCGCGGCTCGGGGTCCGTCGCCCGGTATCGCCCCGCCGAGCGCGCATCCACCACCTCCGCCGTCCCCGCCGCCAGCGCCGCCTCCACCTCCTCCGCCGTCCGCACCGCCTCGAGCGAGGGGCCGGGCGTGAAGTCGCCGGGCGGCGCCGTTCGCTCACCGGTCTCCACGGGGCGGCCCTCACGCTGCCACGCCTTGCTCCCCCCATCGAGCACGGTCACCCGGCCATGGCCGAAGTGGCGGAACATCCACCACGCGCGCGGCGCGCTCAGGTTGGTCCCCGACCCATCGTACACCACCACCAGGCTCTGGCGGCCCACGCCGAGCGCGCGCATCGCCGCCGCGAAGGCGGCGGGCGTGGGCAGCATGTGCGGCAGCGGCGACGCGGGGTCACTCACCTCGTCCAGGTCGAAGAACCGCGCACCCGGGAGGTGGGCCGCCCGGAACTCCGCCCGCGCGTCGCGCCCGCTCTGCGGCATGTACCACGAGGCATCGAGGACCACGACCTCCGGGTCACCGAGGCGCGCGGCCAGCTCGGCGGTGCTCACGAACGGCGGAGTGGGGAGGGACGTCATGGGGCAGAATGGTAGCGCGCCCCGGTGGCACCGGCGAGGGGGCGCAAACGACAGGGGCCGGGATCCCCAAGGGAATCCCGGCCCCGCGTTCCTGCGTCAGCCGCCTCAGCGCGGCCCGCTCGGCGCGCCCGGCACCACCTTCACCGCGGCGATGACCACGTCGATGGCCACCTCGTCGCCGAGCACCACGCCACCCCCCTCGGCGGCGCGGTTCCAGGTGAGGCCGTAGTCCAGGCGGTTCACCGTGGTGCTCACCTCGAAGCCGATCCGGTCGCGACCGCCCTGGCCGGCGGTCATCCCCAGGAAGTCGCCCTTGAGCACCACCGTCTTGGTCACGTCCTTGATGGTGAGCTCACCGGTGAGCGTCACCTCGTTCCCCGTCACCTCCACCTTGGTGCTCCGGAACGTCATCGCGGGAAACTTCTCCACGTCGAAGAAGTCCCCCGAGCGGAGGTGCGTGTCGCGACGGTCGTTGTTGGTCTGGATGCTCGCGGTGCGGACGTTCACCACCACCGAGCCGCCGTTCCACTGGTTGGGCTCGGCCGTCAGGGTGCCGTCCCAGTCGGTGAAGGTCCCGCGCACCCGGCTCACCAGGTGGCGGACCCGGAAGGTGAGCTCCGAGTGCGTCTTGTCGATCGCCCAGGTGGTCGGGGTCGTCGTGTCGGTCGGGGTCGCGACGGCGGGGAGGGCCGGCGCGGTCGAGAGCAGGGCGAGCAGGGCCAGCATGGGGACTCCGGAAAGGGTGACGGATCAAGTAACGTCCGTAGTATAACCGCGCCCCATTCCTTACGCGGAAGTCCCCGGATCGGTTGGCCCGTTCCCCCTAGAGACGTCCCAGCGCCCACGCCGCCGCCCGGCGGACGCCCGCGTCCCGATGCTTGAGCAGTCCCACCAGGGCCTCGGCGGACGCGTGGTCCTCCATGGAGCCGACGGCCCACGCGGCGAGCCGCACCACCCCGGCATCGGCGTCGCCGAGGAGGCTCCGCACCCGGGGCGCATCGGCGGAATCGGCCGCCACGCCGAGGCCATAGGTCGCCGCCTCCCGGGTGCGGGGCTCGGTGCTGCGGAGCGCCTCCCGGAGCGCCGCGCGGGCCGCCGGCGCACTGCTCTCCCCCAGGAGCGCCGCAGCGGTGCGGCGGAGACAGGCGCTCGGACTGCCGAGTTCCGGCACCAGCAGGCGCACGGCCCGTTCGTCACTGATGGGCGAGCGGAACCGCTCCCGCACCGCCGGCTGGGCCACCACCGCATCCCGAAGCGTGGCGATGTCCTCGCTGCCGTTGCTCCAGTGCATCCCGCTGCCGAGCAGGTCCGTGGCCATCGCGCACACCATCGGGTCGCTACCGCGCAGGCCCGACAGCAGGTGCGCGACCGCCGCTGAGTCGGGCCCCGCCGTTGCCGGGAGTTCCCCGCGCGCCGCCGGCGCCGGCCCCGCGCCGGCGAGCAGGGTGAGCCCGGCCAGGAGCACGCGCGCGCTCATTCGCCGTCCCGCGAACCGAGCATCTCGGCCGCCGCGCGCCGCACCACCGGGTCGCTGGAGCGGAGCGCTCCCACCAGCGCCTCGAGCGCGCTCCGGTCCCGGATCTCGCCGAGCGAGGAGACCGCCCGCTCGCGCACGTCGGCGTCGGCGTCGGCGAGCAGCGTCTTGAGGGTGGGCACGCCCCGGGCGTCACCGATCTCGCCGAGCGCCTGGGCCACCGCCTCACGGACGTCGGACGACCGGTCCTTCGACGCCTCGAGCAGCGCCGCCGGCGCCTCCTTGAGGCCCGCCTCCGCCAGCGCCATCGCCGCCTGCGCCCGGACATCGGCGTCGCGGTCGGCCAGGAGCCGGGTGAAGAGCGCCACGAACCGCGGATCCGCGGGCGACTCCTCCTCACCGTCCCGGTGCAGCCGGCTCAGGGCCAGTCCTAGGGCGGCCTGTCGCATCTCGTCATCGGCATCGCCCAGGGCCGCCACGATCGCTTCCACCGGCACCTCGGCCTCGATGCCCTGCAGGGCGTAGAGCGCGGCGCGGCGGACCTCCACGTTGCCGTCCTTGAGGAGCGCCACCAGCGGCGCCCCCGCACGCTTGTCCTCGAGCTGCCCCAGCGCCATCGCCGACGTGGCCCGCACCTCGGCATCGCTGTCCTTGAGCGCGTCAATGAGCGCGGGCACCGCACGCGGGTCCTCGTGGTTGGCCAGCGCCTGCGCGGCGGCACGACGCACCTGCACGTCGGAGTCCTTGAGTGCGGCCATCAGCGCGGGCACCGCGATGCCCGAGGTGTCCCGCTGCCGTTCCCCGCCGAACGCAACGGCCATCGGCGCGCGGAGGCGGGTCATCGCCCGCACCTCGGCCAGCTGGGCGCGCGCATCGGCCATGGCCATCGCGCGCGGGGCCAGGGCGGGCATCGGGGCGGACGGCGCCATCGGCGCCTCGGGCGCCGCCGGCGCGAGTGCCGGGCGGCCGAAGCTGCGGGCCATCGATTGCGCCAGCCGCCGCTCGCGGAGCGCCATGCTGCGGGCCCGCCGCTCCAGGGACTGCAGCGACCGCCGGGCCGTGGTGTCGTCGGTGTCGGCCTGCGCCTCGATCTCGGCGAGCATGGCGTCGGTCTCCGCCTCACTGAGCGGCGCGTCCCCGCTCGCCGCGGCGCCCGGCGCCGGCCGGGGCGAGGGCGTGGCCGCGGTGATGCCGGGCGCCGCCACGGCGGTGACGCCGACCAGCGCCACGGCGCCGGCCAGGAACCAGAAGGAACGGGGCGAAGCGGGCATGGGACGACCCTCCAGCAGACGGTGGACGCGCGAGACGAGTTGGGATGGCCGCGCCGCCATCCCGGCGAGCGGCACGGTGGCGGGCCGGGTGTCGACCCATTCGGCGACCTTCACGAGGCAGCGCGCCAGCGAGAAGCCGGAACCGGTGCGGGTCACCGCCCAGTCGTCGCAGAGGTATTCCGCCGCTTCCTGCAGCTCGCGGCGGGCCAGCAGGTTGAGCGGCTGGACGAAGAAGAGGCGCTCCAGGAGGCATGCCAGCGTGAGCCAGGCCGGGTCGCGGCGAACCAGGTGCGCGAGTTCGTGCGCCAGCAGGCCTTCCTGCTGCTCCGTGTCGAGCTCCAGCAGCGCCGCCTCCGGCAGCACGATCTCATCCGCGCCGAGCGCGATGGGGCTGCCGAGACCGGGGGCCGCCGTGAGGCGGATGGCGCGGCGGACCCCGCCCCGCTCGCGGAGCCGCGCGAGCAGCGTGAGGAGCGCGACGTCCTCCACGGCCCGGCGCGGCCCGATCCGCCGGAGCGCCCGTCCGCGCTGGATGCCGTAGAGGAGCACCAGCAGCCCGCCGCCCACCAGCCAGGCCAGGGCGCCCGCCCTCACCAGGTCGAGCGCCGACCAGCCGGCGGGCGCCATCACGGAGGTGGCCTGGGTCGGCGCCGTCGTCGGGGCGGGTGACCCGATGGACCGCGGTGCCGCGTCCGCCATCGGCGGGGCGGCGGGTCCGTCGCCGGACTGCGGCGCTTCCGCCGTGGCCCGCTCGCCGAGCAACCCGGTCCACGCCTCCGGCTCGGCCCGGACCGCGGCCATGGAACTGACGGTCGATGAAGGGAGCGGGGGCAGCGGCAGCGACCAGCCGAGCGATCCGCCGACCAGCGCCACCTGCGCCGAGGCCGACGCCAGCCCGCCCACCAGCGCCACCTTCCAAAGCACCTCCCGGCTCGCGGCGGCGAGGGCGCCGCGCCGGGTGGCGAGCCAGGCGCCCCCGAGGAGCAGCGTGCTGTGGAGCAGGTAGGTCAGCAGCCAGCCCCCGAGGGCCGGTACCCAGCTAGCGGTCATGGGAGCCCTCCTTGGGCAGGCGCGCGTGGGCGTCGAGCAGCGCCTTGAGGCGATCCACGTCGCCCGGGCTGATCTCGCGGCCGGTGAGCAAGTGGGAGACGAGCGCGGTGACGTCGCCGTCGAAGAGCTGCGCGGTCAGCTCCTGCACCATGGAGCGCCGCACCTCGGGCTCCGTCACCAGCGCGCGGTACACGTACTGCCGCGCCCGCACGTCATGGGCGACGATCCCGCGCTTCTCGAGCCGGGACAGCAGGGTGGCCACCGTGGTGAGGGCGAGGCCCCGCTCCGGGCGGAGGACCTCGCAGATCTCCGCCACCGTGGCCTGGCCCCGGTCCCACAGCACCCGGAGCAGCGCGATCTGGAGTTCAGTCAGCTGGTGGACGTCGTCCGACACGGGGCGCTCCAATGTTCGGGGGGGCTCGCTCTGAACTACACTTGTAATATTACGCGCGTAGTGGTTTCGTCAAGACGGCACCTGGTACCCTCCGGTTTCAGGGTGGGACTCCGGTGCCGCCCGCCCCGGTTCCCGACGCCCCCCTACCAGTCGATAGGGGACTACAAACTTCGTTGTGGCCCGGAGTGCGGACCGGGCATATTCCGTCATGCCTCCCCGTGCTGATGCCCCGGGCGCCCGCCTGCGCCAGCTCTGGTCCCGCCTGGCGCCGCTCCCTGGCGGGCGCTGGCTCTTCACCCAGCTCCTCGGCCTGATGGTGCCCTACACCGGCGCGCTGGGGGCGCGGGTGGAGGCGCTGGACCCGGGCCACGCCGTCGTCACCCTTCGCGAGCGACGGGGGGTTCGCAATCACCTCCGCTCGGTCCACGCCGTGGCCCTCGCCAACCTGGGCGAGGTGACGAGCGGCCTCGCCATGCTCGTGGGGCTGCCGGGCGACGTGCGCGGGATCGTGACCACGCTCAGCATCGAGTACCGGAAGAAGGCGCGCGGCCGGCTCACCGCGGAGAGCCGGGTGAGCCTGCCCACCGTGACCGAGCCGACCGAGTACCCGGTCACGGCCGAGATCCGCGACGAGGCCAACGAGGTGGTGGCGGTGCTCACGGCGCACTGGCGCCTCGAGCGGCTGGCATGATCGACACCCCGCTCACCCGCCACGCCGGCATCACGGTGCCGCTCCTCTGTGGCGCCATGTATCCCTGCAGCAACCCCGAGCTGGTCGCGGCGGTCTCGGAGGCCGGCGGCCTCGGCATCGTGCAGCCCATCTCGCTCACCTACGTGCACGGGCACGAGTTCCGCGCGGGGCTCCGCCTCATCCGCCAACTCACGTCGCGGCCCATCGGGATGAACGCCCTCATCGAGCAGTCATCGAAGGCCTACCACGAGCGGATGGTGCGCTGGATCGACGTGGCGATGGAGGAGGGCGTGCGCTTCTTCGTCACCTCCCTCGGGAATCCGCGTTGGGTGGTGGACCGGGTGCGGGCCGTGGGCGGCGTGGTGTACCACGACGTGACCGAGCGCCGCTGGGCCGAGAAGGGGCTCGAGGGCGGCGTGCAGGGGCTCATCGCGGTGAACCGGCGGGCCGGCGGCCACGCGGGGACGAAGTCGGCCGAGGAGCTGCTGGCCGAGTTAGGCGGGCTCGGGGTGCCGGTGGTGGCGGCGGGGGGGATCGGGGACGCGGCGGGGTTCGCGGCGATCCTCCGGATGGGCTACGCCGGCGCCCAACTCGGCACCCGGTTCATCGCCACGCCCGAGTGCCGCGCCAGCGACTCCTACAAGCAGGCCATCCTGGCCGCCGGCGAGGACGACATCGTGCTCACCGAGCGGGTCACCGGCGTGCCGGTGGCGGTGCTCCGCACCCCGTACATCGAGCGCATGGGCCTCACGGCCGGCCCGGTGGCGCGCTGGATGCTCCGCCACCGGCGGACGAAGCACCTGATGCGCACCATCTACGCGCTCCGCTCCCTCTGGCAGCTCAAGCGCGGCCTGCTCCGGGAGTCCACCACCGGCGGGGACGACTACTGGCAGGCGGGCAAGAGCGTTGCCACCATCACGCGCCTCCAGCCGGCGGGCGACATCGTGCGGGAGTTCGCCGCGGCCGTCGGCTGAACGCGGCGCGGCGCCGCCGACGCATGGGGTGCGGGGGCGGGCGCAGGTGAGGCTCGGCCCGGAGGTCGCACCGGGCGCGGGGCGATCCTGCACCCCTGCGGTGAGTCACACCGGCGCCCGACCCACGATCCGCTCCCAGCCGGCCGGATCGGTGGCCCCTTCGGTGGAGAGCAGCAGCACGTGCGCGCCATCGAGACGGAGGTCCGCGCGGGCGCGGCCGGCGCTCCCACCCTCACACAATTCGAGCAGGCCCGCGAGCCCCGCGGCGCCGGACTCGCCACTGGTGATGCCCTCGGCGGCGAGCAGCCGCAGGGCGATGCGCGCCTGTTCGTCGTCCACGGCCACGAACGCGTCCATGCCGTCCCGCAGGGCCGGCCAGGCGGCGGAGGACGGGGCGCCGCAGTTGAGGCCGGCCATGATGGACGCGTCGGCGCCCACCTCGAGCAGCACCGGCTGGCCCGCCTCGATGGAGCGGAGCGCGCACGCCGCCCCCGTCGGCTCCACGCCCACCAGGCGCAGCGCGGCGGCGTACGGCGCCCGGCGGAAGTGGGCCACCACCGCACTCGCCAGCGTGCCCACGCCCACCTGCACCAGGACCACGTCCGGCGCCGGGATCCCGTCGCGCGCCCGGGCGTCGGCCACCTCGGTGAAGATGGTCTCGTAGCCCTCGGCGACGAGGGCCGGGATCTCCTCGTAGCCGGGCCACCCATGGTCCTGGATCAGGAGCACGTCGTCGCCGGACACGCCGGCGGCCGCGGCCACCGTGGCATCGTAGGTCCCCTCCACCACCACCACCCGGGCGCCCTCGCTCTCGATGCCCGCGATCCGGGCCGCCGCCGTGCCCACCGGCACGTACACCTCCGCGCCGAAACCCAGCCAGCGCGCCACCCGGGCCACCCCCCGACCATGGTTCCCGTCGGTGGCCGTGACCAGCCGGAGGCGGCTCCCCGTCAGGCGGCGGCGCAGGTCCGCGAGGTCGGACCATCCCCGCACCGCCGGCCACCGCTCCTCGAGCACCCGGACCGTCGCCCAGGCGGCCCCCAGCACCTTGTAGGCTGGGAGTCCGAGGCGGTTGGACTCGTCCTTCAGGTGCAGGCTGGCCAGGCCAAGGCGCGCGGCGAGGCCAGGCAGGGAGCGCAGCGGCGTCGGGGCGTAGCCGGGCAGATGCCGGTGCACCCGGAGGGGGTCCGCCGCCGCGCGGGCCTCGCGGTAGGCGCGCTGCCGGTGCGGGTTCTTGAGATAGAGGGCCATGGCCGAAAATGAAGTGAGAGCACGACTTGGGCGAGGGGGCCGGTGGCAGAACTCCGGCCGCCATGAAGAATGCCGCAAGCATTCTTGCCACAGTGGTCACCGGTCACCGACCTAAGCAGTTGGCAATTTTACACTTAGCGCAAAGGCCCAAGTGTTGCTCTTCTAGCCGGGGAGCTAGAGGATCCAGCGGCGGTGACCTACGGGTTGGAGGCGGACACCATGTATCGGATTCGATCCACGGACGGACTCGAGGCAGAATACGGCTCCCTTGAGGAGTTCTCGGCGGCCGTGCGCCGCGGCGAGGTGACGCCGGACGCCGAGATCTTCCACGTCCGGGCCAATCGCTGGCTCGACATCAAGAGCCATCCGCACTACCGCCTGGCCTGCAGCGCCCCGAGCGCGGCCAGCGCCGCCCCGGCCGCCGTGGCCACGCCGCCCGTGCCGGTGGTGCCGCGCGCCGCCGCGCCCCAGCCGCGTCCGCAGCAGACCACCGTCCGCCCGCACCTGCAGCCGGAGCAGCCGCATGCAAGCGCCCCGGCCGCACCGCCCAAGAAGAGCAACGAACTGCTGTTCCTCGACGTCCCGGGCGTGAAGTCGCCGGCGGCCCCGCAGAAGGCCACCATCATCCAGGCCCAGCGGCCGCCGGAGCCCAAGCCGGCGTCCCCGCCGCCGCTCAAGATGGAGGCGGCCGACCAGTTCCTCGTCATGGACACCGGGCTCGAGTCGCCGGTGCGTACCTCGAAGGGCGTCCGGATCATCCAGGACGACCTCGACATGCTCTTCGACCAGCCGGCGCCCGAGGGCGCCGCGCCTCCACCGAACGTGGTGACGCCGGTCAAGCCGCTCAACCTGTCCCCGGCTCTGGCACCAGCGGAGGCGACGCCGCCCGCACCGGCCCCGGCGCCTGAGCCGCCGAAGCCGGTCGCCGAGCGCCCCGCCGCGCCGCGCCCCGAAGCTCCCGCGGCCAAGGTCGCGCCTGAGACGCACGCCCGATCCGCCACCGTGGTGGGCCGGATCCCCGTAGCCGAGCCGCCGAAGGCAGCGGCGGCCCCGGCCCCTGCGGCGCCCGCGCCCAAGCCGGTCGAGCCCGCCCGGCCCGTGGTGGACAAGCAGCCAGCCTCCGCCCCCGCCCCCGCCCCCGCCCCCGCCGCATCGGCGCCCGTCAGGCCGGTGGAGCCCAAGGCCGCGCCCGCGACCGACGCGAAGGCCCCCCACGCCCCGGCTGAGGCGCACCCCGAGGCAGCGAAGCCGGCGGCGGTGGTGGCTCCGAAGGTGGAGCCGGCCGCACGGGTGGACGCGGCGCCGAGCCCCGCGCCCGCCCCGAAGCCGACGCCTGTGCCGGCGGCGAAGGCGCCGGAGCCGGCCCCGCATGCTGAGGCGCCGGGCGCCGCGCTCGACCTCGCAACCGCCCCGCACGAGCCGGTGCCCGCCCGGGCACCCGCGGTGGAGCCGGCGCGGGCGTCCCGGATGCCGCTCATCGCCGCCGGCGTCGTGGCGGTGCTGGCCACCGGCGCGCTGCTGGTCTGGAAGCCGTGGGCCGCGCCGGCGGCACCGGCCACTGACGTCGCGTCGCTCGGGGCAACGCTGCCGCCCGGTGGCGAGGCCCCGGCTGCGGCGCCCGCCCCGACCCACGTGGTGCCCGGCGCCAACGCACCGTCCTTCGGCGCCAACGCCCCCCCGGTGCCGGGGCCGAAGCCCGCGCCGAGTCAGGCAGCCACGCCCGCGCCGGTGCAGCCGGCCCCGGCGGCCGCCGCCGTCCCCGTCAAGGACAGCGCCAAGGACGAGGAGATCATTGCCGTGGCCAAGCCGGTCCTGGCCCCGGTGAGCCTCAACGCCCCCACCCTGGACCTGGGGACGGCGCCCGGCGGCTCCACGGTCGCGGCCCCCAGCGCCGTGGCACCGAGTGCGCTCGCCCGCAACATCGCGGCGGCGGAGCGGACCGCCCAGCAGGACCTCGCCGCGCGCCTGGGCAGTGCCGGCTTCCGCGGCGTGCTGATCCCGGCCCGCCTCGGCACCGCCGAGGGCGTGGCGCAGGCCAAGGCCAGCTGGTCCCAGGGGGCCGAAGCGCTCCGGCAGTATCGCGCCCGGATCGGGCGGATCGAGAAGGCGTACGAGGACAGCGCGCTCGCCTCACAACGGGCCGAGCGCTGGCCCGCGAGCGAGCTCCGCGCCTGGGCCGCGCACCCGAGCGTGGCCGAGCCGGGCGAGACCTCGCAGGTGGCGGACTTGATGGTGAGCCAGGTGAGTGAGGCGCTCGACCTCCTCGCCGGCGCCGCGGGCCAGTACGAGATCCGCAATGGCGCCATCAGCTTCCGCTCCCCGGCCACCGCCGTGCGCTATACCGCCATCCGCACGTGGGTGGAGCAGAAGACCGCCAACTGGAACGCCACCCCCGAGGGGGCGCGCCCCTACACGATCTCCGCGCTGCTGCGCGCCCTGGGCGACGGCCTCCCGCCGGCGCGCTGATCCCCCGCACCACGCGTGACGGCGGCCCGGGCTCCCGCGCCCGGGCCGCCGTCGTTTTCCACAGCTTTCCACGCCGTCCACAGAGTCCACATCGGGGGGCCGTCAAGCCGCGGCGCGACCTGCTTGACGAAACCACCCACGCGGCGGACCTTAGGCGCTCTTCTCCCCCACCTACCCCGCTGATCCTGTGGACGGATTCCTCGACGCGCTGCGGCGCTCGCTCTTTCCCGTGCAGGTGCTCGTCGTGGATGACGACGCCGGCGCCCGGCGCGCGCTGTGCGGCGTGCTCCTGCAGCACAAGTACCAGGTGCTGGAAGCCGCCTGTGCCACCGATGCGCTCGCGCTCCTTGCGTCGAGCCACGTGGCGGTGGATCTCATCATCTCCGACATCCAGATGCCGGGGATGGCCGGCGACGCGCTGGGCCGCGAGGTGCGCGCCCGCTGGGGCGACGTGCCCATCCTCTTCATCTCCGGTGACCCGAGCTTCGCCACGCTTCCCGCCGAGGTCGGCGGGCCCGCCCGGTTCCTCGCCAAGCCCTTCGGGGCGCCCGAGCTGCTCGGGCAGGTGCATCACCTCCTCGGCACCACGGACGCCTCCGCCGAGGCGCTGCTCCGGCCCGCCTTCGACGCGGGCAGCTGACCTTCCCCTCACCTGGCAGTCATGAATGCCCGGGCCCGCGCCGCTGGCCCGGGGGTTGCCCCGTGGTGTCCGGACGCGGGTTGCGCGGCATGGGGCCGCCGCAACGCGCGGGGCGGAAGGGGAATTGCATGAGGCAGGCGGCGGCGCCCGGGACCATCCTCGGTGGACGATTCGCGATCACCCGTGAGATCGGGCGGGGTCCGCGGTCGGTGGTGTACCTGGCCATGGACCAGCGCCATGGGCGCGAGGTGGCGCTCAAGCTCCATGACGGGCCGACGGGCCGCCTGCAGCGGCAGGTGGTGGAGGCCGCGGACCTCGCGCGGCATCGCCTGCTGGTGCCGCGGGAAGTCGTGGAGGGATCGCCCGCCCTGCTGGTGCTCGACCACCTGCCCGGCACCGACCTCGGGCACGAGATCGCCGCCCAGGGCGGCCTGCCCCCCTCGGCCGTGGCCGATTACGGGCGGCAGGCGGCCCGGGGCCTGGTGGCGGCGCACCGCCGCGGGCTCCTCCATGGCAACCTCACGCCGCGCAACATCCTCCTCCCGGCTGCCGGCGGCGTCTGGCTCACCGACCTCGCCATGGAGCCGACGAGCCAGGCCTTCCTGGCCCCGGAGGTGCGCCGCGGGGCGCCCGCCGACCCGCGCGCCGACCTCTACGCCCTCGGCCTCGTGCTCTACGTGGGGCTGACGGGCCGGCTTCCCGCCGTCCCCGCCCCCGCCCTGCCCGACGGCCTCCGCGCCTCCGAGCGCCGCGAGGACGTGCCCGCCTGGCTGGACGACGCCATCGCCCGCGCCACGGCCCTCCTGCCGGCCGACCGGTTCTCGCGCGCCAGCCAGCTGGCCGAGGCGCTCGAGCCGCCCCGGCGGCCCCAGGCCATGGCAGGCTGAGCCCGCCCCTAGTGCCCCCGGCCGGTCGGCCCCACAATTCCCGCATGCCGACCGAGCGCCTCTACTACACCGACGCCTACTGCACCCGCTTCACCGCCACCGTCGTGGACGCCACCGACGGGGGCACGCGCGTCTACCTCGACCGCTCCGCGTTCTATCCCACCTCCGGCGGCCAGCCCTTCGACCTCGGCACCCTCGGCGGGGTGGCGGTGCGGGACGTGGTGGACGAGGAGGACCGCGTGGCGCACCTGCTCGCCGCGCCGCTGGCGCCCGGCACCGCCGTCGAGGGCGAGGTGGACTGGGCGCGCCGCTTTGACCTGATGCAGCAGCACACGGCGCAGCACCTGCTCTCCGCCGTCTTTGCCGACCGCCACGGCTGGCCCACGGTGAGCGTCCACTTCGGCGACGCGTCGGCCACGCTGGACCTCGACGTGGGGCAGGTGGACGCCGCGGTCCTGCGTGAGGCGGAGCGGCAGGCCAACGCCATCGTCACCGAGAACCGGCCGGTGGAGGTGAGCTTCGAGGACGCGGCCACCGCCACCGGGCTCCGGAAGGCCAGCGGGCGGACGGGCACGCTCCGCATCGTCAGCATCACCGGCCTGGACCGGAGCGCCTGCGGCGGCACGCACGTGCGCCACACCGGCGAGATCGGGGTGATCCTGCTCCGCAAGGTGGAGCGGGTGAAGAAGCAGGTGCGGGTCGAGTTCCTGGCCGGCGGCCGGGCCGTGCAGCGCGCGCGGCAGGACCAGGAGCTCCTCGCCACGCTCGCGGCGGGCTTCTCGGCGGGCGCGGAGGAGGTGCCGGCGCTGGTGGAGGGCCAGCGCGCGCAGCTCAAGGAGGCGGAAGCACTGCGGCGCACTTTGGTGGATCAGCTGGCCGGCTACCGGCTGCGCGAGCTCCACGCCGGCGCCACGCCGGACGCGGGCGGGGTGCGCCGGATCACGTACGCCGCCCAGCCGGGAGACGACCTGCGGGCGCTCGGCCAGGCGGCCACGCAGCTGGCCGGCACGGTGTTCCTGGCCACGAGCGAGGCGCCGCCCACCATCCTGCTGGCCACCTCGGCGGACAGCGGCGTGGACGCGGGGGCGCTGCTCAAGGCGGCGCTCGGGGTGGCGGGCGGGCGTGGCGGCGGATCGCCGCGCCTGGCGCAGGGGACGGTGCCGGATGCGGCGGCGCTCGCGGCGGTGCGAGCCCTGGTGGCGGGGAGCTGAAAGCACAGACTGGCGCGGCCCGTGGGCCGCGCCAGTCTCGGCGTCCTACTGCGCGATGGCCTCGATGGCGATCTCGATCTCCACGCTGTCGCTGAGCAGGGTCCCGTCGTCCAGGATCTGGTTCCACGTCAGGTTGAAGTCCCGCCGGTTGATGAGGGCGGTGCCGTCGAAGGCCATCCGCTCCTTGCCGCCCTGGTCGCGCATGGTGCCGAGGTAGGAGCCCTTGAAGACCACCGGGTGGGTGTTCCCCTTCAGCGTGAGCAGGCCGCTCATCTCGAAGGTGTTGTTCTCCACCACCAGCCCGGTGCTCTCGAAGGTCATGGTGGGGAAGCTGTCCACGTTGAAGAAGCGCGGCGAGCGGAGGTCCGCATCACGCGCCTCGTTCCGGGTGTCGATGCTCTTGGTGCGGACGGTCACGTTCACCGTGCCGCGATCCCACTCGGGACCCCGGGTGACGATCACGCCCTCCCAGTCGGTGAAGAAGCCGCGCACCCGGCCGGCCAGGTGCCGGATCCGGAAGCTGACCTCGGAGTGCGTCGGGTCCACGCGCCAGGTGGTGCCGACCGGCACCCGCGTGAAGGTCCGTCCCTGCGTGGTCCCCTGCGCCTCGGCGCCGGCCGTCGTCGCGAGGGACAGCCCCGCCGCCAGCGCCACAATCGCCATCGCCCGCATGCTCCGCCTCCCCGTACTGGGTGAATGTTCCGTCCGGCCGTCATCGACCGCTCGGGGAACATGCCCGGCCCGGAGGTAAGCCTTCATGGGGCGATCATGTGAACAACTTCACGATCTCGGCTTGGCGCGCCGCGTCGGGGTGGCGGTGAGCGGGTCCTCGGGCCACTCGTGCCGCGGGTAGCGCCCCTTCATTTCCTTGCGGACCTCGAAATAGCTGCTGCGCCAGAAGCCGGCCAGGTCGCGGGTCACCTGCACCGGGCGGTGGGCCGGCGAGAGCAGGTGCATGGTGACCGCGACGCGTCCCCCCGCCACGCGCGGCGTCTCCGTCAGCCCGAAGACCTCCTGCAGCCGGACCGCCAGGACCGGGGCCGCGGGATCGGCGTAGTCCACGCGGATCAGCGACCCCGTGGGCACGGGCAGGTGCGTGGGGGCGAGCTGGTCGAGCGCCGCCCGGCGCTGCCAGCCGAGCCAGGCGAGCAGGGCGCCCGCCAGCTCCACGCGGGCAAGGTCGCCGCGGCGGCGGACGCCGGTGAGGGCCGGCCCGAGCCAGGCGTCGAGCGCCGCGAGCAGCGCCGCGTCGTCCACGGCGGGCCAGCCGTCGGGCGCCAGGTGATGATGGAGGAAGCCGAGCCGCTCGCGCAGGCGGCTGGCGTCCTCCGTCCACGGGAGCGCGGCCAGGCCGGCCCGCCGGATCCACGCGAGCACCTCCTGCGTGAGGAGCGCCGGGTCGGGCTCGCGCAGGCCGGCCTCGCGGAGCACCAGCGCGCCGAGCCGCTCGCGCCGCACCGCCACCACGCCGTCGCTCGCGTCCTCCCAGCGCACCACCTCCTCCACCCGGACCAGCTCGCCGAAGTGCGCCCGCACCTCGTCCTCGGCCAGCGGCAGGCCGAGCCAGAGGTGGCTCTCGCGCCGGTCTCCGTCGAGGTCGGCGGCCACGAGGAAGGGCGCCAGCGCCAGGGTGGGCGAGCTGGTGGCGACCCCCTGCCCGTTGGCCAGCAGGAAGCGCCCCGCCTGCCCCGCGCGCCGCATGCCGATGCGGTCCGGGTACGCGAAGGCCAGCAGCACCCCGGCGCTCACCGATTCCGGTCGGCCTGGCGCCGGCAGGCGCCGGAGCTGGTCCTGCCACCCCTGCGCCTCGCGGCGCACCCGGTCGAGCCCGGCGCGGTCCACGCTCATGCCGTGCACCAGCGGCGGCACGTCGCGCCGCTCGAGCAGGTCGAGGCGCAGCGCGAGGTCGGCGTCGCCGCCGGCGCGATCGGCGCGGAGGATGTCCCGCTCCTCGAGCAGCGCGGCGAGGCGCGCGGCGAGCCGGGGCTGTCCCAGCGCGTGGCCGCGCAGGAGCAGGTGCGCCAGTCGCGGGTGGGTCCCGAGCTCCGCCATCTGCTTCCCGTGCGCCGTGATCCGCCCGTCGCCATCCAGCGCGCCGAGCTGCAGGAGGAGGCTCCGCGCGGCGGCGAGCGCGGCGGCGGGCGGCGGATCGAGCCAGGCGAGCTGGTCGGCCCGGCTGCCCGATGCCGCCAGCTCGAGGGCCAGCGGGGCCAGGTCCGCCTCGAGGATCTCCGGCGTGGCGCGCGGCAGCAGGTGGTGCTCCTCGGCCGCCGCCCAGAGCCGGTAGCACACCCCGGGCGCGGTGCGGCCCGCACGCCCGCGCCGCTGGTCGGCCGCCGCGCGCGACACGCGCACCGTGGTGAGCCGCGTCATCCCGGTGCGCGGCGCGTACTTCGGCACGCGCGCCAGCCCGGCGTCGATCACCACCCGCACGCCCTCGATGGTGAGGCTCGTCTCCGCGATGGAGGTGGCGAGCACCACCTTCCGCGTGCCCGCTGGCGCCGGCAGGAGCGCCGCATCCTGCGCCTCGCCGGCGAGCATGCCGTGAAGCCGGTGCACCTCGACCCGCGGCCCGCGGCGCTCCGCGAGGTCGTCAAGCAGCTCGGCGGTGCGGTGGATCTCCGCTTGGCCGGGGAGGAAGACCAGCAGGTCGCCCTCGGTCTCGGCCAGGGCCTGGCGCACCGCGGCGGCCACGCCGGCCTCGAGGCGCTGCTCGGGGCGCGGCGGGAGGTAGCGGGTCTCCACCGGGAAGGTCCGGCCCTCACTGGTGAGGATTGGTGCGTCGCCGAGCAGGGCGGAGACCGCGTCGCCGTCGAGCGTCGCCGACATCACCAGCAGGCGGAGGTCGGGCCGGAGCACCGCTCGGCTCTCCAGCGTCAGGGCGAGCCCGAGGTCCGCCTGCAGGCTCCGCTCGTGGAACTCGTCGAAGATCACGAGGCCCACGCCCGCCAGCTCCGGGTCGGACTGGAGCATGCGCGTGAGGATGCCTTCGGTCACCACCTCGACGCGGGTCTTCGGCCCGCTCACCACCTCGCGGCGGATGCGGTAGCCCACGGTGCCACCCACCGCGTCGCCGTGGAGCTGCGCCATGCGACGGGCCGCGGCGCGCGCGGCCAGCCGCCGCGGCTCGAGCAGCAGGATGCGCTGGCCCGCCAGCCACGGCGCCGCGAGCAGGGCCAGCGGCACCAGCGTGGTCTTGCCGGCGCCGGGCGGCGCCTGCAGCACCAGCCGGCCGTCCGCGCCGAGGGTGCGGGCGATCGCGGGAAGGAGCGGTTCGATGGGCAGCACGGCTGGAAGGTATCGCGCCCGGCGGGCGCACGGGAACGCGGGACGACCATGAAGGTGTCGCAGGTTCGGGGCGCCCCGCGCGGCCCCCGCTTGCCCGGCCTCCGCGACCCGGCCAATCTTCCGGCACGATGACCGCCCCTCTCCCGCCCAGCGACCGCCCGGCGCGCGACAACATCGACGTCTTCGGCCTGACCCACGTGGGGAAGGTCCGGTCGGAGAACCAGGACCAGTTCCTGATCGCGAGCCTGCACAAGACCATGGCGGTGCACTCGACGAGCCTTCCGCGCGCGGAACTCGGCGAGTTGCGCAGCCCCTCGCGCGGCTACGTCTTCCTGGTGGCCGACGGGGTCGGCGGCGTCCCCGGCGGGCAGGAGGCCAGCCGCACCGCGCTTCGCGCCGTGATGGACTACGTCCTCCGCACCATGGACCTCTACGTGCAGCTGGACGCGGAGGTGGAGGCCGAGTTCCTGCGCGAACTGCAGAAGTCGGTGGAGCGGAGCCACGAGGCGGTGCTCGAGGCCGGCGCCTCGGACGAGGACAAGGAAGGGATGGCCACCACCCTCACCATGGTCTGCATCCGCTGGCCGCGGGGCTACCTGGTGCACGTGGGGGACAGCCGCTGCTACCGCTTCCGCGACGGGCAGCTCGAGCTCCTGACCAAGGACCAGACCATGGCGCAGGCCATGGTGGACGCGGGCGCGCTCTCCCCCGACCAGGCCGAACGCTCCGGCCTCTCCCACGTGCTCTACAGCGCGCTTGGCGCCACCCGGGCCGAGCCGTACACCTTCACCACCGACGTGCGGTGGGACGACGTGATGCTCCTCTGCAGCGACGGCATCACCAAGCACGTGAGCGACGAGGAGATCCGCGCGGCGCTGGCCCGGCCGGCGAGCGCGGAGGCCACGGCCCGCGCGCTGGTGGACCTGGCCCTCGAGCGCGGCGGCAGCGACAACACCACGGTCATCGTCGGGCGGCTGCACCGCCCGTCGTGACCCCGGCCGCGGCCCGCGCCGCGGCCGGAAAGGACGCATGCGAAGTCTGGTCATCATCTACTGGCTCGGGCCCATCGTCCTGAGCATCCTCCGGGACCGGCGCCGCTTCCTCTGGTGGGGCGGCCCCCTGACCCGGAGCCGCCACTTCCACGAGCGCCGCGCCCGCCGGCTGGTGGACGCCCTCACCCACCTCGGCCCCACGTTCATCAAGCTCGGGCAGGTCTTCGCCGGCCGCGCCGACGTGATCCCCTCGCCCTACAACGAGGCGCTGGCCACGCTCACCGACCGGGTGCGGCCGCTCGGCTTCGACGTCATCGCGCGCACCATACGCGAGAGCTACGGGCGCGAGGTGGACCAGATCTTCGACGACTTCGAGCGCACCCCCGAGGCCGCCGCCTCCCTGGGCCAGGTGCACCGCGCCCATTACCAGGGGAAGAAGGTGGCGGTGAAGGTGCTCCGTCCAGGCGTCGCGGAGCTGGTGGAGCGCGACATCGCCTCGGCCCGCTGGATCCTGACGCAGGTGGCGCGCTTCTTCGACAACCCGCACGTGCGGGCGCTCCGCGTGGCGGTGGACGAGTTTGCCTTCCGGATCCCCGAGGAGATGGACTTCCGCATCGAGGCCCGGAACGCCATCGAGGTGCACGGGTTCTTCGCGAAGAACCCGCGCATCCGCATCCCCGAGGTGGTGCGCGAGCTCATCACCGAGCGGGTGCTGGTGCTCGAGTACCTCGAGGGGAGCCGTATCGACGCGCTCCAGGACCGCATCCAGGCCGGCGAGCTCGACAGCGGCGACGTGATCCGCCGGGTGCTCGAGGCCTATCTCGAGATGATGCTGGTGCGCGGCTTCTTCCACGCCGACCCGCACCCCGGCAACCTCAAGGTGGGCCCGCGGGGCGAGCTGGTGATCCTCGACTTCGGCATGGTGATCCGGGTGCCCATCGAGCGGCGGCGGCAGATCGTGGAGGCGGCCTTTGCCTCGATCTTCCGCGACCTCGACGCGCTGGTGAAGGCCTTCAACGAGCTCGGCTTCATCGAGCCCGGCACCGACCCGCAGGCGCTCCGGAGCCTCTCCGCCGCGCTGCTCCGCCTGGCCGACCAGCGCACCACCACCATCGAGCGCCTCGAGTACCTGAGCCAGGAAGTGCTCACCACGCTCTACGACTGGCCCGTGGTGCTCCCGGGCGACCTGGTCTACTTCTCCCGCACCGCCGGCCTCATCGAGGGGCTCGGGGTCAAGTACGACCCGCAGTTCAACGCGCTCCAGGTGGCCACCCCGGTGCTGCTCCAGCTCCGCCCGCGCATCGCCGAGGCCATCGGGCCCACCTCGTCCATCGACTGGGCCACGCAGGTGGGCAGCTTTCTCGGCAAGGCGAGCCGGATCCTGGGCCGCGCCGGCCGCGAGCTCGGCACGCTCGTCAGCGAGCAGGCCGCTAAGGCGAGCGCCGTGGCCGGCGCCCTCAAGACCCTCACCATGGCCCCGCCCCCCGCCCCGCCGGCTCCACGCCCACCAGCCCCGCCTCCCGCGCCAGCCCCGGCCCCGCCCGCGCCGCTCCCCACGGAGTCCTGAAGACACAGCGGCCCCCGGCATCCTGCCGGGGGCCGCTCGCCGTCAGGCGGGACGGGCTCAGCTCCGTTCCACCCGCGTCCGCTCCCGCGTGGGGCGCGGCGTCCGCATGAACGTGCGGCCCTCCTCGCGCTCGCGCGCCTTCCAGGTGACGGTGAGCTTCCGCTGCTTCCGCATCACCTCGAGCTTCGCGGTCTCGCCGTCGGCGTAGGAGCGGAAGATCCGCTGCGCCTGCTCGTCGGTCTTCACGGCGCGGCCGTCGATCGAGAGGATCACGTCCCCGGCGCGGAGCGTCGAGCTCGAGTCCTTCGGCGCCTCGAGCACCAGCACGCCCTCGCGGGTGCCGAAGTACTCACCCAGGTCGGGGTTCAGCTCGGCCAGCTTGAGGCCGCTCGCGGAGGCAAAGCCGTCGGTGAAGATGCGGACGCTGCCCTGCGGTCCCGACTCGAACTTGAAGGTGTTGGGGCCGTCGGGCATGGGCATGGGCATCCCCGGGGTGCGCTCGAGCAGCGGCATCCGCTCCATCATCCCGCCCGGCACCCGCATGGTGAAGGTGCGGTTGCCCAGGTCCTCGGCCACGAGCGTGGCGCGCTTGCCCTGGCCGTCGCGGCGGTACTCCACCTGCACGGTATCGCCGGCGTCGAGGGCGCGGGCCAGCTCCACGAGCTTGCTGCCCGGGCCGGACTCGTCCTCGTCGTCGCCCTTGAGGCCGCCGAGGCTGGTGCCGTTGAACTTGGTGATCACGTCGCCGGCCTTGAGGCCGGCCTTGTCGGCAGGGCCGTCCGGGGTCACGTCCGAGATGCGCGCGCCCCAGCGGTCGGTCTCGGCGTTGGGCCGGGAGTCCACCATCACGCCGATGCGCGGGCGGCCCACCATGCTGGTGTACACGCGGACGCGGCCATCGGAGTCATCGTCCTGCGCGGCGAGCGGCAGAGCGGCCGCGCCGAGGGACAGGGCGGATACGAGGGACAGGGCCGCTCGGGGCCCGGTCAGGTGACGCAGCATGGGTCCAGCTCCTGGGTGGGAAGGTTCGCTGGTGGGATGCCGGGCGCCAGGTGAGGGTCGCAGCCCCCCTTCCGTGCGCGGGCCCCCGGCCTACCTTCCCGGGGTCCCCACCCCCTCCCCGCATGCTCAACTACATCTGGGCCGGGCTCATTGCGCTGAGCCTCCTCTTCGCGCTGGTCAACGACAGCCGAGACCTCCGCCAGGACACCTACCGCAACGGCGTCCCGCTCGGCGTCCGTGTGGCGTTCCCGAAGGGCTACGACCCGGCCGCCCTGCGCCAGCCGGTGACGGTGCGCGCGGACTCCGCCGCGCTCCACGCCCACTACGGCCGCCCCCTCGGCGCCAGTGCAAGCTGGAACGGCGAGCTGGTCCAGGCCGAGGCGGGCGCCGAGCTGCGGTTCGCGAGGGACGTGAACCTGCCGGAACCGCTGGCCACCGTGCGGAGCCTCACCAGCGAGCGGGACAACGACCTCCGTGGCCCCGCCACCCTCACCGCGGCGGCCGGCGACACCCTCGCCGCCGCCACGGTGACCTTCGCGCCCGTCCGCTTCACCAAGATGGTGGCCATCACCAAGGCCGCGATCGACTTCGCCAAGACCGCCGTGACGCTGGCGCTCGGCCTCGTGGGCGTCATCGCGCTCTGGCTCGGGATGCTCCGGATCGCGGAGAAGTCGGGGCTCATCAACGTCATCGTGCGGGTCGCGGAGCCGGTGCTCCGGCCCATCTTCCCCGAGATCCCGAAGGGCCATCCCGCCATGGGGATGATCGTCCTCAACCTCTCCGCCAACGTCCTCGGGCTCGGCAACGCGGCCACGCCCATGGGCATCAAGGCCATGGAGGAGCTGCAGAAGCTCAATCCCGCGAAGGACACCGCCACCAACTCCATGTGCATGCTGCTGGCCATCAACACGGCGAGCGTGCAGCTGGTGCCGCCGGTGCTGCTCGTGGCCATCATGGGCCTCGGCATCAACAAGCTCTTCGCGCCGATCGTCATCGTCACGGCGCTCTCGCTGGTGATCGGGATCGTCTCGGCGCGGCTGCTGGAGAAGGTGGGGCGCTACAAGGCCACGGACCCGATGCGCGCGGGCGCGGCGCCGGGCGGGGAGGGCTGAGCCATGCGGAACTTCCTCGACCTGCTCTCGGTCTTCGTCATCCCCACCATCATCATCGGCTTCCCGCTCTACGGCCTGGCGCGGCGGGTACCGGTGTACGAGGAGTTCATCGCGGGCGCCCGCGAGGGGTTCCAGGTGGCGGTGAACATCATCCCCTACCTGGTGGCCATCCTCTTCGCCGTGGCGATGTTCCGCGCCTCCGGCGCGATGGAGTTCCTGGTGGAAGGCCTGCGGCCGCTGCTCGCCCCGCTCGGCGTGCCGCCGGAGGTGCTGCCCATGGTCCTCACCCGGCCGCTCACCGGCTCGGGCAGCGCCGGCATCATGCTGGACCTGATCAACACCTACGGCCCCGACTCCCTCATCGTGAAGATCGCGGCCACGATGTTCGGCTCCACCGAGACCACCTTCTACGTCATCGCCGTTTACTTCGGCGCCATCAACGTCCGCAAGACCCGCCACGCCGTCGCCGCCGGCCTCATCGCCGACATCTCGGCCATGATCCTCGCGGTGGTCGTCGTGAAATGGATGTTCGCGTAGGCGCGAGGGGAGGCCACCCCGCCTAGCCGGTGACCGCGCACGTCTCGCAGCACCGCCCGAGCGCGGTGAAGCCGAGCAGCCGCACCCCGGGGCTCAGGAACCCCTCCTTCACCGGCTCGTCCTTCACGAGGTCGGTGGAGAGGTACTTCTTGTTGTCGTCGCAGAAGAAGGTCACCACCGTGGCGTCGCCGCCGAGGTCGTCCTGGACCTGGAGCGCGCCGAGGAAGTTGGCGCCGGCCGAGATGCCGACGGCCAGGCCGAGGGTGCGCGCCAGCTGCTGCGCCATCAGGATGGCGTCGCCGTCGTCGATGGCCACCACCTCGTCGAGGTAGGCCAGGTCCACGATCGGCGGGATGAACTCGTCCGAAATCCCCTGGATGCGGTGCTTCCCCACCTTGTGCCCGGTGGTGAGCGTGGGGCTGTTGGCGGGCTCGAGCGGGTGCAGCTTGATGGCGGGATCCCGCTCCCGGAGGTAGCGGCCGGCGCCCATGATGGTGCCGCCGGTGCCCACGCCCGCGATCAGCGCGTCGGCGCGGAGCCCCTCCCGCGCCAGCTGCGACCAGATCTCCGGCCCGGTGGTGGCGGCGTGCGCCGCGCAGTTGTCCTCGTTGCTGAACTGCCGCGGCAGGAAGGCGTGCCCCCGTTCCGCCGCCAGCGCCTCCGCCTGCCGGATGCTCCCCAGGAAGCCGCCCTCGGCGTGGCTCACCAGGTGGATGTCGGCGCCGTAGAAGCGGATCAGGTTCTTCCGCTCCTCGCTCATCCAGTCCGGCATGAAGATGGCCACCGGGTGCCCGAGCGCCCGGCCGATGGCCGAGAAGGCGATGCCGGTGTTGCCGCTGGTGGCCTCGATGATGAGGTCGCCGGGACGGAGCGCGCCGCGCTGCGCCGCCTCGCGCAGGATGTGGAGCGCCATCCGGTCCTTGATGGAGCCCGTCAGGTTCAGGTGCTCCGCCTTGGCGTAGACCACCCGGGGCCGGCCGCGGTAGGTGCACTCGATCTTGAGGAGGGGCGTGTTGCCCACCAGGGCGCGGAGGCCCGCGAAGCGGCGGGCCAGGGCGGGGTCGAGCGCGGTGGGGGTGGTCATGCGCGGGGGGCTCGGGACGGGCAACGGGCCGGGGGGCCCTGGCAGGCGCCCCCGGCCGTGAACGCGCGAGAATCTAACGCGCCGGCCGGCCCTACGCCTGCATGGCCCGGAGCCGCTCCCGGAGCTTCTCCACCAGCCACGCGGGCTCCAGCACCCGGGCCTCCGGGCCGTACTGCAGCACGTGCCGGATGGCCCACTCGGGATCCGCCAGCGGGTACTCCACGGTGAGCGAGCCGTCCGCCTCCGGCTGGCGCCCCTCCCGCTCCGCGATCCACCGCGCCACCGTAGGGCTGAAGCGCACCCGGAGCCGGCCCGCCGCCTCGCCGCTGAAGAGGCGCCCGTTCTGGACCTGGTCCTCGAGCGAGAAGTCCTGTGGCTCCGCGAACGTCTCCGCCAGCGGCTCCGCCGCGTGGATGCGGTCCACCCGGAAGAACCGGAGGCCCTCCCCGCGCTCGCAGTGCGCCACCAGGTACCACATCCGCTCGGCGAAGACGAGGCCGTAGGGGCAGGCGGTACGCGCCTCCGGCGCGGCGTCGCCGCTGCCCTGGTAGGTGAGGCGCACCTTGTGACGGTCGTGGGCGGCCCGCCGCACGGTGGCCAGGATCGCGGGATCCACCGCCGCGCCGAGGGCGCCGCTCTCCAGCAGCTCGGGCTCGAGGCGCACCCGCACCTGCGCCAGCGCCTCGCGCACCCGGGTGATGGCGGCGCGCTCCTCATGCGGGCGCTCCCGTTCCAGCAGCGCCAGCCCCAGTTCCAGCGCGGCCACCTGCGGCAGCGTCACCCGCATGGGGCGCAGGAAGTACCGGGTGTTCACCGACACCTGCTCGTCGTCGATGGTGCAGCCGATCCGCTCCACCCACCCCGGCGGGTCCAGGTCCCGCTCCATGAGGAGCTTGAGGTCGGCCACCAGGGTGTCGCGGTCGGTGCCCACGCGCCCCGCCACCGCGTCCACCGGGTGCTCCTCCCCGTCGGCGAAGAGCGGGATGACGCTGAGCAGGCGGAGCAGCTGCGCCAGGGCCGTGTCAGGCATGCGGGGCCTCGTACCCGGCCAGCGTGGCCGCGAGCAGCTGCCGGTACGCCGCCACCAGCGCGGGCGGCTCCACCGGCACCACCGCGCCGCCGAAGGAGAGGAGGAAGCGCGCCAGCACCTCGGGCCGCCGCATCAGGAAGCGGCGGCGGTCGGGCGCGCCGGGGATGGGCTCCCCGAGCTGCCGCGCGGCGTGCGCGGGCCCGCTCGCGCCGCGGAACTCCACCACCGCGCCATCCCCGTCGCCGGGGCCGAGCTCCCACGCCTGCTTCGATTGCGCCCACTCGCGCAGCTTGAAGCCGTCGGGCCGCCGGAACGCCGCCGCCGGCGACCCGCGCTGCAGCACCTCCACCCCGCGCATCCGGCTCAGCCGGTAGTTCTTCACCTGCGCCTCGCCCGGCGCGGGACCCGCCAGGTACCAGTGGTGCCCCAGGAAGAAGAGCCCGTACGGCTCCACCTCCCGCGCGCGCGGCGCCCCGTCCTGCATGCCCTGATAGAGGAAGCGCACCCGCTTCCGCGTCCGGAGCGCCAGGTCCAGCTCCCGGAACAGCGCGTCCGGGATCCGGTCCGGCCCCGGCGCATGATGCACCGGCGGGGGCTCCACGCTGTCGAGCGGCAGGTCCAGCGTCAGCGTCCGCAGCGCGTCGCGCGCGTGCTCGGCCAGCAGCGGGTCGCCGAGCCTGGCGGCGCGGGTGGCCGCCTCCTTGATGAGGAGCAGGCCCTCCTGGTCGAACGCCACCTCCCCGAGGCCGCGATACCCCTCCTTCTCCACCTTGGACGGCGCCTGCCGCTGCCCGTCCACCACCAGCGTGAGGTAGGGGAGGTAGAAGTCGCCGCCCTTGAGGCTGTAGGTCTCCGTCTCGTCGTCGCAGGTGATCGGGATGCCCGCCACCTTGAGCTCCCGCTTGTCGCGCTCGAAGCGCTGGCGGATCGTGGCCTCGGTGACGCCCGGCTCCCCGTAGCCCGGGACCTCGAGCTTGAGCTCCTCGAAGCTGAGCCCGCGCCGGCGCGAGAGCAGGGCGAGCAGCAGGTCGAGCCAGCGGCGGAGTTTGGCGTCGGTCCGGGCGGTGGGCGGGGGCTCGGGCATGGGGGAGAAGATACGCCGGCCCGGTGACACGGCCAGCGGCTGCGGCGCCCCCGCGCCGGGGAGCCGACGCGGGCCGGCGCGGCGCTGCAAGTCGTGACGCCGTCTGGCTTTCCCCCCGGCCCGCCCGTATGTTACCCGCGACTCACCGGCGGCTCACCTCCCAGTTCCCAGGCCGTGTCCGAAATCCTCGCCCGTCTGCAGGCTTCCCTCCAGGATCGTTACGGCATCCAGCGCGAGCTGGGGCGCGGCGGCATGGCCACCGTCTTCCTCGCCACGGACCTCAAGCACGGGCGCGAGGTGGCCATCAAGGTGCTCCACCCGGAGCTCGGCGAGACCATCGGCCCCGAGCGCTTCGCGCGCGAGATCCAGGTCGCCGCCAAGCTGCAGCACCCCAACATCCTGGGCCTCTTCGACTCGGGTGAAGCCGACGGGCTGCTGTACTACGTCATGCCGTTCATCTACGGCGAGAGCCTGCGCGACCGCCTCACCCGCGAGGGCCTGCTCCCCGTGGACTTCGCCGTCCGCACCGCGCTCGAGGTGCTCGACGCGCTGGGCTACGCCCACTCCATGGGCATCGTCCACCGCGACATCAAGCCCGAGAACATCATGCTCTCGGGCGGACACGCGCTGCTGGCCGACTTCGGCATCGCGCGCGCCGTCACCGACGCCGGCACCGACCAGCGGCTGACCCAGACCGGCACCGCCGTCGGCACCCCGCTCTACATGAGCCCCGAGCAGGCCGTCGGCGACCCCGCCGGTCCCACGAGCGACCTCTACTCGCTCGGCTGCGTGCTCTACGAGATGCTGGCCGGCACCCCGCCGTTCACCGGCCCCAACGCCCGCGCCATCATGGCCCGCCACGCCATGGAGCAGGTGCCGAGCGTCCAGGTGGTCCGCGACACCGTGCCCGACGAGGTCGAGGACGCCATCATGGCCGCCCTCGCCAAGGTCCCCGCCGACCGGCCGCAGACCGCGCAGCAGATGATCGAGCAGCTGCAGATGGGCCTGCAGCTGACGGGCACCGCCTTCACCGCCACCCGCGCGGCCCAGCGCCGCAGCATGGCGCGCACCGCCCAGCACACCGCCCAGATGCGCGCGGCGCAGGACGCCATGCTGCCGGAGGCGGCCGCGCCGAAACGGAGCAAGCTGCTCCTCGGCGGCGCCATCGGCCTCGCGGTGGCGCTGCTCGGGGGCGCCGGCGCGTTCCTGGCGCTCCGCGGCGGCGGGGACGCCGGCCTGGCGGGTGGCGGCCTCGACCGCCACGACGTGGCCGTCCTCTACTTCAGCGACGAGAGTCCCCGGCGCGACCTCGCCTACGTGGCCGACGGCCTCACCGAGGGCCTCATCAGCGCCCTCGGCTCCGTCCAGGGGCTCACGGTCATCTCGAAGGGCGGCGTCCTCCCCTACCGGGGTGGCGGGGTCACGCGCGACAGCATCGCGCGCGCCCTCCAGGTGGGCACCCTCGTGGCGGGCAGCATCGAGCCGGAGAACGACAGCCTCCGCGTCACGGTGCGCATCTTCGACGACGCCGGCACCGAGCTCGACAAGGCCACCTTCAAGAAGGCCGGCACCGACCTCGTGGCCCTCTCCGACAGCCTGGCCCAGGAAGCGGCGGTCCTGATCCGCAAGCGCATCGGCACCGAGGCCCAGCTCCGCCGCACCCGCGAGGGCACCCGCAACGCCGAGGCCTGGGGCATGTACCAGCGTGCCGTGCAGGCGCGCGACCGCGGCGATTCGCTCTACAAGGCCGGCGACGCCGCCGGCTTCACGCGCCAGTACGACGCCGCCGATTCCCTTGCCCGCGTGGCCGAGCGGCTCGATGCCCGGTGGCTCGAGCCGGTGGTGTTCCTGGGCCAGGTGGACTACTGGCGCTCCCGCCGCGAGTTCGACGATCCCGGCCGCGCCAACCTGGCCATCGATTCCGGGCTGGCCCACGCCGAGCGCGCCCTGGCCCTGGACCGCAACAGCGCCGCCGCCTACGAGCTCCGCGGCTCGCTCAAGTACTGGCGCTTCCTCTACCCGCTCGAGAGCGACGCCGCCCGCCGCCGCCAGCTCATTGACGGCGCCAAGGCCGACCTCGAGAAGGCCACCGAGCTCAACCCGCAAGCTGCGAGCGCCTACGCCATCCTCTCCCACCTCTACGCCAACTACGAGGGGAAGTCGATGGTGGACGTCCTGGGCGCCGCCAACAAGGCGCTCGACCTCGACGCCTACCTGAGCAACGCCGACGTGGTGCTCAACCGTCTGGTCCTCGGCTACTACGACCTCGGCCAGCAGGTGGACGCCAGCAAGTGGTGCGCGGAAGGCCGCCGCCGCTTCCCGCGCGACCCCCGCTTCGTGCAGTGCCAGCTGATGATCATGCTGTCCAAGTTCGAGGCCCGGCCCGACCCGGCCCTCGGCTGGCGCCTGGCCGACAGCGTCGTGGCGCTCACCGGCGACCCCAACGACAAGCGCTACGCCACCCTCTACACCCGGGTCCTCGCCGCCGGCGTGCTCGCCCGTGCCGGCCAGCTGGACAGCGCGCGCGCCGTCCTCAAGCGCGTGAAGCCGGACCCCGAGGTGGATCCCTCCAACGACCTCGCCAACACCGCGGCCTTCGTCTGGACCCTGGCCGGGGACACCACCGAGGCCATCAACAACATCAAGCTGTACCTCCTCACCAACCCCAGCCGGGTCGTGGATTTCCGGGAAAACCCGAACTGGTGGTTCAAGGGCATCGCCGAGGACCCCAGGTACAAGGATCTGGTCCGCCCCACGCGCTGACCCGTGGCGCGCCGGCCGCACCAGAGCCCCGGGGGGAGCGTCGATCCCACAGTCCCCCCGGCTCCACGGTGGGGCAATCCGCGACACCCCTTTGCCCGCCAACGGGTTAGCCCGGTATTCCCCGGGGTGAGAATTGGTGTATTCTTTGCACGTAATTTGTGCGGAACCTCACAGCATCCCGGGTCATTTCTGGCCCGTCGCAGGCCATCGCTCTCCCCCGGAGCCCAGGAGCCCCCTCATGCGCCGTCTCGGCCTCGTCGTCCCGCTGCTGCTGCTGGCCGTCGGCTGCTCGACGGACCCCCGGCTGGCAACCCCGTCGGAGGTTCGCACCGCGCCCGAGGTGATGGGCATCCACGCCGCGGCCGCCACCGACGGCCAGCAGGCCGACAGCCTGGCCATCGAAGCCCTGATCCTGCAGCTGTACAACAACCTCAACAACGGCAACGGCCCGCTCAACGCGGCGCAGGTGCGCTGGCGCCAGATTGCGCAGCTCTACGTCAACTGCACCCTGGTCCCGCCGCAGTCCCCCTGTGACCAGGCCGGCGCGCAGGCCAACACCTACGTGCTGGCGCAGGACATCCTCGATCGCTACCACGCCGGCGGGCTCAACAACCTGGCCGGCTACAGCAGCGCCTCCGGCACCGGCACCGGCGCCGCCGTGACCGACCTGCTCAACCTGCTGCTCCGCTACGTCGGGCTCGAGGACAACGTCTGCTCCTTCGGCTCGGGCGTGGACTGCAACGCCACCGTGTACCAGCCCGGCTCCCCGGCCACCGACCTGGTGGCGCCCTCGGGCCAGGCGGGCGTGCGGCTGCCGCCCGGCACCGGCACCGTCACGCGGCCCACCATCGTCTCGGTGAGCCGGGTGGTGGACCCGTCGGTGCGGCTCCACACCGAGCTCGACCAGTACCTGTTCCGCTACGAGCTCACCTCGTCCTCCGGCCAGGGCGCGGACCCCGATGACCCGTTCCTCCAGGACGTCACGGTCGAGGTCTGCCTCGCGAGCGACAACAGCTATCCCGCGGGCGCGCTCGCCCGCCTGGCGCTGGCGCACGACGTGGCCGAGCCGGCGCCCTACGAGAACATCCAGGTCCTCCCCGGCGGCATCTCGTTCCTGAGCCAGTGCGGCACGGTGCCCGCCAGCACCACGCTCGGCGCGCGCCTCACCCGCGGCCTCACCGACGGCCTCGCCGCGCTGGTGCTGCCGCGGCCGCTCTACGCCGTGGCCGTGGGCACCGGCACCGTGGGCACCACCAAGAACCTGAGCCCCTTCGGCGCCGTGGACACCGTCGGCTTCATTGCCGCGAGCGCCACGCCCCCGGCCACCGCCCCCGAGGGCGGCACCGTGGCCGCGCCGGCGGTGCGCCTGGCCACCGCCGCCGAGCAGGGGAATCCCGCGGGGCCCGGCATGGCGGGGATCCCCGTGACCTTCACCATCACCGCCGGCACCGGGTGCTTCGCCGGCGCCGGCTGCCCCACCGCCTACACCACCAGCACCGACGCGCAGGGCTACGCCACCGCGCCGTCCTGGACCGTGGGCACCGGCAGCAACACCGTCACGGCCACCGCCGCGATCCCCTGCGCCGCGCCCGTGCCCGCCGGCTCCACGCCCAACTGCGGCCGCCTCCTGAACGCCAACGGCGGCAGCGCCGTCAGCTTCCAGGTGACGGGCCTGCCGCCGACGCAGGTGAACTTCAACGCCACCTCGCTCCAGCTCTTCACCGCCTTCGCGGGCGCCACCTACGCCCCGGGCACGCCCTTCACCGTCACCGTGCTGGTCCAGACGGCCGACGGCCAGACCGTCCCCGGCTTCACCGGCCCCGTGACGCTCGCCATCAGCCCCGCCACCGGCGGGCTCGTGTGCCCCGCGGGCTGCACCGTGAACGCGGTGGGGGGCGTGGCCACCTTCACCGGCGTGTACATCACCTCCGCCGGCACGTTCCAGCTCTACGCCACCTCCCCGGGCCTCACCTCGGCGCCCAACGCGCCGACGGGCGGCTTCGCGGTAGTGCCGCCGGCCAGCTCGGCCAGCGCGATCGCGGCGGTGAACTGGGCCACCCCGACGGCGCCGAGCGGGACGATCTACAGCGGGCTCCAGGGCCCCACCGCGCGTGTCACCGACCCGTACGGCAACGTGGTCCCCGGGGTGAGCGTCTTCTTCACCGTGGCGAGCGGCACCGGCAGCGTCGGCACCACGCCGGTGACCACCAACAGCAACGGCCTGGCCACCACCAGCTGGACCATCGGGGACGGCACCAACGTCCTCACGGCCTACTTCGACGTGAGTGACGGCCTGCCCGAGGCCACCTTCACCGCCACCGGCACCAGCGCCTTCGCCACCCTGGTGGACTGCGCGCCGACCAACGGCACCGGCGACGAGTTCAATCGCGGCTTCTACTTCACCAGAAACGGGATGAAGAAGCTGAAGACGGTGACCGTCTACCTGGCCTCGAACGACCCGGCCAACGTGCCGACCAACTACGCGGTGCGGCTCACGGTGCGGGCCGGCGCCTTCAACGGCGCCGTCGTCGGGCAGCAGACCGTCACCGCACGCCTCAACGGCCAGGCGAGCCAGAATCTCGGCACCAACTTCGACTTCGGCGGCGTCTCGCTGCCGGGCGGCACCAAGACGCTCGCCTTCCAGCTCGAGCTCATGACCAACCCGGACCGGGCCAAGGTGTTCTTCGCCCAGTCCACCTGCACCACGGTCACCGAGACGGTGGACTTCACCGCCCCGCTGAGCAGCGCGCTCCGCAAGGGCGTGGGCCTCAAGGTGACCGGCAACTGAGCGAAGGGCCCCCGGCTGGCAGGCGCCAGCCGGGGGCCGGATGCGGCGGCTCGGCCCCAGCGGGTTGTGGCTCCGCCGCCGCACCCCGGAGATCCCGGAGGGAATCCGGGCGCGAATCCACCCCCTAAAGCATTGCCCACCAGCTACTTGCCAATTCAGGTCACGGCCCGGTAACCCGGGCGGGGCGAGTCCGGATTGTGCAGTAATGCGTCCCCGTCCGCCCCGCCCACCCCGGCCGGGGCCGCTCCCGTCATCCCCCTGAGGGTCCCCGTGCGCCGCCTCCTTGCCGCCGCCAGCGCCAGCCTCGTCCTGCTCGCCGCCTGCTCCGACTCCGCCACGCAGTCGGAGTCGCCGATCGTGCCGCGCGCCTTCGACGTCTCGCCGCCGGCGCCGTGTCCCACCGTGGACCAGACTCGCGCGCTCCTCAAGGAGCTCTACGCCTCGGCCACCCGCCAGGCGCAGCTCAACACCACCATCAACACCATCCGGAGCCGGATGGCGGCCGGCAACCAGCCCGGTGCCCAGGAGCTGGTGCTCCTGACCACCCGCTCGGTCCTCGCCGACTTCTACGCCGGCACCCTCATCGGCGGCCAGGGCGCCAGCACGCAGGCCAAGACCCGCGACTTCATCAACGGGCTCTTCTGCCTGGCCGGGCTGCCGCAGCCCAACGTCAGCCTCGACCCCGACGCCACCGCCGGCGTCGTCGGCCCCACGTCGGGCACCACCACGCTGGTGACGCCGACGCAGTTCGCCGGCGTCCAGGTGCCGGGCGGCGCCGCGCCGCAGCTCACGCTCATCAAGGTGCGCCGCCTCCCCGACGCGCCCACGCCGCTCTTCACCCCGCTCGACCAGTACCCGGCCTTCTACGAGTTCGAGGCGTTCCCGCCCACCACCTTCGGCACCGACCTCACCGTCGGCGTCTGCCAGGCGGACATCTTCTCGCCCACCGACTACGCGCGCCTGCGGGTGGCGCACAACGTCGGGACGCAGGCCGTCATCCTGCCGCTGGTGGCGGCGCCGTTCCTCGACTGCACCACCCTGATCGGCGCCGCGCCCTTCTACCCGGGCCTCAAGGGGTACGCCAGCCGGGGCCTGCACTGGATGACCACCATGGTCCTCCCCGCGCCGGCCTATGCCATGGCGCTCGGCTCCTGCTGCATCGCGGGCAGCACCAAGAGCTTCAGCCCCTTCGGCGCGGTGGATCCGCTCACGATCCTGACCCTGGACCCGCCCACCACCATCACGGGCGCCCCGGGCTCCAACGTCCCCGTCAACCTGCTGCCGCGCGTCTTCCTCAAGACGCCGCTCGGCCGGCCGGTGCCGGGCGCCACCGTTACCTTCACGCTCAACGCCGGCAGTGACGCCACCATCGGCGGCACCTCGATGGTCACCACCGCCAACGGCATCGCCGAACTGGGCTCCTGGAAGCTCGGCACCGACGGCCGCCCGGACACGGTGTTCATCAACGTCACCCCGCTGGCCAACACCACCGTGCAGGACAACGGCCAGTACTACGTGGCGCCCTGACCCGCCCGGCCTGACGCACGAACGGGCGCCGTCCACCGGACGGCGCCCGTTCGGCTTCCCACCCTTCGCTCCGCTAGAACCGGCTCGACGTCAGCACCACGTCCGCCCCCTGCCACGCCGCCTGGAAGCGCGCGGCCACCTGCTCCGCCTCCGCCTTCTTGCCCTGCGCCCGGAGCGCCAGCTCCAGTCCCTTGAGCGACCAGCCGTTCTCCGGGAACCGCGCCAGGTCCTGCCGGTACACCCGCTCCGCCTCGGCCGGCTGGTTGATCAGCAGCAGCGCCTTCCCCAGCGAGTGCCGCACCGGGAAGTACCAGGTGGGCGGCTCCATGTAGCCCAGGCCGTCCTCGAGGAACATAGCCTCACGGAAGATCCGGGCGGCCTCCCGCGGATTCCCCTGCCGGAGCGCCACCTCACCCAGCACCATCCGGGCGGCGATGCGCATGGCCACCCGGTTGTCACCGTCGGGCATGGCCGCGGCCACGGCGCTCACCGTGTCGCCGGCGGCCCGGGCCTCGCCCCAGCGGTGCGCCGCGGCCAGCGCCACGCCGCGGGCGTACTGCGCCATGCCGTACGTGTAGCGCAGGTCGGCCGGCGGGAGCGGCTCGGCCAGGATGGAGTCGTACTGGCCGAACGTCACCATGGTCCACCAGACGATGGGCGTCACGCCCTCCACCCACGGCTGCTGCCGCGCCACCTCGTAACCCACGCTCGCGGCCACCTGCCGCGCCGCCTCGAGCGCCAGCTTCGACTGGCCCGCCATGCTGGCCGCGAAGCTCATGAAGTGCCAGTTGTGCGGGTAGTAGGCCAGCGCGTAGAGCCCCTTGGCCTGGCCCGCCGGCCCCTCGAACAGGTGCTGGTCGGCGTGCACCGCGTGCCGGTTGGCCTCGATGGCGTCCCGGTACCGGCCCACCCGGATGTAGATGTGCCCGGGCATGTGCACCAGGTGCCCCGCCCCCGGCATCAACGCCGCCAGCCGCTCGGCGCACGGCACGGCCGCCGCGGGATCCTTGGCCTCCACCGCATGGATGTAAAGGTGGCAGGCGCCCGGATGGTTCGGGTCCCGGGCCATGGCGCGCTCGAGACGGGCCAGGATCACGGGCGTTGCCGGGCGCGGCGTGCCGTTCTTCTCCCAGTAGTGCCATGGCGAGAGGTCCATCAGCGCCTCGGCGTGCAGCGCCTGCAGCTCGAGATCGGCCGGGTACTCGTCGGCCAGCTGGCCCACCGCCTCGGCCCAGACGCTGTCGGCGGTGGCCCGCGCGGCGCCGGTCGCGTAGCGCGCCACCAGCGCCGCCACCAGCCCGCGCTCCCGCGCGTCGCCCGCCTCGGCCAGCCGCTCGGCGCGGGCGGCGATCGTCGCGGCCCGCGCCCCGGTGGCCGAATCCATCGGCGCGTTGATGTTGGGCCCGAGCGCCAGCGCCTGCCCGGCCACGCAGAGGGCACAGGCCGGGTCCAGCCGCTCCGCCTCGGCGAAGGCGCGGAACGCCTCCTCGTGGTTGAACGCCCAGTAGAGCCGGAGCCCCTGGTCGAAATACGCCTGCGCCGCCGGGGTGGCGGTGCGGACGGGGTAGTGCAGCGCGCCGAGGTTGTCGTACAGCGGCACCGCGGCACCCGCGGTGGCCGGGGCGTGCTCGTGGCCGTCGTGCGCGGCATCGCCCTGCGCCTGGACGGCGGGGGCCACGGCCAGGGCGGCGGCGAGGATTGTCAGGGGAAGCCGGGACATGACGCTCTCCTAGGGGAAGGGGGGCGCCCGGCACCCGCCGGGCTCCATCCCCGTATTGCGCTAGCCCGTCCCCGGACCCGACATTAGCAGCGAGCCCATGAGCGACGACCACCTCGCATTCCCCGGCGAAGTGACCCGCCTCCTCCACGCCCTCGGCGCGGGGGAAGCCACCGCCTACGACCAGCTCCTCCCCCTGCTCCAGGCCGAGCTCCACCGCGCCGCCGAGCGCCTGCTGCGGCGCGAGCGGCCGGGCCACACCCTCCAGCCCACCGAGCTGGTGCACGAGGCGTGGCTGCGCATCGCGGACGGCGAGACGCCCGATTTTGCGTCACGCCAGCACTTCCTGGCCGTGGCCGCCCGCGCCATGCGCCACGTGCTGGTGGACCACGCCCGTCGCCGCCTGGCCAACAAGCGGGGCGGCGGCGCCCTCGCCGTCTCGCTCCCGGGCGAACTGGCGAGTCCCGCGCCCCCCGAGGAGATCCTGGCGCTCGACGAGGCGCTGGAGCGGCTGGCGGAGCACTCGCCGCGGCTCAAGCAGGTGGTGGAGTTCCGCTTCTTCGGCGGGCTCGAGGAGGCGGAGATCGCCTCGCTGATGGGCGTCACCACCCGCACGGTGCAGCGCGACTGGGCCAAGGCGCGCGCCTGGCTGCACCAGGAGCTGGCCCAAGGACCGCGATGACCGACGGCGGGCGCTGGCGGCTCATCGAGGAGCTCTTCGACGGCGCGCTCGACCAGCCGGCGGACACCCGCGCCGCCTGGCTCGAGCGCGCCACCTCGGACACCGACCTTCGCAACGTGGTGGCGCGCCTGCTCGCCGCCCACGCCGAGGAGGGCGGCATGCTCGACCGCCCCCTCCCCCTCCCGCCCGACCACTCCGCCGCCCAGGCCCGCCTGACGGAGATCCTCGGCGACCGCTACACCCTCGAGCGCGAGATCGGCGAGGGCGGCATGGCCACGGTGTTCCTGGCCCGCGAGCGGAAGCACGACCGCCCCGTGGTCATCAAGGCCATGAACCCCGAGGCCACGCTGGCCTACGGCAACCGCCGCTTCCTCGACGAGGTGCGGGTGGTGGCCCGCCTGGCGCACCCGCACATCCTGCCGCTGCTCGACTCCGGCATCTCCACGCCGAGCGGCCGCACCACCGGCGGCAGCGCGCACGGGCCGACGGTCGAGTACCTGTACTACGTGATGCCGTACCTGGGCGGCGAGACCCTCCGCACCCGGCTCCGCGAGGAGGGCGCGCTCCCCTACCCCGTGGCGCGGAAGCTCCTCACCGACATCGCGAGCGCGCTCGCCGCCGCGCACCAGGCCGGCATCGTGCACCGCGACCTGAAGCCCGAGAACGTCCTCCTGGTGGGCGACCACGCCTACCTGCTCGACTTCGGCATCGCCTTCCTGCGCCACAGCGGCCGCATGGAGCGCCACACCGGCGAGGGGCTGGCGATCGGCACCGTCGGCTACATGGCGCCGGAGCAGTCCTTTGGCGGGGAGACCACGCCGGCCGCGGACATCTACGCCTGGGGTGTGCTGGCGCGCGAGATGCTCACCGGCCGCTCCCCCGACGCCTTCCGGGACTTTGCGCAGACCCTCCCGCCGGACGTGCCGGCCGGCCTGGTGCAGCTCGTCCGGGCCACCCTGGCCGAGGCGCCCGCGGACCGGCCCAGGGACGGCGCGGCGCTGCTGGCGCGGCTCGAGGCGCTCGAGGACGGCGCGCCCGCGCCGCCCGCGCCCCGGCGCCGCGCCTGGGCGATCACCACCCTGCTCGTGGTGGCCGCGGCCGCCGTGCTGGTGGCGCGCGGCCGCGCCCCGCGCCTCGATCCCGGCACCCTGCCGCAGCCGGTGGCCGTGCTCAGCTTCCGCAACGAGACGGGGGACTCCACCCTCGGCACCTGGGGTCACCTCGCGGGTGACTGGGTGACGCAGGGCCTGCAGGAGGCGGGCGTGGTGCAGGTGGTGCCGTGGAGCGCGGCCCAGGGCGTGGAACTGGCGGGCGCAGCCGACCCGGTGGCGGCCCTCCGCCGCGAGACGGGCGCCGGCACCGTCATCAGCGGCGCCTACTACCTGGTCGGCGACCGGCTCCGCTTCCAGGCCCAGGTCATCGACGCGATCCGCGGCACCGTCCTCGCCGCCCCCGCGCCCGCCCTCGCCCCGCGCGACTCCGCCGACCAGGCCGTGCAGGTGCTCCGCACCCGCATCATGGCCGCCCTCGCCATCCGCGCCGACAGCGAGCTGGGCGGCATCCCCGGCCTGGCCGAGCGGCCGCCCACCTTCGAGGCCTACCGGGCGTTCGAGCGCGGCATGCGCGCCCACCTGGCCGGGCAGTACGACAGCGCCACGGTGGCCTTCCGGGAGGCGTTTGCGCTGGACACCACCTTCGGCGTGGCGCTGGTGCACGCCGCGCTCGACCTCTGGAACACCAGCGACTACGCCGCCATCGACACGCTCCTCACCGAGCTCCGCCGGCGCGACCTGCCGCTGGCCCCCTACCACGAGCTGATGGGCGAGTACCTCCGCGCCCTGCTCCGGGGCGACGGGCTCCGCGCGCTGGCCACCATCCGCCAGGCGGAGCAGCAGGGGCCGCACCCGCGCGGCGGCTACGCCGTGGCCTGGGCCGCGCTCAACGTCTACCGCCCCTACGAGGCGCGCGAGGTGCTGCGCCGCCTCGATCCCACCCAGGGGATGCTCCGCAGCTGGGCCCCCTACTGGACCCAGCGCGCCCACGCCGAGCACCTGGTGCGCGACCACGACGCGGAACTCGCCACCGTCCGCGCCATGCGCGCCCAGCACCCCGACAGCCGTGTGGCCGTGGTCCTGGAGGTGCGCGCCGCCGCGGCGCTCGGCCGCGAGGCGCTGGTGGACTCGCTCCTCGACGCCGCCGCGAGCCTGCCCCCCGACACCTACTGGTCCTACGGCGCGGCGCTGGTGGTGGCGGGGGAGGAGTTCGCGGCGCACGGCCGCGGCTTCCGCAGCAACGCCTACTACAAGCGCGCCATCACCTGGCTCACCACCCAGCTGGCCCGCGATCCCCGGAGCCGCGTCCACCGCTACTGGCTCGGCAGCGCGCTCTACGACGCCGGCCGCTGGCCGGAGGCCGAGCCCTGGTTCGCCTCACTGGCGCGCGACTTCCCCGACCGCCTCGACTACCGCGGCATGCACGCCCTCTGCCGCGCCCGCGCCGGCCACCAGGCCGAGGCGGAGCGCCTCCTGGGGCCGCGGCCCGCCTACAACCCCGGCGCCCACACCGTCATGCGCGCGCGCCTCGCCGCCGTGGCCGGCCACGGCGACGAGGCGCTCACCCTGCTGAGTCAGGCGGTGGCGGAAGGCTACGAGGGCTGGGCCTGGTTCCACGCCGTCGCCTTCCGCGACATGAGCGCGCTGAGCGAGTCGCCCCGCTACCGCCGCCTCCTGGCCGCCGACCAGCCGCTCCCCTAGGACGCGGCCCGGCGCCACCTCATTCGTATCGCAGCGCCACGATCGGGTCCACCTTGAGCGCCCGCCGGGCCGGCAGGAAGATGGCCGCGAGGCAGGTGAGCGCGAGCACCACGTTGACGCCCGCGTACATCAGCGGGTTGGCCGTGTTCACCTGGAACAGCACCAGCCCGAGCCCCTTCCCCAGGAAGAACGCCAGCACCAGCCCCACCGACAGCCCCACCAGCACCTGCACCGCCCCCTGCTTGAGGAAGAGCCCCAGCACGTCCTGCGATCCCGCGCCGAGCGCCATCCGCACGCCCACCTCCCGGGTCCGCTGCGCCACCCCGAAGCTCACCACCCCGTACACGCCCACCGTCGCCAGGAAGAGGGCGGCGCCGCCGAACGCCACGAACAGCGCCCCGAACACCTCGTAGAACCACCCCTGCTGGTAGATCGCCTGGTCGAGCGTCCGGGCCCAGTAGATCGGCTGGTCGGGATCGATGCCGCTCACCACCCCTTCCACCGCCTTCTGGAGCGCCATCGGGTCGCTGCCCGACGCCACCACCGCCACCGACAGGAACTGGTAGTTCCCCTGCTGCACCGGCACGTAGATCGTGGTGCCGAGCTGGTGCTTGCTGTCGGTGCCGTCGGTGGCCACGTCCGGCACCACGCCGACGATGGTCCGCCACGGCTCCTTGCTCTTCGAGTCCCCGAGCCGCACCCGCTTGCCGAGCGCCGACTCGCCCCCGAAATGCCGGGTGGCGAAGGCCTTGGACACCACCGTCACCGGCAGGCCGGCCTGGTCATCCTCGGGCCCGAGCAGCCGCCCCTCGAGCGGCGCCAGCTTGAAGGCCGGGAACCACCCCGGCGTCACCGCGATGAACCGCGTCTCCGGATAGTCCCAGTCCTGCGCATACGCCTTCCCCTCCACCCCGAACCGGTCCGACCAGGCGCCCATCCCCGGCAGCGTCGTGGACAGCGCGGCGCCGCGCGTGTTGGGCACTTCGCCGAGCCGGCGGTCCAGCTCCAGCCAGAAGCGCTTCCGGCTGGTGCTGTCCGGGTAGGTGGCCTCGAAGAGCCCGAGGCGCGCGGTGAAGGTGTTGCCCGTCGGCACGCCGTAGTCGAAGTGCGCCCGCTGCACCACGCTCTGGATCATGAACCCCGCGCCGACCAGGAGCCCGCCCGCCAGCGCCAGCTCCACCATCACCAGCGTCCGGCTGAACCGCCCGAGCCGCATGGAGCTCGACCCGCGCGCCTCGTCCTTGAGCACGTCGTAGAGGCTCCCCCGGGTGGCCTGCAGCGCGGGCACGAGCCCGCTCACCAGTGCGGCCAGCAGCGAAATGCCGAGCACAAACGCCAGCACGCCCCCGTCGAGGTGGATCTGGATCCAGTACGGCGGCTCCGTGTCGCGGATGGCATCCATGAAGAGCTTGCAGCCGTACCACGCAATTCCCGTCCCGAGCACCCCGCCGATCAGCGAGAGCATCAGCGACTCCGCCAGGTGCTGCGTCAGGATCTGCCACCGGCTGGCGCCGAGCGCGGTGCGGATGGCCACCTCCCGGGTGCGCACCGCCGCCCGCGCCACCAGCAGGTTGGCCACGTTGGTGCACGCAATGAGGAAGACGCCGAATACCGCCGCCAGCATGGTCCAGAGCATGGCCCGGGGCTCGTCGTCCACATAGAGGTCGGTGAATTCCTTGACGATCGGCGAGACGCCTTCGTTTTCCTTGACGTGCTCCGTCCCCAGCCGCTTCGCGATGGCGAGCAGGTCCTGCTGCGCCGCGTCGATCGTGACGCCGGGCTTGAGCCGCCCGATCACGTCGAAGTGCTCCCCCTCGCCCCAGGGCTGGGCCAGCGGGTCGGCCACCCGGGGCAGCCAGAGCTTCGAGGTGGCGGGGAATTCGTACCCTTCCGGCATCACCCCGATGATCTCACGGGTGACGCCGTTGACCCGCATCGTCTTGCCGATGATCGCCGGGTCCCCGGCAAAGCGCCGCTGCCAGATGCCCCATCCCAGCACCACCACCGGCGCCGCGCCCTGCTTCCCCTCTTCCTCCGTGAAGGTCCGCCCCATGAGCGGCGCCACCCCCACGATGGGGAACACCGACGGCGAGATGTACCCGCCATCGAACCGCTCCGGCGGCCCCTCAGGCCCGCTCACGTTCACCGTCCCCTCGCCGAACCCGCCCAGGTCGGTGAAGCTGTGCTGCCCTTCCCGCCACGCCGCCAGGTCGCTCGCCGGCACCCCGTCCCGCTCGATCTGCTGGCTCGGCCGGGTCCGGAGGATGTGCACCAGCCGGTCCCCTCCCTCGATGGGCAGGCCCCGCAGGAACGCCCCCCAGACAATGCTGAACATGGTGGCCGTGAGGCCGATCCCGAGCGCCAGCGCCACCACCGCAATGACCGTGAGGCCCGGATACTTGACCAGCATCCGGACGCCCTGCCGAAGATCGGCCAGGAAGGACATGCCCAAGGCTCCTTGGTTGGATGCCCCTAGAACGCCATTCAGGCCCTGCAGGTTTCCGACTGCAACACGTGAAACGTCACCGCTGCCGGGCTCGGAGAGGCGAGGGTGTCGAGTGGCCCGGGGGCTCGCCGGGGAACCACAGAGGCACAGAGGACACGGAGGCCACAGAGAACCACAATCGATGGGGGTGCCTGTTCGGGTCCGGCAGCGCACTCCACCCGCCGTGGGACCCCACCCCAAAACCACCCGAGCCCGGGTTGGCAGCGCGCCAACCCGGGCTCGGTTCCTCCGTGCCCTCTGTGCCCTCTGTGACTCTGTGGTTCTGCAGTTGCCGTTCCTCAGCGGCCGGTCGCGCCCCTGAGTGGACTCACACCAGCCCCCACCCCACGCTCAACTCGCCTGCTGCGCCAGCAGGACGATGCGTTCACGCGTCGACACCACCACGCCGCCCGGCCGCTCCACCGTCACCGCGAAGAGCACCGCCTTCCCCACCGGCACCTTCGCCGTGATCGGCACCAGCACCTCGCCGTCCTGGCCCACGTCGAAGACGCCGCCGTCCACCGGGTAGCGGTCGTCCCGCTCGGCGTCGAAGATCCAGAGCTGGTACTGCTCCCGCGACGGGTCGTTGCGCTTGAGTCCGGCGATGCGCATCACGCCCTCCTGGCGCGCGCCGTTCCACACCACGTCGCCGCCCACCGTGAGGCTGCTCAGCGAGTCCTCGGTGCCCTTCCACGCCAGCACCTGCGTGGCCGCCGAGTCGCGGAGCAGCGTGGCGCGGACCTCCGCCACCGTCGGCGTGCTCGGCGCGGGCGCGGGCCGCGGGCCGCGCGGGCTCCCCACCAACACCCAGGCCAGCACCGCCGCCGCGGCCACCACCCAGCCGAGCCAGCCGGACACGCTGCTCCGCTCGCCCACCGGACGGAGCGGGGTCACCCCGCTCACGTCCGCCTCCCCCGCCGCGATGATCCGCGCGGCGAGGCCGGGCGGCAGCGCCTGCGCCGCCGCGTCGCTCGCCAGCTCGGCGGTGAGCTCGCCCGTGGCGCGCTCGAGCAGGTCGCGCTCGCGATCGCTCATCATGCGTCACCTCCCTGCCGGGCGCCGAGCAGCTTGCGGGCCCGCTCGAGCCCGCGGCGGATGTGCGACTTGACCGTGCCGAGCGGCGTCCCCGTCTCCCGCGCGATCTCCTCGTGGGTCTTCCCCTCGAGCAGCGCCAGCTCGAGCGTGCGCCGCTGCGCCGGGCTGAGCGACGCCAGCACCGCGCGCGCCTCGCCCGCCTCGGCCTGGAAGCTGGTCTCCGGCGCGGCTTCGTCCGGGGCGTCGAAGTCGTCGGGGAACGGGATGGCCTCGATGGACCGCTTCCGCTTCCGCGCCCGGTCAATGAGCCGCCGCCGCGCGATCATGGCCACGAAGCCCTGCTCGCTGGCGCGCTCGGGCAGGTAGCGGCCCGCGCTGCGCCAGAGGTCAAAGAAGATCTCCTGCGCGGCATCCTCCGCGTCCGCCGGGTCGTGCGACCAGCGCCGCGCCAGGAGCCACACCAGCGACCCGAATCGCTCGACGGCCTCACGCACCGCCGCGCTGTCACCAGCCGCGATGCGGGCAAAGACACCGGTCGGCGCCGGGGAAAGGTCGGGGAGGGTCATCTCCACCAGGGTGGCGGTCATTCGGCTCCGGGGGTGCACAGACGTCGCTCCCCCTCGATTCGCCCGCGGCGTGGTGCCGGATGCACTGCATCCGCCGCGCAGGCTACCGCCGAAAGTAGGGGCGTCGGGCGTTCCGACCAACCCTCACCGATGGAGTGTTCCATGTTTCGTACCCGCACGCTGACGGCCGCCGCCGCGGCGCTTCTCCTGGCGGCCCCGCTCGCCGCCCAGCAGCACCATGCCGCCATGCGCTCCCCCACCATCGTCCAGGTGGCGCGCGAGGCCGGCAGCTTCTCCACCCTCCTGGCCGCCGTCGAGGCCGCCGGCCTCACCGAGACGCTGATGGGCGACGGGCCGTTCACCGTCTTCGCGCCCACCAACGAGGCCTTCGCCAAGCTGCCCAAGGGCACCATCGAGACCCTGCTCCGTCCCGAGAACCGGGAGCAGCTCCAGGCCATCCTGACGTATCACGTGGTCCCCGGCCGCATCAGCGCCGAGGAGGCCATCATGGCGAAGAAGGCCCGCACGGTGGAGGGGAACAGCCTGCGGGTGGGGATCACCGACGGCGCGCTCCGCGTCAACAGCACGAAGATCATCACCGCCGACGTGCGCGCCAGCAACGGCGTCATCCACGTCATTGACGAGGTGCTGCTGCCGCCGGCGGCGCGCCCGTCGCACCACTGAGCGGTCAGTCGTTCCGGCCCACCCACCGCTTCACCTCGGCCGGCAGCACCTCGGCGCCGAGGGTGTCCTGGGCAAAGACCTGGTCGGCCGCGCGGCGGAGCTCCCGCCGCGCTGCCTCGTCCATCCCGGCGGGAAGGAGCACCGCCACGGGGATGGCGCCCCACTGCGGGTGGCGGCGGAGCGTGTCCACCAGCACCACGCCTTCCATGAGCGGCAGCGTCAGGTCCACCACGATGGCCTGCGGCGGCCGCGCCGCCACGTGGCCGAGCGCCTCGCGGCCGTTGGCGGCGCCGACGGCGCCGATGTGGTTGGCCAGGAGCGCCCCCGTGAGCCGCTCCCGCTGCGGCCCGTCGGCCGCCACGATGAGCGCCACGGCCGAGTTGTCCCGCGCGCCGAGCCGCCGGACGGTGCCGAGCAGCGCATCGTCGTCCACCGGCTGGGTGAGCACCCCCGCGGTGCCGAGCGCAAAGGCCAGCTGGTCGTTGCCCACGAGGCCCAGCAGCACCACCGGCAGCCGGGTGGTCTCGGGCGCCTGGTGCAGCTCCGCCAGCGTCCCCCAGCCGTCCAGCTCGGGGTGCAGCAGGTCGAGCAGCACCAGGTCGGGCTGGATCTCGCGCGCCAGCGTCACGGCCTCCTCGCGCCCGGCGCTGGTGATGACGCGATAGCCTTCCACCCCGAGCAGCCGCTCCAGGCCGTCGCGCGCGGTGTCGGAGTGGACCACCAGCAGCACGGTGCCGAGGTAGGGGAGGAGCGGCACCGCGCTGGTGCGCCGCGACCGCCGCACCACGGCGAAGGTGCCGGTGCTGGACATCTCGAGCGCCTCGACGGTGAGCGGGAACCACGCCTGGAAGGTGGTCCCCACGCCGGGCTCGCTCGACACGTCGATGCCGCCGCCCATCATCTCGCAGAACCGCTTGCTGATGGTGAGGCCGAGGCCGGTGCCGCCGTAGCGCCGCGTGGTGGAGGCGTCCGCCTGCACGAAGGGCTGGAACAGCCGGGTGAGCTGCGCCGGCGTCATCCCGATCCCCGAGTCCTTCACCGCGAACACCACCCGCCGCGCCCCCGTGCTCGACACCTCCTGCCGCGCCGCCAGGCTCACCACCCCGTGCTCGGTGAACTTGGCCGCGTTGGAGAGGAGGTTGAGCAGCACCTGCCGCACCTTGGTGAGGTCGGCGTGCATCACCGTGAGGGAGGGGTCCACCGACACCTCGAGCCGGTTGCCCCGCGCCTCGTTCTGCGGCGCCACGGTGGACGCCACCTCCTGCACGATGGCCGCGATGTCGAAGTCCTCGAGGAAGAGGTCCATCTTCCCCGCCTCGATCTTGGAGAGGTCCAGCACCTCGTTGATGAGGCCCAGGAGGTGCTTCCCCGCCCCCTGGATCTTCTCCAGGTCGGGCGTGAGCTCCGCCGCGCCGGCCTCCGCGCTCTCCTCGATCAGCATCTCGGAGTAGCCGATGATGGCGTTGAGCGGGGTGCGGAGCTCGTGGCTCATGTTGGCGAGGAAACGGCTCTTGGCGCGGTTGGCCTCCTCCGCCGCCTTCTTGGCCGCCTCCGCCAGCTCGTTGGCCGCCTCGAGCTCCCGGGTGCGCTGGGTCAGCAGCACCTGCTTCTCGCCGATCTGCGCGTTCTGCTCCGCGATCTGCTTGATGCCGTGCACCACCCGCTTGGACTGGTTGTGCGAGTGCATGCTGAACACCGTCAGGTACACGAACAGCACCGCCACGCTCAGCACCGTGGTGAGGAGGCTCGCGCTCGGGTCCAGCCGGAAGCCCACGAAGTAGCCCATCGCCAGCGCGCCCGCCGCGGTGGCGAGCATGTTGCGCCAGGCAAAGGCCAGGCCCCCGATGCTCACGTTGCCGGAATACACGCCGAAGAGCCCCGCCACGCTCGGCAGCGGGCAGAAGCCGAGGATCGGCATCCACGTGCCGACGATGACCGAGTCGAGGGTGAGGGTGCGGAGCTCCGCCGCCTTGCTGTTGGGGCTCCGGACGGCCATCAGGTAGGCCACGTGGGGGAACACGAAGGCGTAGAACAGCAGGTACACCCAGATGGCCGGGGAGAGGCCCTCCGTCCGCAGGTGGGACCAGTAGAGCAGCATGAAGAACGGGTAGGTGGACAGCCGCACCGTGTAGTCGAGCTTCACGATGGGGTGCACCCGCGCCGCGGCGGGATGGAAGAGCGGGAACCGCATCAGCCCACGACCCGCGCCAGCGCCAGCAGCGTCACGTCGTCGAACGGGTCCACGCCGGCCCCGTGCGCCGCCAGGGCGGCATCAATGCGGGACACGAGCCCGTCCGCCCCGCCCTCCCCCGCGAGGAGCGCCTCGAGCCGCTCCTCCCCGAACACCTCCCCCGCCCCGCTCCGCGCGTCGGTGACGCCGTCCGTGAACGCGAGCAGCCGGTCCCCCGGGAGAAACGCCCGCTCCTCCACCCCGAAGACGAGTCCCTCGAGGAGGCCCATCGCCGGCCCGGTGGGCGGCAGCCGCTCGGTGCGCCCATCGGCCCGGAGCAGGTAGGGCGCGTCGTGCCCGGCGTTCAGGTAGGTGAGCCGCGCCCGGTCCTGGTCGAGCACCGCGAAGAAGATGGTCGCGAACATGTTGGCGGCGCCGTGGGTGCGGGCATTGTAGTCGCTCAGCACCTGCAGGGTGCGCGGCATCTGCAGCGCATCAGAGAGGTCGGCGCCGCCGACGTACGCCTCCTGCGTCACTACCCGGAGCAGGCTCCGGAACACCGCCATGAAGAGCGCGGCGCCCACGCCCTTGTCGCAGACGTCCGCCACCACGAGCGCGGTGCGGCCGGCCACCGGGAGCGGGAAGGCGTCGTAGAAATCCCCGGCCACCTGGCGCGCCGGCCGGAAGCGCGCGGCCAGCTCGTAGCCGGGGACCCGCGGCAGTGCCGGCGGCAGGAAGCTGGCCTGGATGTTACGGGCGATGTCCAGCTCGCGCGCCATGGCCTGCGCCACCAGCTGCTCCCGGTCGCGGAGCCGCTTCTTGGCCAGCGAGGCCTCGATGCGCGCCCGGAGCAGCGTGGCGTTGAACGGCTTCGGCAGGTGGTCCTCGGCGCCGAGCTCGATGCAGCGCACCACGCTGTCCATGTCGGTGATGGCCGTGATCATGATGACCGGCACGTGCCGGAGCGCCTCGTCCGCCTTCAGCCGCTCCAGCACCTCGTAGCCGTTCATGTCCGGCATCATGATGTCGAGCAGCACCAAATCGAACGCCTCGCCCGCCAGCCGCGCCAGCGCCTCGGGGCCGCTCGCCACCATCTCCACCTGGTGGCCGGCGCGCCGCAGGCGCCGGGTCAGCATGTCCCGGTTGGCCTCCGTGTCATCCACCACCAGGATCCGCGCGGGATCCGCGGCGGGCGCCGTCACTCAGGCCGCTCCGGCCAGGAGCTTCTCGAGGTAGGGAAGGTGCTCCTGGGTGGCCCGTTCCCCCTCCTCGATCACGTAGGGGATCTGGTCGGTGTCGAACAGGCCGATGTTGCGGTTGAACTCCGGCAGCACCGTGATGATCTCCGCATGGTGCGCCAGGTTGTGGAAGGCGAAGTTGGCGCGGAGCAGGTTGTTGGTGTACACGCTGTTCACATGGAAGGCGTAGCGCGAGCCGTTCCGGAGCTTCCGCGGGTACGGGCTCTCGAAGCCCATCGCCAGGATCACGTTGGCGCCTTCCCGGATGGCCACGTCCACCGGCAGCGGGTCGGACATGCAGCCGTCCATGAGCCACCGCTCCCCCACCTTCCACGGCCGCCAGATATAAGGAATGGCGATGGAGGCCCGGATGGCGTCCTGCACCGGCCCCGAGCTCAGCACCACCTTCTCCCCGGTGTGCAGGTCGGTGGTCACGATGTGCAGGGGAATCGTGGCATCCTCGAACCGCTTGCCGCCGTAAGGCCCCGACAGCGCCGCCCACATCGCCCCGTCGTCCACCATCCCGAACTTGCCGTCGAAGCCGAAGAGCCCGGGGAAGAGCGCACCGAGGATCTGCCGGGTCGCCCGCTTCTTGGTGATGGCCGGGGTCCACAGCTCGCGCGTGAGCCGGGCGCAGGTGTCGAGGTCGTAGCCGAGCGCCATGACGCTCGCGTAGAGCGAGCCGCCCGAGCACCCCACCACCATGTCGAGCCCGATGCCCGCGCGCTCCAGCGCGCGCCACAGGCCGAGTGCCGCCGCGCACTTCACGCTGCCGGCGCCGATCACCAGCGCCACCCGCTTGTTGTTCGTCGTCATGAGGCCGGGAGAGGGAATCAGGCGCCGAAGCTCAGCACCGCGGCGTCCACGTCGGGATAATGCTTGAGGATGCTGGTGAAGCCGGAGAGCTCGAGCACCTTGAGCACCGCCGGCTGCACGCCCGCCAGCCGGAAGTCGCCGCCCTGCGAGCGCGTCGCCTTGAGGGTGGCGAGGAGGGCGCGGAGGCCGGCGCTGCTGGTGTAGGCCACGCCCGAGAGGTCCGCCACCAGCTTCACGGCCCCGCCCCGCACCTGCTCCAGCAGCCGTGCCTCGAGCGGGCCGGCCGTGATGCCGTCCACGCTGCCCACCAGTCGCACCACCGTCGCCGCGCCCCGCGGCTCCACGGTCACGTCCATGAGGTCCTCTGCAGGGAGTTGAGCTACGCGGCCGGGAGCCGCTTGGTGAGGGTGATCCGGTTGCCGCCGCCCGGCAGTCCCTCGTGATGCACCTCGTCCATCACCTGCCGCACCAGGTGCCACCCGAGCCCGCCCACCGGCCGCTGCTCCGCGGCGCCGGTGAGCACCGGCGCCGGCGCGCCCGCCGGGTCGAAGGTGGCGCCCTTGTCCTCCACCACGACCACCACCGCCGCCGGCTCCCGGAGCAGACGGAGCTTCACCGGCCCCGCCTCCCGCCCCCGGTACGCATGGTCCATCACGTTGATGCACACCTCCTCCACCGACAGCCGCACCCGGAAGCTCGTGTCCGCGTCGAGGCCAAACTCCCGGCTGGTCCGCTCGCTGAACGCCAGCAGTTCCGGCAGTGATGCCCGCGTGGCCGGCAGCGTCACCTCCGCCATCGGCGGCAGCCGGAACGCCGGCACGTGCTGGCCGGTGTCCACCGCGGTGGGGTTCGGCGCCTCGCCGAGCCAGCGCTGGATCTTGCCGAGCAGCCGGGGCAGGTCCACCGGCTTGGTGTCGAAGTCGTCGCAGCCGGCGGAGCGAGCGCGGGCCTCGTCGCCCGCCATGGCATGGGCGGTCAGCGCGATCACGGGGATGGGCCGCGTCACCGGGTCGGCCTTGAGCCGGCGGGCGGCCTCCCAGCCGTCCACCACCGGGATGCTCAGGTCCATCAGGATCAGGTCCGGCCGCTCCGCCCGGGCCAGCGCCAGCCCCTGACCCCCGTCCGCCGCCAGCAGCACCCGGTAGCCCCGCCGCCCCAGGCGACGGGAGAGCATGTCCCGGTTGAGCTCGTTGTCCTCGACGATGAGCAGCGTGGGCATGCGCAGGGGTGAAAGGGGATGGCAGGCCATAGGTTACCGCGGGAGTCGCATTCCCGATAGTCCTTCCACCCCGCTTCCCGACCGGGCCAGCTACATTTCCGTCACCGCAACCCGCCTCCGATGCCCCGACGACCGAAGCGCGAGCGCCTGCTCTTCATCTGCACCTACAACCAGAGCCGGAGCTTCACCGCCGAGCGCCTCTTCCACGACCACGCGCACTACGACGTGCGCTCGGCCGGGACCCATCACTCGGCCACCCGGCAGGTCTCCGCCCACCTCCTCACCTGGGCCGACCGCGTCATCGTCATGGAGGACACCCACCACACCCAGCTCCGCGCGCGTTTCCCCGACGCGCTCACCACCAAGACCGTCGTCTGCCTCGGCATTCCGGACGAATATCAGCCACTGGCCGACAACCTGGTGCAGGTGCTCACCGAGCGCCTCCGCGCGGCAGGCATCGAGTGGGAGGAGCCGTTCCACCATGAGCAGCGGGACGGCGACGGGACCTGACAACTCCTTCACCACAGCGTAAGCGTCCCTTCACTGCGGTGGTGCTACCGTACCCTTGCCGGTCCAGCCCCGGGTGCGGTCGCGCTCGGAAGCGTGTCCCAGAAGGAGGCGCCCATGCCAACATTCTCCAAGCGGCTCGCCGATGCCGGCCGGGCCACCACCCGCGCCGCCGCGAAGGAGCTCGAGACCCGCATCTTCGTCGCCGAGGGCAAGCGGTCCGTGGAGCGGAAGGTCCGCACGGTGAAGAAGGTGGGCAAGAAGGCCGCGAAGACCGGGCTGATCGTCGGCACCCTCGCAGCCGCCGCAGTGGTCATCCGCGAAGCAAAGAAGCGCCGGGTCTGACGACCCATCCCACCCCCGGATCTCCGGGAACGCGCGAAGGGGGCCCCATGCAGGGGCCCCCTTCCCATTTCGATTCCCAGGTGCCCACGGGCTGAAGCCCGGGCTCGGCCATGACCCCGCTGAAGCGGGTACTGCGCATCGTGGTGGGGATGGGCTGGGGCTGCGGTGCCCGCTTCAGCGG
>CAZRCT010000010.1:0-39853 GCA_964598655.1 uncultured Gemmatimonadaceae bacterium
GTGAGCGGGGAATTCCTCCACGTGCGCTGGCTCCTCACGCTGGCGCCGCCCGACGCACCGGCCGGGGGGCCCTGAGGCGGGCGCTCTTGCCGGATCGGGGGGCGGCCTAACTTGGGTTGAGCTCCCGCCCTTCCACCCAAGGCCCTGATGCCGAACACCTACCGGCACGACCCCGAGCTGCAGGGGACCTTCACCGCCTGGAGGGGGGCGATCGCGGCCGAGGACATCCGGTGGTCATGACGGATGCGATCTTCCAGAGCGTGGAGGACGCGCTGGCGTGGCTCGACAGCCGGACGCCCGGGAATCGCTTCGACACCCCCGCCTGAGCGAGTGAGTTGCGGGCCCGGCGCCGGCCCGTAGCTTCCCCAGAGGCCCCTCTGCGGGAGTCGCTGCCCCGATGCGCCACACCCCCCTGCCCCTCCTCCTGTCCCTGCTGCTTGCTGCTTGCGGCGGGCATGCGCCCGCTGGTCCCGCGCCGACCCCGATGAACACCGCGCTCCGCGCCGAGCTGGAGCTGCTGGGCCGCGAGGACCAGGCGGCGCGGGAGGGGTTCGGGGCGGCGGCGGCCGGGAATGACACCGCGTACATGCGGCGGCTGCTCCGCGGCGACTCGGCGCGGGTGGCGCGGCTCAAGCAGATCGTGGGGACGCACGGGTGGCCGGGGAAGAGCCTGGTGGGGGAGGACGCGGCCGAGGCGGCGTGGCTCATCCTGCAGCACACGGACGACGTGGCGTGGCAGGCGTCGATGCTGCCGGTGCTGCTGGTGGAGGCGCAGGCGGGGGAGGTGAAGCTGTCGGAGGTGGCGCTGCTGACGGACCGGGTGCTGGTGCGGCAGGGGAAGCCGCAGCGGTACGGGAACTCGTTCTCCGTCCGGGACGGGCGGCTGGTGGCGGATCCGATCGAGGACCTGGCGGGGCTCGAGGGGCGGCGGCGGGCGATGGGGTTGCCGACGATGCGGGAGTATGTGAAGGGGCTGGGGGAGGCGTTCAAGATGGTGGTCGAGTGGCCGCCGGTGGGTGACGGGGGGCGGGCGCCGTGAGCGAGGCGCGGCTTGGCGTGATGGCGGCGGGCGAGGGGCGGATCGGGGGCGCGGCGGGGTGGTACTCATGGAGGAGGGCGGTCGCGTTGTGGAGGTGGGGGTTTCGCGTACCTTGGATGATGCGTCCTCGCGTCCCTTCTCCCTTGCAGCCAAACTCAGGGGGGCTCGGTAGTTCTCACGGGCTCCCGGGGCGCGGCGGGTTGGGGGGTGAGGGTGGGGGATTTCACTGAAGTATCCGTTAGCTAGCACACAAGCTCCTTCATGTCGAGCCTCTCAGCACTTGAAAAGCGCACACTCGAGCGGCTCCTTGGTATGGGGAGCGGCTACGTGCTCGACTTCACGAACAGGACGTTCGATGAATTCTTTCTAGACGTCGTCAAGATCGACATCAGCGACGCGAAGTACGCGGCTGGCTCCGGCTCGAAAGCCCAGCGCATGCGAGCCTTCTGGCAACTGGAGCCGGACCACATCGTCGCCAAGCTTCTCGACACGATGCTAGCCTACATGGAGCAGGAGCTCGACCCCGACCCTGATTTGCTTGTCCAAGCCAGGACTATCCTCGCCCGTTTGGGTGGCGCAGCGGCGGTTGAGGACCTCGCAGCTCTCAGCCCTAACGCGGAGGACGCCGACTTCGAGACGTTGGCGCGCACTGTGCACGATTCCATCAACGCCGGAGAACCTCAAGTAGGCCTTGACCGCCTTCACACTTTCGTCACTATGTACATCTCCGTGCTTGCTGCGCGTGAAGGCGTTACCGTAGCCAAAGGCAAGCCACTGCACGCGCTATTTGGCGAGACTGTGAAGGCGCTGAAGGCCCGTGGCGCGATCGAGACAGAAATGGGAGAACGCATCCTCAAGTCCGCCATTTCCACGCTCGAGTCATTCAATACTGTGCGCAACGACCGTAGCTTCGCTCACCCGAATCCACTCCTGGCCTTCGACGAAGCACTTCTCATCTTTCGCCACGTCGCGAGTGTCATCCGCTTTCTCAACACCATCACGGGCGGCATCGCCCCAAGGCAGCATCCCAGAGGTGCTAGCTAACTAGGGCTTGCAGCTGACAGGGCCTGAGGTTACTAGCGCCCGCGGCAGGCCGGCTCGCGGTGCCATGGCAGGGGACGTTCATTTGTGTAGCTTAGAGCAGCAGCCCTGCAGCGGACCCCCAGAGCCGTTAGCCAGCATCCATAGGCCGGTGCCACCGACACTATGCCTCCATTCTATCCAGCTTGGCCGACGCTCCGGATGAGTAGCTGGGAAGCGTTCGCTGATGTCGTCAGGAAGCTTGGCGACCGCCCAACCATTCCACCTAGCTATGTCTTTCGCGGTCAGGCGGACGATGCCTGGGCGCTGCAACCTTTACTTGCCAGGTTGCTGCCCTCTGGCTGTACCCCTTCCCGTGCGATCGATATTGAGCGCCGAGTAGCGAAGGAGTTCCGGACCGACGCTCATCTCCATTTCACCGGGGTCCATAGTTTGGCCGCTATTCAGGACGCCAGCCCACTTGACGCGTTGGCTTTCATGCGGCACTATGGCGTTCCGACACGCCTCTTGGACTGGACCGCATCACCGTATGTAGCCGCATACTTTGCGGCTTGCACTGAGCCCGCCAAGGACGGTTGCATCTACGTAGTCCATCCGAGCACCGTGAACGATGGTGATGCTCCAGCAGCCCCGCCCCTCGAGACTTTCCTCCCTTACCTTGTCGATCCGCAGGCGCCCAACAAGGTCGTCTTCTTCTTCCCTGACATGCGCACAGACCGTACCTCAGCGCAGCAAGGGACCTTCAGCTTCAACTGTTCAGCTCTCCACGGCCATGACAATGCCATCCTGGAGTCCTGTCGGGCGGACCTAACGGCCACGTCCAATGCGGTCGCACTACGGTGGATCATCCCCAAAGAGACCAAGTCGTCCTTCATGCGCCACCTACGACTCATGAATGTGGCGCCCCATGCACTCTTTCCCGGCCCCGACGGTCTTGGCCGCTCTCTAGTCGATCTCGTTTCGTTGGACATGCTTCGCGACACCTAGTGCTTGCTAACATCCGCCTGCAGCAGCCAGGGCGCAGCCTTCGGTCGTCTTCGGCTTGCACGCTGGGACGTCTCGGCCTAGGATCTCCAGACCTCGCCGCGCCCTGCAGCTGTTGCGGAGCGCTAGACAGCAGCCCAGCACCTAGGGGCCCCATGCTGGCTTTGCTTGCCTATCCCATATTGATCACGGCACTCGCCTTCGCCTGTCAGTGGCGGCTGCTGCCGAAGCTTCCTCGCCTCGGCGACGTACAGCCGGCGCCCGCCTCCATCGACGCAGAAGCGTATCACGCGATGTTCGGTATCGCCCACCACGACATTTGGTGGGCCAAAGAGCACGCGTGGACGATCATCACCTACGTGGTAGGCGTAGTCGTCACACTCGTCGTGGTGGACATGAAGGACCTCTTGGCGCCGGAAAGGATTGCACTAGGCCTGCTTTACGTGCTCACGGCTGGCCTGGCCATCTACTACACCGGCCGGATGCAGTCCGACATGGCCGTTGCCCGCATCCGCTCAGCCTATCTGGTCCGGCACACACCAGGTCTTCACCGGCTTGTAGAGGCCCTCGTCGGCGACGATCGCGACTATTATCGCGGAGCATACTTCATGCTCACGCTCGGCCTGCTCAGTTCAGGTGTGGCTGCCATTGCCGTCGCAGTCCTCATCAAGAACACCGTTTGTGGCTGGGGCACCTATGCTGTACTTGGCGCCGCCTCACTTGCTTCTATCCACCTCCAGGTGGGCCGTAGGGCCCGTCGCGACTGCGGACACCTCTTCGCCATGACGAGCAAGGGCTAAACACGCTTGAGATATCACGTTTGAAGTGCAACGACTAGGCGACATAATACTCCTCCGGAGTGCGGTAGCCGAGGCGCTGGCGGGGCCGGCGGTTGAGCTGCTGGGCAAGCCGGGTGCAGTCCTGCTGGGTGATCGTGGTGAAGTCCGCGCCCTACGGGTAGACGCGCCGGATGAGGCCGTTGAGGTGCTCGATCGAGCCGCGTTGCCAGGCACTGTACGGCTGGGTGAAGTAGACGCGCGCCGCCAGGGCGCGCTCGAGGTGCCGGTAGCCCGTCATCTCGCTTCCGTTGTCCGCGGTGATGGTCCGCACCGGCTGGGGCTGGGCGCCGAGCAGCGTGCGCAGCCGCGCCACCACGGCGTGCGCGGTGCAGGCGGCGAGCTTCCCGATCACCGCGTAGCCCGTCACCCGCTCCACCGCCGTCACGAGACAGGCGCGCGTCGGCCCGACGACGGTGTCGATCTCCCAGTGGCCGACCTGGGTGCGGCGGGCGACGATCGCCGGCCGCTCCGCGATCGACCGGCCCCGCGGTCCCCCGAGCCGCTGGCGCCCGACGCGGCGGCGCCGCGTCTTCCGGCCCTGGGGCAGCCAGCGGTAGAGCGTGCCCCCGGCGCGCCGGTCGCGGGCGACGTACTGGTAGATCGTCTCGTGGCTCACCCGCAGGGTGCCCGCGACGCGGCCGCGCCCGGCGATCTGCGCGGGACTCCAGCCCCGGCGGAGGGCGGGCACCACGCGGGCCCAGTCGGCCGCGGTGAGGCGGCGGTTGCGGCGGGCGTGGCTGCGCCGGGCCCGCGCCTGGCAGTGGGCGTGATACCACTCGTAGCGGCCCCGGCGGCTCGGGTTGCGCTGGAGCTCGCGGTGGATCGTGCTGCGGTGGCGCCCCAGGCGGCGGGCGATCGCGGCCGGCCGCAGCCCGAGGGCGCGCAGCTGGGCAAACTGATATCTTTCCTCCAGGGTGATCTGCTGATACGGCATGGGCTTCGTTCTCTTGGTAGGAGCTCCGAAGAACATACCGGCGCGGTGGGTCACCCGCTTTGTTGCACTTAGTTTCTGACGGTGCCCCAGCGCGCTAACTAGGGCTTGCAGCTGACGGGGCCGGATGTTGCGGGCTCCGACGCGCGCCGCCGGACGGTGTACTATATGGAACGTTTGTTAGTGATGGGCTGCGGGCGATGCCCTGCAGCCGAACCCCAGAGCCGTAAGCCGGCTGCCTTGGACAGAAGGACTTCGGACCGCTACCATTCCTACCATGCCCCCACGTCGCCGTGCCAAAACGCCAGCCCCAGGGCTGGGACTAGGGCTTTACCCCCTTATCCAGTCTGCCTGGCTCCTGGGGGAGAGGCCGTCGACGGTTCAGCGGTGGGCCTTCGGCTACCACCGGCGCGGGAAGGTCTACACTCCAGCGATTCGCACCGAATTGCACCAGTCCGGAGGGTCCTACACCCTCACGTTCGTGGAGCTAATCGAGCTTCTGTTTATCAAGGCTTTCCTCAAATCCAAGCTTTCTTGGCCAAAAGTCCGACAGGCCGCAGTGACTGCCGCCAAGCTGCTAAAGGATGAGCCGCATCCCTTCGCGACCAAGCGATGGTTCGCCGACGCAGCTGCCATCTATCTAAAACTGGGAGAGGAGTACGGCGAAGAGATCCTGGTCGAAGTGGCAGGCCACGCTCAGATAGCGATGGAGCCGGCCCTCCGGCCATACCTCCAGCAAATCGAGTTTGACATCGCGGGAATGGCTAAACGCTGGTTCCCGCTGGGATTTGGTACGCCCATCGTGCTGGACCCTCAACGATCATTCGGCGCGCCAATCACGAGCAAGGCCGGCGTGCCGACAGAGGCTATCGCAAGCCTCCACAGGGCTGGAGACAGCCCCAGTACGATTGCCAGCTGGTTCCGAATGGAAGAACAGGAGGTATCTGCCGCTATTGAGTTTGAGACTCAGTACGCAGGTGCTGCTTGAGCTTCCTCTTCGACAACAACCTCGCCCCCGCGATACCTCAAGCCCTTCGGATTTTCGGGCGACGGACCCTTCATGTCCAAGAAGTATCTGAGCTCGGTGGCGCGGCTCCAGACGAGCTCATTCTTCAGCACGCCGGCGACTGGGATCACTACTTGGTCACTCGGGACAGAGCCCTAACCAAGACCCCCCAGTACAAAGCCCTCATCGGCTCACGGCGCATCGGCGTCATTCTGGTGCGCACCGGGAGCGCCCGCTCCCTCGACGCCTGGGGTATCGCCAAACTCATGGTCAAGGCGTGGGACGATATTGAGGCATTTGCGGATGGGCGTCAACGCCCCTTCATGTGCCTTGTCCAAGCGAATGGCCGGGTTGGTCCCTACAAGACCTGAGACTTGCAGCCGGCTAACCACCGCATGAAGCTGACGTCCTCGGCCCTCGGTTGGCGGTCGCCAACGGGCGACCCCACGTCGGCCCGTCGCCTTGCGGCGACGAGCCTGGGGCCGCCGCTTCTGCGTGGTCGTTAGGCGACATCGCGGAGCTCCGATGATCACAGTGGCGCTAGCCCTTGCCGCCGATACTGTCCTCCAGGATGCCGCGACCAATTGCGTCAGCGCCATCAACGTTGTCGAGCACATTGAAGCCGCACGGTATCCAATCCACTTGCCACGGCTCTGCTGCCTCTTTGTCCTTCGCCGTGAGGTCGCCGACCCGGCGTCGATCAACGCGGAGATCGTTGTCACTCTGTCCGAGGAGCTACTTTATCGCGCTGAAGTGTCGATCCAGTTTGGTGACACCCTGAGGACGCGCCTTATCGCGGTCATCGGCGGATTGGTGATTCCAGGGACCGGCTCGCTCAGCGTCCGGTTGGCGCGCGGCGGTGAGACGCTGGCTCTTTGGACGGTTCCAGCGACCCAGGTCAGCGCTCCCCGTGTCTGACCCGCTGGCTTTTCTGCTTGGCGCCGGGTTCAACTTTGATGCGGCTCATGAGGTGGGCGGCAGCCGCCATCCTTATCCGCTGGTAGCTGACCTCATCTCGGAGTGCTTCCAGCTTCGGTCGCTGCCGGCCGGGGCATCCATCGAGCAGTTGTTCCAGGCTGCGGCCGACCGTCGCGACCGCGAGCCGATGAATAGGTTGGCGGATGCCCTGATGTTCGCCGATTACGACATAGTACCGAAGCTCCAGGCTAAGTCAAACGTCTACCAGGATTTCCTCGATTTCGCCGGGGTCGGACCTTACCTCACCTTCAACTATGATGCGTTGTTAGAGCTTCTCCTGTTTCGCCGCCGGCTTTGGCGGCCAGAGGAAGGGTTCGGAGTCCCCTTGCAGGTGGTCCGCGGCCATTACCCGCTCGCGGAGGAACCGCCAGCTACGTCGGAGGCGAAAGTGCTGCACCTGCACGGCTCGCTGTACGTCTACCCATCAGAGTACCGGATCCGCCAGGATCAACCAGAACGACTAGCCATGATCGAGCTCAAGGAGACGCCCGACTATATCTTCGACCCTGACTCGATTGCCGCCTTGTTCATCCCATACGACCGGCGACTTCCGACGGCGGGCTTCGCCTATCCCGGGCATCGGGTCGTCGCACCAGTTCCTGAGAAGGCGGCACACCTCACCGGCTCGTTCATTCGCGCTGGCTACGATGCTGCGGTGCACAAACTGGCCGGCGCCTCCCAAGTCGTGGCGATCGGCTATAGCTTCAATCCGCAAGATGCCGGCTCCTTCGAGCCGATCACCCGCGCGTTGACTGGCAAAACGCTGACCGTGGTGGCGCCGGATGCATCCGCCACCGTCCGGCGAATGGCCGCTCATTCGCCCCAGCTCGAGTGGCGGGCAGTGGACTGTGGCTTCGCTGCCTGGGTCCGCGCAGGTTGCCGCCTAACATAGGCCTGAAGACTGACCCAGCGGCGCCACCGATAGTTGGCAAGTAGCCTTCCGGGCGGCCGCTCGGCAGCTTACCCCTTTGACGTTAGGCCTCAGACCCTACACCTCGCCAGAATGGGACTTCGTGACTTGGCGGTTCCAGGCAACTATGTCGAGTTAGCGCCCAGGCTCGCAGCTCCAGGTGGACGCTACCGTATTGTGTCGCGAGATGACTCCGGGGTCACGGTCAAGTCGGCCAAGACCTCTACCGAGCATCTTACCTGGAGCCAGTTTGAGCGCTACTGCTACAGCCCCGCTTCTTCTAAACCCCTCGTACCGCTACGCCGTGGCCCCCAAGACACCGAGGGGCCGCTCGGCGCCAACGGCTACCGGGTAGGGCTCAAGGGACTATCGGCCATAGACCGTCGTCAACAACTCAGGCAGATCTCCCAGATGCCACTGAAGGATATTCAGCGCCAGTTCCCTTCGCGCGACGTGAGCGGGTGGGCCGAGGCAGGCACCCTTTCGCGGCTCCTGACCATTGCGCGTGAGATCGCGGCCCGGTGCCGCAGTGCCAAAATGCGCGCCTCGCCGCCGCATCACGCTATTCGCGACTGGGAAGCGGACCTGGAGTGGCTCCGCACCGAGGTGTTTGCCCCCCAGTGTCAACGCGATGGGCCCGAACCCGCGGGCCAATTCCATAAGCACTACCGCTGGCCCTCGACGGCAGTCTGATACCTAACTAGTACTTGCAGCCGTCAGGGCTCTCCATGGGTAGCTCCCGAAAGAACGCGCCATTGCGCCGTCCTCAGCCAACCCCCGGCCCTTCGCGGACAGCGCCATCCTGCCGGCCGAAGGTGGCCTTTATCTCGGGCCGCTGGAGAGCGATGCGGGTTTCTTCTTCACGTGGAATCCCGTCACGGGCCGGCTGGAGGAAGTCCCGGACAGCACGTCGTAGCGTTGCGCATCCGGCGGATGGCCAACGGGGCTTGCAGCTCAGAGGGAGGGTCGGGGTGGGTGCCCCGACCGGCCGTCGTGCATCGTGGAGGCGAGCGGAGGCCGGCCCCAGGGGTCGCATTGCTGTCCCTGCGCCGGCAAGCTAACCTGCAACGACACAGGCCGGCCGCGTGGAGCCGGCGGGAGGCGGTCGGGCAAAGGGGAGGAGCGATGCGTCGCTGCGGGCGGGCAGTCGGGATGCTGATGGCGCTCGTGGCAGCGGGCGCGGGGGAGGTACGCGGGCAGGGGGCGTGGGAGCCGGGGCCAGGGCACGTGCAGGTGGCGATCTGGCCGGGGCAGGTAGTCGGGGCCGGGGGTGAGCGGGTCGCGACGGTGGTGGACTCGGCCGGGGTGCCGAAGCTGGTTGGAGGGAAGCCGTGGCGGTACGTCGAGCGGGTGTCCGTGGCGACACTCACCGTGTATGCCCCGGCGGGTGGCGGGACGGGGGCGGCGGTGGTGGTGTTCCCCGGGGGCGGGTACAACATCCTGGCGATTGATCTCGAGGGGACGGAGGCGTGCGACTGGCTCACGAGCCTCGGGATCACCTGCGCGTTGCTCAAGTACCGGGTGCCGTGCGTGAAGACGGGGCCGTACCGGGACTGCCGGACGGCGCTGGCCGATGCGCAGCGGGCGGTGGGGCTGCTGCGGGCGGAGGCGGGGCGATGGGGGATCGATCCGCACCGGATCGGCGTGCTCGGCTTCTCGGCCGGGGGACACATGGTGGCGGCGCTGAGCACGGGGTGGGCGCGGCGGGTGTACCCGCGGGTGGATGCGGCGGACACGGTGAGCTGCCGGCCGGACTTCGCGATGGCGCTCTACCCGGGGCACCTGGCGGTGCCGGAACGGGGCTTCGTGCTCAACCCGGCGATCCGGGTGACCGCACGGACGCCGCCGACGCTGCTGGTGCAGGCCGAGGACGACCCGGTGGACCCGGTGGAGAACAGCATCGTGTACCATGCGGCGCTCCGGCGGGCGGGGGTGCCGGTGGAACTGCACCTGTACGCATCGGGCGGGCACGCGTTCGGGTTTCGGCGGACGGGGGCGCCGGTCACGGGGTGGCCGGCGGTGGCGGAGGGGTGGCTGCGGGGGATCGGGGTGCTGCCGAAGTAGAGGGGCAAGGGCGCGGGCCTCGCGTGCCCCCCGCCCCCGCCGGGGGGCCCTGGGCCACCGCTCTTGCCGGATCAGGGGGGCTACCTAACTTGGGTGGAGCCCCCGCCCTCCCACTCAAGGCCCCGATGCCGATCACGTACCGGCACGACCCCGACCAACAGGTGACCTTCACCACCTGGACCGGGGCCATCACGGCCGAGGACATCCGCGCGCACTGGGCGGTGCTGCTGTCCGATCCGGGGCCGATGCAGGCGCGGCGGAGCGTGGCCGACATCCGGGACACCGTGCCGGCGCTGAGCGGGGACGAGCTGATGGGGCTCGTCCGCCGGACCCTGGCGCCGCGCCTCGACGGGCGCGGGTGGCGGGTGGCGGTGGTGGTGGCCTCGCCGGCGCAGTACGGGAAGGCGCGCCAGTTCGACGCCATGGCGGACTGGCTGGTCCAGACCAAGATCTTCGAAGACGCCGACGCCGCGCTCGCCTGGGTGCGGGAGCAGGAACCGCCTCCCGTCTCGTAGGGCCGGTCATGGCCGGCCCTCCTTCGCCCCGACGCCGGAGTTCCCCGACCATGGCACCACGGGAGCCGTCACCGCACGTGCAGGATGCCGGCGCCCCGGGCGCTCCCGCCATGGCCTCTCCCTTCCATGAAGCGCCCGAGACCTACCATCGGCTGCTCGACGAGTATGTCCAGCTGCTGGGCACACTCGACTTCAATCCGTACGCCCCGCCCGTGCAACTGCTGCGGTGGAGCCTCCATCCATGGCGGCAGCGTCACTTCTGGACGACGCCCCATGTGAGCGACTTCGTGAAGGTCCCCGATGCGCTCCGCCAGGACCTCCCGTGCGCGTCCGCCATCCTCGAGCGGGTTCACGCCCTGGACGACCAGCACCTTCGGGCGCTGGCACGGTGCAGCGCACTCAACGCCAGCAAGATGACGCACCGCGTCCTCCTCGGCGCGCCCAACAAGATCTTCGTGACCCTCGCGGCCCTGCTGGCCGGGGCGAAGGGCCTCAACGAGGCCTTCGGGCTCGACCTCGGCAGGATCGCCGAGCCCGTCCTGCCACTGATCGTGGCGGCCCTCGTCGGCGCGGTCGTGGGCGTGGTGCTCAACCTGCTGATGTTCTACCACCGGCTCCAGATGGTCCGCGCGCTCGACGACATCATCTCCATCGCGGTGGCGGCCCGGGGCACGGACGGCTGAGACCGCCCGCATGGCGCGGGGGCGAAGTCAGGAGCCCGGATCGGCGCGGTGCCGGTCCGGGCTCTTTCTTGCGCGGGCACGACGTGGGGCTAGCGGGTGCTGTCCACGACGGCGCGCAGGTCGCGGGCCCAGCCCTCGGGATCCGCCGGGGGGCGGAAGGACCAGGAGACGCGGGACTGGCCGCTGCCCGCGGCGATGACGATGCGGTCGGCGTCGCGGCGGATGTCCACCTCGCGGCGGGTGCGGGGGGTGATCTCGAGGCCCTTCTTCTCGTTCTTGAAGATGTAGATGGTCTGGGGCGTGACCACGATCGAGGCATCGCGGTCCTCCCAGCGGTTGCCGCGGGTGCTGCGCGAGTAGTAGGTGTAGCGGAAGACCTGCTGGTCGGCGCGGCGGCGGATGCCCTCCTGCTGGAACCGCTGGTCCAGGTCGGCGGGGAGGTGCCCGGTGCCGGCGGGCGCGCAGGCGGCGACGGCCAGGGCGAGGGCGAGGTGGCGGAGCCGGGTCATGGCGTGGGCACCTTGAAGAAGGCGGAGTGGCGCGGGAGGCTCACGGCGTCGGGGGCGTGACCCTCGAGGGCGGGGCGCGCGGCGGCGATGGCCTCGTGGCTGCCGGTGAGCGCCACGAAGTCGCCGGCCTCGAGGCGCTCCTCGGCGGTGGGGTTCGCGATGCGGGCCTCACCCCGGAGGATGCCGATGACCGAGGCGCCGGTGCGGCCGCGCAGGTTGAGCTGGCCCAGGGTCTTCCCGTCGGCTTCACTCCCGGGGGCCACGTGGACGGGCTCGAAGTCGCCGAGGCCGGGGAGCATGCGGCGCGCCACGGGGAAGGCGCCGGTCTCGTGGTGCGATTCCTTGGCCAGGGTGGCCACCACCAGCTCGGCGCCGGCCTGCATGTGGCCCATGAGGTCGTTGGCCGAGCGCCAGAACGCGATGCCGAGCACCACGAGGACGGTGGCCAGGAAGGCGGCGCCCGCGAGCCCCGGGAGGAAGGGCTGGGTGGCGAGCACCAGGGGCACGCCGGTGAAGAGCACGATGGCGATCTGGAGCGAGGCGCTGAGCGCCCGGCGGGGGGAGCGGCCGTTGTCCACGCCGCGCGCGGGGAGCGGCACGGCCAGGAGCGCGAGCTGGCGGCTCATGCGGCCGGTGACGCGCACCATGCCGAAGAGGAACGGCACCACGGCGGCCGCCTCGAGGCCGCTCACCGCCCAGCCCGCCAGCCCGGGCGAGAGGCCCACGCCGGCGAGGACGCGCGCGAGGGGGCCCCGGAGCGCGCCGCCGAGGGCCACGACGCCCGCGATGGCGAGCGCGTCGAGCAGGAGCCAGGCGAGCCCCGCGCGGACCTTGCGCCACGGCGACTCGGTGCGCCGGCTCGAGTGGAGCTGCTCCACCCACGACCCGTAGAGCGTGGAGAAGGTCTGCACCGGGTGCGGGAGGCGGCGGTCCACCCAGGCGGCGATCAGCTCCGAGCGACGGATGAGGGCCGGGGAGAGGAAGGCCGTGAGCACCGACACCGCCACCGCGATGGTGGCGAGGAGGGGCGGCGCGGCCCCGGTGCTGAGCCCCACGCCCGCGATGATGAACGAGAACTCGCCGATCTGGGCCATGGAGATGCCGGCCTGGATCGCGGTGCGGTTCCCGGCCCCGGCGAAGAAGCTCCCCACCGTCACCGCCACCAGCTTCCCGGCCAGCACGAGCAGCGTGAGGCCGAGCAGCAGGCCGATGTGGTCGCCGATGATGGCCGGCTCGATCTGCATGCCGATGGCCACGAAGAAGATGGCGGCGAAGACGTCGCGGAGCGGCTGCATCTTCTCCTCGAGCACCTGGCCCAGGCCCGATTCCGCGGCGAGGGCGCCGGCCAGGAAGGCGCCGAGGGCCACGGAGAAGCCCGAGAGATGGGCCAGCCAGGCGAGCCCGAAGCAGAGGCCGACGCTGCCCACCACCAGCATCTCGTCGTGCCGCAGGGTGGCGAGGCGGCGCACCATGCGCGGCACCACCAGCATGCCGAAGGACACGAAGAGCGTGAGGGCCACGGCCAGCTTGGTGAGGAGCTGGCCCATGGTGGGGCCCGCGGCGACGCCGCCGCTCGCCACGGCGGTGAGGATGGCGAGGAGGAGCATGGCCGCGAGGTCCTCGAAGATGAGGGCCCCGAAGACCAGCTCGCGGAGGCTGCCGCCGACGGACTCCTCCTTGAAGGTGCGGACCACGATCATGGTGGAGCTGATCGAGACCGTGGCGCCGAGGAAGAGGCTGGCGAGGGGCGTCCAGTCGAGCAGCTGGCCGGTGGCGTAGCCCAGGCCGAACAGCGCCGGGAGCTCCACGATGGCGACGATGCCGGCGGTGGAGGCGGCGCGGACGAGGGCGCGGATCCGGAAGTCGAGCCCGAGCGTGAACATGAGCAGGATCACGCCGAGCTCGGAGAGGAGCTGGACGTTGGCGGGATCCGAGACCAGCTGGGGCGTCAGGTGCGGCCCCACGAGGAGGCCGGCCAGCAGGTAGCCCGCCACGATGGGCAGGCGGAAGCGGTGGAAGAGGAGGGCGGTGGCGCCCGCGGCCATCATGGTGATGGCGAGGTCCTGCAGGAAATGCCCGGCGGATTCCATGCCGGGAAGTTACCGGCTCGCCATCAGTTTGCGGAGGGTGCGGAGCACGCGGGCCTGGGCCTGCGCGTGGCGGGCGGCGAGGAAGAGGGTGTCGTCGCCGGCGATGGTGCCGGCCACGTCGGGCCAGGCCAGGCGGTCAATGGCGACGGCGACGCGGTTGGCCTCGCCGGCCGGGGTATGGAGGACGAGGAGCGCGTCGCCCGCCGTGTCCACGGCGAGGACGCCCTCGGCGATGCGCCGCTCGTCGGGATGCTCCGGCTCGGGCGCGATGCGGGCGGGGCGCTGGTAGGCGCCGTCCACCTTGACGAGCTTGAGGGAGGTGATGTCCCGGCTCACCGAGCTCTGGGTGACGTCCCAGCCCTCGGCGTTGAGGGCGTCCGCCAGCTCCTCCTGGGTGCGGACGGGGCGGGTGCTGATGAGCTCGAGAATCCGAAGCTGCCGCTTGCGGCGGTCACCGGTCATCAGCACCCCGTGTGGTCATCGGCCGGCGAGCCGGTCCATGGCGCCGTCGAAGCGGCGCTGCTCGCGGGCGTTCCAGGCGCGTGCCGCGCGGAGGCGGGCGCGCACCTCGGCCAGGCCGAGGTTGCCCAGGCCGCCGGTACTCTTGCGGCGGCCGATGATCTCCTCGGCCGCGGGCTCGCGCCAGAGGTCGCCCTCGCGGATGGCGGCGGCCACCTCGCGGTAGGCGGAGCGGAAGGCGCTGCCGCCCTCGACGCGGCGCATCACCTCGTCGGTGGCCAGGGGGCCGCCGGAGAGGATGTTCCGGCCCACCGTCGGCTCCACGCCCAGGCGGGGGACGGCCACCGCCATCATGGAGAGCATGCCCTCGAGCCGGTCCACGCCGCGCATGACCGGCTCCTTGAGGAGCTGGAAGTCGCGGTGGTAGCCGCTGCCGAGCTTGCCCTTGATGGCGAAGACGGCGGCGAGGTCGCCCTCGAGCGCGGCGGCGCGGCCGCGGGTGAGCTCGAAGAGGTCGGGGTTCCGCTTGTGCGGCATGATGCTCGAGCCCGTGGCGAGGTCGGGGGGCAGGAGCAGGAAGCCGAACTCGTCGGCGCTGTAGGTGATGATGTCGGTGGCGAGCTTGGCCAGGTCGTGGCCGAACTGCACGCACCAGAAGAGCACCAGCGCTTCCTTCTTGCCGCGGTTGTTCTGCACCGAGGCGACGTTGTGCTCGAGCCCCGCGAAGCCGAGGGCCTTGGCGGCCACCTCGCGCTTGATGGGGAGCGGCACGCCGTAGCCGGCGGCGCTCCCGAGCGGCGACTTGTCGATGGAACTCCAGACCGTGGGCGTGGCCTCGACGGTGTCGAGGAACTGCTCCGCGAACGCCGCCGCCCAGAGGCCGGCCGAGGAGGGCATGGCGCGCCGGGTGTGGGTGTACCCCGGCCACAGCACGCGCTGGTGCCGCTCGGCGAAGATGAGCAGGCTCTCCACCAGGTCCAGCGCCTCCGCGCTCAGGAGGAGGAGGCGGTCCTTGAGGTAGAGGCGGAGGTCGGTGGCCACCTGGTCGTTCCGGGAGCGGCCGGTGTGGAGGCGCTCGCCGGTGGGGCCGAGCTTGGCGGTGAGCCAGTCCTCGACGGCGGTGTGCACGTCCTCGTGCTCGGGAGTGACGGCCAGGCGGCCCTCGTCCACCTCCCGCAGCGCCTGGCGGAGGCCGGCGCGGAGGCGGGTGTACTCGTTGGGCGTGAGGAGCTTCGAGGCGCGGAGGCCCTCGATGTGGCCGAGGCTGCCGAGGATGTCCCACGCGATGAGACGGGCGTCCCAGAGGCGGTCTTCGGCGGCCGTATAGTCGAGCATCTGGCGGTCCTGCGAGGGGCCGGTGGACCAGTGGGTCTTTGGGGCTGCGGTGGCGCCCGAGCGGCGCTCGGGCGCCACTGCCTTGAGGGAGCCGGAGGGGCGGGAGCGGCGGGGGGGCTTGGTGCTCATGCGAGGTAGGCCTGGGCCAGGGTCGCGTAGAAGCCCCGGGCTTCCGTGACCTCAGGGAGGTCCACGAACTCATCCGGGGTGTGCGACCGGCGGCTGGTGCCGGGGCCGCACTTGATGGCGTCACGGTCCCGTAAGAATACCCAGTCGGAGCACGTCGGAGAACCGAAGGGGGTCCCGGCCGGGCGGACCTGCCTCGCCAGGGCCAGGAGGCGGCTGCCGTCCGGGGTCTCGCAGGGCACCAGGCGGTCGGAGGTGACCACCACCTCACAGTCGAGCGCCGCACGGAGGGCGTCCGCCAGCTCCGCGTGGGTCCAGGCGGGGGTGCTCCGGACGTCGAGCACGGCGCGGGCCGTTGGCGGGGTGACGTTCCGGCTCACACCTGCCTCGAGAATCGTCGGGGTGGCCGTGGCGATGCCCAGGATGGGGTGCGTCCGCTCGCGCAGGAGCTCGGGGAGCCTCGCCACGTTCCGCGCCAGCTCCACGATGGCGTTGGTGAAGTCGGGGTTGTCGGCGGCGTAGCCGGCGTGGCGCTGCAGGCCCCGGGCCACGAGGTCGATCATCAGGAGCCCGCGCTGGGCGATGGCGGGCTCGAGGTTGGTGGGCTCGCCCACCACGGCGGCATCAATGGGCTGGAGGCGCTCGACGGCCTTGCCCATGGTGGTGTGCTTCGTTTCCTCGCCAAACCCGAGGATCACGAGGAGGCGGCCGGTCGCGGGGCCGCCGGCGTCGTGCACGTCCTTCGCGGCCATGAGCATGGCGGCGACGGAGGCCTTGGCGTCACCGCTGCCACGGCCGTAGAGCTTGTCGCCCTCGAAGGTGGCCTCGAAGGGGGGACGGGTCCAGCCTTCGCCGGCGGGCACGGTGTCGATGTGGGAGACGAACGCCAGCGTGGCGCCGGCGGCCCGGCCGGGGACGGTGACCCAGACGGACGCGTCATCCATGTCCGCCTGCATCCCCTGCCCCCGGGCCCAGTCCACGATCCACGCGCCGAGCTTCTCCTCCGTGCCGGACACGGAGGGAAACGCGACGAGGTCGCGGAGCAGGGCGATCTCAGCTCGCGAGGTCCACACCGAGGTAGGTCGCCTTTTCCTTGCGGCCGACGATCATGGTGCCGCAGCCGGCGCCGGTGAACACCTCGAGGAGCAGCGAATCGGGGGCGCGGCCATCAATGATGTGGGTCCGCTCCACGCCGCCGGTGGCGGCGCGGATGCAGGCCTCCACCTTGGGCCGCATGCCGCCGGCGATGGCGCCCTGCGCCATGAGGCCCTCGAGGTCGTCGGGATCGGCGAAGGTGACGAGGCTCGACGGATCGGCGCGGTCGCGGAGGACGCCGGGCGCGCCCGTCAGGAACAGGAGCTTCTGCGCCTTGAGCGCCACCGCGAGCGACTCGGCCACGGTGTCGGCGTTGACGTTGTAGACGTTGCCGTCCGCGTCGCCGGCCAGGCTCGCGATGACGGGGACGAAGCGGTTGGCCAGGAGGGTCTCGAGCACGCGCGGGTCCACGCGGTCGATGTCGCCGACGTGGCCGTAGTCCACCTCGCGGGTGACGCCGGCGTCGTCCACCACCTTGACGGGCGGGCGGCGGCGGGCCGTGAGCAGGTCGGCATCGACGCCGGAGAGGCCCACGGCCTGCATCTCGTGCTCGCGGAGGGCGGAGAGCAGGTTCACGTTGAGCGAGCCGGCGTAGACCATCTTGGCCACCTCGAGCGCGCTCTCGTCGGTGACGCGGCGGCCGGCCACGATGGTGGGCTCCTGGCCCAGGCGGCGGGAGAGCGCCGTGGCCTGAGGGCCGCCGCCGTGCACCACCACCACGCGGATGGAGAGCGAGGAGAGGAGGCCGAGCTGGGCGGCCACGCGGTCCAGGGCCTCGGTGTCGGCGAGGACGTCGCCGCCGAGCTTCACGACGAAGACGTTGTCGCGGTAGGCGCGGACGTAGCGGAGGGCGCCCTTGAGGCCGGCGATGCCCTTGGTGGTGTCGATGCTCATGGTTCCTCGTGTGGGTCGCTCGGGCCGGGGTGTTGCTCCGGCCGCTGGGGCTTCGGGATCGAGTGGCCGGAGCGGCGCTCCGGCCCTACGGGGGCTCCGGTGCTGGGGCGGGCTGGCCCTGGTCAGAACTTGCCAATCATGTCGAGCAACAAGGCGCGCTGGACGTGGAGGCGGTTCTCGGCTTCGTCGATCACGGCGCTCGACGGGCCGTCGAGGACGGCGTCGTCGATCTCGACGTTGCGGCGGACCGGGAGGCAATGCATCACGGCGGCCTTGCCGCCGCGGGTGGACTTGAGGCGCTGCTCCGTCATGCGCCAGTCGCGGAGGCCGGCGCGGTGCGCCTTCTCCTCCTCGGGGCGGCCGAAGTACTTGAGCGAGCCCCAGCTCTTCACGTAGACGGCATCGGCGCTGGCCATCGCCTCGTCGGGGTCGTCCATGATGTGGACGAAGCCGCCGCCGCGCTGCTGGGTGATCTTCCGGATGAGGGCGGTGTCCTCGGGATCGAGCTCATAGCCCTCGGGGCGGGCGATGACGATCTCCATGCCGTTGTGCGCGGCCGCGAGCGCCGCGCTGGCCGGGACGGCGGTCGGGAGCGACTTCGGATGCCAGGCCCAGAGGAGGACGAAGCGCTTGCCCTTGGTGTCCCCAAGCTTCTCGCGCAGCGTGAGGGTGTCGGCGAGCTGCTGGCAGGGGTGGCGGCGCGCCGACTCGAGGTTGACCACCGGCTTCTCGCAGAACCGCGCGAAGTCGCGGACGATGTGGTCCTCGCGGGCCACGCTCCAGTCGCTGCCGCGCGGGAAGGAGCGGATGCCGACGACGTCCGCGTAGCGGCCGAGGACGGCGGCGGCCTCGCGGATGTGCTCCACGGTGTCGCGGTCCATGACGGCCCCGGACTCCGTTTCCCAGGCCCAGCTGCTGCGGCCCGGCTCCAGCACCACGGCGTGGCCACCGTGGAGGAACATGGCGGTCTCGAAGCTGGTGCGGGTGCGGAGGCTCGGGTCGAGGAAGACGTTGGCCATGACCTTCTTCTCGAGGCCACCACTGATCTTCCCCTGCTTCACCTTCACCGCGAGGTCGAGGATCCGGTCCACCGCCTCGGCGCCGTACTCCTCGGCGGTGATGAAGTCGCGCTTGGTCACGCCAGGACCTCCGTGAGGGCGGCGAGGAGGAGGTCGGCCTCCGCGCGGGTGAAGCTCAGGGGCGGGAGCAGCCGGAGGATGGTCGGGTCGCCGCTGGTGCCGGTGAGGACGCGGCGCTCGAAGAGCGCCTTCTGCACGGGGGCGGCGGGGCGGTTGAGGCGGAGGCCGAGGAGCAGGCCGCGGCCCTCGACGCCGACGACATTCTTGATCTGCCTGGCGCCGGCCACGAGGTGCGCGCTCACGGCGCGGACGTTGGCGAGGAGCTGCTCGTCGTCGATGACCTCGAGCGTGGCGAGGGCCGCGGCGCAGGGCACGGGGCCGCCGCCGAAGGTGCTGCCGAGGTCGCCGGTGGTGATGCCGGCGGTGACGGCGGGCGAGGCCACCACGGCGCCGATCGGGAGGCCCGAGGCCAGGCCCTTGGCCATGGTGATGATGTCCGGCGTCACGCCGAAGGCCTCCGCCGCCGTGAAGCTGCCGAGCCGCCCGACGCCGCACTGGATCTCGTCGAAGATGAGCACCACGCCGTGCTCGGTGCACAGGCGGCGCACTTCCTGGAGGAACTCCACCCGGGCGGCGATGGCGCCGCTCATCCCCTGCACCGGCTCCACGATGACGGCGGCCACGGTGGGGTTGATGGCGCGCTCGAGGTGGTCCACCGAGTTGAAGGGGATCTTCCGCGAGAGCGGCATGCCGGCGCGCTTCGCGCCTTCCTCGTACTTGGCCCCGTCGGTGACGGCGAGGCAGGCCACGGTGCGGCCGTGCCAGCCACCGGTGACGGACACCACGGGCATGCGGCCGGTGTGCTTCCGGGCCAGGTGGAGCGCGTTCTCGTTGGCCTCTGCGCCCGAGTTGCAGAAGAACACCTTGTTGAGCGGCGGCGGGCAGCGGCGCGCGAGTTCCGTGGCGAGGCGCTCGCGGTTCTCGTGCGGGAGCACGGTGCTGTAGAAGAGCAGCTTCGCGGCCTGGTCGGCGATGGCCTTGACCACGTGCGGGTGGCTGTGGCCCGTGGAGCTGACGGCATGGCCGCCGTAGGCGTCGAGCCAGCGGTGGCCCTGGTCGTCGGTGATCCAGGAGCCCTGCCCGGAGACGGGGCGCACGGGGAACTGGGCATAGACCGGGAGCAGCGCGGACTCGGTGGCCGCGGGGCGGCCGGCGGCCCCGGCCGCCCCGCCCCCTTCCACGGCCCACGCGCCGAGCACCCGGCTCCGGCCGGCGGGGTTCAGCATGGGAAGATCCCTCCTCCCCTGAGCCCGGCCTCTTCCGGCAGGCCAAGGGACAGGTTCATGGCCTGGACGGCCTGGCCGCCCGCGCCCTTCACGAGGTTGTCCACCGCCACCATGACCTGGGCCTCCCGGCCGTCGGGGGTCTGGGTGGCGTGGATGATGGCGTAGTTGGTGCCCACGGCGTGGGTGAGCTCGGGCGCGCCCTTGGTGAGGCGCACGAAGGGCCGGCCGGCATACGCCCGTGCGAAGGCGCCGGGGACGTCCACCGGGGTCCCGCCGCCCGGCAGCATCACGTGCAGCGTGAGGTAGATGCCGCGCACGAAGGGCCCCGAATGCGCCATGAGGCGCGCGTGCGCGCCGGCGTCGCCGCTCCACTCGCGCCAGCGCTGCAGGATCTCCGCCTCGTGCCGGTGGCCGAGCACCGAGTACGCGAAGAGGTTGTGGGCGCGCGCGGGGTGGTGCGTGGTGGGCTTCGGGTGGACGCCGCTGCCGCTCGAGCCGGTGATGCCGAAGAGCGCGGGGACGTCGGTGAGGCCGAGCGTCGCGAGCGGGTAGAGCGCCAGCTGCGCGGCGGTGGCGAAGCAGCCCGGCGCGGCGAGCGCCGCCTTGCCCCGCAGCGCCTCGCCCAGCACATCGGCCAGCGCGTAGGTGAAGCGCGGCACGAGGTGCGGCGACGGATGCTGGCCGTAGAAGCGGGCGTAGAGCGCCAGGTCACTGACGCGGAAGTCGGCGGCCAGGTCGATGACGAGCCCGGGGCCGGCGGCGAAGACCTCGTCCGCCACCTTCGAGGACTCGCCGTGCTCGAGCGCGAGGAAGACCACGTCCGCCCCGGCGCTCGCCTCGCCGGGCGTGAGGCCGGCGAAGCGCGCGTCGGTGAGCGGTGCCAGCGCGGGGTGCACCTCGCCGAGGGGCACGCCGGCCTGCGAGCGGCTGGTGGCGACGATCTGCCCCACGTCGGGGTGGGCGAGGAGGAGCCGGAGCAGCTCGCCGCCGACGTAGCCGGCGGCGCCGATCACGGCGACGCGGAGCGTCATGACACCGAGGCGAGCGCGGGTTCGGCGGCCCGGGCGCGCTCCTCGAGCGCCTGCTGGACCACACCGAGCAGGCCGGCGGCGTCGCGGAGCGCGTTGTGCGCGGGGAGCTTGAGCTCGGCGGTGACGTAGTCGCGGCCCACCTCGTTGTCGGTGGCGGGGCCGGTGATGACGGTGACGGGGAGGTTGAAGCGGTCCCGCATGAGCGTCATGGCGCCCCAGCAGCCCACCGGGTCGGGCGCGGCCATGACGTAGGCGACCCCGACGGCGGTGAGCTCGGGATCGCGCAGGATGTCCTGCACGCCGTACTCACCGAGGATGCCGTCACCGAGCTCGGCCACGATGACGTCCGGCTTGCTGGTGGCGAGCCGGTTCATGATGCCCTTGGCCGCGGTGACGGTGAGGCCCGCGCGGGTGGTGGCGATGCCGGTGTCGTTGAAGGTGAGCGCGGCGATGGCGCCGGCGTCCTGCATCGACAGCGAGTCGCGCATGAGCGAGACGCCCGTGAGCTTGGTGGCGGCCACCCGGTAGCCGGCGCGGGAGAGGCCGCGGACGAGCTCGGTGGCGGCGACGGTCTTGCCGGCGTTCATGCAGGTGCCGGCCACGTACACCACGGGCACCGTGCTCTCCAGCTTCTCGGCGAGCGGCACCGAGTGATCCTTGATGTGCGCGGGACGGCCGATGCGGTCGCCGAGCGCGGGGAAGCTCAGGATGGCGCCGAGGACCTCGGCCTTGAAGGGCATGCCGTTGTCGGGGTTGGCCGAGGTGCACTTGCCGAGGATGCCGCCGAGGTTGAGGACCTCGATGGTGTCGCCGACGGAGACGGTGCTCGGCACCACGCCGGCGAAGCCGCGGAGGGCGCGGCGATGGCCGAGGGTGCCCGCGAGCACGTCGCCGGCGCGGAGGGTGACCATGCGGCCGGTCAGGTCCTCGACGGTGTTGTAGCTCGACTTGTCGTGCAGGATGCGCACGGCGAGCACGTACCCCTCGGCGGCGATGATCTCGTCGCCGAGGATGACCTCGTGGGCGAGGTGGGCGTTCTTCGTGCTCGACGAGATCTTGTCGAGGCGGACTCGGGTGGTCTTCACCATGCCTGGTCTCCGGGAAAAAAGGCGCGGCCCGAGGGCCGCGCTTGCGACAGCGTGACGGTGATCAGCGAACGGCGGTCGCCTTGGCGTGGGCCTTGGCGGCGAGCATCTCGGGGACGGCGGAGACCTGGGAGAAGGCCTTGGCCTCCTCGCCGGTCCACAGCCGGTTGTCCTCGCCGTACGTCGCGACGGCGCGGTCCATCATGGAGTACGGGCTGCGGGTGCCCACCACCTGGAAGCGACCGGGCGCCAGGCGGACGCGGGTCTCGCCGGTGACGCGCTGCTGGCTGCTGGTGATGAGGGCCTCGATGTCGCGGAGCGCCGGGTCGAAGTAGTGGCCCTCGTGGAGCCGGTCGCCGTAGAAGCGGCCGAGCTGGTCCTTCCAGAACACCTGCCACTTGGTGAGCACCAGCTTCTCGAGCTCACGGTGCGCGGCGATGAGCAGCAGGGCGGCGCCGGCCTCGAAGCCGATGCGGCCCTTGATGCCGAGCGCGGTCTCGCCGACGTGGATGGCGCGGCCGAAGCCGTAGGCCTCGCCGAGGTCGCCGATGCTCTGGATCAGGTCCGCGCCCGTGAGCTTCTCGCCATCGATGGCGACGGGCACGCCCTGCTCCCAGGCGATGACGATTTCCTTCCGCGCGGGGGCGTCGGCGGGCGGCTCGAACAGCTCGTCGGGCGGGCCCGCCCAGGTGTCGTGGGTCCAGCCACCACCGTAGGTGGTGCCCCAGAGGCCGCGGTTGATGCTGTAGGCGCCGGCCTTGGGCGGCACCGGGAGCTTCCGCGCCTCGAGGTAGGCGATGGCCTTGTCCCGCTGGAGGTTCTCCTCGCGGATCGGCGTGACGACCTGGAGGTCGGGCGCGAGCACGCGGAAGGCAATGTCGAAGCGGACCTGGTCGTTGCCGGCGCCGGTGGAGCCGTGCGCGATGGCCACGGCGCCCACCTTCCGGGCCACCTCGATCACCGAGAGCGCCTGCTGGGTGCGCTCGGCGGAGACGGAGAGGGGATAGACCTCGCCGCGGAGGACGTTGCCCTGGATGAGGTAGCGCACGAAGCGCTCGAAGACGGCCGCGCGCGCGTCCACGGTGTGGTGCTCGGCCGCCCCGACGGCGTGGGCCTGCCGGGCGATGGCCTCGAGGTCGGCCGGGGTGGCGCCGCCGGTGTGGACGTAGGCCGTGACGACGCGCCAGCCCTGCTCGGCGAGCCGGGGGACGCAGTAGCTGGTGTCGAGGCCGCCGGAGAAGGCGAGGACGAGGGTCTTCATGTCATAAATATGCATTATGCACTCTCGCGCGCAAGTGGGCATGCCACGGCCACCGGGGCGCGCCGGGGCTCCGACCGCTCCCTGACGTGAGCGATTGGCGCGATTGGCTCACCAGCGCTCGGCCACGAGGCGGACCATCACCGCGAGGCCCGCGACGTCGGTGAGGTCCACGACCTCGGCGGGGGAGTGGGAGTAGCGGAGGGGCCAGCCGATGGCCACGTCGGGGACGCCCCAGGGGAGGAAGGTGGAGCCGTCGTTGCCGCCGCTCGTGGTGCCGTACTGGAGCGGCTGGCCCGCCAGGCGGGCCAGGGCGCGCAACGAGTCGGTGAGCGCCGGCGGGGCCACGGCGCTGTTGTCGAGGGCGCGGATGACGGGGCCGTTCCCGAGCGGGGCGACGGCGTAGGCCTGCGGCTCGGCCGGGCCGTCGGCGGAGACGAAGGTGTCGATGGCGTGGACGCGCGCGGGGGTGGTGCCGAGCGCGTCGGCCACGACCTGGGCGCCGTCGAGACCGGTCTCCTAGCGGACGCTGAAGATGAAGATGACCTCGTGCTTCAGGCGCGCGGGGTTGAGCTCGTGGAGTGCCTGCAGCAGGGCCACGCAGCCCACCCGGTCGTCGAAACTCCGCGCCGTGGCGCGAGTGCCGGCCAGGCGCTGGTAGCTCTTGGGGCTCGAGACGCGGTCACCGACGGCGATGCCCAGCCGCTCGGTGGCGGCCCGGCTGCCCGAGCCCACGTCGGCGCGGAGCACGGGGGGCTGGCGGCGGTTCTGCAGCGAGTCGCGCGGGGGGAAGACGGCGGGGACCACGCCCGCGGCGGTATGGACCAGCGCGGGGCGGCCCTCGTAGATGGAGCTGAAGAAGCCACCCAGCGCGGTGAGCTCGAGCTGGCCATCGTCGCGGATCTTGGTGACCTCGAAGCCAATCTCGTCCATGTGCGCCACGAAGACGACCGGCGCCCCGCCCTGCCCCACGCGGACCCAGAGGTTGCCGGCGGTATCCGTCTCGGCGTTTGCCCACTTGGGGAGGAGGGACTGCACGACCTCGCGCACCGGGCCCTCGTGGCCGGAGACACCGTAGGCCTCGGTGAGCTGGCGGAGCATGCGCTCGACACTGGCCTGGCGCTGGGCCGGGGTAACGGGTGCGCGTGGAGCCGCCTGGGCGGCGAGGGCGAGCGGGAGCGCCGCGGCGAGGGCGGCGAGGCGGAGGGCGCGCATCACTCGGTCCCCCGGATGCGGAGGGTGAGGCTCTGGCGGAGCGCGGCCACGTCGGGGAGGCTCACGGTCTCGACGGCGGAGCCCGGGTAGCGGCTCGGCAGGAGCCAGGTCTCCACCTTGCCGAGGTAGCGCGGGTCGGGAGACTCGCGCTCGGCGATGACGTCGCGGGTGGCGCCGCGGTCGAGGAGGATCGTGGCGGCGAAGGGGCCGAGGTTGCGGGCCACGGTGCGGAGGCCGCGCTGGGTGAAGAGCTGCTCGCCGACGAAGGCGACCACGACGGTGCCGCGGGCCGGGCTCGCGGCCTGGGCGGCCTGCAGGAGCGCGGCGCAGGCGGCACGGCGCGTCACGGCGGGACCGGCGAGGAGCGAGTCGGCGTAGCGGTGCGGGCGCTTTTCCAGGGCCAGCGGCGAGAGCACCTCGATGCCAAGCGCCCGCGCCTCGGCGGCGGTCCGGGCGCCGACGTCCACGAAGGCGGAGTCGAAGGTGAACGGCGCGTCCGAAGCACTCCGGCCGCGGGTCAGGTGCACCGAGTGGATGCCGACCACGCCGGGCACCGCGCCCTTCCTTCCCCAGACCGTGATGCGCTGGCCCTCGAGCTGCTGGTCGAAGAGCGGCTGCGGGTTCGGGCCCACGCGGCGGAGGGTGAGGTAGCCGTCGGCACGGATGTTCCCGATGACGAAGCCGGGCTCGTCGAGGCCGCAGGCGATGAGGCGGCGGGGTTCGCCGCTGCCGAGCGTCAGCAGAACACTGCCGGCACGATCGCGCTCGCTGCCCGGGAGCAGCGTGAGCAGGGTGTCGGCGACGGCCTGCTCGTAGCCGCTCACGGCGGTCATGCCGGCGAGGCGGGTGACGAGGGCGTCGAGCGGGTCCTGCGCCGCGAGGGGGGCGGCGGCGAGGGCGGCGAGGAGCGCGGGGGCGCTTCTATGAGAGGAAAGGCGCATGGGGCCAATGTGGCGCGTGCGGGCGGCGGGGGGTAGAGGGGGTTGCTGGCGGGTGTCACAGGGGTGGCGTAAACTGGTCGAGGCAGCGGCAGCCGAGCGCCGCGTACCTTCACCCGCCTCACCCCGGTCTCCTTGGCCGACCTCGTCCTCGTCACCGCGCGGGACCCGCGGCGCCTGCTCGAGCATGCCGCCGACGGCTTCCTGGAACCGGCGCGCTTCGTGGGGCACCCATTTCCCACGGCGCCCTACCTGCTGGCGCTTCGGCAGGGCGGCGTGCGTGACGACCTCATCGCCATGGCCCGCGCGCGCGGCGTGCGCGGCTGGTTCGACCCGCCGCTCTGCATCTTCCACGAACTGCCCGACTGGCTGGGCCAGACCGAGCGCCGGCCCCTCGACGAGATCGAGCGGGAGCTGCTGCTCGGCCGCCTGCTCCGGGAGTCGCGGGGCGAGGTCTTTGCCCGCCTGCGGCGGCCCGCGGAGTTCATCGCGGCGCTGGACCAGTGGTTCGGGGAGCTGGCGGCGCTCGAGGTCCCGCCGGCGGCGTATGCCTCGATGCTGGCCCGGCTGCCGGGGGACGGCTTCGAGCAGCGGCGCAACGCCGAGCTCGGGGAACTCTACGCCGCCTACATGGAGGCGCTCGGCGACACGCGCCGCGACGGGCGGGACACGCTGGCGGACTGCGCGCGCGCCATCCGCGCCGGCGGCACGACGCTGGCCGAGCGGCTCGGCCTCGCGCGGCGGGAGGTTCGGCTCTTCGGGCTCCACGACCTGCGTGGCGGGTGGACTACGCTGCTCCGGGCGCTGCGCGACGCGCCGCAGCTCGACCGTGTGGTGGTGTACGCTGCTTACGTGCTGCCGGGGATCCTCGACGACCTCGGGGCGCGCCACGAGCCCCTGGCGGAGCCGTCGGCAGTGGCGGTGCGCCTCTTCGGCGAGCCGCCGGTGCGCGACGGGCGCATCGCGGTGCTGTCGGCGCCGGACGTGGACCGCGAGCTCGAGGCGGTGGCCGAGCGGGTGCGGGCGCTGCACGCGGCCGGGGTGCCGCTCGAGGAGATCGCCATCGTGGCACGGCGCGCGCGACCGCACGTGGACGAGGCGGTGCGCGCGCTCGCCGGCGCGGGCATCCCGGCGACGGTGCGGCAGCGCCGCGGCGAGCGCGAGGTGCCGGTGATCCGGGCGGTGCTGGCGCTGTTCACGGCCGCGGCGGAGGGGTGGTCGCGGCACGGGCTCGTGGAGGTGGCGTCCCAGCCGTACTTCGCGAACGACCTGGACCCGGTGGTGCTCAACTACGCGGGGTTTCGCGCGCGGCTCGCCGGGCTCGACGACTGGCGGCAGGCGCTCGAGGCGCTGCTGGCGCGCGCGCGGCGGCGCGACGCCGACGCGGGCGAGGAGCGCGAGGCCGACCGCCGGAACCCGCTCCCCTCCACCACCCGCTGCGCGGCAACCCTGGCCGCCTTCACCCAGTTCACGGCGCACGCCGCAAAGCTCGAGGCTCCACGGCGGCTCACCGCGTGGCTGGCGACGCTGGCGGAGTTGCTGAAGGACGATCCCTTCGCAATCCAGAAGGAGATGAAGCGCATCTCAACCAGCGAGCACGCCGTGATTCGCCAGGATGCGCTGGGATGGCTGCGAATTGGGAAGGTGACTGCTGACTGGCAGAAGGCACTAGCGACGTGGGATGAAGAAGCACGCGAGTTCACCGTGGCCGAGTTTGCGGCTCTCCTGAGAGCGGCGCTCGATGGCGACGTGCCGCTGCAGTCGGAGACGGGGTTCGGGGTGCAGGTGCTGGAGAGCCTCGCCGCGGCGTACCGGCCGCTCCGGCACGTCTTCCTGGTGGGGCTCGAGGCGGGACAGTTCCCGAGCCGGGCGCCGCTCTCGCCGCTCATGGATGAAGCCGACCGGGAGGCGCTGGCGGCGGCGGGGCTCCGGCTCGACCGGCGTGGCGACTGGGACCTGCGGGAGCGGGAGCTGTTCCGGGTGCTGGTGGCCGGGGCGTCGGAGCGGCTCACCGTGTCCTACGCGCGCACCACGCAGGGGCAGGAGACGATCCCGTCGGCCTTCCTCGATGCGCTCGGCGACGTGGCCGAGCTCGAGGTGACGACGGTGACCAGCTCGCAGGTGTTCCTGCCGGGGCAGCGGCTGGCCGGCGACGCCGCGGCCGCGGCCACCGCGGCGCATGCGGCACGGATCGAAGCCGCGCGTGAGGCCGGCGAGGCCACCCCGTGGAGCGGCGTGCTGTCGGCGGAAGATCTCCGCGCCTGGCTCGCCGCCGAGTTCGGCGACACGCGGCTCTGGAGCCCGACGCAGCTCGAGCAGTACGCCAAGTGCCCGTGGGCGTTCCTCGCCACGCGGGTGCTCCGGCTGGAGCGGCTGGAGGACCCGGACGACGGCATGGAGCCGACGGTCCGCGGCACCCTCCTGCACGACACCCTCAAGCGCTTCTACACCACGCTCGGCGCGAGCTGGACCACCCCGCTCCTGCTCCGGCAGGCGGACGCGGAGCGCGCCGGGGCGGCGCTGGCGCCGGCGCTGGACGCGGCCCTCGCGGCGGCGGAGGCGCAGGGGACGTGGCTCGGGCCGGCCACGCTCCGGGGCGCGCAGCGCGCGGAGCTGCTGCGGACGTTGCAGAAGTACCTCGCCGCCGAGCTGGAGCGGAACGAGAAGCACTGGAACAACCGCTCCCCGCTGGCCAAGCAGGCGAAGCTCGGGGTGGCCGAGCACGAGGTGAGCATCGCCGAGGCGGAGCTGGTGCGGGACGGGGTGCGGCTGCGGTATCGCGGGATCATTGACCGGGTGGATCGCGGCGTGGAGGATGCCCGGTACGTGGGCGTGGTGGACTACAAGTCCAGCAAGGGCGCCGTGCCCGGCGGCGGCGACACGGCGGCGTGGGAGGACGGGGTGGCGCTGCAGGCCCCGCTCTATGCCCATGCGCTGGGCCGGCTCTACCCGGGCACGGAGACGGCCGCGCTCGAGTACCGGGTCCTCAAGGACGGCAGCTCCGCCCTCCGGCTGGTGCTCCGGGCGGCGCCAAGGCTGCGCGCCCCGCTGGAGCCGAACGATGAGGACCTGGCCACGCTGGGCGAGGCGCTGGCGCGCGCGGTGGGCCACGTGCGCACGCTCCGGACCGGCGAGTTCCCCCCGCGCCCCGCGCCCTCCTGCAAGTGCCCGCCCTGGTGCGCCGCGTGGGCGGTGTGCCGCACGCCCGGCGGCCCGGAGAGCAGCCATGCTTGAGCGCGAGCCGACCGACCGGCAGTGGGACGCCATCCGCGCCACGGACGAGCACGTGCTGGTCGGCGCCGGCGCCGGCACCGGGAAGACCACGACCGTCATCGGGCGAATCCTCTACCTGCTCGGCGTGCCGGTGCGGGGGCAGGTGCACCCCGCCCCGCTCCGGCTCACGGACATCGCGGCGGTGACCTACACCAACGCCGCCGCGGCGGACCTCAAGGCCAAGCTGCGCGCGGCGCTGCTCCGGTCGGGGCTCCGGGAGGCGGCGTACGAGGTGGACGCGGCGCGCATCGGCACCATCCATGGGTTCTGCGCCGACCTGCTGCGAGAGTTCGCGCTGCGCTCCGGGCGCGGGATGCTGAGCACGGTCCTGGAGGAGGCGGAAGGCGCCTCCTTCCTGGCGGAGGGCACGCGGCAGGCGCTCCTCGCGGCCCTCACCGGCGACGGTGCGCGGCTGGAGCCGCTGGTGTCGCAGTGGCAGCTGCGGGACATCGAGCGCTGGACCGGCACGCTCGCCGGGGACGCCGACCGGCTCCGCGTGCTCCAGGCGGGCGCCGCAGCGCTGCCAGCGGAGGAGCAGCTCCTGCTGGCGCTCGCGGCGGAGGCGCGCACCCGGGTGGACGCGCTGCTCGAGGCGGAGGGCGCGGCGGACTTCGACGCGCTGATCGTGTGGACGCGCGACCTGCTGCGCGACCACCCGGCCGTCCGGCAGGCGCTGCAGCGGCGGCTCAAGCTGCTGGTGGTGGACGAGTTCCAGGACACCGACCCGGCGCAGCGCGAGATCGCCTACCTCATCGGTGAGCCGGAGCGCCGCTCGGCGGACACCACCCGCCTGCTGCTGGTGGGCGACCCGAAGCAGAGCATCTATCGCTTCCGGCGCGCGGACGTGACGGTGTGGCGCTCGGTGGAGGAGGACTTCGCACAGCGCGCGCTCGGGCGCGTGGTGGTCCTGGACGAGAACTTCCGCAGCGTGGCGCCGCTGCTCGGCTTCGTGGACCAGGTGATCGGGCGGATCCTCGACACGCCGATCGAGGGAACGATGGCGGCGTACGAGATACCGTTCCAGCCGCTCAAGGCGGACCCGGCCAAGCCGCGCATCGAGCAGGCGGTGGAGCTGCTCGTGGTCCCGGCGGAGGAGGAGGCGAAGGCCGACAAGGCAGAGGTACGGCGGGAGAAGGAGGCGGCGCTCCTGGCGCGGCGGCTGGCGGAGCTCCATCGCGGCCCGGAGCAGGTGCCGCTCCGCGAGATGGCGGTGCTCCTGGCCTCGTGGAGCGACGCGCCGAGGTACGAGCAGGCCCTCCGGGCCGAGGGCCTTCGCACCTACTCACTCCGGAGCGAGGGCTTCTACGAGTGCCGGGCGGTGATGGACATGGTCCTGGCGCTCGAGGTGCTCCGTGACCCCGACGACGACCGGGCCCTCCTGGGCTGGCTGCGCTCGCCGTGGGTGGGGCTGTCGGACGAGTCGCTGGTGCGGCTGGCGCGGGCGGTGGCCTCGCCGCGACGCGCGGGGCTCGCCGCCCTGACGTTGCCCGATCCGGCTGAGCAGGGGCGGCTCCGGCAGGCGGTGCGGCTGCTGGCGGAGTTCCTGCCTCTCCGGGACCGCGTGCCGGTGGCGGACCTGCTCGGCCGCCTGCTGGAGCGAACCGGCTACCTGGGCCACCTCCTGCTGCTTGGGGAGGATGGGCTGCAGCGGGCCGCCAACGTGCGGAAGTTCCTGCGGATCGCGCGGGAGGAGTCGGAGCGAAGCGTCACGAGCTTCCTGCGGATGATCGCGGACCTCACGGCCGCGGGCGTGCGTGAGGGGGAGGCCCGGCTGTTCGACGCGCAGGAGGACGTCATCACCATCACCACCATCCACAGCGCCAAGGGCCTGGAGTGGCGGGTGGTGGCGTGGGCGGACCTGGAGCGGGCGCCGCGCGGCACCGAGGGCACGCTGCTGGTGGGGCGCGAGGTGATCGCGCTCAAGCGGCCCGACGTGAAAAAGGAGGACCAGCCGGAGCACGTGCAGAAGCTGCTGGCGCAGCTCGAGCGCGAAGGGCTGGCCGAGCGGAAGCGGCTCTGGTACGTGGCGGCCACGCGGGCCAAGCACCGGCTGCTCCTGTCCGGCTTCTCGAAGCTGGAGCCGGGCCGGGGCAAGGACCCCGCCACGGAGCTGCTCAAGGTGCTTCCGGGACTGGAGCTGGCGGAGGGGGCGCCGGTGGCGTTCACCGACCACGCGGGCGTGGCGCACCTCGGCGTCGTGAAGCTGACGACGGGCCGGGTGCCGCCCGCGGCGGCGGCGGCCCCGGCGCCGGCCGCGCTGCCCGAGGCGCCAGCCCCGCTGGCCGTGCCGCTGGGCCGGCGGCGGCGGAGCGCCAGCGACCTGCGGCAGGCCGAGCGCTGCGGCCGGCGGCATCACTACAAGTACGTGCTGGGACTGCGGGAGCCGGCGGTGACCGGCGGCTTCGGCGAGGGCGCCATCCAGCGGGGGCAGATCATCCACCAGACACTGGAGCGCCTCGAGGATGACGAGGACCTGGACCGGGTCCTGGAGGATGCCATCCGGCACTGGGATCCGGATGCGCCGGGGGTGGAGACGCGCGCCGGCAGCGAGTACCGGGACACGCTGCGCAAGGAAGTGACGCGGGTGAAAGAGGCCTCGCCGTACCGGGAGCTGGCAGCGCACCCGGAGGCGCGGCACGAGCTCCGGTTCCTGCACGTCACCAGCGAGGGATGGTTCGTGGAGGGCGCCATGGACCTGGCGGCGCCGGACGGGGACGGCCTGGCGCTGCTCGACGTGAAGACGACGAACTGCGCCCCGGAGACCGTGGACGAACACGCCGAGGAGTATGCGGTGCAGCGGGCCGCGTACGTGACGGCGGCCGAGGCGATCACGGGTGCGCCGGTGAGTCGGTTCGTGTTCCAGTTCTCACGGGCGGGCCGCCCTTCGGAGAAGCCGGTGAACGACGCGATGCGCGCCGCCGCGCTGGCGCAGCTGGGCAAGCTGGTGCAGCTCACCGGGGCGGGCGCCGCCTCCCTCACCACGCACCCCACCGACTGCCGCTCCTGCGGCTATCGCACCGCGAAGTGGTGCGAGGGTGTCACGGCCGCTCCGGCCCCGACCCCGCCCCGCTCGTCCTGATCGCGGCGGCGATCTCGTCGAGATCCACGCCCGTCAGCTCGACCTTCCCCGCATCCACCCAGCCTTCCACCTGCGCCGGCGTCCGCGCGCCCACGATGGCCGCCGTGACGCCCGGCCAGGCGAGCGTCCAGGCAATCGCGACGCAGGCCACGTTGGTGCGGTGGCGGCGGGCGATGGGAATGAGGGCGTCGCGGAGGGCCAGGTTCCGCGACAGCGCCGGCTCCTTGAAGTGGTCGCCGCGGCGGCGCCAGTCGTCCTCCGCCATCCGGGCGATGCGCTCGCGCGTGAAGCTGTCGGTGAGGATCCCCGTCTGCATGGGGCTGTAGACGATGACGCCGGTGCCGTGGGCGTGGCACCAGGGGATCACGTCGGCGGCGGCGGGGCGGCGGATCATCGAGAGCGGCGGCTGCAGCGAGGCCACGTGGTGGAGCTTCTCGCAGCGCTCGAGCGAGGCCACGGTGAAGTTGCTGACCCCGCCGAAGCGCACCTTCCCCTCGTCGATCAGCTTCCCCATCTCCGCCCACGAGTCCTCGACCGGCACGCCGGCCCCGTCCTGGGTGTGGAACTGGTAGAGGTCAATGCGCTCCACGCTGAGGCGGCGGAGCGAGTTCTCGCACTCGCGGCGGATGGAGGCGGGCGCGAGGCTCGACTTGTTGGGGCCCATCGGGTTGGCGGGGTCCCAGACGAAGCCGCCCTTGGTGAAGACCAGCGGGCGGTCCGCCGCCGGCAGCTCGCGGAGGAGGCGGCAGACCAGCTCCTCCGAGTGGCCATGGCCGTACACGGCCGCGGTGTCGATCCAGTTGATGCCGAGCTCCACGGCGCGGCGCATGGCGGCGACGGCCTCGTCGTCGTCGGTGGGCCCCCAGCCGTAGGACCAGCCGCCGCCGCCCGCGGCCCAGGCGCCGAAGCCCACGGTGGTGATGTCGAGCCCGGTGGTGCCGAAGGGACGGGTGGGGAGCATGGCCATGGGGAGATCCGGTGCGGGTGAACCTGACGGGAAGAGCGCGGCGGGATCGCTACTCGACGGTGATCGTCACTTCGTCCAGGGCCTGGCCGGCGCGGGCCCGGATGCGGTGCTGCCCGGGGACGAGCGGCCAGCGCCCGCCTGCCACGCGGCGGCCGTCCACGAACCACTCCACGGTGCCACGGGCGCCGGCGGCCCGCAAGCCGATCGTCGCGTACTGCGCCTCGACCCCCGGGGGGATGCGGTAGAAGTCGCCATCGGCGGGGGAGGTGATCACGAACCGCCGCGCGCTGGCCGAGTCAGGCACCAGCGCCTGCGCGGAATCGCCGAGGGTGAGGGTGGTGCGACCGCCCATTGTGCGCCCCTCGGTGCTGGCCCACTCCGCGTACTGCACCGGGAGGGTGACGCCGCCGGCCTCGTGCCAGTCGCAGGTGTGGTCCGGGGCGCTGCCCGGGAGGAAGTACTCGGTGACCGTGGGGCAGTAGCGGCCAGGCCGGAGCCCGGAGACGCGACAGATCACGTGCGCCTCGAGCCCGAGCTCGGGGGGACGCGGGAGGCTCCCCGGCGCGTAGCGCGCCGCCACCTCGAGCACCGCGCGGTGGAGGAGCGGGCCCGCGCCCGTGATGCCGCTGACGCCCTCCATGGGACGGCCGCTGAAGTTCCCCACCCACACGGCCACGGTGAAGCCCTGCGTCACCCCCACCGCCCAGTTGTCGGTGAAGTGGCGGCTGGTGCCAGTCTTGGCGGCCACGCGGAAGGGCCAGTCGAACGGCGTGCTGAGGCCAAAGCCGGGGATGCGCGCCTCCGGGTCGGCCAGGATGTCGAGGACCAGCGCGCTGGCGCGCTCGCTCGCGAGGCGGCCGGTGGTGGCCGGGGCGTCGCCGGCGGGGAGCGCGATGGTCCGCGTGGGGGACCAGCGCCCGCCGTTGGCCAGGGTGCGGTAGCCGTTGGCCAGCTCCAGCAGGGTCACGTCCCCGTTCCCGAGCGCCAGCCCCAGCCCATAATGCTCGGCGCTCCGGCCGAGTGAGGCAAAGCCGGCGTCGTGGAGGCCGTTGAGCAGGGTGCCGACGCCCACCTTCTCCGCGAGGAGGACGGCGGGGATGTTGAAGGAGCTGGCCAGCGCCTCGCGCACGCGCACGGGGCCGTGGAAGCGGCGGTCGTAGTTGCGCGGGTGGTAGGGGCCGGCGGCCGTCTGCCAGGTGGTGGCGATGTCGGCCAGGACCGTGGCGGCGGTGACGCCGCGGTCGAGCGCCAGGGCGTAGAGGAACGGCTTCAGGGATGAACCCGGCTGGCGCGGGCTCGTCACCATGTCCACCTGGCCCGCGGTGTCGGCCCAGAAGTCGGGGGAGCCCACCCAGGCCAGGACCTCGCCGCTGCGATTGTCCAGCACCACGGCGGCCGCGTGCTCCACGCCGCGGTCGCCGAGGGTGGCGACGGTGTGGCGCACCTCGGCCTCGAGCGCCTCCTGCAGGGCCAGGTCCAGCGAGGTGCGCCAGGTGCCGACGAGCGGGCGGCCCGCGGCCTCCGCGTCGAGGAGGAGGCGGCTGGTGAAGTGCGGCGCCAGGAAGGGGCGGGTGCCGTGCTGGTCGAGGACCGGCTCCTCGAGCGCGCGCGCCACCTCCGCCTCACTGGCCCAGCCCTCGCGCTCGAGCGCCGCGAGGCCGATGCGGCGGCGCGCGAGCGCTCGGCCCTGGGAGACGATGGGGTTCCGGCTGGAGGGCGCCTGCGCCAGCGCCGCGAGCAGTGCCGCCTGGCCGAGGCTTGCCTGGTCGGCGCCGGCGCCGAAGTAGAGCCGCATGGCGGCGGCCACGCCGACGGTGCCCTGCCCCAGCGGCACCCGGTTCAGGTACTGCTCCAGGATCTCGTTCTTGGAGAGGTGCGCCTCGAGGCGGAGCGCCCAGAGGGCCTGCACCACCTTGTCCACCGGTCCGTGGCCGATGGGATGCACCAGGCGCGCCAGCTGCATGGTGAGCGTGGACGCGCCGGAGACGACGCCGCGGGAGCGGAGGTTGTCGCGGAGGGCGCGGCCCACGGCGTGGACGTCAATGCCGTGGTGGGTGAAGAAGCGCCGGTCCTCCACGGCCACGAAGGCGCGCGGGAGGTCGGGGTCCATGGCGGTGAGCGGCACCCAGCGGGCGAGGGAGCCGTCGCCAGCGCGGGTGGCGCGGAGGAGGCGGCCGGTGCGGTCCTCGAGGAGGAGCGTCTGCGTGTCGCTCGGCGCCAGCAGCGCCCGGGGCACGGGGAGCGCCACGAAGGCGCCGGCGGCGGTGCCGAGGGCGCCCAGAAGCGCGATGGACCAGCGGAGCGTGCGCATTCAGGGACGACCGGAGTCGAAGGTGCCTACGCGGCCGAGCGTGTCGGCGGCCACGATGATGAGGCGGCCGAAGGCGCCCCGAGAGCCAAGAGCCAACGTTGCTCGACCGATTTCGCTGGTCCAGGCCGAGTCGGCGGCAGTCGCGCTCACGGGCCCGGGCTCTGCCGGAAATGCCTGCAAACGCCGTTCGGTGGGCCACACGAGCGACAGCATCTCGTGCGGATCCGGAAGAGAGAGGCGACCCCCGTCATCGAAGGTCTCCGGCACCGCGTTCCCGGCCGTGGACCCGAACCCCCGCGTGACGCCGACCGGACGGGCCAGGGTCACATCGGGGTTCACGGTCACCCAGTCAGCAAGCGCGAGGAGGCGGCCATCGAGCCGCCAGCCGCGCAGGCTCGCCCGGACCGGGCGCCCCTCGGCGTCCCGGACCTCCACCACGACCTGGCCGTCTTCCCGGCGGGTACCGACGACCTGGAGGCGGCCGGCGGAGTGCCGCACCGCCACCGGGCGCCAGGCGTACACCACCCGCGCACCCGCGCTGTCCCCATCGGCTTCGATCAGTGTCAGGTCGACCAGAACGCCCGGCACCATGGCCGGGGTGATGACCATGGCGAGCGTATCCCTGCCCTGGCGCACGAGATGATCCGAGCCATCCAGCGGCGCCAGACGCGACAGCGTCAGCCAGGCGTGGGCGCGCGGGAAGGGGTTGTCGAACGTCACGCGGAGCGTGTCGCCGACCGTGAGTACGGCAGAGTCATGCACCACGGCAAGCGTGTCCAGCCGCACCCGGGCCTGACGTAGGGCGGCCTCGGATGCCGCGACCAGCCCCGAGCGGGGCATCGGCACGTATTCCATTGGGGCCTGGAGACTGGTCCCGGCCCGTCCGTCCGTCTCCCTAACCTCTGCCTGGACGTCAGACATGGTGCCCCCGGCCGGGAGCCGGCAGCGCGCCAGCCCATCCGCATCCGTCACCACGGCACACTGCCCTACGCGCACGCGGCCCCAGCCATTGTGCCACGACCACCCCTTGCCGGCGAGGAGCGACTCCGCAAACCAGGTGCGGCGGAAGGTGGTGATCACGGCGTGCAGCCCGGCGGTCCGCCCGTTGATGCCGCCCAGGCCGCGGAGCTCGAGTTCCACCGTATCCGCGGGGGCGGTCGCACTGTCCACCCGACGCAGGGCAAGCACGCCCTGCCGCGGCCAGAGCTCCCGCGTGAGCCCGACGGTGACGGTATCACCGCCGGTATCCACCACCGTGGCTTCGACACGGGCATTGATCGCACGGCCACCGCGGGGGGCGGGGAGCGGCAGGCGGATGGTGAGGCGTCCGGCTGGGCCAAGGCGGCCGACACCAGCCACCACTACGCTGTCGAGCGTGGCGTCGAGCGGCACCGGCGTGGTATTCACGCTGAGGACGTAACTCAGCTCATCCCCGACGTGCCGGAGGGCGCGATGCGTGACGAAGATCGCACGCCAGCGCACCGCGCGCCCCACCGCCGGATGGCCCTGACGTGTCACCGCTTCCACGAGCACCGGGACGGTGTCCTGCAGCATCCACCTGCCTGGCGCGGTGATGGAGGGGATGAGGCCCCCCGTGCCGTAACGCCCGATGGTGAAGTCGCCCCCAGCCAGGCGGAGCCAGCCGGGCCCGTTCCGGAGCGAGAGCACCAGGCGGTAGGAACCCGGTGGCAGCGAATCGAGAGGCAAGGTGAGCGCTCCCGTCCCGGCGCGATCGAGCACCACGCTTCCCTGGCGTAACGGGTGTGGCTCACCCTCCCAGATCCTGGTCTCCCCCCATAGCTCCCACCGAGCCTCCTCCGCGGCAGCGGGCCGCGGGCCCGAGGTGAGGGGCTGACGCAGGGCAAGCACGATGGCCCGCAGCTGCTCGCCAGGTGCGTAGATGCCCCGGTCGACGTGGAGGATGGCGCGACCTGGCTCGGACTGCGGCCCAAGCACCCACTCGGAGGAGAGATCCTCCCATCCGTTCAGCCGCATCTCGGCGTCACCAAGGCTCGGGAGCGCCTGCCAGAGCAGGTCATCCGCATGGCGAATCCGGAGGGCAAGGCCGGAGACGCAGGGGGACCCGCTGGCCCCCGGGAACGGCAGGCGGGCCACACCATCCGCCCCACTGCGGCCGCTCGCGACCGTGCGGCCGCATCCCACTACCTCCACCAGCGTGCCGGCCAAGGGTGCGCCGGCCCGGCGCTGTCGCGCCCGCACAAGGATCTCCGCCGGCCACGTCAGCACCTCAGCGGCGAGGTCGGATCGCTGGAACACGGCGGGGGGACCCCGCAGGTTGTCGAGCGACGGGCGCGCACGCGGCGCTTGCACAAAGACCGCGAGGAGGCCCTGCCCCCAGCTCAAGGCGGCCCGTGGGATCGGGAGGTATACCAGCGTGTCGCCGTCCCCGGCCGGCGGCACCGGCGTCGTCACGCAGACGGGAGCCGGCAGTGCCGTATTGCCCAGGAAGGTCTTCCAGTAACTGACCAGGAAGCTCGCGGTCAGCGTGTCGGAGATCTCGAGGGCACACCACTCCACGTTCGCCGCGCTCGTGACCCGGAGTGGAACCCGCATCTCGTCCTGGCGGCCGATGACCCGGTGCGTGGCGCGGAGTTCGATCCCGTCGCGCAGCCCAGGTCGGGCCAGTTCGAAGCGCCACGTGACCTCGGCCGCAAGCTCAGCCCCGACCACCGAGCGAAGTCCCCGGGCGATCCGCAGCTCATAGCGGGCTCCAGGCTCAAACCTCGCGGTGAGGTGCCAACTGGTCGGCGGGAGGTCCGGCCAGACCGGTCGCAGGTCGTAAGCCAACGCGGGCGAGAGCGTGAGCGTGCGCCGCAGCTCGGCCTCATTGACCGGCTCAGAGAAGGAGAGGACGAGCCGGCCGTCAGGCGGGAGCCGGAACGGAGGCGGGGCGGTGTCGAGTGCCGCCAGCGTGCCGGCGGGGCCGGGAGTTTGCCACGGTCGCCCACCGGGCGGCGCAATGACGAGAGGCCCGGGCGTCCGGAATCCCCCGCCGATGATCGGCGCCGGCCCGGAGTAGGTCCACCAACCAGGACAGCCGGCGGGGAGGTCGCGCGGCGCCTGCAGGGTCAGGATGCGGTGGAATCGCTGGTCAGGACGGTCGCCGGATGACCAGAAGATTCCCCCCGTGAGCGAGTTCAAGGCCACATCGCCGGGCTCTACCGGCCTCACGCCCAGAAGCTGGAGCTTCACATTCGCAAGTTCGCGGCAGGCCGGAGTGGCGACGACGGTGGGATCAACGTCAAGGCGAAACCGTCGCAGGATCGTCGCTGGGTCCACGGGGCCGTCGAACAGAAGCCGAATTGGCCCACCTGGATAGAGCATCTCGGCGCCGCCCCCGGTGGTGGGCAGCCAGACAGTTCGCAGCTGCGGTTCCGGCCCTGTCCACCGGAGCTCGAAGGGCGCCCGCAGAGGCGTGCCATCGTGAGCGCGGTAGCTGCTGTCAATCCGGAAGTAGTAGGAGTGGCCGGGGCGCCACGGCTCCGCGGGGTCGAAGCGAAGCACCCCGTCCCTAACGCTGACCTGCCCGGTCACCGCCGGCTCGAGGCTCACGCCTGGCGGGAAGCGGCTGCTGAGCGTGTCCGCCGGCCACCACGGGCCGAGTGTCACCAGGATCGAGGAACCGGGCGCGCCCATGCCCCGATAGGCGAGGACGTCAAAGGCGGCGACCGCCTCGATCTGCGTGGTTTCCGGTGCCGATCCGATGGTGGACAGGAACTCGCCAGTCAGGGTGATGCGGTAGCGCTGGCGCGGTGTGAGCGGTCGGCGCAGCACCAGGCGGAGCGTGCCCGGTCCACCCTGCTCGAGGTCGGCGTCGATGGCGGGCTCCACGTCGATTCCGGCGGGAAGGCCGTGCTGGGACGTGATCCGGAGCCTTCCGGGGAGCGGGATGTCGATCGGGCCGCGCACCGAGACACGCAGGGCGCGATCAGGAGCATCCGGCCCGTGCTGCGCTGAGACGGGAGCCACGGCACCCGCCGTGATTGCCAGCAACAGCACCGTTCGTCGCGCCCCCGCACCCATCGCCCTCATCCCGCAGCTACCGCACCGTCACGGTGAAGATCCCCCCGTCGCTCCGCCCGTACACCGCCGGATTGTACATCTCCTCCGCATGCGCCGGCGGCCGCACGAAGGTCCCGGGCGTCGTGGCGCGCGCGATGTACGTCATGGTGTAGGTGCCCTTCCAGAGCACGGTGGCGAAGTACACCACGCGGTCGTCCCGAAGCTCCTTGTGGTCGAACGGCGACCACCAGCCGCTGTCCCAGCTGCCATAGTACCAGCCGTACGACTCGTCCCCGCTCACGTCCTCCTCCCCCTCGGCCTGCTCGGGGGTGACGTACTCCATGCGCTGGCCGCGGCCCGGGCCGGGCAGCGTGCTGGCGGTGCGGAGACTCAGGTCCACCGCCTCGAGGCCGGCGGGCAGCGCATCGTCCACCACCAGGAACTCGCGGTCGTTGGGGATGGTGATGCGGAGGCGGACGCGGACGATCTCGCCCTCCTGCGCGCTGGTGATGGGCTCGGGCCGGTCGTAGCGCTCGTACCAGCGCTCCACCTTGATGCCCTGGTCCTCGGGATTCACCGGGCGCTGCTTCGGGACCTCGCGCACGGTGAGGTAGTAGTAGAGCGGCGCGCCGGCTCCGTCGGCTTCAAGCCGGAGGGCCATGGGGCGCTCGCCATTGGCCGCGGTGCCGAGGAGGCCGGTGAGGGCTACCGCGGAATCGCGGAGCGTGAGTGCGGGCGCCACGGCCGCGCCGACGGCCCCGACGGGCGCCGTGGGCCTGGCGGAGAGGATGACCTTGTCTCCCTGCACCA
>CAZRCT010000010.1:39953-73221 GCA_964598655.1 uncultured Gemmatimonadaceae bacterium
GCCCCGACGGGCGCCGTGGGCCTGGCGGAGAGGATGACCTTGTCTCCCTGCACCACGCGGAAGGCGCGCGGGGCGCCCGCCTTGAGGCGCGCATCGAAGGCCACCAGGGCGGTGACGGCCGCGGCGTAGTCCTGCGTGTTCCACGGGTTGATGATGCCCGCGCGCTGCTGCTGCGCGATGGATTCCACCAGCGGGCCGATCAGCGCGTGGGCGCTGTCCACCGCCAGCGTGGCGGTGAGGAGCCGCGCCACGGGGCGGATGCGGGAGTCGAAGAAGCTCTGCGTGCTCCACGCCGCCTCCGGCACCGCGGCGCGGCGGCCCTCCACCTTCACGGTGCGCCAGACGGGCGCGAGGATGTTCCGCGCCGTCCGCGTGGCGCCGCGGCGCGCCAGCATCTCGGCCAGGCGGAGCTGGTCCTCCCAGGAGAGCTGCGCCACCGAGCGGAGCAGCTCGTTCTCGGCCGCCACCTCGGGCTTGCCGTAGCGGCTCAGGAAGTCGGCGGCGGCCACCTTGTCGCCGAGTGAGGCGCGCACGGCGTCGTACCAGCCGATCACCGGGGCGCGCACCTCCTTCGGCTCCGCCAGGTTGGTGCGCATGTACTCCGCCAGGCGCGCCAGGACCGAGTCGCTCACGGTGATGCCGGCGGCCTTGGCGTCGAGCAGCACCTGCCCGGCCCAGGCGCTGAGCCACATGGTGGTCCAGTCGTCGGGCCCCCAGTAGCCGATGCCGCCGTCGCTCCGCTGCCGGCGCGAGAGCATGCTCACCGCCAGCTCAATGTCCTTCTTGGGGTTCCCGCGCAGCAGCTTGGTGCCGCGGAGCCGCTGCTCGGCGCGGTAGAGGGCGATCAGCGGTCCCGCCGTGCTCGACACCTGCTCGCTGCAGTAGTAGGGATAGACGCGCAGTTCCCACGCCAGCCCCTTGAGCAGGCCAAGCGGGCTGTTGCCGAGGGAGAGCTCGAGGCGGGAGCGGTCGGGATCGATCCCCTCCGGGAGCCGGAACTCGGCGGTGGCCGTGTCGCGGAGGAGGCCGGTGATGGTCCAGGCCCGTGGCCGGTACGACGGCCGCACCGCCAGCCGCTGGCGCACCGCGTCGGCATCGCCGTTGCCGGTGACGCCGAAGGTGAAGCTGGCGCTGTCGGCGCCGAGGGGGCCCACCCCGGGGACACGGAAGCCGAAGCGCACCTCGCGGCCGCGGCCGGCCTCGAGGGTGGCGGACTTCTTCGGATCGCCGGTCAGGTCCACGCCGCGGGCCTCCGCCGTGACCTGCACGGTGGGGGTGCCGCCGGCGCGCTGGTTCACCACCACGCCCGCTTCGAACTTGTCCGCCTCACGGACGAAGCGCGGCAGCGCGGGGCGGGCCAGCAGCGGGCGGGTGACGAGCAGCTTCGCATCGCCGCTGCCGTAGCGATCGCCGGCGGTCACGGCCACGGCCATGACGCGGAAGGTGGTGAGGTTGTCCGGCATCCTGGCCGTGGCGATGGCCTTGCCCGTCGAGTCCGTGACCACGCTGTCCAGGAAGAAAGCCGTGGTGCGGAACTGCGAGCGCAGCAGGTCCGCCTGCCCCGCACCGCCGCCGCCGCCGGGCGAGCGCTCGCCCTTCATCCCTTCCGGCACCTGCGGGGCCACGGTGGTCAGGTTGCTGGCCAGCCGGAGGCCCAGGCCGCGGGCGGCGTAGAGGAGGTCAATGGGATCGGGCGTGGTGTAGCCGGTGAGGGAGAGGACGCCCTCATCCACGGCCCAGAGCGTCACCTCGCTCCGCTGGCCCTTGCCGGCCTTGTCCGTCACCGTGAGCGCCACCTTGGCCGAGTCGCCCGGGCGGTACTCGGGCTTGAGGGGGGCCACGGCCACCGTGAGGCGCTTCACCTCGGGGGTGACGCGGATCTCGGTGTAGCCCACGCGCATGGTCGGGCGGCCGGGGTCATCGAGCGGGCCGGGCTTGGCGCTCCGGCCGCGGGCCACCACCACCGACACGAAGGCGTTCGGCGCCCACGCCTCGGTGATGGGGAACTTGAGCGTGGTGGACCCCTCCGTGAGGGTGAGCCGCCGCTGCTCGATGATCCCCTCGCGCTCCACCGTGACCCACGCCTCCGCCCCCGTGAACGGCGAGGCGAAGAGCACGGTAGCCGTGTCCCCGACGCTGTACCGCTGCCGGTCGGCGATCAGGTCCATCTTGAACTGGCTCTCGTCGTTCCACGGCACCCAGCCCTTGCCGGTGGCCCAGCGGAAGATGCTGGTGAGCACCGTCCGATGGGCCTCGTCCTCGGCGGTGAAGCTGATGGTGTAGCTGCCGCCGCTCGGCGGGGTCACCCGGCACTCCCCCGCCCCGTCGCCGGTGGTGATGATGCTGCAGCGGCCCACCGTATCCGACACCCACTCGCCGTACACCTCACTGAAGCCGCCGCGGGTGCGGTGCACCCGGTGCCACTCGCGCCGCACCACCGTGCCCTGGATGCGGACGCCGTTCACCCGGCGGCCGTCCGGCCGCACGGCGATCACGGAGATGCGCTCGGGGGTCCCGGCCACCCAGAAGTAGTCGTTCCCCTCCGGCCGCGCCCCTATATAAAAGGAAGCAGGATGGATCACGGCGCTGGCCCGGGCGCCCACCATCTGGCGGTTCACGTCGGTCACGGCCGCCTCCACCACGGCGCGCGCCGGCTGGCCCTTGGGCGGCTGGGCCACGGCCACCTTCACCGTGGTGCGGCCCGCGGCGTCCAGCGTGTCCTCGCCCTGCACCAGCTCGATGGTGCCTGGCCCGCTGCGGGAGGACTCCTCCCACCAGTTGAAGCCCTCCCCAAAGCTGAACCCGTCGGTGCGCGGGATGTCGAGGTCCCAGAACTCCATGGGCGTCATCCGCGCGCTCCAGGACAGTGCGGCCCGCGCCATCGGCGCTCCGAAGAGGTAGCGCGCCTCGAAGCGTGCCACGAGGGTGTCGCCGGCGAAGCGGGCGCCGCTGTCGGCGCTCGCCTCCACCAGGAACTCGGGCGGGCGGTACTCGGCCACGCGGTAGCTCCCGGTGGCCAGCTCCTGCCACTCGCCCGCGCGGCGCTGGGACACGGCCAGGGTGTAGGTGCCGAGGGGCGCGTCGGCCGGGAGCGTGACGGTCTCGCTGCTCGTCCCGAAGGCCGATAGGGCGACGACCTTCTCCTTGAGGATCCCACCGTCGCGGTCGCTGAAGACCCAGCGGAGCGAGTCGCTACGCGCCGGGACGCCGAGCTTGCCGAGCAGGCCGCTCCGCGCGATGGCCTTGGCGTAGACCACCTCGCCCGGGCGGTAGATGCCGCGCTCGGTGAAGACGGCGCCGGCCATGGGCCAGCGCTCGCCGCCCCAGGCGGAGCGGACGTTGAAGCGCCAGGGGGAGAGGTCGGGGTCGTAGGTGCTGATGGCGGTGAGTGCCCGGTCCCCCGCCAGCTGGGCGATGACGTAGCCCTCGAAGGTGTCGCCGTTCACCGCGCTCGTGTCGGGACGGAGTTCGGGGAAGGTGGCGACGCCGTCGGCGCCGGTGCGGGTGGTGGCGCGGAGCTTTCCCTCGGGAGAGTAGAGGGAGACGAGGGCGTTGGCGCGGGCCTTCCCGTCGGAGACGCCCGTCACCCACACCACGCCGCCGGTGTGGCCCAGGCGGGCGTGCACCGCGAGGTCGGTGACCTGCACGATGGCGTAGGGCTGGTTCTCCTGCCACTCGGGCGGCAGGCTCGGGCTCGTCACCCGCACCACCTGGAGCAGCGGCATGCCGGGGCGGTTGGCGGTGTAGGCGGGGAGCGGGAGGCCGTAGATGCGCACGCGGTCGCGGGCGCCGGGCACCGCCACCTTCTTGGTGACGGCCCGGCGCAGCACCTGCGCCATGACGCTGTCGTCGGTGTTCCAGCGGTTCCAGCGGAGGATGCCAGGGATGAGCGCGTCCGGCACCGGCGCGATGGTGGTGACCAGCGTGTCCACGTTGACGTGCTTCACCGCCAGGGTGCGGAAGCCCACCCGCTCCACCGTGAGGCGGCCGTACTCGTGCTCCACCAGCGGCGCATAGCCGGTGGTGCGGAAGCCGCCGGCCGGGTTCCCCTCCAGCCGCTGGCCGAAGATGTCGCGGAGCGCGGTGTCCACCACCACGGCGTAGGCGGTGTGGGGCACCAGGGTGGTCTCGAGGTACCAGCTGGTGGATTCCTCGGTGGTGTCGGAGACGGCGAAGTCCACGGCCGGCATCAGCCTGACGTACCGCTCCACCTCGGCGCCCTTCACCGGGGTGGAGAAGGTGAGCTGGACGCCACCGGTGGGGCAGGCGTCGCCCGAAGCGCACTTCACGTCGGCGATCTTGAGCCGGGTGTAGGTCTGGAAGCCCCAGTGCACGAAGGGCTTGGTGCCCTCGGGGTCAATGACGGACGGAAGGATGAGGGCGCCGGCGCAGTCGAGCGGCAGCGGCTTCCCCGGCGTCAGGGTGACGACGCGGCGGAGCTCGTCGGCGGAGCGGTCGCGCTCCCAGCCGCCGGCCTCGCGGTACTGCCAGGGGTCTTCGTCGGTGATGGCGCGCTGGTTGGTGACCTTGAGCGGAATGCGGCTCCCGCCGCAGGCCGGGTTCATCTCCAGGTAGGCCCGGTCGGCGAGCGCCCCGCCGGCGAGGGGCGCGCTGAAAATCACCTCGAAGGTGGCGTCCTTGCCGAGGAACTGGGGGCTCTCGCCCTCGTTGACGGGGAGGCCGGTGAGGAGCTGGGGGCCGAGGACGGTGAACGTGTAGCTGAAGGGCTGCTCCAGCCTCGAGCCGTCCATGGCCTCGAAGGTGTTGCTGATGGTGACGCGGTAGCTCGCGCCGGGGGTGAGCGGCTTGGCGGGCTGGAAGCGGAGGGTCACGGGATCGCGCCACTCCACCTTGCCGGGCACCGCCGGCTCCATGCGGAAGATGCCCGCCGGGTCCACGCTCCGGTCCAGCGAGCCGGCCACGGGCCGGTCGAAGATCACCTGTACCGGCGCCGAGAGCGGCGCCTCCCCCTCGGGGGACGACGACAGGACGCGCAGGACCGCCGGCGGCTCGGCGGCCACGACGGCCGCCAGCACCGTCGCGACGACGCGGGGCGAGAACAGCATGGGGGAGTGACTCCTCGGAGGGGCGCAGGATGCGTGCGACCCCGAAGATCGTGCACTCGTGAGAGGCGGTCAAGCGAGTGGCGCGGAGGGAAGGGCAGTCGAGTCGGCGGTGGCCTCCGTCACGCATCGGCTCTCCTGCCCATTCGCCCGCGCCGGGGGCGGGTGCGGCCCCGGGGCCGCGCCTGCGACCGTGGCAGGACGATCACGGCGCGACACCGCGCCGGCCGTCGGGCCACCAGACTCGGGGTGACCGCGGGAGGGGAACGCCAGCACGCCGGTGCCGCCGCTTGGCCCTCCGCGCGGGACCCTGGGTCCTGACCCAGAGGCCGGCACGGGCGCTTGCCATCAGCGCGCCGCCACGAGGCCGGCGAGCACGACGACGAAGCGAAACGTGCGGTGCATCGGGCCCTCCCGGCGGGTGACGGGTGAGTCCTAGGACAAGATGCGTGCCGCACGCCGGTTTGTCAGGCAGTGTCACAGGAAAGACGTTGGGCAGCAACGACTTGCGGCATGCGAACCCGGCGCCAGCCGGGCCGCATGCCGCGCGGCGGGAGCGACAATTGTGTGCCCGGGCGCCTGCCCGGGAACAGATTCGTCAGACGAAGCGGGCCGGGTCGATCCCGTACTTCCGGAGCTTGTAGCGGATGATCCGCTCCGTGCTGGCCAGCAGCCGGGTGGCATCCGCCACCGAGCCGCGGGTGGTCTTCAGGGCGTCCACCAGCAGGTCGCTCTCCAGCCGGGCCACCGCCGCCTTGAGGGAGCCGGCCCCGTCGACCTGTTCCTCGGGGGTCTGCAGGGTGGGCGGCAGGTGGCGCCCATGGATGGCGTCGGCCTCGGCCACCACCACGGCGCGCTCGATGACGTTCTCGAGCTCGCGCACGTTGCCCGGCCAGTGGTAGCGCATCAGCATGTCGATGGCCGGCGTGGTGATCCGGGTGACCTGCTTCCGGTGGGCCCGTGCGTACTTCTCGACGAAGTGGTCGGCCAGGAGCAGGATGTCCGGCTTCCGCTCGCGGAGCGGCGGCAGGAAGAGCGGGAAGACGTTGAGGCGGTAGTAGAGGTCCTCGCGGAACCCCCGCTCGCCGATGGCGCCCTCCAGGTCCCGGTTGGTGGCGGCGATGACCCGCACGTCCACCCGGATGGGGGCGCTCCCACCCACCCGCTCGAACTCCCGCTCCTGCAGCACCCGGAGCAGCTTGGCCTGGGTGGCCGGGGAGAGCTCGCCCACTTCGTCGAGGAAGATGGTGCCGCCGTGCGCCAGCTCGAAGCGGCCCTGCTTGCGCGCCAGGGCGCCGGTGAACGACCCCTTCTCGTGCCCGAAGAGTTCCGACTCCATGAGCGTCTCGGGCAGCGCGGCGCAGTTCACCTTGATGAACGGCCCCTGCGCGCGCGGGCTGTTGTAGTGGAGGGCGTGGGCGATAAGCTCCTTGCCCGTCCCCGACTCGCCCCGGATGAGCACGGTGGTGGCCGTGCCCGCCACCTGCGCCACCTGGGCCAGGACGTCCCGCATCTTGCCGCTGGCCCCCACCAGGTGGCCAAAGTCGTAGCGCTCGAAGAGCTCCCGGCGCAGGGCGCGGTTCTCGGCCTCGAGGGGCCGCTGGGTCTTGAGGCGGAGCGCCACCAGCGCGCTCACGACGTGCAGGAACTTGAGCAGGTGCGCCCGGTCGCCCTCGGGCCAGTTGGCCACGTCCACGGAGAGGGCCCCCACCGCGCGGTGGTCCACCATCACGGGCACGCAGACGAAGCTGATGGCGCGGCCCGGCTCGGGAACGCGGCGCACGGTGCGGTGCAGGAAGCGCGGCTCGCGCTCCACGTCCGGCACCACGATGGCGCGGCCGCTCGCCACCACCTCGCCGGTGATCCCCTCGCCCACGCGGTAGCGGGCGTGGCGGCCGGCCTCGGGGAGGTTGAGGGCGCCCTCGATGTAGAGCTCGCCGGTCTCCTCGTCGAGGAGGGTGAGGGAGCCGCGGAGGGCGCCGGGGTAGCGGCGGAGGAGCTGCATGGCCTTGGCCACGCCCTCGCCGAGGCGGGGGGCGCTGGCCAGCGCCTCGCTCACCTCGAAGAGCGTGCCGAGCTCGAGGAGGGGCTCCGGCCCGGGCTGGAGGTCGGGCAGGGCCAGCCGGGCGGCGGTGGCGTGCAGTTCCATGGGACGGTCCCGGGTAAAAGAGACGGCCCGCTCTCGGGGAGCGGGCCGCGGGTCAGTGCATCGTGTGATGTGCGCGCGCCACGCTCCCCGTCATCGAAACGGATTACCCCAGCAGGTATTGACGGAGCAGGAGCCGGCGCAGGTCATGGGACCAACTCTAGGCACCGCCGGCCCACCCGTCAACCGCCGGTGCCGTCGTGTGACTCAGCGCACGCCCTCGGGCTTGGTGGCGAGGCTGAATCGCGTGGCCACCGAGGCGCGCAGCCGCGACAGCTCCTTGCCCGTGATGATGAGCACCACGGAGAGGATGATCACCGCCGACGCCACCAGCGTCCGCGCCGACAGCGTCTCCCCCCCGAACGCCCAGCCGAGCAGCACGGCCACCATCGGGTTCACGTAGCCGGCGGTGGCCACCTTGTTGGGGTTGGTCACCTTGAGGAGCCACGCGAAGCAGGTGAAGGTGACCAGCGAGCCGAAGACCACCAGGTAGAGGAACGCCAGCAACGACGCCCCGCTCACCTGCGACGGGTGGAAGCGACCCCACTCGCCGGTGACCAGCCCCGCCAGGCCGAGCAGCACGCCGCCCGCCAGCATCTCCATGCCGGAAACCAGGGCGGTGCTCTTGGGCAGGTCCGCCGTGCGCGACAGCACGGTGGCCAGGGCCCACGTGAACGTGCTGGCCATGAGGAGCAGCACCCCGCCCACCGGCACGGCGCCGCCGGTCTGGCCGGGCAGCACCAGCAGCGCCACCCCCGCAAACCCCAGCGCGATGCCCACCATCACCATGCCGGCCGGCCGGGCGCCGCCGGGCCGCGCCCATTCGAGGATGGCGGTCCACACCGACACCATCGCCACGATGAGCGCCGTGAGCCCCGAGGGGAGCGACTGCTCCACCCACACCACGGCGCCGTTCCCCACGAGGAAGAAGAGCGCACCGAGCAGGAAGGCCCACCCCCACTGCCGCCGCGCGGGGCGGACGCTGCCGGTGAACCAGGCCCAGCCGAACAGCACGCTGCCGGCCAGCAGGAAGCGCAGGCTCGCCATGATGAACGGCGGCATGGACTGGATGGCCACCGCAATGCCGAGATAGGTGGAGCCCCAGATGATGTAGATGGCCGCGAAGGCCAGCAGCAGCCGGGTGCGGTATGCGCGGGCGTCAGGCGCCATGGGCCACCTCCTCCGGGTCGGGCAGCGGCAGGTCCCCGCCCTCCTTGGCCGTGGAGAGCACGATGGTGGATCGGGTGCTCCGGACGCCCTTCAGGCGGCCCACCTTGTCGCGGAGCAGGCGGCTCAGGGCCTCGGTATCCGACACCCGGACCTTCACCAGGTAGCAGTCCTCGCCGGCCACATGGTGGAGTTCGAGGACCTCCGGGAGCCGGGCGAGCGCCTCGCCGATGGCGCCGGAGCCTACGCGCTCCTCGGTGCGCACCAGGATGAAGGCGGTGAGACCCAGGCCCACGGTCCGGGGGTCGATCCGGATGGTGTAGCCCTGGATGACGCCCTTCTGCTCCAGTTTGCGGATTCGGTCGAGGATAGCCGACGGGGCCATGTCGAGCTGGCGGGCGATGTCGGCGTTGCTGATGCGGGCGTTCTGCTGGAGGTGCCCGAGAATCGCACGGTCGATCGCGTCCAGCATGGGGCCTCCAGGCACGAATGTTCGGTGGAACCGTAATATCAGCGTACGATCGTCGGCAGACAAGGGTTTCGGCCGACGATAACCCCTGCTCATGTAGCCCCCGGGGGCGCCGATAATTCCTGACATGGCCCCCGCCCCGTCCGCCGTCCCTCAGCCGCGCCGTTCGGCCCTCCCGAGCCTGCGCGCCGCCCTCGCGCACGCCGTGCGGCCGCTGGCGCACGGGGAGCCGGCCAGCGAGGAGGCGCTTGCATCACTGTGGCGGATCGCCCGCGCGATCGGGGAGGATGACGCCGCGGTGGCCCGGCCCGAGCTGCAGGCGGCGGTGGCGGCGGTGCTGACCGCGAGCGCGGAGCAGGTGGCCGCCCGTTGCGCGGCCCTCCTCGCCCTGCTCGACCGGGTGGCCGCAGCCGCCGCAGCCGAGGTGATCCTGGTGGTGGAGGACGAGGCGCTCTCGGCGCGCTCGCTCGAGGTGATGCTCGCCGCGCCCGGCCGCCGCATCCTGCTGGCCAGCACCATGGCCGCGGCCCGCGCCGCGCTGGCCCGCGAGGTGCCGAGCCTCGTGGTGCTGGACCTCATCCTCCCCGACGGCGATGGCCGGAGCCTGCTGCTCGAGCTCCGCTCCGACCCGCGCACGGCCGCCACCCCGGTGGTAGTGCTCACCGCCCGGCTCGGCGCCGCGGTCCGCGCGGAGTGCTACGCGCTCGGCGCCGACGGCTACTTCGAGAAGCCGGTGGAACCGGAGAGCTTCGCGGTGGCGGTCTCGAGCCGCCTGGAGCGGCACGCGCGCCTGGTCCAGCTGGCCCGGCGCGACCCCGTCACCGGCCTCCCCAACCGCGCCGCGTTCCTCGAGACCTGGCACCACTTCGAGGGCCTGCAGCCCGCGGAGACGCCGTGCGCGCTCGCGGTCATGGACCTCGATCACTTCCGCTGGGTGGGGGAGCGCTGGGGCCGGCAGTTTGCCGACGCGGTGATGCGGCGGACCGGGGTGCGGATCAGCATGGCGCTCCGGAGCGCGGCCTGCCTGGCGCGGTGGGATGGGGCGGAGTTCATCGCCCTGTTCCGGGGGAAGCGAGCGGAGGAGGCGCGGGCCGCCGTGGAGCAGGCGCTCGTTGCCCTCCGCGGGGTGGACTTCCGGGCCGGCGAGGCGGAGCCGCTGGTGCTCACCTTCTCGGCCGGCGTCTGCGACCTCGGCAACGGCATCACCATGGACGACGCGCTGGCGGAGGCGGACCGCCTGCGGCACCTCGCCAAGGAAGGCGGGCGGAACCAGGTGCTGGCGGGCGCGCCGCGGGAGGCGGTGCCGGTCCGGCGCATCCTCTTCGCCGAGGACGATCCGGATGTGGTGCGCATGGTCTCGCGCCACCTGCGGGCCGAGGGCTTCGAGGTGGTGCACTGCGCCGACGGGCGGCGGGCGCTCGAGGTGGCGCCGGGCGCGGGCGCATCGCTCGTGATCTCGGACATCGAGATGCCGGAGCTCGACGGGCTCGGCCTGCTGCAGGAACTCCGCGCGCACCCGCTGCTCCGGCACCTGCCGGTCATGATGCTCACCGCCATGGGCGACGACCAGCACATCGTGCGCGCCTTCGAGCTCGGCGCGGACGACTACGTCATCAAGCCCTTCTCGGTCCGCGAAGTCGCGGCACGCGCGCGGCGGCTGCTGCGGCGCCCGTCGCTCACCGCCCTCCCGCTGGCGTTCTGACCCCTTCCCTGCCCGGTCCCGCCCGGTAGCTTGGGGGGCATGTCCTCCCCCTCCGCCGGCTATCGCCGCACCCTCGGCCTCTTCTCCGGGACGATGGCCGTGGTCGGCGGCATCATCGGCTCCGGCATCTTCATCAACCCCGCCATCGTGGCCAAGCGCGTGGGCTCCGCCAGCCTCACGCTCGGCGTGTGGGTGCTGGGCGGGGTGGTGGCGCTGATCGGCGCCTTCTGCTTCGGCGAGCTGAGCCAGCGCCGTCCGCGGGCCGGCGGGAGCTACGTGTACATCCGCGAGGCGCTCGGGGAGCTGCCGGCCTTCCTCTATGGGTGGGCGCTCCTGCTGGTGATGGCCACGGGGGCCATCGCCGCGGTGGCGTACACGTTCGCGAGCTACTTCACCCGGCTCGCGGGGCTCGATGCCGCGCTCATCACGCCCATCGCCGCCGCGGCCATCCTGCTCTGCTCGGCGGTGAACTACGTGGGCGTGTCGCCCGGGGCCATCACCACCAACGTGTTCACCGTGCTCAAGCTGGCGGCGCTCGGCTTCCTGATCCTGGTGGGGCTGACGGGCGGCGCGGCCACGCCCGTCCCCGAGGCCGCGGCCGTGGCGACGGGCCCCGACGGCGGAGTGTTCCTCGCGGTGGCCGCGGCGCTGGTCCCGGTGCTCTTTGCCTACGGTGGCTGGCAGCAGACCAACTTCATCGCCGAGGAGATCGTCGAGCCCGAGAAGAACCTGCCGCGGGCGCTGGTGCTCGGGGTGGTGATCGTGGTGGCGGTGTACCTGCTCGCCAACGTGACCTACCTCCGCGCCCTCGGCCCCGCGGGCCTCGCGGCCAGCACCGCCCCCGCCGCGGACGCCCTCCGGGCCCGCGTGGGCGAGTGGGGCGCCACGCTCATCGGCATGGGCATCGCGGCGAGCACCTTCGGGTTCCTGAACCTGGTGATCCTGGTGTCCCCCCGGGTGTACCAGACGGTGGCGGCGGACGGGCTCTTCTTTCCCGCGTTTGCGCGCATCCACCCGCGCTGGCGCACGCCCACGGTGGCCATCCTCTTCCAGGGCGCGTGGGCCGTGGTGCTGCTGTACACGGGGAAGTACGGCGAGCTCCTCGACTACGTGGTGTTCTGCGACTGGATCTTCTTCGGGCTGGCGGTGGTGGCGCTGCTGGTGCTGCGGGGCAAGGACCGCGCGGCGGGGGTCGCGGACCCGCCGGGGGCATTCCGGGTGCCGGGCTATCCGCTCACGCCACTGATCTTCATCGCCGCCGCGCTCTACGTGGTGTGGGGCTCCGTCCGCTCCAATCCCGCCAACGCGCTCCGCGGCATCGGGATCCTGGCGCTCGGCGTGCCGGTGTTCCTGTACTGGAAACGGCGGCGCACCACCGCCTGAGGCCGGGTCAGCACGCGAACGGGGCGGGACGCCGGCCAGGCGCCCCGCCCCGTTCCTGCGCTGGCCCCCGGTCAGGTCGCCTGACGGATGCGGATGCCGCCGTTCACGGTGGAGAGCTCGAGCTTCCGGCCCCCGTCGCCGATGCGGCCCTCGATGCTCTGCCGGTTGATGCGCCCGCGGGTGCTGATGGTGAAGTCGCTGTCGATGGTGCCGTTCACCGTGCTGGCCTCGAGGTCGGCGCCGAGGCCGGCGGGGAGCGCCACCTCGATGGAGCCGTTGACCGTGGCAAACTCGAGGTCGCCGCTCCAGTCCCCGCGGCCCAGGCGCGCGGTGATGGAGCCGTTGACGGTGTTGGCCTCGGCCCAGCCGGTGGTGGAGAGCTCGATGTCGCCGTTGACGGTGTTGACCTCCACCTCGCCCTTCAGGTTCTCGGCGGTGATGTCGCCGTTGACCGTGCTGCCCTCGAACCTGACGCCGGCCGGCACCTGCACCTCGAAGGCCACCTCGACGTCGTTGTCGCGCGTCTCGTTGTTGCCGCGGCCGTCGGGACGGCACTCGTTGGGCCGGCTGCTGCGGCGCGACGGGTAGACGGCGCAGATGGTGACCCCGCCCGCGTGCTCCACCACCTTGATCTCCACCTCGTCCGGGTCGGAGCGGCGGGCGCGCTTGGTGGCGGTGACGAGGGCCGTGCCGCCGCTGGCGGCCACGGCGCGGACCGAGCCGTTGACGCCGCGGATCTCGAGGGTCTTCCCGCTGGCGATGGCGCCGGACCACTTGAAGTCCTGGGCGGCGAGCGGGGCCGCGACGGCGGCGAGGGTGGCGAGCAAAAGTGTCGTCTTCATGGTCGTGGTCTCAGGGTCAGGGAAGATCAGTCGCGGCGGCGGGCCGGGAGCGTGGTGCCCTTGCGGAGCTCGATCCGGCCATCGAACGACTCGAGCTCGAGCCGCGCGCTGCCGCGGCCCAGCGTGAAGGTGAGCTTGCGGCGGTCGCCGAGGCCGCCCCGCAGGGCCACCTCGAAGTCGGACTCGAAGTCCCCCTCCCAGGTGTCCACGGAGACGTCGGCGTCGATCGCCGGCGTCACCACGAGGAGGTTGCCGTCGTGGCTCGTCAGGTGATAGCGGCCACCGGCGTTGATGGGGCCGGCGAAGCGGATGCCGCCGTCCACGGTGGTGGCGCTCAGGTTGTCGGAGTTCACCTGGTCCAGGGTGATGTCGCCGTCGACGGTGTTGACGTCGAGGTCGCCGGTGAGGCGGCGGACCGACACGGTGCCGTCCACGGTGCTGAGCGCCACCTTGCCATTGGCCTCCTCGACGCGGAGGTCGCCCTCGACGGTGGTGAGGGAGATGTTGCCGCTCCCGCCGCGGAGCGTGATGTTCCCGTCCACCGAGGTGGCGGAGACCGGGGCGCGGCTGCCGGTGACGCTGATGTCGCCGGAGCGCGCGTTGAGCTGCAGGGCGAGCTCGGCCGGGACGGTGAGGGTCCACTCCACCTCGCTCGGGCCGCCGCGGCCGAAGGCGCGGAGGCGGAGCGTGGTGCGGCCCTCGTCCACGTCGATGCGGGTGTCGTCATCGTGCTCGGCCTGGACGCGGATCTCCTTGCGGTTCCATGTGGTCACGGTGATCCCGCCGTCGAAGCTGCTCAGCTCGAGCCGGGTGGCGCCGCGCAGGGCGAAGGTGGTGTCGGTGCCCTGCGGCAGGGCCGCGAGCATCAGGAACAGGGAAAGCATCGGGACCTCGGGATCAGCTCACCGCGCGGGTGAGCGCGGCAGCGTGGCGCAGCAGCTCCAGCTTGCGGAGCCGGGTCTGGGCCAGGTGACTGTGGAGATACGGGTCGGTGGAGTCGGCGGCCAGCGCCTGCTCCGCCTCGGCGATGGCGCGGTCGATGATGGCGAGCTTCTGCGCGATGACGCGCACGGTGGCGGTGTCCAGGGTGCCGCCGCGCTGAGCCAGCGCCCGCTCCAGTTCCTGCACCGCCCCCGCGTAGCCGAGCGGCGCGCGCTCACCGGCAGGCCGCACGGTGTCCGGGGAGGGGTGCACGGCCACCGGCCCGGGGGTCGCAGCCCGGGGCGCCGGGCGCGCCAGCCAGAGCGCGGCCCCGCCCGAGAGGAGCGTGAGGAACAGCGAGGCCGCGAGGAGCTGCGGCAGGGAGAATGAGACCCGGCGCGGCTGGCGCGGTGCCGCCCCGATGGCCGCCGCCACCCCGGGCCAGAGGTCCTGCTTCGGCGCCCGGTCTTCCAGGGCCTGGGCCCGCTGGACCACGCGGCGAAGGTCCTGCGTCAGCGCGCGGCACTCGGCGCAGTGCGCCAGGTGCACCTCGACCAGGGTGACCTGGCCCGCCTCGAGCGTCCCGTCCACGTACTCGGAGAACAAGGCTTCCGGGGGATGTGGCATCGATTCCCTCACCCGAGCGCCCGGCGGAGCTGCATCCGGGCATAGTGAAGCTGCGACTTGCTGGTCCCCGCGCTCACGCCGAGCAGGTTGGCGATCTCCTCGTGCCGGTACCCCTCGACATCGTGCAGCACGAACACCCGGCGGGCGCCCGGCGGCAGCGCGGCGATGGCGCCCTCGAAATCGAGGCCCTGCGCCGGGGAGACGGGGCGGGCCGGCAGGCTGCCCGACTCCTCGTCCGGCTCGGGGAGGAAACGCTCCCGGAAGCGGCTCCGCGCGGTGCGGTGATTGAGCGCCACGTTCACCGCGATCCGGTGCAGCCAGGTCCCGAAGCTCGCCTCCCCGCGGAAGGTGTCCAGCTTCCGCCAGGCGCGGATGAGCACCTCCTGCGTCACTTCCTCGGCATCGTCGTCCAGCATGCGGCGGACGAGCGTGTGCACCCGGTTCACGTGCCGGCGATACAGCCGCTCGAACGCCTGCGCATCCCCGCTCTGGGCAAGGGCGGCATCCACGGCGTCGGCGTCGGCGGCGACGGAGTCGAAGGTCCGCAGGGGCTGGGTCCCGGTCGAAGTGAGTGTCATGCACGCTCTTGGACAGCGTGCACCTCCTCCCAGTTGGAACGGCAATTCCTCCCGGCAGTTTCAGTCTGGATCGCCCGCCTCGTAAGCTCTTCTCCGACAACCCCTTGACGTCCGACGCCCCGCCTCAAGCCGACTCCGGAGCTGACCGATACTCGGAGGGCAAGCTTCGGCCACGAGGGCCGGGGCGTTCCGTCGTCCGGGGGCGTCCATGAACAGGATGGTCAACCAGGCCATGCGGATGCTGGTCGTGGCCCGGTTCGGGGTGGACCACGTCGAGTGGCCCTCGCGCGCCGCGTGACCGCTGCCCCGGGCCTCGGCCTCACCCCCGACCAGCTGGCGGAGGTCTTCCCGTTCCACGTGGCCGTGGACGCGGAACTCCGCGTGGTGCAGCGGGGCCCCGTGATCGCGCGGCTCCTGCCGGAACTGGTGCCGCGGGCACCGCTGGTGCCGAGCCTCGTCATCCGGCGGCCGGAGCAGGCGCAGGACTTCGCCGCGATCCGCACCATGACGGACCACATGTTCGTGCTGGAAAGCGCGTCGCATTTGGTGCTGCACGGGCGGATGGTGCCGGTGGCGGAGGACCGCCTCCTGTTCCTCGGCTCGCCCTCGCACAGCTCAGCGAGCGCCCTCGGTGAGCCTGCCATCCCGGACACGGGGCCTGCCCTGCGGGACCCCGCGCCCGAGGACTCGGCAGCGCGGGCGGCCATGGGCGCGTCGCGATTCCTGGGCCGCGTGAGCCACGAGCTTCGCACGCCGATGCACGGCGTGCTCGGGACGACGCGCCTGCTGCTGGCCACCGCCCTGTCGGCCGAACAGCGGGAGCTGGCGGAGACGGTCCACCGCTCGGCCGGGGGGCTGCTGCAGGCGCTGGACGAGATCCTGGACGCCGCCCGGCGCGAGGCGGGGACGCCGGACCTCGAGGCCCTCGATGTTGCCCTCGTGACGGCTGCGGCGCCTCGGCACCCGCGCCTCCTGCTGGTGGAAGACCACCCCGTGAACCAGGCGCTGGCGCTCGCACTCCTCACGCAGGCCGGCTACCGCTGCGACCTGGCCCCCGACGGCTACGCCGCGCTGGCGCAGCTCGAGCGCTGCGAGTACGCGGCCGTCCTCATGGACTGCCAGATGCCGGGGCTCGACGGCTGGGACACCACCGGGGAGATCCGCCGGCGTGAGGCCCACCGGAGCGCGCGGCGGGTGCCCATCATCGCCATGACGGCCAACGCCCTGGGCGGCGACCGGGAGCGCTGCCTCAGCGCGGGCATGGACGACTACGTGGCCAAGCCCCTGGACCCGGCCGCCCTCGAGGCCACGCTGGCGCGGTGGATCCGCCCGGCGGAGGCCCCGGCGACCGGGCCGGCGGCGGTGGACCCGGCCGTCCTGGGCGCACTCGGCCAGCAGCATCCCACGCGCGCGGGCGACCTGCTGCGCGAGTTCCTGCGCGACGCCCCGGAGCGCCTCGGCGCCATCCACGGCGCGCTGCTGCGGGGCGACGCGGCGGTGGCGCAGCGTGAGGCGTACACGCTCAAGTGCATGGCCTGGACGGTCGGGGCCGTCGCGCTCGGGAACGCCGCCGCGGCACTGGAGCACGATGCGCGGGAGCCAGGGCGCCTCGCCACGCTTCCCAGCCACCTCAGTGAGGCACTCACCGCCCTGGCGGCCGCCCTGCCGGCGCTCGAGGCGGCACAGGGACGCCTGTCCGGCACCACGGCGCGGCGCGCCCCCAGCCTGGAGGGCCCCCGTGCCGCCAGCCGCGCTGCCTCCTGACGAAACCGCGCGGCTGGCCGCGCTCCGCCGCCTCGGCGTGCTCGACACGCCGCCCGACCCGGCCCTCGACGACCTCGCCCGGGTGGCCGCGCTCCTGTGCGGCACGCCCATGGCGTGCGTGAGCCTGGTGGACCAGGGGCGGCAGTGGTTCAAGGCCCGCGTGGGCGTCGAGGCCCGCGAGACCTCGCGGGACGCGGCCTTCTGCGCCCACGCCATCCTCGAGGCGGGCCTGCTCGAGGTGGCCGACGCCACCACGGACCCGCGCGTGGCCGACAGCCCGCTGGTGTCCGGCGCGCCCGGCATCCGCTTCTACGCCGGCGTGCCCCTGCGCGACGAGGCGGGCCTGGCGCTCGGGGCGCTCTGCGTGATGGACACGGTGCCCCGGCAACTCTCCCCGGCGCAACGCGAGGGGCTGACCCGCCTGGCGGGCCTGGCCCTGCGGCACCTGCTCCGGGCGCCGGTGGAGGCGCTGGCCGCGGCGCGGGCGGCCCTCGACGCGCTGCCGATCATCGCCTTCGAGCACGATGAGTCGGGGGCCTGCACGTTCGTCAACGCCGAGTGGCGGCGGGTCACGGCCATGCCCCTCGGGGACGCGCTCGGCACGGGGTGGCTCCGTGCCGTCCATCCCGAGGACCGCGAGCGGCTGGCCCGCGAGTGGGAGGCGGCCGTGGCCCGCGGCGAGGCGGTGGCGAGCACGTACCGCTACCAGCGCCCCGACGGGACCATCACCTGGGTGGAGGGCGAGGCGTGCCCCCGGCGCGATGCGGCCGGGCGCCTGCTCGGCTACCTCGGCACCGCGGTGGACGTGGGCCCGCGCCGCCAATCGGAGGCCGCCCTCCGCGTGAGCGAGCGGCGCCTGGCGCACGCCCTCGAGGCCACCAACGACGGCCTGTGGGACTGGGAGATCGCCACCGGCAGCGTGCACTTCAGCCGGCGCTGGTGCGAGATGCTCGGCTACGCCCAGGCGCAGGTGAAGGCCAACGTCTCCGCCTGGGAGGACCTGCTGCACCCCGAGGATGCGCCCGCCGTGCGGGCCGCCCTGGAGGCACACCTCGCCGGCCGGACGCCGCAGTACCAGACCGAGCACCGCCTCCGCCGTCGCGACGGGGGCTGGGCGTGGGTGCTGGACCGCGGCAAGGTGGTGGAATGGGCCGCGGATGGCCGCCCCGCGCGGATGGTGGGCACCCACGTGGACATCACCCACGAGCGGCAGCGGGCCTCGGTGCTCGAGGAGGAGCACGCCCGCTTCGGCACCATCATCCGCAACGCGCCGATCGCCATCGCGATGCTCGACACGCAGATGCGGTACCTCGCGACCAGCCGGAAGTGGTGCGCGGACAGCCACCTCGACGGGCAGGACCTGACCGGCCGCTCGCACTACGACTTCTTCCCGTGGGCGGACGGGGAGCGGCGTGCGCTGCACCAGCGGGTGCTCGCCGGCGAGCAGGCCAGCTGTGCCGAGGACACCATCCCGCTGCCGGACGGCAGCACCTGCGTGGTGCGCTGGGCGATGGAGCCGTGGCGCCATGCGGACGGCACGGTGGGCGGCATGATCATCGTGACGGAATCGGTCGACGAGCTGGTCCGGGCCCGCCGGCAGGCGGAGGAGAGCGCCCGGCTCAAGGCCGAGTTCCTGGCCAGCATGAGCCACGAGATCCGCACGCCGATGAACGGCGTCATCGGGATGACGGGGCTCCTGCTCGGGAGCCAGCTCACCGCGGAGCAGCGCGAGACCGCGGAGACCATCCGCGCCTCGGCGGAGTCCCTGCTGACGATCGTCAACGACATCCTCGACTTCTCCAAGAGCGAGGCCGGCAAGCTCACCCTGGAGCCGGTGCCGTTCGACCTGCGCCGCACGGTGGGCGAGGTGGCGGACCTGCTGTCGCCCCGGGCCGCGGAGAAGGGGCTCGAGCTGCTGGTGCGCTACGGACGCGGCGTCCCCGGCTTCGTGGTGGGCGACGCGGGCCGGCTGCGCCAGGTGCTCACCAACCTGGTCTCCAACGCCATCAAGTTCACCGCGCAGGGGCACGTGCTCGTGGACGTCGGCCTGGCCCCGTCGCCCCCCGGGCAGGCGGTGGTGCGCTTCGCGGTGACGGACACCGGGATCGGCATCGCCCCGGAGCAGCAGGCCCGCCTGTTCCAGCCCTTCGTGCAGGCCGACAGCTCCACGACGCGGCGCTTCGGCGGCACCGGGCTCGGGCTGGCCATCTGCCGGCAGCTGGTGGAGCTGATGGGCGGCAGCATCGGCCTCGACAGCGCGCCCGGCCGGGGCAGCACCTTCCACTTCACCGTGACGCTGCCGCTCGCCGACCAGCCGGCCGCGCCGCCCCCGGCGGGGCTGCCCGCGGGCACCCGGCTCCTGATCGTGGACGACGTGTCCCTCACGCGCGCCCTCCTCAGCGACCAGTTGCAGGCGCTCGGCGCCACCACCACCGAGGGGGCGGCGGGTCCCGAGGCGCTGGCCGTGATCCGCGAGGCGCACGCCGCGGGCCGGCCGTTCCACGGGGTGCTGCTCGACCATCGCCTGCCCGGGGTGAGCGGCGAGGCATTCCTGCGGCAACTGCGCGCCGACGCCGCGTTCGCGACCCTGCCGGTGCTGCTGGTGAGCGCCGCGGCCGGCGCCGCGAGCGCCGACTGGGTGCGGGCCCTCGGCGTGCAGCGGGTCCTGCGCAAGCCGCCGCGCGCGGACGAACTGGCCGCGGCCCTCCGCGCCGTGCTGCTGCCGGCGCCGGCCCCCGCGCCGGCCCCCACGGCCGCGCCCGCCCCGGCGGCCGCCGTGCCCGCCGGGCTCCGCGTGCTGGTGGTGGACGACAACAGCGTGAACCAGAAGGTGGCGGCGCGGATGCTCAGCAAGCTGGGCTGCCACGTGGACGTGGCCGCGGACGGTGCGGAGGCGCTCGACCTGGTGCAGCGGGTGCCATTTGCCGTGGTGTTCATGGACTGCATGATGCCGGAGATGGACGGCTACGAGGCCACCGCCGCCATCCGCCGCCTCGCGGGCCCGGTGGCGCGCACGCCGATCGTGGCCATGACCGCCAACGCCATGCAGGGCGACCGCGAGAAATGCCTGGCGTCCGGCATGGACGACTACCTCGCCAAGCCGGTCCAGCCCGAGCAGCTCGCGGCCATGCTGGCGCGCTGGGGTGCGCCCGCCGCCCCGCCGCCGGCGCCCGTGCCGGTCCCCGCCCCGGGGCCGGCCGTGGACGACGCCGCGCTCGAGGCCCTGCGCGCGCTGCAGGAGCCGGACGGGCCCGACGTGGTGCAGGAGATGATCGAGCTCTTCCTCGGCGACCTCGCCGCCCGGCACGAGGCCATCACGGCGGCGCTGGCGGCCGGGCAGGCGGACCGCCTGCGCGCGGAGGCGCACGGGCTCAAGAGCAGCGCCGCCTACATCGGCGCCCCCCGCCTGGCCGAGGCGGCGAAGGCACTGGAGCAGGCGGCCCGGGCCGGGGACCTCCCCGCGGCGCAGGGGGCCGCGGCGCGCCTGGCCCCGGAAGCGGAGGCCGCACGGGCCGCCCTCACCGCCCGCCTGCCGGGCCGGGTCTGAGGCCCGACGCCATGCACGCCCGCTTCCGCCCCGCCCGACGGCCGCCCGCCGGCCGCCCCGCCGACGCCCCCGAGGGGGAGGCCGGCCTCCTGCGCTCGGCGCGGATCGCGACCCATGCGCCGATCGGCCTCTTCGAGACCGACGAGGTGGGCCGCTGCCGCTACGTGAACCCCACCTGGTGCGCGCTCACCGGCCTCACCGCCGCGCAGGCGCTCGACGCGGGCTGGATGCAGGCCATCGACGCGGGCGACGTGCAGGCGGTGCGGGCGGAGTGGCAGGCCGCGGCCATGGAGCGGCGCGACTTCACCGCGGAATTCCGGCTCCGGCATCCCGACGGCTCCACCCGCTGGTTCGGCGCCAGCGCCCGCGCGGTGCGGGACGCCGCCGGCGTGACGGTCTCCTACGTGGGCACCCTGCTGGACATCAGCGACCGCAAGCGCAGCGAGGAGGAGCTCTTCCGCTACTCCCTCGACGTGGAGGACGCCCGCACCCGGGTGGAGGCGCAGGCCGGCACCCTCGCCGAGCAGGCCGACGAGCTGGCCCGCGCGCGCGACGAGGCGCTGGAGGCGGTGCGGATGAAGTCGGCGTTCTTCGCCATGATGAGCCATGAGATCCGCACCCCGATGAACGGCGTCATCGGCATGACGGGCCTCCTGCTCGACACCGAGCTCACGCCCGAGCAGCGGAGCTTCGTGGAGACGGTGCGGGCCTCGGGCGAGTCGCTGCTCACCATCATCAACGACATCCTGGACTTCTCCAAGATCGAGGCCGGCCGGCTGTCACTCGAGACGGTGGACTTCTCGCTCCGCGAGCTGGTGGAGGACACGCTCGACCTGCTGGCCGAGAAGGCGACGGCGAAGGGCATCGACCTCGTGGCCCTGGTGCCGCGCGCCGTGCCCGACCGGCTCCGCGGGGACCCGGCGCGCATCCGCCAGGTGCTCACCAACCTGGTAGCCAACGCGGTCAAGTTCACCGAGCAGGGCGGGGTCACGGTCGAGGTGTGCATCGAGCCGGGCGAGACGCTGCCCTGCCTCCGCTGGGCGGTGCAGGACACGGGGATCGGGCTCAGCCCGGAGCAGCGGACGCGGCTCTTCCAGCCCTTCTCCCAGGCCGACAGCTCCACCACGCGCCGCTACGGCGGTACCGGGCTCGGCCTCGCCATCTGCCGGCAGCTGGTGGAGCTGATGGGCGGCCGGATCGGGGTGGACAGCGAGGCCGGCCGCGGGAGCACCTTCTGGTTCACGCTGCCGCTCGAGGTGGTGGCGGGGCCCGGGGCGCTGGATCCCGACCCGGACCTGGCGGGCGTCCCCGCCCTGGTGGTGGAATCGCAGCCCGCGGTGCGTCAGCAGCTGAGCGACCTGCTCGAGGCGTGGGGCCTCCGGGTGCAGGCGGTCGTGGAGCCGACGGAGGCCTTCCTCCGCCTCGGCGAGGCCGCGCGCGACGGGCAGCCCTGCCGCCTGGCCATCGTGGACGCCACGCTCCCCGACTCCGACGGCCTGGCGCTGGCCCAGGCCATCGCCGAGAGCGAGGCCCTCGGCGCCACCAAGGTGGTGCTGCTGGCCGGGCTCGCGGAGCGGAGCCTGGCGCGCGCCGCCAAGGCGGCGGGGGTGGCCGCCGTGCTCGGCAAGCCGGTGCGCCACCGTCCGCTCCATGCGGCGCTCCGCGTGGCGCTCGGCCTCGAGGTGGAGGCGCCGGAGCGGAGCCAGCTCCTCACCGGCAGCGAGGGCCGGCCCCGGCGGCCGCGCGCCCGCGCCCGGGTGCTGCTGGCCGAGGACAATCCCGTCAACCAGAAGCTGGCCGTGCAGATGCTCGAGCGCCTCGGCGCCGTGGTGGACCTGGCCGCCGACGGCCGCGAGGCCGTGGCCGCCGCACGGGGCTTCCCGTACGACCTGATCTTCCTGGACTGCCAGATGCCGGAGATGGACGGCTACGAGGCGGCCGCCGCCATCCGGGCCCTCGAGGGCGACGCGCGCCGGGTGCCGATCGTCGCCATGACCGCCAATGCCATGTCCGGCGACCGCGAGAAGTGCCTGGCCGCCGGCATGGACGATTACCTCTCCAAGCCGGTGCGCGCCCAGGAGCTGCTGGCGATGGTGGGCCGGTGGGTCGGGTGGGAAGAGGGCGAGGGCACACCCGAGCCCCCGGCCCCGGCCCGGCCGCCTCGGCCGGCCCTGGCGGAGGAGCCCACCTTCAACGCGGCCATGGTGGACGAGATCCGGGAGCTCTCCCCGGACGGCGCCGATGCGCTGGTGGTGGAGCTGACGGAGATGTTCTTCGCCGAGGCGCCGCACCGCCTGACCCTGCTCCGGGACGCCCTGGCCCAGGGCAACGCCGCCGAGGTGGCGCGGGTGGCGCACCTGCTCAAGGGGAGCGCGGGCAACATCGGCGCCGCCCGCACCGCGGCGCTGGCGGGACGGCTCGAGAAGGCGGGTCGCGCGGGGCAGCTCGGCGACGCGGCGCCGCTCTTCGCGGAGCTGGAGCACGAGCTGCCGCGGTTCCGGGCGGCGCTCGACGTGTACCTGGCCGCCCACGCCCCGCGCTGACCCGGGGCCGGTGCTGGCGGCGCTCCCGTCAGGTGGTACCTTGCGGGAGCCCATGGCTCCCGAACTCTCCCCCTACGCTGAAGGGGTGCACGCCCGCCTGCAGGCGGCGCTGGGCGCCCGCCTGAAGGTCGGCGACCCGCTCGGCCGCGGGGGGTTCGGCATCGTCTATGCGGCGGAGGAGGCGGCAACCGGGCGCGCCCTCGCCATCAAGCTGCTCCGCCCGGATCTCGCGGCCCCGCTCCTGCGGGAGCGCTTCCGCCGGGAGGCGAGTTGTGCGGCGCGGCTGGCGCATCCCCACATCGTCCCCGTCCTCGAGGTGGGCGAGGAGGGCGACCTCTCGTGGTTCCTGATGCCCCGCATCACGGGAGAGACCCTGCGCGAGCGCCTGCTCCGTGAGGGGCGCCTGCCGGTTGGGGAGGCGCGCCGCATCATGCTGGAGATGGCGGATGCCCTCCGTGCGGCCCATGATGCCGGCCTGCTCCACCGCGACGTGAAGCCGGACAACATCCTCCTCGATGCCCCCGCGGGCCGGGCCCTCCTGACCGATTTCGGGATCGCGAAGTCGCTCGATGGCACGGGGGCCGGCCTCACCACTGCGGGGGCGGTGGTCGGCACGCCGCAGTACATGAGCCCGGAGCAGGCCGGGGCCGAGCCAGTCATCGGGCCGCAGAGCGACCTCTACTCACTGGGCGTGGTCACGTACCAGATGCTCACCGGGGTGCTGCCGTTCGAGGGGACGAGCCCGGGTGGAATCCTGCTTCGCCAGGTGCGCGACCGGGCGCCGCCAGTGGCCCGCGGCCGGCCGGAATGCCCGGCCAGCTTTGCCGCCGCAGTGGACCGATGCCTCGCGTTCGAGCCCGGCGAGCGATGGGAGGGAGCCGAGGACCTGATTGCCGCACTGGGACGGCCGAGCGCGGCGCGGTCCCCCGGCTCGCCGGGCACCGCAACCGACGACGACGCTGCCCGCTTCCGGCGTAGCCTGATGCTGGGGGTCGGGGTGATGCTGGCGGGGGCGGGCGTGGACCTTGCTCGGGGTGAACTCCTCCTGGCACCCCTGACCGCCGTGGGTGCGGCAGGGGTACTGGCGGCCTGGTACGGCTCGCTCTGGACGCGAGGTCACACCTGGCGGAGCTTGTTGCTCCCGGCGAAGGCGCACTCCGCCCCGGCCGCGCCGGTGCCACGTACCCCCGCCGACCAGATGCGGAGCGACCGGGCCTTCATCCTGCGGAAACTGACCATCCTGCCGGCCAGCGAGCGACGGCGCCATGCCGGGCTTCCCCTCGCGCTCGACCGGGCCATTCTCGCCGTGGAAGCGGGAGGGGCCTCCGCTCCCCTGGTGAACCAGATCGCGCGGCTCCGCACCGCCCTTGCCGCCGGGGCGGGCTTCGACGATCCGGCCATCACCATGGTCCTCACCGAACTCGAGCGCGGTGCCTAGTCCGAACCCCGCCGGTCCAGTTCCCAGAGCAGCAAGCCGATCACGAGCGCGCAGCTCAGCAGGCTTCCGACCAGTGCGAGCGGCGAGAGCTGCGCGCCGCGCGGGAACTCGCCGTACCGCCGCGCCAGCCAGCGTGAGGTCCACGCCTCCGCCGTCTCGCCGTAGGCGGCCTCGAAGGCCACCAACATCGGGTCCGGCGATCCCCAGAGTGCCTGGAACGACTCCTGGCCGCGATCGAGAATCAGGTCACTGACCCAACGCGGCGCGTCGGCCCCAAGCGGGTCGCCCCAGATGGTGATCCGCGGGATGCCCCCTTCCACTCCGCCGTACGACTGCCGTCGCAGGGTCAGTGGCCCCCGGCAGGCCGGGAGGTCGCCAGCCAGGCACCGGGCGCCGTCGGGCCCGAGGAGGTACGCGGGGTGCGGCTCGCCAAAAACCGGCCGCAGCACCCGGAGGAAGCGGCGGCCCATGGCGCCGGTCATTTCCTGCTCCACGTCGGCCGCCCACTGCGCCTCGAACGATCGCCGACCACGCGCCCAGTCACTGGCCTGGGCCACCCGATAGCCCATCGTCTCGAGCCAGCGTTGCATCCCCTGCCCGGGGGCACCGAAGGTCTTCCAGAGTGAGCACATCCCGATGTGGGCCTGCAGGTTCCACCGCAGATGACGCCGCAGCCGCGCGAGGTCCTGGGGCCCGTCACGCTCGGTCAAGGGCGGCAGCACGACGACGCACGTCCGGCCATCGAGCGCGCTTGGGGGCACCACGAAGCCAGCGTACAGGACGCTGAAGGGTGCCCCCGGAATGGCCTCGCCCTCCGCCGGCAGGACGGTCCAGAGACGCACCGGTGTCGTGCCGGCGGGTACGAGCCGCCACGCCTGCTCCGAGAGCTGGCGGACCACCGCCGCCAGCCCAGGATCGTGGCGCCCGAGGACCGTCACCCCCACCGGGCTCGCGGTGTCCCGCCGGATCGCCGCGCGAGCCTGCTCGCGGATCCACTCGGCCATCCTCTTCCGCACCAGGTCCGCCGCCGAGATCACCTCCGGCGTCGGCCGTTGAGTCGCGGCCGTGTACCGGACCCAGCCGGGCTCATTGACCTGCGACGGCGGCAGGAACCGGACGGCCAGCAGCGCGACCCCCAGCATGAGCGCGGCGCCCCAGCGAGATACGGCTTTGGTCATCGCCGCCCCCAGCAGGTCACGAGCAGGAGCAGCACCGCCCACAGCACCGCAGTGAGCAGGAGGCTCGCCCCCACCACCACGGGAGCCGGCCGTCCCTGCTCCACCCGATCGCGCCAGCGCTGCAGCAGGACGTCGGCCGGCACGCCGCTCGCCGCTGTGAACCGTTCGGAGAGTGGACGTGAGGGCTCGGCCAGGAGCCGGCCCCACGCCCCGGCCCCACCCGCGTCGAGCGCGAGGCCCAGGTAGACCATGCGGGCTTCGTTGCCGAGCGGGATCGGCACGCGGAACTGGTTGTTGCCCCAGGTTCGTGCCTCCGCCGGGGTCCGGTCGGCAAGGCTCGTGGCCCGCCCGAACACCCGCCGGCACGCCTCGTCGCTCTGGTCCTTGGTGCAGGCGAGCCAGTCCATCTGGACCGGGCCCCAGTCCCAGGCGGTCGCGAGGATCAGGGCGCGTCGCCCGGCGGCATCGTACCAGCGGGTCACGGGGTCATCGCCCGCGACCAGTCCGAGCGCTTCCTCACAGGCGCCGAGATCCCCAAGTACGCACGCCTTTGCCGGGACCGCGCCGCCCAGCGCGAGCAGGTAGTACGAGGTCCGGGCGACCCGGGCGGAGTCGCCGGTGTCCAGCACCTGATCCGGCAGCCAGGCGCGCAACGCCGGGTCGGTGGCGTCCCAGAGAAGCCGCTCGGCGAAGCTCCGCAGCGCGATGGCCAGCGCCTTGCGGCCTGGGATGCCGCCGCGACTCACCCCTGTCCCACCAGGGAGTGAGACCGCCAGCTGCCAGGCATCGTTGCCATCACTCGTGACCCGGATCGGCACCTGCGCGAGCGGGGTGGTGTAGCCGGCGTACCGGCCCGAGAGATCCGCCCAGGCCTCCGTGGCGGCGGCCTGCACGTCCGCCATCACCTCGGGCAGCACCCGGAGGCGGAAATCCCCGACCGAGATGATCCGCTCCTCGGCCCGGCGCGAGCGGGTCGAGTCGCGCACCGCCTCGGTCGTCACGCGCTGCCGCCACACTCGCACGGCCGCGGCGAAGCTGGTGTCCGGTGAGGGGGCCGCTTGCGCGCTGAGGGAACCGACCCCGAGCAGCACGGCCACGGCCGCGGCAGCCGGCCGGCTAGACATCGAACAGCATCCAGCGCCCCGCGAAGATGGCGAAGGGGCCTGGGGGGGAGAACAGCAGGGACAGCAGAGTCTCGGCGGGGTCGCGGGCGCCGGCGAGTTCGGCCACGCCGGGTCCGACCAGCACGAGGATCACCAGGGCGGCGAGCACGCCGGCCACGACCGTGGAGTCCGCGGCTGCCATGGCGAAGATCATGCTGTAGGCCACCACGCTGGCCAGCGCAAACCGCAGCGAGACGCTGCCGGGGTAGGCATGCAGGCCGGGCGGGAGCTGCACCGTGAGAGCCACGAGGATCGTGGCCAGGAGCAGCGCCAGTGCCGGCACGAGGACCAGCACGAGGCCCGCCTGGTAGCGCAGGAGCACAAACTGCCAGCGTGGCACGGGCATCGCCATGGCATACACGCGGCGTCCCTGACGGTCAGCATGCCAGATCCCGGCGGCGACCGCCCAGCCGACGATGATCGCCGCGATGGGATAGAGGATTGCCGCGCTCTCCAGCCGGTTGAGCAGGGGCACGAGCATCGTCCCGCCCGTGAAGTCGCTGCGCGCCGCGACCAGCGGGATGGCGGCCACCGCGAGGGTGACGGCGAGCAGCGGCCAGCGAAGCCACTTCCACTGGACGTAGAGGATGGCACGGAACATCAGGCCACCTCCCCTGCCGGCTGCCGCGAGGTACGGAGCATCTCCACGAAGCCCTCCTCGAGATCGAGGTCGATCACGTCCCGAAGCGTCGCGCCGACGCCCTCGAACCACTGCGTCATGGGCGCCTGCCAGCCGCGCACCACCCAGGTCTCGGCGAGGGGCCCGTCCGGCTCGCGTGCCAGCAGCACGAAGGGGGTGTCCCCCAGGCGGGCCGGGGCCTTGTGCACCCGGAGCCGCTTGATGCCGTTCTTGAAGCTCTGCATCGGGAGCTCCGCCACCACGCGCCCGTGGTCCATCACGCCCACCCAGTCGCAGATGCGCTCGAGTTCGTGGACCAGGTGGCTGGAGATGAACACGGTGGCGTTCCGCTCGGCCACGAAGTCGAGCAGCGCGGTCAGCACCTCGCGCCGCACCACGGGGTCGAGGCCATCAGTCGGCTCGTCGAGCACCAGCAGCTCCGGGCACTGCCCGAGCGCCTGCAGGATCATGAGCTTGCCCATCTCGCCCTTGGAGAGCCGGGCCAGGGAGCGGTCGGCGGCGAGGGCAAAGCGGCGGAACAGCTCGTCCGCCCACCGCTGGTCCCAGCGCGGGTAGAAGGCGCGGTGGTAGGCGATGGACTCCGCGACCGTGAGCCCCGGGTAGAGATGGGGACGCTCCGGCACGTAGCCGGTACCGGCCAGGGCCCGGGCCACCTCGCGCGGGACCGCGTGGCCCAGCACCGTGACCTGCCCCGCCTGGGCCCGGAGCAGGCCCAGCAGCAGGCGGATGGTGGTGGTCTTGCCGGCGCCGTTCGGGCCCAGGAACCCGTAGACGGCCCCGCGGGGGACCGTCAGGCTCAGGTCCCGGATCTCGAAGCCCTTGCCGACCCGGTAGGCCAGGTCGCGGACGGTGATGGCGGCGTCCATCAGGCGGCTCCCTTGAGCTCACGCTCCAGCGCCGCCCGCAGGTCCTCCGCGGAAATGCCGAGCCGCCCCGCGTCCGCCAGCATCGCCCGCACCAGCCGCCGCGCCTCGTCCAGCCGCTCCGCCGCGCGCCGCGTCGGCTCCACCTCCCGCACGAACGTCCCCGCCCCCTGTCGCATCTCCACGAATCCCTCCCCCTCGAGTTCGCGATAGGCCTGCACCACCGTCGCCGGGTTGATTCGGAGCTGCCCGCCCAGCAGCCGGACGGATGGCAGCGGGTCCCCCGGCCGGAGCTCGCCTGAGGCAATGGCCACCTTCACCCGCCCCGCGATCTGGGCGTAGAGTGGCACGGCACTCCGGGGATCGATCTGCTCGAACATCGGTCGGGTTGACCTCAAGTGTATTGTTGTACCCATACACTAAGACACCACCCGGCTCCCGTCAAGCGTCGGGGGCCCGGCGGGTGGCGCGCCTGGGCCGGCGCCCGCCCTATAAATGAGAAGGGCCGGCCACCGAAGTGGCCGACCCTCCTCCCCCTCTCGCCCCCTCTCTAGTGGAGCGAGTCTATTTCGGTGACCTTGGGCGGTCAGACCCTCACGGCGGCCAAGGTCCGGACCAGGTCGGTGGTGGAGACCACGCCCACCAGACGCCCCTGGCTCTCCACGAAGAGCCGGTGCACTTCGAGATAGAGCATCCGCTGGGCGGCATCCCGGATGGTGGCGTCGGGGCTGATGGTCTGGGGGCGCGGCGTCATGAGCTCCCGCACCTCCATCTTGCTGAAGATCCGCTCCCGCTCTGCCGGCTCGGCGTGTTCGGCGAGCGCCTCGAGGATGTCGCTGTTGGAGATGACCCCCACGAAGCGCCCCTCGTCGTCCACGACGGGGAGGCCCGAGACGTGGTGGTCGGCCAGCACCGTGACCGCTTCCTCGATGATGTCGGTCGCGGCGATGACCTGGAGCTCGGTCTGCATGATGTCGGCGACTCGCATGGGACCTCCGTGCTGGGGCTGGTCCCAATAGAGCGCCGGAGGCGTGATGGAAACATGAAGGTCCGGTGAGGCCGGGCCCCCGCTCGGCCCATTCAAACCCCTGTCGCCGGTTCGGCATCCCACTCCCGCATGCACGAGACCATCCAGCGAGCCCAGGCCGGGGACGCGACCGCCTTCCGTGCGCTGTACGACGCGCACGCGGGGCGGGTCTATGCCCTCTGCCTCCGGCTGGCCGGGGATCGCCAGCAGGCGGAGGAGCACGTGCAGGATGTCTTCGTCCGGGCGTGGGAGCGGCTGGAGAGCTTCCGCGGGGAGAGCGCCTTCTCCACCTGGCTCCACCGGCTGGCGGTGAACGAGGTGCTGCAGGCGCGGCGGGCGGCGGGGCGGCGGGCGGCGCGCGTGGAGCTGGCGGACGATGGCGGGGCCTCGCGCGACGCCGGGCAGCGGCCGGCCGCCCCGAGCAGCGACCTGGGCCAGGCCATCGACCGGCTGCCCGAGGGCGCGCGGACGGTGTTCGTGCTGCACGACGTGGAAGGCTACCAGCATGACGAGATCGCACAGATGACCGGCATCGCGGTGGGCACCTCCAAGGCCCAGCTCTTCCGCGCCCGCCGGCTGCTCCGGGAGGCCCTCGGCCGATGACCCACGACGAGATCCTGGCCCGCCTCGACGCGCGGGCCGACGGTACCCTGCCGGCCGACGAGCGCGCCGAGGTGGACCAGCACCTGGCCGGCTGCCCCACCTGCCGGCGCGAGGCCGAGGGGCTCGGGGCGCTGCTCGCGGAGGCGCGGGCCCTGCCGCGGAGCCTCGCGCCCGAGCGGGACCTGTGGGGCGGCATCGAGGGCCGGCTGGCGCCGCGCGCGCCAGCCGTGGTCCGCGCCATCCCGGGGCGGCGCTGGCGCCCCCTGCTCCTGGCCGCCGCCCTGGCCGCCGTGCTCCTCGGCGGGGCAGCGCTCCTGCTCCTGCGTCCGCCGGCGCGGCCGGGCGCCGCCTTCACGCGGGAGCAGGCGCGCTACCTGGCCGCGAGCACCGAGCTGGCGCGCGCCCTGGCCCAGGACCCGGGACACCTGGCGCCGGAAACCCAGGCGGTGGTGGGCCGGAGCCTGTCCGTGGTGGACCAGGCCATCGCCGAGGCGGAGGCGGCGCTGCGCGAGGACCCGCGGAACCCGGGGCTGCAGCAGATGCTCCTGGCGCGCTACGCGCAGCGGCTGGAGCTGCTGCGGCGCGCCACCGCGGCGAAGCGGCAGGAGAGCTGAGATGCGCGCCCTCCTCGCCCTGGCCCTGCTCGCGGCCCCCCTCGCGGCGCAGTCGAGCGTGACCACGGGCCGCGCCCTGGCGCCGGGGGGCGCGGTGCGCCTGGTGATCCCGCACGGCCGGGTGCAGCTGACCACCTGGGACCGGGACAGCGTCGCCATCCGGGGTCGGCTCGACACCTCCGCGGGGACGCTCACCCTCGAGGGCAGCCGGGACTCGCTCCGCGTGGGCCTGGCGCGTTCGGCCACGGCGCGCGGCGTGGGCCAGGCGGACCTGGAGATCACCGTCCCCCGCGAGGCCCGGGTGACCTTCACCGGGCTCAGCGCCGAGTTCGACTGTGAGGCCGGCGGCGGCGAGGTGACGGCCACCACCACGAGCGGCCGCCTCCGCGTCACCGGCACCGCGCGGGTGTCGGTGCTGGAGACGCTCGACGGGAACGTGGAGCTGGCCGTCCAGGGCCGCACGGCCCGCCTCCGCACCGCCACCGGCACGATCGTGGCGCGCGGGCTGGTGGAGGGGCTCGACGCCTCCAGCGTCAGCGGCCCCCTGCTCATCGGCATGGAGGGGGCCGTGCGGAGCGCCCGGCTCGAGAGCACCTCGGCGGCCATCAGCTTCAAGGGCGACCTGCGCCCGGATGGCCGGCTCGTCGTGGAGACCCACGGGGGCGACGTGGACCTGCGCCTCCGTCCCAGCCTCGAGGCCACGTGGGCCATCGCCAACTGGGGGGGCGTGCTGGAGAACACGCTGCTGCCCCCGGCCCAGGTGACGCGGGGCGCCCACAAAGGCGAGTGGGCGTTCGTCACCGGGCGGGGCGGGGCGCGGGTGGAGGTGCGCACCTTCAAGGGGACGGTGCGGCTCGAGCCGCGGCCGCAGGAGCGGTAATCGCGACCGGTCGCTCGGGCGTTAAGTCGGGCACTGCGGGCGCGGGATTGCGGTTTCCGGGGGCCGCGCCGATAGTTGCGAGGTGACCACCGCGCCTCCGCGCCCGCCCACCCCCGCGTCGTCCCCGGGCGACGCGCGCACCCTCCTGGTCATCGGGAGCCTCCCCACCGAGCCGCCCCAGGGCTGGGCCGTCCTGCACGCGCCCGACCTCGCCGCCGCGCTGCCGCTCCTGTCAGGCGGCGCCGCCGCCGTGGTGCTCCACCACGACCCGGCGGCCGGCCCCGCGCAGGCGGCTGCGCTGGTCACGGCCGCCGCGCCGCGCCCGGTGGCCTGGTGCCTGCCCGCGACCCACCCCGGCGAGGAAGACACCCTGCTCCGCCTTGGCGTGTCCGAGGTGGTGCCGGCCGCCGCCACCCGGCCGGTGCTCGCCGGGGCCCTGGCCCGCGCGGAGGCGCGCGGGGCCCACCAGCGGGACATGCGGGAGCGCGAGGCGCTCTACCGCAGCCTGGTGGAGCATGATGCGGCGGTGACGGTGCTCCTCGACCAGGGCCTGACCATCCGCTGGGTCGGCGAGGGCATCACCGCGCTCACCGGCCACGCGGCGGCGGACCTGGTGGGACGGCCCTTCCGCGAGCTCCTTGGCTCCGCGGGCCTGCCCCATCTGCGCGACCTGGAGCAGTGGGCCTCCGCGCATCCGGGCCGCGTGCGCGTGGGCCTGCTCGAGGTCCGGCATGCGGACGGCCACGACGCGCGCCTCGAGGCCGCCGTGGTGCAGCTGGCACAGGTGCCGGCGGTCGGCGCCCTGGTGGTCCGCCTGCGGGAGGCGCCCGCGGAGGACGAGCGCACCCAGCGGCTGGCCGAGAGCGAGGCGCGCTTCCGGAGCATCGCGGAGGAGACGCCGGTGCCGGTCTGGCTCGAGGACCCGGCGCGCAACCTCATCTACGAGAACCGCACCGCGCTCGAGTTCGTGGGGCGCAGCTTCGAGGAGGAGCAGGGGCAGGGCTGGCTCGCCACCGTGCACCCCGACGACGTGGAGCGGGTCCGGGCGCACTACGACTGGAGCACCCTGCAGCAGCGCGACCTCACGCTCGAGTTCCGCATGCGCCGCCACGACGGCGCGTGGCGGGACCTGCTGCAGATCGCCATCCCCCGCTGGGACGACCACGGCCGCTACCTCGGCTTCCTCGGCGTGGACATCGACATCACCGAGATCAAGGCCAAGGCGGCCCGCACCGAGGCGGCGGAGGAGCGCTACCGGCTGTTCGTGGAGCAGAGCACCGAGGGCATCTGGCGCTTCGAGATCGACCCGCCGGTGCCGGTGGACCTCGACCCCGAGGCGCAGGTGGCGCGCATGTTCCAGGACTCGGTGCTGGCCGAGTGCAACCCGGCGATGGCCCGGATGTACGGGTTTGTGAGCCCCGCGGAGCTCGAGGGCCGCCGGCTCCACGAGCTCCTCCCCCCGGACGACCCCCAGAACCGCGCCTACCTCCAGGCGTTCATCACGAGCGGCTACCGCCTCACCGACGCCGAGAGCCACGAGGTGGACCGCGAGGGGCGGCACAAGGTGTTCGTCAACAACCTGGTGGGCATCATCGAGGACGGGCGGGTGGCGCGCGCCTGGGGGCTGCAGCGCGACATCACGGAGCGGAAGCTGCTGGAGGAGGAAGCCCGCCAGGCCCGAAAGATGGAGGCCACGGGGCGCCTGGCCGGCGGCATCGCGCACGACTTCAACAACCTGCTCACCGCCATCCTGGGGACCACGCAGCTGTTGCTGGAGGACCTGCCGTCCGGGACCGCGGCGCACCGCGACGTCGAGGAGATCCGGCGCGCCGCCGTGCGCGCCGCCAACCTCACCCGCCAGCTGCTGGCGTTCAGCCGCCGGCAGGTGCTGCAGCCGCGGGTGCTGGACGTGGAGCAGCTGCTCCGGGGCGTGGACTCGCTCATCCGGCGGCTCATCGGCGAGCACATCGACCTGCGCATGCGGAGCGAGCCCGGGCTGTGGCCGGTGAAGGCGGACCCGGGACAGCTCGAGCAGGTGCTGGTCAACCTCTGCGTGAACGCGCGCGATGCGATGCCCACCGGCGGCCGGCTCACGATCCGGACCTCGAGC
>CAZRCT010000011.1:0-65727 GCA_964598655.1 uncultured Gemmatimonadaceae bacterium
AGACCGGCCTCTCGCTCGGCACGCCGCACTACATGAGCCCCGAGCAGGCCACGGCGGAGCGGGAGCTCGACGCGCGGAGCGACGTGTACGCCCTCGGCTGCGTGCTGTACGAGATGCTGGCCGGCGAGCCGCCGTTCACGGGCCCCTCCACGCAGGCCATCATCGCCCGGCTCATGACCGAGGACCCGCGCCCGCTCTCGGCGGTGCGTCGCTCAGTGCCACCGCACGTGGAGGCGGCGGTGGCCTGCGCGCTCGAGAAGCTCGCCGCCGACCGCTTTGCGACGGCGGGGGAGTTCGGCGCGGCGATCGCGGGCACGGGGAGCCCAACGGCAGGGACCACGGCGTTCCGGGCGCGGGGCGTGAAGCCGGCGGGCAATCCGCGGCTCACCGCCGCCCTGGGTGGCGCTGCGCTCGTCGGCTTCGCGCTCGCGGCGTGGGGGTGGCTCCGCCCCGCGCCCGAGCTCCCGGTGCGGCAGTATGCCCTGGCCCTGCCCAAGGGCGAGGAGCTGGCGACCACCTCCGGCCTGCGCCTGGCCATCTCACCGGACGGGAAGCGGATCATCTATGCCGGGCCCGGGCCGCAGGGGGTGCAGCTCTGGGTCCGCGAGCTCGACCAGCTCCACGCCCGGCCGCTCCCCGGCACCGACGGCGCCATGAATCCCGCCTTCTCGCCGGACGGCACGCACCTGGCCTTCATCGCCGGCGTGCCGCGCGCGCTCCGGACCATGGCGCTCGCCGGCGGGGCGGTGACCACCCTGACCGACTCCCTCGTGGACGCGGGCGGCCTCACCTGGGGCTTCGACGGATACCTGTACTACGACGGGCACTTCAACGGGGACGGCATCGCCCGGATCCGGGCCGACGGCGGGGCGCCCGAGGTGGTGACCCGGGCGGACAGCGCCAACGGGGAAGCGTGGCACTCCCGGCCCGAGGCGCTGCCCGGCGGGAAGGGCGTCCTGATCACCATCAACTACGGCGGTAGCGGGGGTCGCTTCGCAATCGGCGTGGCGGACCCGGCCACCGGCAAGCACACGGTGCTGCACCCGGGCATCCAGCCGCGCTTCGTGGCACCGAACCATGTCCTCTTCGTGGAGGCGGGGCGGCTCATGGCCCTCCCCTTCGATCAGGACCGGCTCCGCGCCACCGGTGAGCCGGTGCTGGTGGCGGACAGCGTGGAGGAACGGTCGGGAGGACGGGCGGACGTCGCGGTCTCCCGGACCGGGACGCTGTTCTACGTCGCGGGAGGCAGCGGCAACCGGCCGACCGAACTGGCCTGGGTGGATCGCGCGGGCCACGCCACGGCCGTGGACACCACCTGGCGGGGCGATTTCTTCCGCATCACGCTCTCCCCCGACCAGCGCCGGGTGGCCGCCACCGTGCGCCAGGGCACTAGCCAGGATGTCTGGATCAAGCCGCTCGACGGCACGCCCGCCTCCAGGCTGACCTTCGATGGAAAGGGCGGGGTGTTCGACTGGAGCCCCGATGGACGCGAGGTCTACCTCTGGTCGGGGCTCGCGGTCCAGGACCGGGTGACCCTGCGTGGCCCCTGGGACGGCAGCAGCCTTCCCGCCCGCGTCCCCGGCCTTCCGGTGGGGACCGCGCAGCTCGACGTCTCCCGCGATGGCCGCTGGTACGCCTACTTCGCCGAGAACGACATCGCCGTGATGCCCGCGAGCGGCGACACCACCCAGCGCCTCCGGCTGCGCCTGCCGGCCCTCGAGACGGGGGCGACGCTCTCCCCCGAGGGCCACTGGCTGGCCTACGCCTCGGACGAGTCGGGGCGGCCGGAGATCTATGTCCGGCCGTTTCCCGCCATCGAGTCCGCCAAGCGACAGGTCTCCCTCGAGGGCGGCATCAACCCGCGGTGGTCCGCCGACGGCCGCACCCTCTACTACATCGACGCGGCCGCCCAGCTGGTGGCCGCGAGCGTGGAGACACGCCCCTCCTTCACCGTGCAGGCTCGCAGCGCGCTCTTCTCCACGACGGGCTATGGCGCCAGCCAGTCCATGTTCCGGAGCTACGAGCCGAGCCCCGATGGCCGCCGCTTCCTGATGCTGCGCGAGATCGGCGCGGGGGCGGGGCAGAGCCAGCTCGTCGTGCTGGAAAACCTCTTCGGGCGGCTCGCGGCCGGGACGCGGTAGGACGCGGCCGGGACCTAGCGCTGGGCCCTCCCGGGCAACACCTTGAGTCGGGCGGCCGCGCGATGCGGCCGCGTCCCGTTTCCCGCCGCACCACGCTTCCCCCAACCGACGGACCCCGGATGCCCGAGGCCCCCGCTGCGCTTGCCGCCGCCCTCGCCGACCGCTACGGCCTGGAGCGGAAACTCGGCGAGGGCGGCATGGCCTCCGTGTACCTGGCGGACGACCTCAAGCACCAACGGAAGGTCGCCCTCAAGGTCCTCCGCCCCGAGCTTGCCGCCATCCTCGGCGCCGAGCGCTTCCTCGCCGAGATCCGCACCACCGCCAACCTGCAGCACCCGCACATCCTCCCGCTCCACGACTCGGGACAGGTGGAGAGCACCGTCTTCTACGTGATGCCGTACGTGGAAGGCGAGTCGCTCCGCGACCGGCTGGCGCGGGAGAAGCAGCTCCCCGTGGACGAGGCGGTGAAGCTCGCGAGCCAGGTGGCGAGTGCACTGGACTACGCGCACCGGCACGGGGTCATCCACCGCGACATCAAGCCCGAGAACATCCTGCTGCACGATGGCCAGGCGCTCGTGGCCGACTTCGGCATCGCGCTCGCCGCGAGCAGCACCGGCGGCACGCGCATGACCGAGACGGGCATGAGCCTCGGCACGCCGCACTACATGTCCCCCGAGCAGGCCATGGGCGAGCGGGAGATCACGGCGCGCTCCGACGTCTATGCGCTCGGTGTCGTCACCTACGAGATGCTCACCGGCGACCCGCCCTTCACCGGCTCCACGGCGCAGGCGATCGTGGCGCGCGTGGTGACGGAAGACCCGCGCCCCATCACGCTGCAGCGGAAGACGGTGCCGCCGCACGTGGAGGAGGCGGTGCTCACCGCGCTGAGCAAGCTCCCGGCCGACCGCTTCGCGAGCGCGGCCGAGTTTGCGCAGGCGCTCGCCGGGCAGGGGCCCGTGGGAAGCACGCGCCGCGCCGCGGCGCTGGGCTCCACGGGCGCCGGCGGCACTCGCCTGCGCCGCCTCGTGGCGGTGCTCGGCACGCTGCTCGCGCTCGCGAGCGCCGGCCTGGCGTGGGTGCTGCTCCGGCCGCGCCCCGCCGCTCCCGTGATCCGGAACGCGATCGAGTTCCCGCCGGAGCAGACCCCGCGCGCGGGGAGCCCCCTCGTCCTCTCCCCCGACGGGAGCCGCCTCATCTTCGGCGCACCCTCGACGACGACGCCAGAGCGCGTGCAGCTCTGGGTCAAGCGGCGGGAGAATCACCTGGCCACGCCGCTGCCCGGCACCGAGACCCCGGGCGCCTTCGCCATCTCGCCCGATGGCCGGTGGCTGACCCTCACGCTCGGCCGGCAGCTCCGCCGGATCCCGGTCGACGGCGGCCCGCCGGAGATGATCAGCGACACCATCGCGCCGGCGGGAGGACACGGCTGGACCGACGACGGGCAGATCGTGTATGCCTCCGCCGACGGCGAACTCGCCGCCATCCCGGCGACGGGGGGCGTGCCGACCACCTTGTACCGGGCGGAGCGGGGGATCACCCTCCTCCTCCCCCGGGCCGTGCCGGGCTCCCGCTGGCTGCTCTTCACCCGGTGCACCGGGTCGTTCTGCCGCGGGGGGATGGAGGTCTGGCTCCTGGACCGGCGCTCGGGCCAGGCGCGCGCCCTCATTCCGGACGCCGCATTGGCGTTGCCGCTCGCCACCGGCCACCTGCTGGCGGTGCGGCGGGACGGTAACGGCGTGGCGGTGCCGTTCGACGCCGACAAGGGCGTGGTGACCGGGCCGCCGGTGCCGCTGCTCGAGGGGATCGCGCTGCGTGATGGGGTGGTGCCGCTGATCGACGTCTCGGCGTCCGGAGTGCTGGCCATGCGCTCGGGGACCCTGGCGCAGTCGGGGCGGGTCGAGATGGTCTGGGTGGACCGGAGCGGCGCGGTCGCCCCCGTGGAGCCGGGGTGGGAAGTGGACATGCGCGTCACCGGGAACAACCGCGGGTGGGCGCTCTCCCCGGATGGCAACCGGCTCGCGCTCACCCTCCGCACCGAGGCCGGCGACGACATCTGGATCAAGCAGCTCCCGCACGGGCCGCTTTCGCGGCTGACCTTCGAGAGCGGGCCCGAGATGCGGCCCCGATGGTCGTCGGACGGCCAGCGCGTGACCTACATCTTCGCGGATTCCGGGACGAGCTACGACCTGTTTGAGCAGCACGCGGACGGTACCGGCGAGCGTCGCCTGCTGGCCGACCTGCCGGGGCGCATCAACGAGGGCGGCTGGGTGGACGGCGGACGCTGGCTGCTGCTGCGGACCGGGGGGGAGAGTGGCGCGGGCGGCAACCTGGCCGGGGGCCGCGACATCCTGGGCCTCCGCCCGGGCCAGGACAGCGCCCCGGTCCCCCTCGTGGCCACCGCCACCTTCGATGAGGAGGCGCCGGCGGTATCCCCGGACGGGAAGTGGATCGCCTACGAGTCCAACGAGACGGGACGCATCGAGGTCTATGTCCGCCCCTTCCCGGCCACCAACGCGGGGAAGTGGCAGGTGTCCACCGAGGGTGGCCAGTCCCCGGTCTGGAGCCGCAGCAGCCGCGAACTCTTCTACATCAACGGCAATCGCGCGATGATGGCGGTCGCCGTTCGCCCGGTGGCGCCGCCGCTCGGTGCCACCACGCGGCTCTTCACGGCCGCGCCCGAGCTCCGGCTCGACCCGCTCGAGTACTACGCGCTCTTCGACGTGAGCCCGGACGGCAAGCGGTTCCTGATGGTCCGCCAGGTGGCGACCACGGACGAGGAGGTGCCCCCGCTCATCGTGGTGGAGAACTGGCTCGAGGAGGTGCGGCAGAAGGTGCGCGGCCAGTGAGCGGATCCCCAGCAGGCCGCGCCCGCCCTGGGCGACCGGCGGCGAGGAACCCGGTGCGCGAGCGCCGGCTCAGGCGTTGAGCCGCCCGGCGTAGGGTACCCGCTCGCCGTGCTCCACGTAGCGGCGGAGCAGGCGGAGGTACATGGCCCAGCAGTAGGCCGTCACGCGGAAGTGGTCGTTGGCCTCGGCCCAGCCGGTGTGCCGGAAGTGCACGATGGTCCCGGCGCCCTCCGGTTCCAACGCAAAGGAGAGCCGCGTGCCGGTCCAGTCCGCGTCCGCCTCCGTCAGCTCCCATTCCACCAGCGACGGCCGCTCGTAGCGCCGCACGATCCCCGCCCAGAGATACGTCCCGCCAAAAAAGAAGCGGTAGCGCTGGCCGAGCCCGGCGATGCCGGCGGACTCCATGGTCCACCAGGCGTCGAGGCCCGCCGGCGTCACCAGCGCCTCGAACACCCGCTCGGGCACGGCCTGGATGGGGAAGTCGTAGAGGATCTCGGGCATCGCCGCTACCTCGGGAAGGCCTCGGGCAACCCGCCGTCCACCATGAGCGCGTTGCCGGTGGTGTAGCGGAACTTGCTGCTCGCCATCATCACGGCCATGTCCGCCACGACGTCCGGCGAGATGAGCGCGGCGCCCATGAGGTTCCGCTTCTTGTACACGTCGAGCTGCTGCTCCACGGTGAGCCCGCGGCCGGCCGCGCGCTCCTGGACGAACTTCATGAACAGCGGCGTCTCGATCTGGTCGGCGTTGATCCAGTTGACGCGGATCTGGTCGGGGCCGAGCTCCACCGCCGCCACGCGAAGCGCCTGCGCGATGGCCGCCTTGCTGCCGCCGTAGGCCACCGCGTCCTTCCCCGGCACCACCGCGGCCTTGGACACCGACGCCACGATGCTCCCGCCGATGCCCTGCCGCTGCATGATGCGCGCGGCGCGGCCCACCGCCTGCACGGCACCGATGTAGTGCACGTCGAGCTGGCGCTGCAGGTCGGCCCGCGTGATCTCGGTGACCGGTGCAAAGCGCGGCGGTGCCCCCGCCGTGTAGAAGAGGCTGTCGAGCCCGCCGAAGGTCAGCACGGTGCGGCTGTAGAGCGCGTCGAGGCTCGCGTCGTCCCGCACGTCCACGGCCGTGCCGAGGACTCGCCCGGGGAACTTGGCGCCGATCTCGGCGGCGGCCGCCTGCGCCACCTCCTCGCTCAGGTCCGCCACCACCACGTGCGCCCCCTCCTCGGCGAAGCGCCGCGCCGTGGCCTTGCCGATGCCGCTCCCGCCGCCGATCACCACCGCCACGTGCCGGAAGAGCAGCTTGCTCGCCCGCTCCTTCGCGATGGTCTCCTCCACCTTCCGCCGCTCGAGCGGCCAGTGCTCGAACTCGAAGACGTCCGGCTCCGGAATGAAGGAGAAGCGCTCCACCGCCTCCGCGTTCAGGATGGCGTCGAGGGTGGCCCGGTAGCAGAGGTTGGCGGTGAGCGCGCTCTTCTTGTCGCCGAAGGCGGTGATGACGCCGATGCCGGGCACCAGGATCACCTTGGCCCAGTCGTCGAGCGGGGCCTCGCCGGCCGCGGCGTACTTCCGGTGATACGCGTCGTACTCGGCGCGCTGCGCCGCCACCTGCTCGCGCACGCGGCCCACGACCTGGTCGGCGGGGAGCGACGGGTCGAGCTCCACCCAGAGCGGGAGCCGGCCGGCCCGGAGCAGGTGCTCGGGGGTGCCCATGCCCTGCTTCACGAGCTGCGGCACGCGCTCGTGGCCGAGCGTCGTCAGCAGCTGCTCGTCGTCGTCGAAGTGGAGGATGGTGCGGTCGGTGCCGCCGAGGGCGCCGCGCACGGCGGGCAGCACCACCTCGGCGAGCGCCTTCCGCTCGGCCGCGGGCCGCGCGGCGATCTTCGCGGCGCCGAGCACGTTCTTGCCGCGCTTGCAGGCCGCCAGGTACTCCTCGATCTTCGCCACGCAGGCGAGCATGCGCTGGTGTGCCTGCGCCACGTCGTCCCCGAAGATCACGAGGCCGTGGTGCGCCAGCGTCATGCCCATGGCGTCGGCGGGGATCGTCCCCGCCATGCCGGCCACGAGCCTGGCGAGCGGGAAGCCGGGCCGCGCGTACGGCACGTACACGATCTTCCCCTCGAACAGCTCGCGCACCAGCCGCTCCGCCGTCCCGTCGGGGATGTTGGTGAGGGACATCGTGGCCACGTCGTGCGTGTGGGCGATGACCCGGTGCGGCAGGAGCGAGTGGAGCGGCGTCTCCACGCTCGGCGCGGGTCCGTCCGCCAGCATGGCCCCCGCCATGAAGCGCATCATCTCCGCGTCCGACATCTGGTCCCGCGTGGCGAGCGGCGCCAGGCGCGGGAGCGAGAGGCGGGTGAACCCCTCGCGGCCGATGGTCTTGAGGTCGGTGCCGCTTCCCTTCACCAGCAGCGCGGGCACCTCACCCCCCGCGCCGTCCGGCAGCGTCACCTTGATGGAGGTGTTGCCGCCCCCGGGCTGCACCAGGCGCGTCTCGGCGCCGAGCAGGTGGGAGAGGTGGACGAGGCCGTCGAGGGGGTCGGTGGGAAAGCTGGGCCGGGGAGAGGTCATGGAAGGAAAATGGGCCGCACGGGCGGGGGGCGCCAGCGATGCTCTGCCCACGGGCTGAAGCCCGGGCTCGGCCGCAATCCCGCTGAAGCGGGTACAGCGGCGCCGGACGGCGTTGGGGGCGTGGTCGATCTGCAGTACCCGCTTCAGCGGGGTTATGGCCGAGCCCGGGCTTCAGCCCGTGGGCAGCGCGAGGGTAGCCCCTGGGGCCACGAACCCCTCACATCACCCCGCCCCACGCGACGCCATCATCCCGCCCCATGACCCTACCCCCGACCCGCCGGCTCCCGTATCCTTATCCGCCCCTGCCCATACCCGAGACCGTGCCCACAACCTCGATGCCCCCCGCCTACCCGCAACGCGGGAGCCCGCGGAGCCGCGCCCTCGCGACGTGGCTGCTCCGGCTCCTCGGCTGGCGCATCACGGGGTCGCTGCCGGACGCGCCCCGGTTCGTGCTCATCGTGGCGCCGCACACCTCGAACTGGGACTTTCCCCTCTGCATGCTGGCGATGTTCGCCACGGGGCTCCGGCTCACGTGGCTGGCCAAGCACTCGATCTTCTTCTGGCCGGTGCGCGGGCTGCTGAGGTGGGCCGGCGGGATGCCGGTGGACCGTGGCGCCCCGCATGGCGTGGTGACCACCGCCATCCGGATGCTCACCGAGCAGGAGAAGTGCTGCATCGGCATCAGCCCCGAGGGGACGCGGAAGCACACCGACACGTGGAAGACGGGGTTTCACCGGATCGCCATGGGCGCCGGCGTGCCGATCTTCCCCATCTGGCTGGATTATCCCAACAAGATCTTCGGCCTGGGCGAGCTGTATCACCCCACCGGCGACATCGCCACCGACGTGGCGGCACTCAGCAGGGTGTTCCGCCGCGACATGGCGCTCTATCCCGACCGCTACGTGGAGACGCCGCGCGTCCCGACCGCCCCGTCCCGGCCCCGCTGAGCGGGGCTCAGCGGATCCGCTTCCCCCGCGCCCACACCTCGTCCCCGTCGCCCCGGATCTCGAAGCCGGTGGCGCGATTCCCCTGCAGCGCGAACTCGAAGACCGCATCGGTCCATACGTCGAAGACCTCGCCGTGCTCCAGCGTGGCCATCCGGAACCAGCTGGGCCGGATGGCGAAGAAGAGCACTTCCTGCATGGTGGGATCCGGCGCCGGGTCGAAGGTGGCCTTGAGGGACCCGTTCCGATAGCGGAGGTCCATCATGTAGGGCTTGGGAGGTGTGGTGTCGCCGGGCTCGGCGGCCCAGGTGAACTCGTACAGCCCCACGTACGGCCGCGCCGCCTGCTGCGGCATGGTGTACTCGAAGCTCGGCTCCACGCGGTAGTCGAGCGTCACCTGCCGGGTGGCGAAGTTCATCCGGAGCTTGCCGCCGTTGACGCGGACCTCGGGGAAGGTCCAGGCCAGGACGTCGGTGGCGGGGCCCGCTTCCGGGGTCACCTCGATGCGGATCTGGCCGGCGATCGAGTCCGGCCGGTTCATGTGGAAGCGGCGGGCGCGGGGGTCGAGCAGGAGCGTCCAGGTCTGGTCGTGGAAGATGAACCAGGTGCTGTACTTCCCGGCGGGCACGTCCACGCCCTCGAGCTGGATCTTCTTGCTGAGCTCAAAGGTGGTGGCCCAGTTGGCGCCGGGGGTCCACACCTTTTCGGCGAAGATCTGGGTCTCGAAGATGGAATCGCGCGCGCGCACGCGGGGGCGGTAGTACTCGACACTGAACTTGGTCCCGTCCACCACCTGCGCCACCGAGCCGAGCTCGCTGGCCTGGATCTGGGCGGTGGCGCGGGCGGGCAGCCCCGCGGCGAGGAGGACCGCGGGGAGGAGCAGGTGCGGGAAGCGCATGGAGTCCGTCAGCCGAAGCGGGCGTCGATGGCGGCGCGGATGGAGTCGAGCGACTCGCCGGCCTTGTGGAGGCGGTAGGCCAGGCGGCCCTCGCCCTGGCAGATGTGGCAGTCGCGGGCCATGGCGCCCGGGCCCTCGTAGCAGGAGAGGAGGGAATAGAAGCCCGGGATCTCGGCGCAGCCGCACTGGCAGCGGATGCCGTCCACGATCTCGGGGATCTCCCGCACCATGTTGAAGACGTCGAGCGAATCGGGCGCGTCGGCGAGCTGCTCGGGGGTGAGCACCTTGGCGGCGGTGATGCCTGGGCGCGGCGTGGGATGCTGGCCCCCGCGCCGGCGCGCCAGCGCGGCGAGGCCGCGCACCGGCACGAGCGACGCCGCGAACACGAGGGCGCCCGCGAGGAACGCGCGACGCGTGCCAGCCTCGGAATGGAGTGGGGGCATGGCTCTATGCTAGGGCAGCGGACGCCGTCCGTCCAGCGGCACGCCCCCGGGCGGCCGGCGAGTGCTACACCGCCGGCTCGAGCCGAACCGCGTCGCCCACCCGGAGCCGGCCGCCCTGCAGCACGGCGGCGTTCAGGCCGAAGGTACCGCCGAAGCGGCGGGCCACGTCGCGCAGGACACCCGGATCCTGGGCGAGCGTGTCCGGATGCCAGGTGGTCATCACGCAGCGGCCACGCAGGTCCGCGAGCTGGATGCGCGCCGTCCCGATGGCCAGCACCCGCCCTTCCCAGCCGCGCTCCGCGAGCCCCTCCACGCCGCCGAGGATGATGTTGGGCCGGAAGCGGCGCGGCTCGTGGCCGAGCGCGGCCAGCGCGCCGTCGCTCGTGACGAGAAGAGGGAGGATGTCGAAGCGCTCGAGCCCCTCCGAACGCACGAGCACCGCGCCCGGCCCGGCGGCGGCCGCCACGGCATCCGCGATCCGCGGGTCGCTCCACGCATGGCCATCAACGACCGGCTCGCCGTCGGCCCCGAGTACGGCGTGATGGCCCAGCAGGCGGGGATGGCGGCGGGCCGTGCGCACCTCACCGCCCGGTCCCTCGACGCGGAGGACACGATCCCCCGCGATCCCCGCCTCACCCAGCTCGGCCTCCTCGAGGCGCTCCCCCGCCATGGACTTCACCGGATAACGCCATAGCTCTGCGACATGCATCGGATCTCCCGCGTGCGGGCCCGCCAGTGCGGGCGGCATCTCCGGGCCGGTCCCGGGGGCAGCGACTGTAGGCCAAATCGCTCGCGCGGGTTCCCGGCCCGCTGGCCGGGCCCGCCGCCTGGCCATACTTTCCTGCGTCCTTCCCCCCACCGGACCATCATGATCCGCACCCTCCGCCCGCTGGCGATGCTCGCCGGGCTCGCCCTACCGCTCGGCGCCCAGGCGCCCGGCACCCCCGCCACCACCGGCATGGACCCGGCGCGCCTGGCGCGCATCGATCGCCTGATGCAGGGGGCGGTGGACAGTGGCAAGGTGGCCGGGGTGGTCACCATGATCTTCCGCCACGGCAAGGTGGCGCAGGTGGGCGCCTACGGCATGGCCGACCGCGAGGCCGGCCGCCGCATGACGCCGGAGACGATGTTCCGCATCGCCTCCCAGTCCAAGGCGGTGACGAGCGTGGCCATCATGATGCTCATCGAGGAAGGCCGCGTCCGCCTCGGCGACCCGGTGGCGAAGTGGATCCCGAGCTTCGCGAAGCCGATGGTGGCCATCACCAAGGACAGCCTGGTCCCCGCGCAGCGGGGCATCACCATCCGCGACCTCCTCACCCACACCGCGGGCATCGACTACGGCGACAACGTGGCGCGGGCGCAGTACAACGCCGCGGGCCTGGGCCCCGACGAGGGGCCGGGCTGGTACTTCGCCGACCGGCCGGTGCCGGTGTGCGAGGACATCGACCGCCTCGGCACGCTGCCCATCGTGGCGCAGCCCGGCACCCGCTACGTGTACGGCTACAACACCGACATCCTGGGCTGCGTGGTGGAGCGCGCATCGGGCATGTCGCTCGCCGAGTTCTTCGCCAGGCGGATCTTCCAGCCGCTCGGGATGACGGACACCTATTTCTACCTGCCGCCGGAGAAGGTCAGCCGCCTCGCGGCCGTCTATTCCATGCGGGACGGGCAGCTCGTCCGCGCCCCCGACGGCAACGCCGGCCAGGGCCACTACGTCACCGGCCCGCGCGTGAGCTACTCGGGCGGCGCCGGCCTCGTGTCCACCGCGCGCGACTACGCGCGGTTCCTGCAGATGCTCCTCAACGGCGGCCAGCTCGACGGCGTCCGCCTCCTCTCCCCCACCACCGTCCGCCTCATGACCGCCGACGCGGCCGACTCGCTCTACGCCACCAACGCGCCGGGCCGCGGCTTCAGCCTCGGCTTCGAGGTCCTCGAGGACCCGGGCCTCGCCGGCGAGTACGGCACCGCCGGCCGCTTCGGCTGGGGCGGCGCCTACGGCACCAACTACTGGGCCGACCCGGGCGACGACGTCGTGGCGGTCTACATGGTGCAGTGGTACGGCTACGGCAACGACCTCGCCGCCCGCTTCCGGCAGCTCGTGTACTCGGCGATCGTGCGCTGAGGCGTCGCCGCCCTTTGCCGGGACGCGCGCCGCGCGGTAAACTCCAGCCTTCCCCGACCCCACGACCCACGCACATGACCAAGCCCCTCGGCATCGGGATGATCGGCTCGGGCTTCAACGCCCGCTTTCACATGCAGGCCTTCACCGCCGTGCGCGACTGCGAGGTCCGCGGCGTCTGGAGCCCCAACCGGAAGAACGCCGAGAGCGCCGCCGCGTACGCCAACCGGCTCGACATCGGCCCCTGCCGCCCCTATCGCTCCATCGCGGAGATGGTGACCGATCCCGCGATTGATGCCATCTGGCTCTCCGGCCCCAATCACGCGCGCATCGAGAACGTCGAGGAACTCTGCGACCCGATCATGCGCGGCCACGCCGACCTCGCCGGCATCGCCTGCGAGAAGCCGCTGGCGCGGAACGTGGCCGAGGCCAAGGCGGTGCTGTCGCTGGTGTCCAAGGCGGGCCTCAAGCACGGCTACCTCGAGAACCAGCGCTTCGCCCCCCAGGTGGAGACGGGCCGCAACCTCCTCTGGGCCCGCGGCGCCGCGCTCACCGGCCGCCCCTACCTGGCCCGCGCGGCCGAAGAGCACAGCGGGCCGCACATGCCGTGGTTCTGGCAGGGCAAGCTGCAGGGCGGCGGCGTGCTGAACGACATGATGTGCCACTCCGCCCTCGTGGTGCGCCACCTCCTCACCAGGCCCGGCGACAGCCTCTCCACCGTGAAGCCGGTCCGCATCACCGGCCACATCGGCAGCCTCAAGTGGAGCCGGCCGGCCTATGCGAAGAAGCTCAAGGCCACCATGGGGAAGGAGGTGGACTACCTCCGGGCCCCGGCCGAGGACTTTGCGAGCGTGATGATCGAGTTCGAGACGGCGGACGGCTACACCGCCATGGGGGAGGCCACCACCAGCTGGTCCTTCGTGGGCGCCGGCCTCCGCCTCTCCGCCGAGCTGCTCGGCCCCGAGTACTCGATGAGCTGGAACACCCTCGACAGCGGCCTCAAGCTCTTCTTCAGCCGCGAGGTGCAGGGCAAGACCGGCGAGGACCTGGTGGAGAAGCAGAACGCCGAGATGGGCCTCATGCCGGTGGTGGCCAACGAGGCGATGGCCTATGGCTACGAGGGGGAGAACCGCCACTTCGTGCGCGTGTTCCAGGGCAAGGAGGAGCCGCTCCTCACCTTCGACGACGGCCTCGACGTGGTGCGCATCCTCATGGCCGCCTACCAGAGCGCCGAGACCGGCAAGACCGTGAAGTTCCCGCCGAGCGGCCTCGACAGCTTCGTGCCCGCCGTGGCGAGGGGGACGTGGAAGCCGAACGGCTGAAGGGGACAGCGTACCGCGGAAGACGTGGTGGGCGCGGGGAGGCGGTGGGGGGTGGTGTGAAAACCACAGCGACACAGAGGCCGCAGAGGGGCACAGAGAAGTGCGATTGATGTGGGTGTCTGTTGGGGATGGGCAACGGACCCCACCGGCTGTGGACCCCCACCAGAAAATCACCGAGCCCGGGTTGGCAGTGCGCCAATCCGGGCTCGATCTCTCCGTGACCTCTGTGTCCTCTGCGCCTCTGTGGTGATCACACCGCGACCCTACCCCGCCAGCGCCCTCACCACCCCCACCAATCCACCCTCACGTCTGCGGCACCTCATGTGCGCCGGGCTTGGGGGGAATGACGGGGTGCTTGAGCTGCTTGCCCTCCTGGTCCCACGCCTTCATGTCTTTCATCTCGCCCATGACGTAGTGGCCGGTCATCTGCATCCGGCCGTTGGAGAACCAGCGGGTGAACTCACCGTCGGCGATCCCTTCCTTCCAGTTGATGCGCGACTTCATCTGCCCGCCCGGGTGCCACTCGGTGACGAGGCCGTTGGGCTTGCCGTTGAGGAAGGTGCCGTCGTAGCGGTCCTTGCCGTCCTCGTACCACATCTGCAGCCGGCCGTTGAGGAGCCCGTCCCGGTACTCGCCCACGGAGCGCTTGCCGCCCGAGGGATACCAGGTCTTCACCAGCCCGTTCTCCTTGCCGGCTTTCATCTCGCGCTCGGCCACCACCAGGGTGTCCTCGTGGTAATCGCGCATCAGGCCGTCGAGGAGGCCGCCGGCGAAGGTCTGGGTCCGCTGCTTGTGGCCGAGCGAGTCGAACTCCTCGCGGGCCCCCTCGCGCTTGCCGGCCACCCAGGTCTCGGTGAACGCGACCTTCCCGTTGGCCCACTTCCCCTCGGCGCGGCCGTCGCGCAGGCCGTCCTTGTAGGGCATGGTGACGGCCACGCGCTTCACGGAGTCGAGCGGGGTGACGAGCATCCCGGTGAACGGCGTGGTGGAGCCGGTGCGGTAGCGGACGCCGTCGCGCTCCTCGGTCTTGGCGAGGGGCGTGGGGCCGCCGCAGGCGGCAACCACGAGGACGGTGAGCGCCGCGACGAGCGGCCGACGGAGCGAGCGAAGGGCGAGAGCCACGGGAGCATCCCTGGGCGAGCACGGTGAGCTGAGGAATGGGATGGCGCCTCGTGCGCCCCCCGGCGTGCAATCCGACGGTAAAAGTCGAACTGGGTGCCCACCGGGGCAAGGGCAAAACGGAGCGGCGGACTGATCCCCGCCCGAAAGTTCCTTTACCACGGCCTCATCCCTCCCTTACCCGCACCGCGGCCGCCACCCCGGCGCCCGCTGGCGGGGCGCCCGCTGGCCCGGTAGGTTCGACCGGCCGTCACGCCGCCGTTCATCGAACCCTCATCCCCTCCTCATTGTGAGCAAGCCCGAGTCCTTCTCCTCCCGCTGGGTCATGATGCTCACCATGCTCGGCATGGCCGTGGGCACCGGCAACATCTGGCGCTTCCCGCGGATCGTGGCCGAGCATGGCGGCGGGGCGTTCCTGGTGAGCTGGGTGGTGTTCCTCCTGCTCTGGAGCATCCCGCTCATCCTGGTGGAGTTCGGCATGGGGCGGATGACCCGGACCGGGCCGGTGGGCGCCTTCATGCAGATGATGGGACCGCGCTGGGCGTGGATGGGGGCGTGGGTGGCCTTCGTGGCGGTGGCCATCATGTTCTACTACTCGGTGGTGTGCGGCTGGACGCTCCGGTACGCGCTGGCCGCCGCGCTGGGCGAGATCCCGGGCGCCAGTCCCGTCCGGTTCTGGGAGGGTTACAGCGGCTCGTGGCAGCCGGCCGTGACGCACGGGCTGGCCATGGCGCTCGGCGGCTACGTGGTGGCCCACGGCGTGGGCGCCATCGAGAAGATGAGCAAGCTCATGATGCCCACGCTCATCGTGCTGGTGGCCATCCTCACGGTGCGCGCCCTCACGCTCCCGGGCGCCGGCGCCGGGCTCGACTACATGTTCAGCATCAACACCGCCGACCTCCTCAAGGCCGACACCTGGCTCCAGGCGCTGACGCAGAACGCGTGGGACACGGGCGCGGGCTGGGGCCTCATCCTGGTGTACGCCGCCTACATGCGGAAGGACGAGGACACCGCGCTCAACTCCTTCATCCTCCCCACCGCCAACAACATGGTGTCGCTCTGTGCGGGGATGATGGTACTGTGCACCGTCTTCTCGGTGCTGCCGACGCTGGTGGCCAACCTGGCCCAGGACCCCAACGCGCTGGCCGACTACCCGAAGCTGGCCGAGGCCATCGGCCGCGGGGAGCCGCTCACGGCGGACCTGGTGCGGCGCAGCATCTTCCAGGCGGGGAACGAGGGGCTCACCTTCACCTGGATCCCCCAGCTCTTCGCGCGGCTGCCGTTCGGGCGGCTGCTCATGTTCCTGTTCTTCCTGGCGCTGGCGTTCGCGGCGTTCACGAGCCTCGTGGCCATGATCGAGCTCGGGAGCCGGGTGCTGCGCGACATGGGGGCGTCGCGGGTGCGGAGCACCGCCATCGTCACCATCCTCGGCTTCCTGCTCGGCCTGCCCTCGGCGCTGTCGCTCGACGTGCTGCACAACCAGGACTGGGTGTGGGGCGTGGCGCTGATGGTGAGCGGGCTCTTCTTCGCCATCGCGGTGATCACCAACGGGGTCCGCCGCTTCCGGGACGAGCAGCTGAACCACGCCGGCTCCGACATCCGGATCGGGGCCTGGTGGGAGGTGGTGATCGGCGTGCTGGTCCCCCTCGAGGCCATGGTGCTGCTGGTCTGGTGGCTGTGGCAGGCGCGCGGCTGGGACCCCGAGGGATGGCTCGCGCCGCTCGGCATCGAGAACGTGGGGACCATCGTGCTGCAGTGGGGGGTGGTGCTGGCGCTGCTGCTGCTCGGGAACCGCTGGCTGGCCCGCCGCACCCGGCCGGCGCCCGTCAGCTCCACGGATCACATGCCGGCGTCCGTGCCCTGAGGCGCGTGGCCGGGGCCTAGGGCCCGGGCGCCGCGGCGGGCATGAGCGCCACCAGGTCCACGCCGGGCGGGAGGCCGCCGGGGAGCACGCCCCCCGTCACGCCCAGCGCGGTGGCCAGCGCATCGGCCGTGGCCCCGTCGGCGGCGGTGACGGTGACGGCGCGCGAGTCCCGGAGCGCCCAGCCCGACCGCGGGTCCACCACGTGGGACCAGCGGTGCCCGCCCAGGACCACGAACTGCGCCGCGTCGCCGGAGGTGGCGATGGCGCGATCGTGGAGGCGCAGGGTCCCCGCGGCGGTGGCGATGGCCCACCCGGACTCGTCCGGGGGCCCGGCCCCCGTTACGATATCTCCACCCGCCTCGAGCAGCACCCGCGTGATGCCGAGCCCGGCCAGCACCCGCTTCGCGTCCTCGAGGATCCAGCCCTTGGCGATGCCGCCGAGGTCGAGTTGCATCCCGGCCGCGGCGAGGCGCACCGAGCGGGTGGCGCTGTCCAGCTCGAGGGCTCGCCAGCCGGTCAGGGCCAGGGCCGCCGTGAGGCTGGCGGAGTCGGGGAACACCGAGTCCCGCCGGGCCCGGCGCCAGAGGGCCACGAGCGGGCCGACGGTCGGGTCGAAGGCCCCGCCCGTCCGCTCCGCGACGGCGCGGGCGCGGGCCAGCACGTCGAACAGCTCGGGCGAGACGCGGCCCCAGGCCGGGGCCGCAGCCGCGAGCCGGCGGACCTCGCTGTGGGGGTGCCAGTCGCTCAGGATGTCCTCGAGCGTGGCGATGCGGTCGAACGCCGCCCGCGCCGCCCGCCGGGCCAGCGAGTCCGAGTCGGCATACAGCACCACCCGCACCGCCATGCCCATGTGGAGCTCGGTGTACTCGGCCCGCCGGAGCTGCGCGCCGAGCGATGCCGGGCCCAGTCCCAGGGCCAGCACCAGCCAGCCCGTCCCCCGCCACCCTGTCCGCGTCATGGGTGGGAAGGTATCATGCGTCTGCTTCCGCGCCTCGCCGTCCTTGCCACGCTCACCACGCCCGCGCTCACCGCGCAGGCCGCCGGCGAGCGAGTCCGCGATTCCGTCCCCGGCACCCTCGTCACCATCGAGCTGGCGCGCGTGCCGGGCGGCCCGGTGACCACCGACAGCGGCACCACGACGGTGAAGGACTTCTGGATCGGTGTCACCGAGGTGCCGTGGGAGCTGTACGACATCTTTGCGTACCGGCTGGACCTGCCCGCCGAGGAGCGCACCCGCGGCCTCGACGCGGAGAGCCGGCCGAGCCGGCCCTACGGTGCGCCCGACTACGGCTGGGGCCACCAGGGCTTCCCGGCCATGAGCATCGCGGCGCCGGCGGCGGAGGCCTTTGCCGAGTGGCTCTCCGAGCGCACCGGCCACCACTACCGCCTGCCCACGGACGCCGAGTGGCAGCGCGCCGCCGACCTGGCCCTTGGGCCCGGCCCATGGAGCCGCGCCACGCTCGACAGCCTGGCCTGGCACTATGGCAACGCCGACGGCCGCACCCACGCCGTGGCCACGCGCGCCCCCGACCGGCTCGGTCTCTCGGACCTGCTCGGCAACGTGCAGGAATGGGTGCGCGTGAGGGACCGCTGGACCACCCGCGGCGGCTCCTACAACGACGTGCCCGACGCCTTCGCCACGGCGCCCCGCGCGCGCTGGCAGCCGTCCTGGCAGGAGCGCGACCCGCAGTACCCGAAGAGCCGCTGGTGGCTCTCGGACGGACCGTTCGTGGGTTTCCGGCTGGTGCGCGAGTAGCGCCGGCCTCCTTCTTCCCTCCAAGACCCCGCGCATGCCCCACTACACCCGCCGCGAGTTCGTCGCGGCCACGGCGGCGGCCACCGCCAGCTTCACGCTCCCCATCGGCATCCGTCCCCTGGCGCGGGACCTCCGCGTCGGCGTCATCGGCTGCGGCGGCCGCGGCACCGGCGCGCTGCACGACTGCCTCACCGCCACCCAGGGCACCGTCATCGTGGCCCTCGGCGACCTTCTCCCCGACCACCTGGCCGAGTGCCGCACCCAGCTCGCCAACATGGCGAAGGAGGAGCCGGCGCTGGCCTCGCGCATCCGGGTGGAGGACGCGAAGTGCTTCACCGGCTTCGACGCCTACCAGAAAGTGATCGCCGCGGGCGTGGACCTGGTGATCCTCGCCACGCCGCCTGGCTTCCGCCCGCTCCATCTCGCGGCGGCGGTGGCGGCCGGGAAACACGTCTTCATGGAGAAGCCGGTAGCCGTGGACCCGGCCGGCGTGCGGTCGGTGATCGCCTCGGCGGAGGTGGCGGCGCGGCGCGGGCTGGCCATCGTGGCGGGGACCCAGCGGCGGCACGACGTGGGCTACCGCGCCACCATGGAAAAGCTGCACGCTGGCGCCATCGGCGAGATCACGGGCGGCCGGGTGTACTGGAACCAGGGCGGCCTCTGGATGCACCCGCGGAAGCCCGAGTGGACCGACGTGGAGTGGCAGCTCCGCAACTGGCTCTACTTCACCTGGCTCTCCGGCGACCATATTGTGGAGCAGCACATCCACAACCTGGACGTGGCCAACTGGGCGCTCGACGCCCATCCGGTGAAGGCCACCGGCGTCGGCGGCCGCCAGTGGCGCACCGACCCGGCCTTCGGCCACGTGTTCGATCACTTCGCCATCGACTTCGAGTACCCGAACGGCGCCCACATCACCAGCATGTGCCGCCAGATCGACGGCACCGCCCCGTACGTGGGCGAGTTCTTCCAGGGCACCAAGGGCAGGAGCGACGGCCGTTCCATGATTGAAGGCGCGGAACCCTGGCGCTTCGACCCGCAGGTCCAGAAGCCCAATCCCTACGTGCAGGAACACGCCGACCTCGTGGCCTCCATCGTGGCCGGCCAGCCGCTCAACGAAGGCAAGCGCGTGGCCGAGAGCACCCTGACCGCCATCATGGGCCGCGAGGCGGCCTACACGGGGCAGGTCATCACCTGGGACGACCTGCTCAACTCGGATCTCGAACTGATGCCGCCGACGGTGGCTTTCGGCCCGATGCCCGTGCCGCCCGTGGCCATGCCGGGCACCACCACCATTCACCGCAGCTGGAGGGTCTCGTGATGGATCGCCGGGAAGCCATCGAGAAGGGTGTGACCACGATCCTCGGCGCGACGGTCGCCCCGTCCGTACTCCACCTCTCTCGGAGCAGTGAGGGAGGTGCAGGGTCGGCGGCGGGTGGGGTTGGCGGGGCTTGGCCACCCGCCGCCGACCCTGTGCCGACCGAACGGGGGGCACCCCCACGGAAGTTCAGCCTGAAGTACGCCCCACATATCGGCATGTTCGAGCAAACAGCGGGCAAGGACCCCGTCGCCCAGCTCGAGTACATGGCCGACCAGGGCTTCACGGCCTTCGAGGACAATGAGATGAAGGACCGTCCCGTGGCCGAGCAGGAGCGCATGGCGCGCACCATGGCCAAGCGCGGGCTCAGCATGGGCGTCTTCGTGGCGCACACCATCGGCTGGAGCGACCCCAACCTCACCAGCGGCGACGCCGACAAGCGCGCCTTCTTCGTGAAGGAGGTGCGGGAGTCCATCGAGGTGGCCAAGCGCGTGAATGCGAAGTGGATGACCGTCGTCCCCGGGCTGGTGCATCCGCGGCTGGCCCCGGAGTTCCAGACGGCCAACGTCATCCAGGCCCTGCGCGAGGCCTCGGCGGTGCTGGAGCCGCACGGCCTGGTCATCGTCATCGAGTCGCTCAACAACCTGCGGAACCACCCGGGCCAGTTCCTGGTGCGCATCCCCCAGGCGTACATGATCTGCAAGGCGGTCAACAGCCCGTCGTGCAAGATCCTCTTCGACATGTACCACCAGCAGATCAGCGAGGGGAACCTGATCCCCAACATCGACGCTGCGTGGGACGAGATCGGCTACTTCCAGATCGGCGACAACCCGGGCCGCAACGAGCCCGGCAGCGGCGAGGTCAACTACCGCAACGTCTTCCGCCGCATCCGCGAGAAGGGCTACACCGGCATCCTCGGCATGGAGCACGGTAACTCGAAGCCGGGGGCGGCCGGCGAGCAGGCTGTGATCGACGCCTACGTGGCGGCCGACAGCTGATGCGCATCGCCGCCCTGACCCTGGCCGTGAGCGCCACCATGGTGCTGCGGGCGGAGGCGCAGCAGTGGCCGGTGCACTCCCTGGAGCGGCCCAAGCCCCCGGTGGTGAACCCCGGCCCCGCCGGCCCACCCGCGCCGGTGCCGTCCGACGCCATCGTCCTCTTCGACGGCCGCAGTCTCGACGCGTGGGAAACGGCCGACAGCCTGGCCCTCCCCCCGCGGTGGAAGGTGACGGGCAGCTTCATGGAAGTGGCGGCCGGCACCGGGGGCATCCGCACCCGGAAGAGCTTCGGCGACGTGCAGCTCCACGTGGAATGGGCCAGCCCCACGCCGCCCCGCGGCGAGGGGCAGGACCGGGGCAACAGCGGCGTCTTCCTCATGGGCCGCTACGAAGTGCAGGTGCTGGACAGCTACCGGAGCGACACCTACGCCGATGGCCAGGCGTCGGCCCTCTATGGCCAGTACCCGCCGCTCGTGAACGCGAGCCGGGCGCCGGGGGAGTGGCAGAGCTACGACATCGTCTTCCACCGCCCGCACTTCAACGCCGACGGCTCCCTGCAGAGCCCGGCCCGCGTCACGGTGTTCCACAACGGCGTCCTGGTCCACGACAACGTGGCCCTGAAGGGCGCCACCGCCCACGCCCGCGAGGCCACCTACGTGGCCCACGAGGACCGGGTGCCCATCATGCTCCAGGACCATGGGCATCCGGTGCGGTTCCGGAACATCTGGGTGCGCGAGCTCGAGTAACGCGGTGGCCGAGGCTGGCACGGTGCCACGGCCGGTCTCGGTGCGGGAAACCACAGAGACACAGAGGACACAGAGGGCCACAGAGAACCGCCAGTGAACCGCATGGAGCCGCATGGAGCCGCGGCCCGTGGGGCACTGGCCCAGCCGGGACCCCTCCGTGACCTCTGTGTCCTCTGTGTCTCTGTGGTTTTGCAGTTCCCCCAAGTCATCCCGACGATCGCGAACATCGAGCAGCTGAGTTCATGCCCACCACCCGACGTGAATTCCTGAGTGCGCTCAGTGCGACGCTCCTGGCCAACAAGCTGCGGCTCGGCGCCAGCCGGCCCGTGCCGTCGCCGGCGCAGCTCGAGTGGCAGCGGAAGGAGCTGGCGCTCTTCTGCCACTTCGGGGTCAACACCTTCACCGACCGCGAGTGGGGTGAGGGCACCGAAGACCCGCGGATCTTCAACCCCGCCGCCCTCGACGCCGACCAGTGGGCCAGGGCCGCCGTGGCCGGCGGCTTCCGCACCATCATCCTCACCGCCAAGCACCACGACGGCTTCTGCCTCTGGCCCACCGCCACGACGCGCCACTCGGTGGCGTCGAGTCCCTGGCGCGACGGCCAGGGCGACGTGGTGGCCGAGGTGAGCGCCGCCTGCCGGCGCGCGGGGCTCGGCTTCGGCGTGTACCTGAGCCCGTGGGACCGGAATCATCCCGCCTACGGCGACTCCCCGCGCTACAACGACGTCTACGAGGCACAGCTCACCGAGCTCCTCACCCGCTACGGGGACATCGAAGAGGTCTGGTTCGACGGCGCCAACGGCGAGGGCCCGAACGGCAAGCGGCAGGTCTACGACTGGCCCCGCACCTGGGGCACCGTCCGCCGGCTGCAGCCGCACGCCGTGATCTTCTCCGACGCGGGGCCCGACGTGCGCTGGATCGGCAACGAGAAGGGCACCGCCGGCGATCCCTGCTGGGCCACCGTGGACCCGATGGTGGTGCCCTACCCCGGCGTGGACGGCCCCGACGTCATCAGCATGCTGCAGCACGGCACGCCCGACGGCCTCCTCTACCGCCCCGGCGAGAGCGACGTCTCCATCCGGCCCGGCTGGTTCTGGCACCCGGCCGAGGACGACAAGGTGCGCACGGTGGAGAACCTGCTGGAGCTCTACGCCAGCTCGGTGGGGCGGAACAGCAAGCTGCTGCTCAACGTGCCGCCGACGCGCGAGGGCCGCCTCCACGACGTGGACGTGGCCCGCCTCGCCGCCTTCGGCGAGCGGCGCCGCGCCTGGCTCGGTGCCCCCGCGGTGACGACGACCGCCGCCACCGATGGCGACGGCACATCCCTCGGCAACCCGCGGGCGCTCCTGCGGGGCGGCACGCACGATGGCTGGTCCCCGCCCGGCACCACGGGGACGCTGGTGCTGCGCTGGCCGCACGCCACCCGCGTGGACACGGTGTCCCTGCACGAGGCCATCGGGCTCGGGCAGCGCATCGCGGGGTACCGGGTGGAGCTCGAGGTGAACGGGCGCTGGCAGGCGGCGAGCGAGGGGACGACCATCGGCCACCGGAAACTCGACCGCTTCCCCGCCCGGAGCGCCACGGGCCTGCGGGTCACCATCACCGAGGCGCTCGACCGGCCGGTCCTCGCCAGCGTGACGCTGCACCGGTACGCGGCGGACTAGGCCCCGGCGCATGGTTTGACGGGCGGGAGCGGGGGCTGCATCGTTCGGCAGCCATCCTCCTCCCCGGAATCCCATGCTCCGCCGACTCTGCGCCGCCCTGCCGGCCGCCGCATCCCTCCTCGTCGCTTCCCCCGTGGCCGCGCAGGTGGCGAGCCTCATCCCGGCCGGCCCGCGCTTCGAGGTGACGTTCCCGGCCACGAAGAGCGTCATGCCGCTGGACGGCCGCCTGCTGCTGATGCTCTCCACCGACTCCTCGGCGGAACCCCGCTTCCAGATCGGCGACCTGGGCGAGACCCAGCTCATCTTCGGCGTGGACGCCGACCAGTGGCCCGCCGGCCGGCCGTTCCGCATCACCGGCAACGCCATCGGCTACCCGCTGGACCGGCTCAAGGACGTGCCGGCCGGCCGGTACCGGGTGCAGGCGCTCCTCAACCGCTACGAGACCTTCCGCCGCAGCGACGGCCACGTGGTGAAGCTCCCGCCTGACAAGGGCGAGGGCCAGCAGTGGGCCCGGAAGCCGGGCAACCTCTACAGCACGCCCACCTGGGTCACCCTGAACCCGAAGCGGGACGACACCTTCCGGATCACGCTCGACCAGGAGATCCCGCCGGTCCCCGCGCCCGAGGACACCAGGTGGGTGCGGCACGAGCGGATCCAGTCGCGCCTCCTCTCCGAATTCTGGGGCCGCCCCGTGTACCTCGGCGCCCACGTGCTCCTCCCCGCCGGCTTCGACGAGCACCCCGACGCGCGCTACCCGCTGGTGATCAACCACGGCCACTTCCCCGCCGACCTCGGCGACTGGCGCGAGACCCCGCCCGACACCACCATCGCCCCCGACTACAGCGAGCGCTTCCGGCTCCACGGCTACAACCGCATCCAGGACTTCGCCGCCTACGCCTTCTACAAGGAGTGGACGGGCCCCGGCTTTCCCCGCGTGCTGCTGGTGGAGATCCAGCACCCCACGCCCTATTACGACGACTCCTACGCCGTGAACTCGGCCAACAACGGCCCCTACGGCGATGCAATCATGAAGGAGCTGGTCCCCTACCTGGAGCAGAAGTACCGCGGCATCGGGCAGGGCTATGCGCGCTTCGCCTTCGGCGGGAGCACCGGCGGCTGGGAGGCCATGGCGGTGCAGCTGTTCTACCCCGACGACTTCAACGGCGTCTGGGCCGCCTGTCCCGACCCGATCGACTTCCGCCAGTACACGCAGGTCAACATCTACAGCGACACCAACGCCTACTGGATGCCCTACCGCTGGAAGCGGGTGCCGCGCCCCGGCCACCGCGACTACCTCGGCCAGGTGCACGTCTCCATCGAGCAGATGAACCGGCTCGAATACGTCCTCGGCACGCGGGGACGGAGCGGCGGGCAGTGGGACATCTGGCAGGCGGTGTACGGCCCGGTGGGGCCGGACGGCTATCCTGCGCCCATCTGGGACAAGCTCACCGGCCGCATCAACCGCGACGTGGCCGAGTACTGGCGCGAGCACTTTGACCTGGGCCACATCCTCCGCCGCGACTGGGCCACCCTCGGCCCCAGGGTGCGCGGCAAGCTCCACATCTACGTGGGCGAGGCGGACAACTACTACCTGAACAACGCCGTGTACCTGGTGGAGGACTTCCTGAAGACCGCCACCAATCCCGTGGCCGACGCCGAGGTGGACTACGAGCCCCGCGCCGAGCACTGCTGGAACGGCGACCACACGCGCCCCAACGCCTACTCGCGCCTCCGCTACCCGCAGATGTTCATCCCCCGGATCATGGACCAGATCCGGCGGAACCATCCGGCGGGCGCGGACACGTTGAGCTGGCGGTACTGAGAGTTGGTGACAGTGAAAGTCCCGTGAGATAACCACAGAGGCACAGAGGACACAGAGGCCACGGAGGAAGTCAGCACGGAAGGGCCGGCCGCAGTCCCGGACAACCACGTTGTTGTTGTTCTCTGTGACCTTTGTGTCCTCTGTGCCTCTGTGGTTATCTCGCCACCCCCAGGCCTAGCGAAGCACCGACCACCGCCGCCCCAGGTCCCCATGCACCGCCGCGAATTCCTGATCGCCACCGCCGCCGGGCTGAGTGCGACGTCGTTCATCCCGAAGCGCGCCGTGGCCGCGCCGCCGCTCGACCGGCTGGCGTGGTGGCGGGAGGCGCGGTTCGGGATGTTCATCCACTGGGGGCTCTACGCCATCCTGGCCGGCGAGTGGGAGGGGAAGACGGACTACGGCGAGTGGATCCGCAACAACGCCCGCATCCCCATCGGTACCTACGACCAGCTGCTCGGCCGCTTCAACCCCACCGCCTTTGACGCGGCCGAGTGGATGCGCATGGCGCGGCGGGCGGGGATGCGCTACGTGGTGACCACCACCAAGCACCATGACGGCTTTGCCCTGTTCGACAGCGCGGTGAGCGAGTTCGACGTGATGCGCACCCCCTTCCAGCGCGACATCATGAAGGAGCTGGCCACGGCCGCGCGGACGGAGGGCCTTCGGGTGGGCTGGTACCACTCCATCATGGACTGGCATCACCCCGACTACCTCCCCCGCCGCGAGTGGGAAGCGGCCGACCGCCCCGCGGGCGACGCCGACATGACCCGCTACGTGCGCTACCTCCGCGCCCAGGTGAGGGAGCTCCTCACCAACTACGGCGACATCGGCGTTATGTGGTTCGACGGGCAGTGGGAGAGCACGTGGACCCACGAGTGGGGCCAGGCGCTCTACGACCTCTGCCTCGAGCTGCAGCCGCGGACCATCGTGAACAACCGCGTGGACGTGGCGCCCGAGGGCGGCACCGCCACCCAGCTCGGCGCCAGCCGCGCCGGCGACTTCGGCACGCCCGAGCAGGAGATCCCCGCCACCGGCGTGCCGGGCCTCGACTGGGAATCGTGCATCACGATGAACCGGAACTGGGGCTACAACCGCGCCGACCACGACTTCAAGACCACGAAGCAGATCATCGGCCTCCTGACCGAGACCGCGTCGAAGGGGGGCAACCTGCTGCTCAACGTGGGACCCACCGCCGAGGGACGGTTCCCCGACGAGAGCGTCGCGCGCCTCGCGGAGCTCGGCGACTGGATGCAGGTCCACAGCGGCGCCATCTACGGCACCGAGGCCTCGCCCTTTGCCAGGCCGGAGCTCCAGGCCACCCGGAAGGGGCACCGCGTCCACCTCTTCCTGCCCGAGTGGCGGGGCGGGGACCTGCTGCTGCCCGCCCTCAAGGCCCCCGTGCGGGACGCCTGGCTGCTCAGTGCCCGCGGCCACGTCCCCGTGGCGCATCGCTCCCGCAGCACCTACACCAAGGTGATCCTCCCCGACCAGCCGCCGGACGAGCGCTGCAGCGTCCTCGTGCTGGAGTGCAGCGGTCCCCTCGACTAGCCGCCACCCGGAGCCAGGGGAACCGGGCCCGACCCGGCAAACGCCTGAATCCCCGGGCCTCGACGCCCGTAGTTGGCGCACACCCCCACACGAGGACTCCGTGTCAGCCGCTTCCCTGAACAGGACGATCCGGGCCCTGGTCACCGCCCTGGGGCTCGCGGCCGCGCCGCTCCCGGCGCAGCGCCTCCAGGTGCCCTTCACGTACGACACCCTGCCCAACGGCCTCAAGGTGGTGCTGGCCCGGGACACCACGGCACCAACCGTGGGCGTCGGCGTGTACTACCACATCGGCTTCCGCAACGAGCCGCGCGACCGCACCGGCTTCGCGCACCTCTTCGAGCACCTGATGTTCCAGGGCTCGGGGAACCTCGGCAAGATGGAGTTCATCAAGCTGGTGGAATCGAACGGCGGGATCCTGAACGGCTCCACCCGCTTCGACTTCACCAACTACTACCAGGTCCTCCCCGCGCACACCCTCGAGACCATCCTCTGGGCCGAGGCCGACCGCATGAAGGGGCTGCAGATCGACAGCTCCAACCTCCGGAACCAGCAGGACGTGGTGAAGAATGAGGTGCGGGTCAACGTGCTGAACCAGCCGTACGGCAGCTTCCCGTGGATCGACCTGCCGATGGCGGCCAACGAGAACTGGTACAACGCGCACAACTTCTACGGCGACCTCGGCGACCTCGACGCGGCGACGCTCGAGGATGCGCGCGCCTTCTTTGCCCGCTACTACGCGCCCAACAACGCCGTCCTCGTCGTGGTGGGCGACTTCCAGCCGGCGCAGGCCCGCGCGTGGATCACCAGGTACTTCGGCGGCATCCGCCCGGCCGAGCTGCCGCCGCCGCCCGACCTGACGGAGCCGCGCCAGCAGGCGGAGAAGCGGCGGAGCCGCGTCGATTCGCTCGCCAACCGGCCCGCGCTGGGGATTGCCTACCACATGCCGCCCCGCTGGACCCCGGAGTGGTACGCCATGGGGATCATCGACCAGATCCTGGGGCAGGGGCGCGACAGCCGCCTGTACCAGGCGCTGGTGCAGCAGAAGGGCTACACCGGCGACGTGAGCGCCGGCATCAACTGGGGCCTCGGCAACCAGTTCAACTACGAGGGGCCGATGCTGTGGATGGCCTCGCTGTACCACGACGGTGACGTGAGCCCCGACAGCATCCTGGCCACCATCGACCGCGAGGTGGAGGCGCTCCGCACCCGGCCGGTGGACGCGGCCACGCTCGCGCGCGCCCGGACCAAGTTCCGCTCCTCGCTCTACAGCGCGTTCGAGAGCTTCAACGGGCTCGGCACGCTGGACCTGCTGGCCTCCTTCGCCCTCTTCGACGGCGACCCGGGCCGCATCAACCGCCTGGAGCCCGCCTTCAACGCGGTCACCGCAGAGCTGGTCCAGCAGACCGCCCGCGAGTGGCTGCGCCGCGAGAACCGCACCGTGTACACCATCATCCCGGGCGCCCCGGCGGCGCCGGCTGGAGGGACCCAGTGATGCGCCTCCCGACTCTTCCCCGTCGCCTCGCGCTGGCGCTGCTCCTGACGCTCGCGGCCGGCGGCCCGCTGGCCGCCCAGAAGGAGGCGCCCCCGGCGCCCGGCACCCCGAAGGACTTCCGGCTCCCGCCCCGGCGCACCATCACGCTGCCGGGCGGGATGCGCGTCAGCTTCATTCGCTACGGCACCGTGCCCAAGGTGGCCCTGAGCCTGGAACTGGCCACGGGCGGCATCGATGAGGCGCCGCAGGAGGTGCAGCTGTCGGGCCTCACGGCGCGGATGCTGGTGGAGGGCACGGCCACCCGGACCGCCGAGCAGATCTCCCAGGAGGCCGCGGCCATGGGAGGCTCCCTCGATGCCGGCGCCGGGGACGACGCCCTCACCGTGGGCGGCGAGGTCCTGAGCGAGCACGGCCCCCGCTTCGTGGCGCTCATGGCCGACGTGGTGCGCCGGCCCCGCTTCGCCGCCGCCGACGTGGCCCGGCTCCGCGACAACATGGCGCGCGACAACGCCATCGCCCTGAGCCAGCCGGGGCAGCTGGTGCGCTCGCGCTTCCGGGCGCTGCTCTTCGGGGACCATCCCTACGGCCGCGTCTTCGCCGCCGACTCGCTCCTGGCCCACTACGACTCGGCCGCCGTCCGCCGGTTCTACGCCAGGAACGTGGGCGCGCGCCGGGCGCACCTGTACGTGAGCGGCGTCTTCGACGAGGCGCAGGTGGAACGCGCCATCCGCACCGCGTTCGCGGGCTGGGCGGCGGGACCCGCGCCCACCGTCAACCCGCCCGCCGTCGCCGACCGCCGCCAGGTGGAGCTGATGGACCGGCCCGACGCGGTGCAGAGCTCGCTTCGGGTGGGGCTGGCCGTGCCCGACCCCACCAGCCCCGACTGGGTCCGCCTGGCCGTCACCGACCAGCTCCTGGGCGGCGCCTTCGGCTCGCGCATCACCAGCAACATCCGCGAGGACAAGGGCTACACCTACTCGCCCTTCTCCTTCCTCGGCAGCTGGCCCAAGGCCGCCACCTGGATCGAGGTGGCCGACGTGACCACCAACGTCACCGGCGCCTCCCTCAAGGAAGTCTTCGGCGAGGTGGACCGGCTGCGCTCCGAGGCGCCGTCCGCGCGCGAGCTCGACGGCATCAAGCAGAACATGGCGGGCGTGTTCACGCTCCAGAACTCGAGCCGCTTCGGCCTCATCGGCCAGCTCCAGTTCGTGGACCAGCACGGGCTCGGCGACGGCTACATCTCGAGCTACGTCCGGAACGTGATGGCCGTGACGCCCGAGGACGTGCAGCGCACCGCCAAGCGGTACCTCGACCCGGCCCGCATGACCATCATGGTGGTGGGCGACCGGAAGACCGTCGAGGAACAGCTGGCGCCGTACCGCGCCGGCATCCCCTGACGGGGACCGGGCCCGGAGGACGGGAGGGCGGGCCGGGGCACCGGCCCGCCCTTCACCTTTTCCCCCGCCACGCGTAGCCTTCCCCCCGGCGCATCTCCGGCCACTCAGCCCCTCCAATCCTGCTGCCGATACTTCCGCATTGGACCCCGCGCGGGGTCCGTGGCCTGGAGGCACTACCGGTGCACCGCCGTTTCGACCTGCGTTACCTCGCCGTGGCCCTGGGCCTCGTCTTCTCCTGGTCGGAGGTGACGGGGGCCTGGAAGGGGTGGGGATTCGCCGGGGTGGTCTTCAGCTACTGCGCCTTCATCCCGCTGCAGGCGGCCAGTGCGTGGGTGTTGTGGCGCGCCGCCCGGCGGGAGGATCTCCCGGCGGGGGCCGCGCGCGCGCTCCGCGCCTTTGCGCTGGGCTTCGTGTTCCTCGGCCTGGGGAGCCTCGTGCTGGCGGGGGACACCATCCAGCAGGCCCTCGTGGGCCGCGACGAGGGCGACTACAGCCTCGCCGACCTCTTCTACGCCGTCAGCTACCCCTGGATCGTGGCGGGCTTCCTGCTCCTGCCGCGGCGCCAGCCCGGCTGGGGCGCGCGCATCCGCGGGCTGCTCGACACTGCGGCCATCCTGGTGATGAGCGGCCTGCTCATCTACGTGAACTGGACCCTCCGCGCCAAGGCCACCGGGCTGGGCGCGTTCTTCAGCACCGCCTACCCGCTGCTGGCCGCGTTCTCGCTGGTGCCGGCCAATCGCGCCCTCACCCGGGGGCGCGTGCTGCCGAGCCGGCGGGCCTGGTTCGGGCTGGTCATCCCGGTGACACTGATCCTCTTTTCGGACATCGTCATCCAGAGCCTGTGGGCCACGGGGTACCACGGGCCGAACTGGTCGGTGCCCATCGCGGTGGCCATCAACCTCGCCGTGCTGTGGGCCGCGGAGTGGTGGGCCACGGACCCCCTCGTGGCCAGCACCGACGAGCCGGGCGGGCCGTTCCTGGTGAGCCCGCTGCCAAGCCTGCTGGCCATCGGCGGCGCCGGGATCCTGCTGCTCATGCTGCAGGCCGGCAACTCCGCCGCGCTCTGGCCCGTGCTGCAGACGCTCATCGCGCTCAACCTGCTGCTGGTGGCGCGCGACGCCTTCTTCGTGGTGGCCGCGACGCGGCAGGCGCGGCGCGAGGCCGAGCTCGAGGGCGAGCGGCGCTTCGAGGCCCTGGTGCGCCGCGCCACGGACCTCATCCTGGTGGTGGACCAGGACCAGGTGATCCGCTTCGCCAGCCCGGCCGCAGCCAGCCTCCTCGGGCGCCCGGCCGAGGAGCTGGTCGGCCGCCCCCTCGAGGCCGAGGTCCATTCCGAGGACGCCCCGGCCACCCGCGACGCGCTCACCGCGCTGCTCGCGGCCCCGGCCACCGTGGCCACGCTCGGCTTCCGGCTGCACCACGCGGCCGGCAGCTGGCGCCGCTTCGAGTCGAGCGCCGCGAACCTCTGCGCCGAGCCCGCGGTGGGCGGCCTGGTGCTCAACGCGCGCGACGTCACCGACCGGCTCCAGCTCGAGGAGCAGCTGCGGCAGGCGCAGAAGATGGAAGTGGTGGGGCAGATCGCCGGCGGGGTGGCGCACGACTTCAACAACCTCCTCACCACCGTGATGGCGGGGAGCGACTTTGCCCTCGAGACGCTGGCGGACAAGGACGCGGTGCGCGCCGAGATCCTCGGGATCCGCGACGCGGCGCAGCGCGGCGCCGCGCTCACCAGCCGCCTCCTGGCCTTCAGCCGCCCCAGCGGGGCCGGCTCCAAGGTGGTGCGCCTCGGGGAGCGGATCGCGGGGCTCCGCCCCCTGATGCAGCGCCTGGTGGGGGACGGCGTGCAGCTCCTCTTCACCGTCGAGACCGCCGCCGGCGCCGCCCGGGTGGACCCCGACGAGCTGGAGCACGCGCTGCTCAACCTCGTGGCCAACGCCCGCGATGCCATGAGCGGCCGCGGCATCCTCCGCATCGACGTGGCCTCCCGGCTCCTTGATACCGCGCTTCGCTCGAGCGTGCTGAGCGTCGGGCCGGGGCGCTACATGGTGATCCGCGTGGCCGACACGGGGCATGGCATGGACAGCGCCACCCAGGCGCGCCTCTTCCAGCCGTTCTTCACCACCAAGCCGCATGGCCAGGGCACCGGCCTCGGCCTCTCGGGCGTGCGCGAGTTCATGCGCCGCTCCCACGGCGGCATCACGCTGGAGAGCAGCCCGGGCGAGGGGAGCTGCTTCACCCTCTGGTTTCCCGCCGTGGCGGAGGAGGCGGCGCCCGAGGCACGCCAGGGCAGCCACGTGCCGGTGCCCGGCCAGGAGGTGATCCTCCTCGCCGAGGACGACGACGTGGTGCGCCGCACCACCGCCCGGATCCTCGCCGCCGGCGGCTACACGGTGCACGCCGCCCGGGACGCGGCGGAGGCGCGCCGGCTGTTCGGCGAGCACGGCGAGGACATCGACATGCTGGTGACCGACGTGATGATGCCGGGCCAGAGCGGCGTGGGCCTCGCCGAGACCCTCCGCGCCGAGCGCCCGGGCCTGCCGGTGCTGCTCGTCTCCGGCTACCCCGGCGAGGATCTCTCCCGCCTCGGCGTGGAGGTGGGCGAGGTGGATCTGCTCCGGAAGCCGTACACGGCGCGCGAGCTCACGTCGCGTGTCCGGGCGGTGCTGGCGGGCAAGGCTGCCAGGACGGAGGCCTGACGTGCCGGCCGGCGGCCGGGCGTTCCGCCCCTTGTACGCAACCGCCCCGCCCGCGAACTTTGCCTCGTGCCGAGGCACGCCGCCTCGCACGCATCCCAGCATCCATCACGCCCCCGCCCCGGAGCCAGCCGTGGACGTCGAGGCCGCGATCCGCACCCTTGAAGCGTCCGGGGACTACCGGGTGCTGCGCCGCTTCCGCCCGGCGCGGAGCTACGGCACGCCCCTGGGCGAGGTGCGGCAGGCGCTGGCGGTGGACACTGAGACCACCGGCCTCGAGCCGGCCAGCGACCTCATCATCGAGTTCGCCGCCGTGCGCTTTTCCTTTTGCAGCCTGACGGGCGCCATCGTGGAGGTGGAGGAGGCGGTGAGCTGGCTCGAGGACCCGGGCCGGCCCATTCCGCGGGCCGTCACGGAGCTCACCGGCATCACCGATGCCATGGTGGCGGGCCGGCGCATCGATGACGCGGCGGTGGCCGCGCTCGCGGCGCCGTGCGTCCTGGTCATTGCGCACAACGCAAGCTTCGACCGCAAGTTCATCGACCGGCGCCTGCCCATGCTCGGCGAGCGGCCGTGGGGCTGCTCGCTCAACGACGTGCCCTGGCGGGACGGGGGCGGCAGCGCCCGCGCGCTCGATTACCTGCTGATCCGGCACTGCGGCATGTTCTTCGACGCCCACCGCGCCGGCGCCGATTGTGAGGCGATGGTGCGCCTGCTGGCCACCCCGCTCCCGGACGGCCGGCTGCCCATGCGCCTGCTGCTCGATGCCGCCGCGCGCCCCATGGTGCGCGTGTGGGCGGTGGGCGCGCCGTTCGACCAGAAGGACCTCCTCCGCGCCCGGCGCTACCGCTGGAACCCCGGGACCGACGGCCGCCCCAAGGCCTGGTTCCGGGAGCTGGCCGAGGACCAGCGGGCGGCGGAGGAGGAGTGGCTGTTCACCCAGGTGTACGGCCGGCGCGTGGAGCTGAAGGTGGAGCCGCTCACCGCCGCGCGCCGCTTTGCCGACTGACCACGCACCCAGCCGGCGCGCCCCTGCGCCGGCCACGACCCCGACCTGCGGGAGCACCCCATGAGCCAGACCGGGGACCAGGACGCCGCCCACGACCCGGGCCACCTGCCCGTGCGCGAAGGCCGGCTCCGGCCCGAGTTCGCCCACCTGTATCCCGGCATCCCGGCCGGCACCTGGATGCTGGCCGCCACGCTGGCCAAGCACCTGCTCAACGGGATGATCGCCGACGGGAAGCAGGCGCCGGCCATCAACGTCCGCCTGATGGACGACGCCCACTTCGAGTTCCGCGGCGGCCGCGATGCCGCCCGCACCCACCGCAGCGCGCGCGCCGGCGACCGCGCCTGAGCGGAGGCCCCATGGCCGAACCGAAGACCCGGGCGACCGCCGCGAGCGTGGACGCCTTCATCAAGAAGCAGAAGAGCGAGGAGCGCCGGGAGGACTGCCGGACGCTCGTGAAGCTCCTGTCCACCATCAGCCGGGCCAAGCCGAGGATGTGGGGCGCGAGCATCGTCGGCTTCGGCACCTACCCGCTGACGTATGCCGACGGTTCCGTCCGGGAGTGGCCGGTGCTCGCCTTCTCGCCGCGCAAGCAGGACCTCGTGGTCTACATCCTCGGGCTCGAGGACTACGCCGACCAGCTGGCGCGCCTCGGCCCCCACAAGACGGGCAAGGTCTGCCTCTACCTCAAGCGCCTGGGCGACGTGAAGCTGCCGGTGCTCAAGGCCATCCTGGCCGCCTCCTACAAGGCAGCGAAGCAGCGGTACGGCTGAGGCGGAGAGGTGGGGAGTGGCACGAGGGCCGGGGCGCCAGCCGCCCCGGCCCTCGGCCCGTTCAGCGAGCCACGACCGTGATGGCCGCGGTGCAGGTCTCGAGGATGGGACTGCCCGGCACGGCCAGGAACGTGAGCGGGTCGAGCTGCAGCTTGATGGCCGTGAAGGTGAGCGGGTGCACACCCGGCGGGACGCTGCCGCCCAGGATGGTCACCTGGCGGCTCGGCGTAGTCATCCCCACACCCGAGGCAAAGCCGGTGATGAGGGCACCGGTGGCGTCCACCGCGAGCCGCGTGCTCCACCACCCGCCGAGGGAGGTTTCGGTGGTGCTCCCCGGCAGGAGCGCGCCGATCCAGTTGGTGGTCATCTCGATGCGGTCGTTGAAGCCACGCTTGAGCGTGATCCCGATCGTGGTCCCGGCATCGCAGCTGGCCGCGGCCGACACCGTCTCGATCCGGCCGACCGTCGTTGCCCCGCCGCCCCCACCACCACCGCCGCCACCGCCGCCACCCCCGCCGCCCCCGCCGCCCCCGCCGCCGCCCGCCCCCTTGGCGGCGGCGGTTGCGGCCGGAGGGATGGTGGGCGCGGTGCTGTCCGCGCACGCCGTCGCGAGCGCCGTGACGAGGAAGAGCCCAACCAGGGCCATGCGGTGTGAGTGCATGTGAGACGACTCCAGCGAGAGAGTAGAGGGGTACCGGGTCAGGACGACGCCGGCGTTCGCTGGAAGGGCAGGTCGCGTGCCCTCATCATGTAACATGTAACCGCTTGATGAATCGAATCTTGGGTGAGGACTCCGCCTCCGGAGGGTCACTCGTATCGCTACAGCCGTATCAGGGCGATTCGTCACCTCGGAGCGCACCGAGCACCTCCGCCGCGGCGCGCCAGCCGGAGCGGATGGCACCCTCCACGGTGGCGTTCTGGCCGCCGCCTGCGGTGGCCTCGCCGGCGAAGAAGAGCGTGTCCCCAACCGGCTCGGCCAGCGACGCCTGCGCCGCGAGCCCGTCGACACCCACATAGCTGTAGGCGCCGAGAGCAAAGGGATCGCTGCGCCAGTCGTGCAGGTGCGCCTCGACCAGCTCGCGGTCCAGCCTGTCGTGCGCCAGGCCGAGCGCGCCGGCAAGCGAGGCCGTGGCGCGACTGATGAGCTGGGCCGGGGTGCCCGCGCCGAGCCGCGACGCCTGCTCGCCGCCGGCCCACGCCACGATGTCCGTGGGGCCCGAGGCTGCGGTCCAGAAGGTGGGGAAGGCCTGGGAGAAGTCGTGGAGGAAGCCCATGCCGCGAAGGGCCGGGACCAGCTCCCAGGCCGGGCGCCGGAAGCGGAGCAGCACCTTCACCGCGCCCCCCATCTCCAGCCGGCCCAGCGCGGCGTGCCTGGCCGGCGGCAACGGCGGATGGAAACGCAGCGCGGCGGGGTGAGCGTCTGACGCCTTCAGGATGGAGAGCGGCACCGTAATCACCACGGCGGCACCGGTGAACTGCACCCCTGCCGGTCCCTCGAGCGCGTGCACCTCAACCCGGCCGGGGCGCCAGGCCATCTCCTTCACCACCACCTGGAGCCGCACCGCCTCGGGCCCGCCGGCCTCGAGCAGCAGCGGGACCAGCAGCCGGTCCAGCCCGGATGGTGTGCGGCATTCCGAGGTGCCGGCCGAGTTGTGCTGCTCCACCTCCAGCAGCCAGCGGAGGCCAATCCGGTGCGGGTCCGCGGCATGAAAGCCTTCCACATACCGGATCAGTGCGGCTTCGGCGGCGGGGTCGGCCCGCTGGCCAGGTTCGTCCTCGAGGCGGCCGAGCGCCTCGGTGAGGGAAAGGTCGGGACCGCGCAGCCCGGCGAGGCGGGCCAGCAGACCGCCATGCAGCCCGGGCGCCTCCTGCATGGGCCGGTAGCCGGCCCCCTGCCGCACCCAGTGACTGCCGACGCCCGGCGTGAGTGGCGCGCCATCCTGCGCGAGGAGGTCGGCCACGGCGCCGGTGGCGGCCACCCACTCGGGACCGAGCTCGAGGGGAGCGCCGGCCGCATCGCGCAGGGTCCAGAGGCGGCCGCCGATGCGGTTCCGCGCCTCGAGGATGGTGACCTGCACGCCCGCGCGCGCCAGGCGCCCGGCCGCGGCCAGTCCTGCGACGCCGGCCCCGATGACGATGACGGAAGCTGCGTGGTCCAACGGCATGAGGTCCTCCCGAGGGGCGCCGCGTGGGCGGGACCGGGACACGCGCCCCTCGCGCGGGGCGGGCTGGAAACGTAGCTTGGAGGAACCCCGGACTGCTTGCTCGGGATTGATTCCCCGTGACATCGCCCGGATCGCCGAAAGGATCTCGCCATGCCGAGCCGTGCCCCGCGCCTCCTGCCCGTCCTTGCCCTCACCGGCTTGCTGGCCGCCTGCGCCGACAGCAACGGCCCCGGCCGCACCCAGGGCGACATCACCATCCTGCCCAATGCGGTGACGCAGGGCAACGCGGGCTTCTCGCCCAATCCGCTGGTGGTGCCGGCGGGCGAGGGTCGCGTGGTGGTGTGGCAGAACCACGACGTCGTGGCCGTGGGCGACAGCGGCACGGCGCACTGGCTGCTCTCGGACGAGAACCTCTTCGATTCCGGGAGCATCGCGCCGGGGAGTGCCTTCACCTTCACCTTCCCCGGGCCGGGCACCTACCACTACCGCTGCAAGAACCACCTCAACATGGCGGGGACGATCACCGTCACGGACTGAGATCCGCGCGGGGGGCGGGCTACGCCGATCGGCGGCGTGGGGTGTGATTCAACGCGGAGGCGCAGAGGACGCGGAGGGGCGCGGAGGGACTGCAGGAACCACGGAGGCACGGAGGACACAGAGGTCACGGAGGGATCGAGCCCGGGTTGGCGCATTGCCAACCCGGGCTCTGGTGTTTCTGGGTGGGGCTCCGTGAGCGGCGGGGTGCGTTGCCGCGCCCGAACAGACGCCCACATCGCTCGCCCTTCTCTGTGACCTCTGTGTCCTCCGGGCCTCTGTGGTTCGCAGTCCCTCCGTGGCGCCCCTCGCCGCCGTGGTCAACGAGCACCCAGCCGGGTCAGTCTCTCCCAAGCAGGTTGGTGAGCGTGAAGCGCTCCGCCGCGTAGCGCTCGCGCCAGGCGGGGCCGCTGGCGTCGAGGAGGAGGGCCATCGCGGCGCCGAGCGGGTACACCACCGTGCGCCGGTCCCGCGCCAGGTCGAGGCCCAGCAGCTCACGGCGGAGGGCCTCCTCCCCCCGGGTCACCTGGGCGAGGTAGGGCACGTAGTCCGGCAGGGTGCGGAATGCCGCACTCGGCTCGCCCGCGCGGCTCGCGGCCCGGGCGGCCGCATATTCGGACCAACGGGCCACGCCCTCCTGCCAGAGCTGGAACTCGAGGTAGCGCCGGTCATCGGCGCCGAGCAGGGCGAGCAGCGAATCGCGCCGCGCCCGCACCGGAGGCAGCCAGACGGCCCGTCGTGCCGGCGGCTCGCCGAGGGCGGCCGCGAGCGTCCCGGCCAGGGCCTGCACCGCCCGGCCGATCGGTGCGGAGTCGTACGGAAACGGGTACTCGAGCACCCACATGCCGGTGCTGTCGCCACGGCTCAGGTTGAGGGCGGCCAGGGCCGGGTAGTAGCCGGGCCGGGAGTATTGCCACTGGTGCAGGTGCTCGTGCAGCAGGGTAAGGACCCACGTCGTGGCCGACTTCCCGGTGGCGCCGGCGGTCCCCACCACGATCGTGGGGACTCCGGACACCGCCGGGAACGTGGCCAGGAGCCCCGGCGGGAAGGTGCGCGGCCGCACCCACACCATGGCGCCGAGCAGGGAATCGGTGCCGAGCGAGGTGAACTCGGGGGTGGGCTCGGGATGGCGGAGCAGGAATTCCCACTCCCCGGCCACCAGCAGCACCGCTTGAGGTGCATCGCGCTCCCCTGGCGCCACGGCAATCCCCACGTGGTCCATGAGCCGGAAGGCCTCGGCCAGCCGGACCCGATCATCGGGGGTCAGGGCCGCCGGCCGGGCCTGGGCCTCGAGCCCGCCCGCCAGCACCACTCCTGCCCACAGCCACGCCAGTCGCATGAAGTCTCCCCGGTCCCTGGAAATGCGCCGCTGGGGGGATGCGTCGTGTCCGAAGTTCGTCGCGCTGACGGGGAACTGACGGAAGACCCTCCCGTCAGCCTCACAGGTTGCACCAGCATGAAACGCGGCAGGGTGGTGGACTCCCCGAATGACCGCCGTGTGACCCAAGACTGACCGGCACGATGAATCCTAGTACTAGTACGAGTGGTCAGCCGGCAACTTCCTCACAAGACTAGCGTGCGCACCCAGCAACCCGCCGGGGAGCCCCTCTCGCCGACCGTGAATCGAGGCCTTCCGTGAAGTTCCTGTGCAGCAGAATCTGGCACACGCCGGACGAACCTGACCCGTTCCTGGACGGGGCCCTGTGGTGCTTCCACACCTGGGAGCGGCGGCAGTGGCCGTGGTTCCTCCTCACCCAGGGGGACACGCTCTACCTCCTCCACCGGGGCCTGGGCCAGATCACCTGGGAGACGCGGGTGCGGCAGGTCAAGCGCTGCGCCTACACCTCGCGCCGGACCGCGCTCGCCATCCTGGACGAGTGGACCGACGGCCGGCGGGAGAGCGCCCCCACCATCATGAAGAGCGCACCCTCCGCCGGATCCCTGCTGGCGTTCGAGTGCGTGCCCCGACGGCAGCTGGCCATTCCCCGGCCCCGCTGGCTTTCCCTGCCCCGCACGGGCTGGGTGCGCGACGCGCGCCTGATCGACCGCGCCCTCGCGGTGCCGGCCTCCCGCAAGTTGGCGTCCTGAGGGGGCCTCCGGGTACCTTGGGCGTCACCCCGCCGGACCGTGCGGGGTGACGCCCTCGTCCCTCCGTGCCCCATGAGTCTCGAACCCATCGACGAAGTCTTTGAGCTGGCCCAGGACGGGCGCCTCGATGAGGCGCTCCAGGTGCTGGACGGCGAGATCCACGAGCAGCCTGGGGAAGCGGAACTGCGCGCCCTCCGGGCGCTGGTGCTGCTGGACCTGGACCGTCGCGACGAGGCCGCCGAGGCCGCGCGCCTGGCGCGCGAGCTGGACCCGGAGCTGGGATTCGCCGAGTACGCGAGCGGGCTCGTGGCGATGGCGCGCGGCGACATCGGCGAGGCCATCGGGCGCGCGGTGCGGGCGCGGCAGCTGGACCCGACCCACGCGGAGTTCGTGGTGCTCGAGGCGCGCGGCCGCCTGGCGGCGGGCCAGTGGGACGAGGTGGAGCAGCTCACCTCGCTGGTGCTCACCCACCTGCCGGACCATGAGGGGGCGGCGCTCCTGCGCACGCTGGCCCGCGAGTCGCGCCGGGGCAACCGGCCGCTGGCGCGCGAAGAGTGGGACGCGCTGGCCACCCAGTTCCCCATGAACCCGCTGGCCCGCTCGGGCCGCGCGTGGACGCTGCTCCATGCAGGCCAGGCGCGCGACGCACGGGCGGAGTTCGAGCAGGCGCTGGCCCTCGACCCCAACTCCGAGTGGGCGCGCGAGGGCCTGGTGCTGTCGCTCAAGGCGCGCGCGCCCGGCTACCGCTTCCTGCTGCGCTGGTTCATGTGGCTGGGCGGCCTCAGCCCGCGGGCCCGGATGGGGCTGGCCATCGGCGGCATCGTGGGGTACCGGGTGCTCGACTCGCTCGGCGAACAGCAGCCGGCGCTCAAGCCGTTCCTGATCCCCGTGATGGTGGCCTACCTGGTGCTGGTGCTGGCCAGCTGGCTCGCCGACCCGCTCCTCAACGGCCTGCTCCTCCTCACCGCCGACGGCCGCCGCCTCCTCTCCCGCGACGACCGGCAGAGCGGCCTCGTGGTCTGCGGCGTGCTGGGCCTGGCGCTCGTGCTTGCGGTGGGCGGGCTGGTGCGCGGCTCGGACACGCTCCTCCTCGGCGCCCTGGCCGTGGGCATGACGAGCATCACGGCGGCGGGTGCCTATCAATGCCATCCCGGGTCGCAGCGCCGCCTGCTGCTCGGCTTCGCCGGCGTGCTGGTGCTCACGGCGCTCGTGGCGATGGCGCTCGCCTGGGAGGGGCTCACCGTCCTCGTCATCCTCGGCGTGGCCATCAGCAGCTGGCTCACCGGGCCGCTGGCGCGGCGGAGTCGCGGGGTGCCTTCCTGACCTAGCCTTGGATTTGGGGGGGTCGGCGGATGGGAGCCGTCGGGCGAGTCACCGCCCTGCTCACTCCGCCACCTCCCCACCTCCGGACTTCGACACCTCCCGGTCGAGGTCGCTCACCGACCAGATGCCGGTAGCGCGCATCACGCCGAGCTTGGCGCGGTCGCGGGCGTGGCGGGCGCCGCGGACCTGCAGGCGGACGGTCATCTCGTTGCCCTGCACCCGCGTGTCGAGGGCGTCCACCTTGGCCCCCGACTCCCGCACGATCTCGTGGATCCGCTCCAGGTAGCCCTCGTCCGGCTGCAGCCGGAGCGACATCCGGCTGGTCCCGGCGCGGAGGTCCAGGTAGCGCTCGAGCCGCCCGAGCACGCTCAGCACCATGAGCGTGAGCAGCGTAGCCCCCGCCGCTTCCATTTCCCATCCCGCGCCCACCGCCGTCCCGATGGCCGCCACGAGCCAGATGGTGGCCGCCGTGGTGAGCCCCGAGACGCCACCCTTGCCCCGCATGATGGTCCCCGCGCCAAGGAAGCCCACCCCGGTGACGATCTGCGCCGCCACCCGGGAATGATCCCCGTTGGTGGCGTCCGCCGTGAGCGCGATCGAGAGCTCGGTGAAGAGGCACGCGCCGATGCAGATCAGCGTGTTGGTGCGGAGCCCGGCCGGCTTGGCCTTGAGTTCCCGCTCGAGCCCCACGGCCGCCCCGAGCACCGTGGCCACGAGGAGGCTGCCCAGCAGGTCGAGGCGTAGCGTCGAGACGAGTTCAGCCCAGGTCATGGCCGCTCCAGGGAAGGGGACCGCAGAACGTGCAAGCCGAGCAACTACGCCGAATCACGCCCCAATGCTCGCCCCACCGCCGAGGCCGGGCGGCCGTGGTGCCTCCCCGGGGCGGTGGGGTTGGCGGGGCCTGGCCACCGCCCCGGGGAGGCGCCACGGCCGCACGCGCCGAGCCCAGCAATCACCGAACAGAAGAAGACAGGAACGCCTAACCCAGTACCCTGGCCAGCATCGCCCGCGCCTCCTCCACGATGCGCGCGAGATGCGCCGCGTCCCGGAAACTCTCCGCGTACAGCTTGTACACGTTCTCCGTCCCCGACGGCCGCGCCGCGAACCAGCCTTCGGCCGTGGTCACCTTGAGCCCGCCGATGGCGGCCCCGTTCCCCGGCGCCGCCGTCAGCCTGGCCGTGATCGCGTCCCCCGCGAGCGAGGCCGCCGTGATGGCCCCGGGCACCAGTCGCTTGAACCCCGCCTTCTCGGCCGGCGTGCACGGCGTGTCGATCCGCGTGTAGGCCGGCGCGCCGAGCTCCGCCGTCAGGCGGCGATAGTGCACGCCGGGATCGTCGCCCGTCACGGCGGTGATCTCGACCGCGAGCAGGCAAAGGAGGAGCCCGTCCTTGTCGGTGGTCCACACCCGCCCGTCCTGCTGCAGGAAGCTCGCCCCCGCGCTCTCCTCGCCGCCGAAGCAGACGCTGCCGTCGAACAGCCCCGGCGTGAACCACTTGAAGCCGACGGGCACCTCGAGCAACCGCCGCCCGTGCCGCGCCACCACCCGGTCGATGAGGGCGCTCGACACCAGCGTCTTCCCCACCGCCGCCTGCGGCGACCAGCCCGGCCGGTGCGTCAGCAGGTAGTCGATGGCCACGGCCAGGTAGTAGTTGGGATTGAGCAGCCCGGCGGAGGGCGTCACGATCCCGTGCCGGTCGGCGTCGGGGTCGCTGCCGAAGGCCACGGCAAAGCGGTCGCGCAGCGCCACCAGCCCCGCCATGGCCTGCGGGCTGGAGCAGTCCATGCGGATCTTGCCGTCGTGGTCAAGCGTCATGAACCCGAAGGTGGGGTCCACGCGCTCGTTCACCACCGTGAGGTCGAGCCCGAAGCGCTCCGCGATCCGGGGCCAGTAGGCCAGCGACGAGCCGCCCAGCGGGTCCACGCCGAGGCGGAGCCTGGCGGCGCGCACCGCGCCGAGGTCCAGCACTCCCGCGAGCTCCTCGACGTACGGACCCAGGAAATCCTCCTGCCGCGTGGTGCCGGCCGCGAGGGCGGCGGGGTAGGCCACGCGCTGGACACCACGGTTGCCCGCGCGCAGGAGGGCGTTGGCGCGATCCTGGATCCAGCCGGTGGCGTCGGTGTCCGCGGGGCCGCCGTTCGGCGGGTTGTACTTGAAGCCGCCGTCGCGCGGCGGGTTGTGCGACGGGGTGATGATGATCCCGTCGGCGCGCGGGCCGGCCGGGTGCGCCGCGTTCCACCGCAGGATGGCCCGCGACACCGACGGCGTCGGCGTATAGCCGCCGCCCGCCTGGATCACCACCGTGACGCCGTTGGCCGCCAGCACCTCGAGCGCCGTGCGCTCCGCTGGCGCCGACGCCGCGTGGGTGTCCTTCCCGACGTAGAGCGGCCCCGTGATACCCTGCCCCGCGCGATACTCCACGATGGCCTGGGTGGTGGCCAGGATGTGGGCCTCGGTGAAGGTGCCGTCGAGCGGGGAGCCGCGGTGGCCGCTGGTCCCGAAGCTCACCAGCTCCCCCGGCTGCCCAACGTCCGGGACGCGCTCGGCGTAGGCCCGTTCGAGCGCGGCGACGTCAATGAGCTGGTCGGCGGGGGCCGGCTGGCCGGCAAGGGGGTGCATGCTTCCTCCGGGGGTTGCCGCTCATTCTACGCCCGGCCGGGCCCCGGCGCCACGCGCCCGGGCTGGCCCCGGCCGGACAAACGCGACAGATTCTCGCCCGGATCTCCCATTCCTCCAGCCCCGGTCTCCCGATGCCCGATATCGCCGCGCTCCATCCCCAGGTGGTCCACTTCGTCGTCGCCCTCGGCATCGTGGGGGTGCTGTTCCGGATCGTCTCCCTCACGGGCAAGGCGGCGTGGACGGGTCCCGCGGCCGCCGCGCTCCTCGTCCTCGCGGCCGGCGCCAGCATCGTCGCGGCGGAGTCGGGGGAGCAGGCGCACGGCATCCCGGAGCGGATCCCCGGCGCCCGCGAGGTGGTGCACGAGCACGAGGAGGCGGGCGAAATGACGCGGAACCTCTTCGTGCTGATCGCGCTCGTCGAGGTGGCCGGGGTGGCCCTGGCCCGGAGCGACAAGGCGAAGTTCCTGCGCATGGGCTCCGCGGCGGTGGGCCTCGTCGCCTGCTTCTTCCTCTACGAGGCGGGCGAGCACGGTGGCGAACTGGTCTATGCCTACGCCGGCGGCGTCGGCACCCGCTCGGGCAACCCGGAGGACGTGACCCGGCTTCTGGTGGCCGGCCTCTACCAGCAGGCACGCACCAAGCGCCAGGCGGGCGACAGCGCGGAGGCCGCGCGCCTCGTGGACGAGCTGGCCCGCCAGCGCCCGGGTGATGCCGCCATCCAGCTGCTCCAGGCGGAGTCCGCCCTCCGCGACCGGAAGGATCCGGCCACCGCCCTCACCCTGCTCGCGACCATCACACCGCCCGAGGGTGACCGCTTTGCGAAGATCCGGGTCGGATTGCTCCGGGTGGATGCCTTCCTGGCCGCCGGCTTCCGCGACTCGGCGCAGGCCACGCTGGCGCCGCTGGCGCAGGAATTCCCGGATGCCCCCTGGATCAAGGAGGCGCAGGCCAAGGTCCAGTAAGGCGGGGCGGCCCGGCCGCGCCCCTCCGGGGATTGCGCGAACGCCGGGCCCTCTCGATCATGAGGGGGCGCCGCCCGTCCGGGCGGCGTCCCCTTCCTTGTCTCCGGGCCCCATGAGTGATGCTCTCCCGAGTGCGGCGTGGCCGGCTCCGGGCCTCGATCGCGCGTCGTCCGCCTCCGCCGAGGCCCCAGCCCGCACCACCGGGCTCCCGGGGGACCTGCTGGACATGGTGGTGGACAACTCGCCCGACTGGATCTTCGCCAAGGACGCGGGGCATCGCTTCCTGTTCGTGAACCGCGCCTTTGCCCGCGCGCACAACACGACCCCCGCCGCCATGCTGGGCCGCCCGGACACCGACTTCTGGCCGGCCGCCTGGACCAGGGACGATCCCGCGACCGGCCACGTGGGCTTCCACTCGGACGACCGCCGGGTGCTCGCCGGGGAGGCCATCCGGCGCACGTACACCCTGCCCGTGCCGGCCACCTCGGAGATCGCCACCTACGAGGTGGTGAAGCGCCCGCTGCGGGATGCCGAGGGCGTCGTGCTGGGCGTGCTCTGCTACGCCCGGGACCTCACCCCGCACCAGCGCGCCGAGGCGGCGCTCCGCGAGAGCGAGGCCCGCTTCCGCGCCGTGGTGGGCAACATCCCCGGCATGGTCTATCGCTGCGAGGTGGAGAGTCCCTACCGCGAGCTGTACGTGTCGCCCGGGATCGAGGAACTGACGGGGTGGCCGGCGGCCGAGTACCTCGCCAATGCCGTCACCATCATCACCGACGAGGACCGGCCGGCGGTGATCCGCGCGGTGGCCGAGGCGGTGGCGAGCCGCCGGCCCTACCAGGTCCGCTACCGGATCCGCCGTCGCAACGGTGAGGTGCGGTGGGTGGAGGACAACGGGCGCGCCTGCTACGACGAGTCGGGCGCCGCGCGGTGGCTCGACGGGGTGATCATCGACGTGACGCGCGCCGTGGCCACCGAGGAGGCCGTGCGCGATGCCGAGGAACGCTTCCGGCACCTCGTGGACAACGTGCCGGGCGTGGTGTACCGCGCCGAGGTCACCTATCCCTGGCGGGAGATCTTCGTCTCCGACGGCGTGGTGCGGCTCGCCGGACACTCGGCCAGCCGGCTGGTGGGGCCCGACGGCGGCGGCTACGGCGAGCTCATCGTGGAGGAGGACCGGCCCCAGGTGATCGCGGAGGTGGACGCGGCGGTGCGTGCCCACCTGCCGTTTGCCATCCGCTACCGGCTGCGCCGCGCCGATGGGGCGATCCGCTGGGTGGAGGAGCACGGGGTGGCCCACTACGATGCCGAGGGCCGCCCCCAGTGGCTCGACGGGGTGATCACCGACGTCACCGCCCGGCGCGAGGCGGAGGCGGCGCTGCACCAGAGCGAGGCGCGGCTCCGCACGATCATCGACCACAACCCGGACTGTGTGGCGCTCCTCGACCGGCACGGCGGGCTGCTCGACATGAACCCGGCCGGCCTGGCGCTGATCGAGGCGCCCTCCCTCGAGGCGGTCGCGGGCCGCTCCATCTGCGGCATGCTCGGGCCCGACAACGTGGCCGCGATCACCGCGGACCTCATCGCCGTGTACCAGGGGGAGACCCGCCGCTTCCTGACCGAGATCACCGCGCTGCGGGGCACCCGCAAGGTGATCGAGTCCACCATCGTGCCCCTGTGGGAGGACGCCGAGCGCCGCACCGTCCGGGCGGCGCTGGTGGTGACCCAGGACATCACGGAGCGGCGCCAGCTCGAGCTGCAGCTGCGGCAGGCCCAGAAGATGGAGGCCCTTGGCACCCTGGCCGGGGGCATCGCGCACGACTTCAACAACATCCTCGCCGCGATCATCGGCCACACGGAGCTGCTGCGGCCCTTCCTGCCCGGCGGGGCGGAGACCCAGGAACACTTCCAGGGCATCTTCACGGCCAGCCGGCGCGCGCGGGACCTGATCCAGCAGATCCTCACCTTCAGCCGTGGACGCGAGCCCGAGCGGGTGCCCATGGCGGTGGCCGAGGTGCTGGCCGAGGCGCTGCGGCTGCTGCGCCCCTCGATCCCCGCCACGGTGGAGCTGGTCCTCCCGCCGGCGCCCCCCGCGCTCGGCATCCTCGCGGACCCGACGCAGGTCCAGCAGGTGCTGCTCAACCTCTGCGCCAACGCCGCCCAGGCGATGCCCGGGGGGCACGGCCGGATCACCATCCAGGCCGAGGACGTGGAGCTGGCGGATGCCGCGGCCGGCCATCCCACGCTGCCCCCGGGGCGCTACGTGCGGCTGGTGGTGTCGGACACCGGGAGCGGGATGACCCCCGAGGTGGTGGAGCGCATCTTCGATCCGTTCTTCACCACCAAGGCGCCGGGGGCGGGCACCGGGCTCGGGCTGGCGGTGGTCCATGGGATCATGGTGGCCAATGGCGGCGCCGTCATGGTGCGCAGCACCCCCGGCCAGGGCTCGGCCTTCCACCTCTATTTCCCGCGCGCCGAGCTCCCCGCCGGCGGCCGCCCACGCCACTCGGGCCCCAGCGCCGCCGTTTCCCCGGGTCGTGGGCAGCACATCCTCGTGGTGGACGACGAACCCTCGCTGGTGGCCATCACCTGCCGCGCGCTGGAGCGCCGCGGCTGGCGCACCAGCGGCCATACCCGGCCCGCCGACGCGCTCGCCGCCCTGCGCGCCGCCCCGGCCGAGGTCGACCTGGTGCTGTGCGACCTGACCATGCCCCAGCTCTCGGGCCTCGAGGTGGCCCGCGAGGTCCGCACCCTCCGCGCCGACCTGCCGATCCTGCTGATGACCGGGTACGCCGGCGCCGTGGACCTGACGGAGCTGGCCGGGCTCGGCGTCGGCGAGCTGGTGGAGAAGCCGTTCATGGCCGCCCGCCTCGTCGAGATCATCGCGCGGCACCTGCCCCGGCCCGGCACCCCCGCGCCCGCCTGAGCCCGTCCCCCCGCTTCCGCCTCGCGTGGCCCGTGGTCGCCCAGATCGCGGGGCCGCTGCTCTGCCTGGTGGCGCTCCAGTACGCGCCCGCCAGCCTCGATGCCCCCGCCCGGCGCACGCTCGGGGCGGGCCTCTGGATGGTCACCTGGTGGATCACCGAGTGCGTGCCGATCCTTGCCACCTCGCTCCTGCCGCTGGCGCTCTTCCCGCTCCTCGGCATCGCCTCGAGCAAGGAGGCGGCGGCGCCGTACGCCAACGATCTGGTGTTCCTGTTCCTGGCGGGCTTCCTGCTGGCCGCCGCGCTGGAGAAATGGGAGAGCCACGCCCGCGTGGCGTACCGCCTGGTGCTGCTGGTGGGCCTCTCGGGGCGCCGGGTGGTGCTCGGCGTGATGCTCGCCACCGGCGCCATCTCGATGTGGATCTCCAACACCGCCACCGCGGCCATGATGTATCCCATCGCGGTGGCCATCGGCGGCCTCTTTGCCCGGGACCCCGAGGGCGACAACGCCCGCACCGCCCTCATGCTCGGCGTGGCCTACGCGGCGTCCATCGGCGGCATGGCCACGGTGATCGGCACCCCGCCCAACCTGGTGGTGGCCGCGGCCCTCCGGGAGCTGGCCCGCACGCCCGTCAGCTTCATGCAGTTCGCCGCGCTGGGCTTCCCCATCACCGTGGTGCTGTTGCCGCTCTGCTGGCTGCTGCTGGTCTTCGTGGCGTTCCGCGGGCAGCCCACCCTCGCCGGGGACGCGGGGGCCATGCTGCGCGCGCGGCTCGCCGCCCTCGGGCCCGTGCGGGGCGGCGAGCGGCGGGTGCTCACCATCTTCGGGCTCACGGCCCTGGCCTGGGTGCTCCGCGAGCGGAAGGACCTCGGCACGGTCACCCTGCCGGGCCTCGTGGACCTCGCCCCCGGCCTCTCCGATGCCGCCATCGGCGTGGCCGCGGCCATCCTCCTCTTCCTCCTGCCGGGCCAGGCCAAGGACGGCACCCGGGAGCCGCTCCTCACCTGGCGCGAGGCGCGGAAGATCCCCTGGGACGTGCTCTTCTTCTTTGGGGGTGGGCTCTCGCTGGCGCAGGTCATGGAGGCGCACGGCCTCACCACCTGGTTCGGCACCGGCCTGTCACATCTCCAGGGCCTGCCGCCGGCCGTGATCTACCTCGGCGTGGCGGTGACGGTCCTGGTGCTGAGCGAGCTCGCATCCAACCTGGCGGTGGCCACCATGGTGATGCCGGTGGCCGCCGCCCTCGGCACCTCCGTGGGCCTGCCGCCGGCGCTGATCATGCTGGTGGCGGGCTTTGCGGCGAGCACCGGCTTCGCGCTGCCCATCGCCACGCCCCCCAACACCATCGTCTTCGGCTCGGGGATGGTGACGGTGCGGCAGATGATGCGGGCCGGGCTCCTGCTGGACGCGGTGTCGGTGTGCGTCATCGCGGCCGTGGTGGCCTGGCTCGGCCCCCTGGTCCTCGGGCGCTGAGCCACCGCCTCACTCTTACCGGCCCCACCGGCCGCCAGTATCTTGGGTGCCACCCCGGACCCCTGCAGCCGCTTCCCGGAGACCCGATGACCGCCCCGGACCCGACCCCGACCCGCCGCCCCCAGGACGACGAGCTCGACTACTACGGGCTGACCCATCAGGGCCTGGTACGGAAGGTCAACCAGGATCACTTCGTGGTGGGGGTCCTGCGCAAGCGCCTCGACATCGCCTTCACCTCGCTGCCCGAGCTCGAGCAGAAGCGGATCGGCGACCAGCGCCTCGCCTCCATCGCCATGGTGGCCGATGGCGTGGGCGGCGGCAACAAGGGCGAGGAAGCCAGCCGCCTGGCGCTCGAGCACGCCACGGCCTACATCGGCCACAGCCTGCGGGTCTACTACGGCGCTCCCGCCACCGAGGCCGACTTCATGGAGGCCCTGCAGGACGCCGTCATGGACTGCCATGCCGAGGTCGTCCGCAAGTCCAAGGAGGACCCCGACCTCGAGGGCATGGCCACCACGCTCACCCTCTGGCTCGGCGTCTGGCCGTGGGTGTACCTCGTCCAGGTGGGCGACAGCCGCTGCTACCTGTACAAGGACGGCACCCTGACCCAGGTGACCCGCGACCAGACCATGGCCGAGGACATGATCGCCGAGGGCGTCTTCACCCGCTCGCAGGCGCTCAAGACACGCTGGGCGCACGTGCTCTCCAGCTCCATCGGCGGCAGCCAGACCGTGCCCGTGGTCTCCCGCATCCCCGCGGCGTGGGGCAACATCTACCTCCTCTGCAGCGACGGCCTCACCAAGCACGTCACCGACGACCAGATCGAGGCGGTCCTCTCCACCCTCACCTCCTCGAAGGACGCCTGCGAGCGCCTGCTCCAGATGGCCCTCGACGGCGGTGGCAGCGACAACATCACCATCATCATCGGGCGGACGACGAAGCAGGGGTGAGCGCCGCGCCGCGGCGGTGCCTCCCCATGCCACCCCTCACCCCGCGCCGAGCCGCAGCCGCTTCACGCCGAGGTAGATGGGATAGCTGACCGCCAGCAGGACCAGCGCCTTCACGCTGTTGGCCTTGTCCCCGATCACGGCGCCCACCAGGAATGCGATCGACGCCACCAGGACCAGCCCCGGCGTGAACGGGTACCCCGGCACCTTGAAGGGCCGCGGCGTGTCCGGCTCCTTCCGCCGGAGCGCAAACACCGACAGGAACGACAGCGTGTAGTTGGCCACGAAGAAGAACGCCACGATGGCCAGCACCGTGTTGTAGCTGTCGGTGAGGATGAACGCGAGCCCGATCCCGATGCTCGCCCAGTGCGCGCCCACGGGAGTGCCGCCCGCGTTGACGCTGCGCATGTAGCGCGGCAGCAGGCCGTCTTCCGCCATGGCGAAGGCGGGCCGCGAGGCCATCAGCATGATGGCGTTGAGGCCCCCGAGCACCGAGACGAGGATGAGCCCGCGCACCAGCATGTCGCTCCGGGCGCCGAAGATGGCGCGTCCCACCGTCGAGGCCACAAAGGGGTCGCCCGCCATCCGCGCCACGCCGAGCACCCGCACGAAGGTCACGTTGATGAGGAGGTAGATCGCCAGGACCAGCAGCACGCCGGTCGCCATGGAGCGCGGGATGTCGCGGCCGGGGTTCTTGATCTCGCCACCGAAGTAGAGCGGGCCGGTCCACCCGTCATACGTGTAGATCACGGCCTGCAGCGCCACGATGATCGCGCTGAACAGGGCGGCCCCCTCGAGCCGGGACACCAGCGGCGCCGGCGGCAGCTCGGGCACCGCGAGCAGCAGCCCCGCCGCGATGAGCCCAGTGAACAGCAGGGCCTTGAGGGCGCTCAGCACCTGCTGCACCGTGTCACTGGTCTTCATGCTGCGCCAGTTGAGGAGTCCCACGAGCACCATCACCCCGCACCCCACGGCCACCCGGTACGGCTCCAGCGCCGGCACGAACGGCACCACGTACTCGGCGAAGACCATCGACACGAACGACCCGCTCGCCGCCGTCGAGATCCAGTCGCTCCAGCCCACCACGAAGCCGGGATAGGGACCGAGCCCGCGCCGCACGAAGACGTACTGCCCGCCCGAGCTGGCCACCATGGCCCCGGGCTCGGCCATGGTGATGGCGCCGAGCAGCGCGTACAGCCCGCCGGCCATCCAGACACCGAGGAACAGGGCGGTGTCCGGCAGGCTCTTCGCCACGTCGCCCGGCGTCCGGAGGATGCCGACCACGATGGTGTTGCCGAGCAGCACGGCGAGACCGAAGGCCACGCCGAGCATCTGGAGCAGCTTCCCGGGCATAGGGACTCTGGCAGGAGAAAGGCCCCCGGCGGGATGCCGGGGGCCGGGAGACTGCGCTACAGGGTCCAGCCGCGCCGGTAGGTGGGCAGGAGCCACTCGTCCGGCACTTTCATGTTGCTCGGCGCCACGGTGGCGGCGTCGATGGTGAGCGGACGCCCGGCGCGCACCGCCAGGCAGCCGAGCAGCACCATGCGCGTGAGCGGGCCGGCGTGCCCGTCGAAGGTGCTCATGGGCTGCGTGCCCGCGCGGATGGCCGCGAGCCACTCCTTGTACACGCCCGGCGAGCGCGCGTACTTCACCGGCAGCGGGGTGGCCTTGAGCTCCGCATCCTTCGCGGGATCGAGGTGGCGCGGGTTGTCACCGTACATGCCGGCCAGGATGGCGCCCTGGTCACCCACCCACATCTGGCCGCCGATCTCCTCGGGAGGCCAGCTCAGGTTGTCGGGCAGCCCGTCGGGGCGGGGCGGCCAGAGGCCACCGTCGCGCCAGTACACCGTGATGGGCCCGCGGCCGCCCTTGGCCGGGAAGTCGTAGGTCACGCGCGAGGTCTTCGGCGCCGTCTCGGCGTAGAGCTTTGAGGTCTCGGGCGTCACGCGCGTGGGGAGGCCCAGGTCGAAGGCCCAGAACGCCGCGTCCATGCCGTGGCACGCCATGTCGCCCAGCGCGCCGGTGCCGAAGTCCCACCAGCCGCGCCAGTTGAACGGGGCGTACGCGGGATTGTACGGCCGCTCCGGCGCGGGGCCGAGCCAGAGGTTCCAGTCCAGGGTGGGCGGCACGTTGTGGGCCTGCGTGGGCCGGTCCAGGCCCTGCGGCCAGATGGGCCGGTTGGTCCAGTAGTGCACCTCGCGCACGGGGCCGATCACGCCGGCCTCCACCCACTCGCGCATGATGCGCATGCCGTCGCCGGTGTGGCCCTGGTTGCCCATCTGCGTGGCCTGCTTCGGGCGGCGCGCCGCCTCGGCCATCAGCGCCTTCACCTCGCCCAGGGTGCGGGCCAGCGGCTTCTGGCAGTAGACGTGCTTGCCGGCCTTGAGCGCCAGCATCGCCGCGGGCGCGTGGCTGTGGTCGGGCGTCGAGACCGTCACCGCGTCGATGTTCTTCGCTTCCTTCTCCAGCATCTCGCGGTAGTCGCGATAGCGGCGCGCCTTGGGGTAGCTCTTGAAGGCGTCCTCGGCGGCCAGCCAGTCCACGTCGGCGAAGGCCACCAGGTTCTCGCCCTCGACGCCGCGCACGTCGTTCCGTCCCATCCCGCCGACGCCGATGCAGGCGATGTTGATCGTGTCGCTCGGCGCCCGGTACCCGCGCCCAAGCACGTGCCGCGGCACGATGTGGAAGGCCCCGAGGGCCCCCGCCGTCCCCGCCACGAACTCCCGCCGGCTCACGTCCCGCTTCGGCATTGCATGACTCCTGATGATTCGGTTGGGTGCCAGTTCCCGGGGTGCAGCTCAGGCGGCGTCACGGCGAGGAAACCACAGAGGCACAGAGGACACGGAGGTCACAGAGAACAACGATTGGGGTTGTCCGTGAGGACGGCCCACTCTCCCGTGCAGGCTGCCTCCGTGACCTCTGTGTCCTCTGTGCCTCTGTGCCTCTGTGGTGTCCTCGCCTTAACCGCTCCACCGCCGCGCTCCCCTACGCCGCCTTGGCTGCCGACTCGCGCGGCCGGAAGAGCACTGCGAAGATGAGGAAGATGACCGCCGCCATCACCGCCGGGTGGAGCCAGATGGCGCGCCAGTCGTGCCCGCCGTCCCGGACGAAGCGCTGCACCACCAGCCCCGAGAGCGCGCTGCCGATGAGGTACCCCACGCCCTGGGTGATGAACGTGAGGAAGCCCTGTGCCGCCGCGCGGATCTTGAGGCCCGCCTGCTTGTCCACGTAGATCTGCCCGGTGACGAAGAAGAAGTCGTAGCAGACGCCGTGGAGCAGGATGCCGGCGTAGAGCATCCACGCCGCGGAGTCCACGTTGCCGTAGGCGAAGAAGACGTAGCGGAGCGCCCACGCCAGCATCCCCACCAGCAGCACCAGGCGGGTGCCGAAGCGCACCAGCAGCACCGGCAGCGCCAGCATGAACACGATCTCCGACACCTGGCCGAGCGCCATCTTGCTCGTCGGCGCCACCATCCCCGCCTCGGTGAGGAAGAGGTTGGTGAAGGCGTAGTAGAACTGGAGCGGGATGCACAGCAGGAACGACCCCACCACGAACGTGGCGAACGACCGGTCCTTCATGAGCGCCAGCGCGTCGAGCCCCAGCACGTCGCGGATGCCGAGCGGCTTGCCGGCGGCGTGCGGCGGCGTGTTCGGGAGGAGGAGCGCGTACACCCCGAAGAGGAGCCCGCCCGCCGCCGCCAGGCGCATCGGCACCGCCGTGGCCTCGAGGCCGAGCTGCCCCACCACCACGCCCGCCACGATCCACCCGATGGTCCCGAGCACCCGCACCACCGGGAACTCGCTCGCCGGGTCCTGCATGTTGTCGAAGGCCAGGCTGTTGGTGAGCGCCAGCGTCGGCGCGTAGCAGAGCGAGTAGCCGATCAGCACCGGGTAGAACGTGGCGAAGGTCGGCTCGTTGCTGGCCCAGTAGAGCAGCACCGCGCCCGCCGTGTGCAGGATCGCCAGGATCTTCTGCGTGGCGAAGAACCGGTCGGCGATCATCCCCACGAAGAACGGCGCCACGATGGCGCCGATGGCCATGGCGCCGTATGCCGCGCCGATCTCGGGCCCGTCGAACCCGAGCGTCGTCCCGAGGTAGGTGCCGAGCGGCACGAACCACGCCCCCCAGATGAAGTACTGGAGGAACATCATCGCGGAGAGCTTGAAGCGGAGCATGGGCGGGGGTCCCGGGGTCAGTTGAGGGGGCGGAGCTTGATGTTGCGGTAGGCCACCCAGTCACCGTGGTTCTGCAGCACGATGTGCCCGCGCCTGGCGCGCCCGTACGTGGGCCACTGGGAGAACTTGCTGGCCTTCACCCTGGCCTCCCAGTCGGCGCTCTGCAGCTCGTACTCCACCACCTTCACGCCATTGAGCCAGTGCTCCACGTGGGGCCAGCGGAGCACGATCTTCACCTGGTTCCACTCGCCCGCCGGCTTCACGATCCCCGCCGGCGCGGCATACAGCCCGTAGTCGGAGCCGGCCGAGGTGAGGCGGTTGCCGCCGTCGTGGTGCCGGGCATCGTCCAGCACCTGCATCTCGGGGCCGCTGAAGTAGGTCTCCTCGTTGTCCTCGGTGACGAGGTACATGATCCCGCTGTTGCCGCCCTCCGAGAGCTTCCACTCCAGCGCCAGCTCGAAGTTGCCGTATTCCCGCTCGGTGATCAGGTCCGGCCCCTCCGCCGCCCGCACGATGGTGCCGCCCTCCACCCGCCACGCCCGGGCCACGCCGGTGGGCTCGTGGAACCCGCGCCAGCCGGCGAGCGTGCTGCCGTCGAACAGGAGCGTCCAGCCGTCCTGCTGTTCCGCGCGGGAGAGGGCATTGAGGGAGGCGGCCGGCGACACCGGCGCGGGCGACGACGAGCAGGCGCTCACGGCCACGAGCAGGGCCGCGATGGCCCCCCGGCCGCGGGTGGTGCAGGGCATGACGGGCTCACTGGCAGGAGGAAGGAGTCCCAAGGATACGTTTCCGACTCGGGCGGGGGAAGGTGCGTCGCTGGACGCTCGCGCGGCCGCGGGGTAGCTTGGCCTCATGCATCACCATCCGCCTGCCTCCCGGCATCGCGCCGCCCTCTCCCGGCGGCAGTTCCTGGCGGCCACCGCCGCCGCCACCCTGCCCCTCGCCTTCCCGCGCATGCCCTCGCGCACCGTCGGCCCGACCCCCCTCGGCGTCCAGCTCTACGCCGTCCGCGACGCCTACAAGGCCGACCCGGCCGGCACCCTCACCGCGCTGGCGCAGATGGGCTACCGCGAGGTCGAGTTCTACGACGGCATCTACGATGCCGACATGGGCGAGAAGCGCGCCCTCCTCGACCGGCTCGGCCTCACGTCGCCGAGCGGCCACATGGGCATCCAGCGCCTGGAGCGCGATCCCGGCCGCGCCATCCACGTGGCGAAGCAGCTGGGCCACCGCTTTGCCATCGTCCCGTCACTCGACGTGACGGCCACCCCCGAGGCCTACACCGACCTCGCCGCGCGCCTCACGCGGCTGGCGCCCGGCTTTGCGCGCGCCGGCATCAAGCTCGGCTACCACAACCACGACTACGACCTCCGCCCCCTCGAGGACGGCCGCACCGGCCTCCAGATCCTCCTCGAGGCGCTCCCGGCCGAGGTCTTCGCCATGGAGCTGGACCTCTTCTGGGCCAAGGCCGGCGGCGGCGGCGACATCACCCGCTTCTTCCGCCAGTACCCGGACCACTTCCGCCTCGTCCACATCAAGGACATGGGGACGGACGGCAAGCAGGTGAACGTCGGTGCCGGCGTCCTCGACTGGCCGGCCCTGCTCGCCGCGGCGCGCGCCGGCGGCGTTGGGCACTGGTACGCCGAGATCGACGACACCACCGACCAGCTCGGCTTCGCCCGCGCCAGTTACGAGTACCTCAGCGCCATCACCTGGTAGTCCGCGGCGCATGGCCCGCTTCTCCCCCGTCCGCTTCCCGCCCGGCTTCTTCGACCTCCCGGCCGACGCCGGCGAGTCGCTGCCGCTCGACGTCATCGCCGCGTGGACCCGGAGCCCCCAGACCCAGGCCGCGGCCCACGAGCTCCTCGGGCCGTTCACCCTTCGCGGCACCATCGTGGCCAGCGACACCGCCGGTCTCACGCGGCTGTCGCAGGAACGCTCGCTCATCGAGATCCTGGCCATGGTGAGCCGCCCCAAGGAGCTGGTGCACGCCTACGGCAAGGCCCTCGGCGGCCAGCCCATCGGCACCTGGGCGGCCGACAACACCCTCATGTTCTACCCCGACGGCGTGTCGCCCGACCACCTGGTGAGCGCGCTCCTCACGCTGCAGGACCGCATCGCCACGGAGTGTGAGGTGGGGATCGGCCTCGCCGTGCATTGCGGCACCTTCTACGAGCTCGGCCGGGGCATCCACGGCCCCGACGCCGACCGCGTCGAGCCCCTGGCCGAGGACTACACCGAGGCCGGCGAGCTGGTGGTCACCGACCGCTTCGCGGCCGGCATGGGCCAGTCGGCCTCCTTCGAGAAGGTGCAGCGCGCCGACCTGGCCTTCCGGTTCGGCACCGTCTACCGCGTCACCAGCGGGCCCCGCGCCGAGGGCATCGCCGCGAGCGACTTCCGCTACCCGCTCCCCTTCACCGACGAGTTCTACACCGGCCTGGCCCAGTTCCAGCGCACGCGGCGCACCTCGGTGGTGCCGCGCCCCGCGTACCGGGAAGTCGCCTTGCTGGTGGTGGAGCGCGAGCAGGAGGAGCGGGACATCCCCGAGGTGGCGGCGCTCAACGACCTGGCCCTCGCCGCCGCCGTCAAGCGGCTCGGCACGGCGCTCCTCGAGGAGCTGCCCGGCACCGAGATCAAGACCACGGGCCGCACCAGCCTCTACGCCTTTGACCAGGCCCGGCACGCGCTCGACTTCGCGCGGAAGCTCCGCGCCACCTTCGCCGAGCAGGCGGTGCCGCTGGCCATCGGCATCGACACGGGGCGGGTGCTCCTGTTCGAGCTCGGCCCGGGGGCGCGGGACGTCGCGGGCTCGCCCGTGAACGTGGCCTCCAAGCTGGCGCAGGACCTCGGCAGCTTCGGCGCCATCCAGCTCACCGCCGCGGCGGCCCGGCAGGCGGGACTGCCCGCGGTTGCCGCCACGCACGCGGTCACCGTCTCCGGCGTCACGCTCGAGGTGGTCTCGGTCTGAACCGGGCGGCCACTCCAGGCCCGCGCGCGGGCCGCCGCCGTGAATCCCGGTTTCCCGCCCCCTCGTATCGGGGCTTCCCCCCAACCCCGCCAGGTCCCCATGCCGCGTCCGGTGCATTTCGAGATCCACGCCGCCGACCCTGAGCGCGCCATGCGCTTCTACACGGAGCTCCTTGGCTGGAGCTTCACTCGCTGGGAAGGACCCATGGAATACTGGCTCATCAAGACCGGCACCGAGGGCCCCGGCATCGACGGGGGCCTGGTGAAACGGATGGGCGGCCCCCCGGTGGACGGGGCGGCGGTGAACGCCTGGGTCTGCACCGTGGACGTGGCCTCGGTGGACCAGACGCTCGGGCGCGTCACCCAGCTCGGCGGCACCGTGGCCCTGCCCAAGATGCCGATCCCCGGGATCGGCTGGCTGGCCTACGGGAAGGACCCGGAGGGCAATCTCTGGGGCTTCATGCAGATGGACCCGACCGTGGCCTGACGCGGGAACCGGGACTGGGTGAGATTGCTACACTGGGGGCCGGGACCATCACCCGGCCCCTGACCGTCTCCACCTGCAAGGATCTCTTCATGACTATCGTCGCCGTCACCGGCGCCACCGGCAACGTCGGCCGTCCCCTCGCCCTGGAACTCCGCCGCCGTGGGATCGCGGTCCGCGCCCTCGGCCGCTCGGTCGAGCGCCTGCGCCCGCTCGCGGACGCCGGCGCCGATCCCTGCGTGGGCGACCTCGCCGACCCCCGGTTCCTGGCCCAGGCCTTCCGCGGGGCGGATGCCGTCTTCGCCATGATCCCGCCCGAGTACGACCATCCCGACCCGACCTCCCGCGCCCGGGGCATCGTGGAGGCCATCGCCGCGGGGGTGCAGGTGGCGCGCGTGCGCCACGCGGTGTCGCTCTCGAGCGTGGGGGCGGACCTCCCCGCGGGGAACGGCCCCATCGCCTGGCTCCACTACCTGGAGCGGCGCCTGGACCAGGTGCCGGGACTCCACACCACGCACCTGCGGCCGGGCTATTTCTTCGAGAACCACCTGAGCAGCATCGGCGTGATCAAGGCGCTCGGGAAGATGGCCGGCGGGTTCCAGCCCGGCGTGGCCGTGCCCATGATTGCCGCGGCGGACATCGCCGCCGCCGCCGCGCTCCGCCTGGGCCACCTCGGCTGGACGGGGCAGCAGGTGCAGGAGCTGCAGGGACCGCGGGACTACACCTTCCCCCAGGTGGCGGGCATCCTCGGGGCCGCCATCGGGCGCCCCACCCTGGGGTACGAGGCCATCAGCCTCGAGGCGGTGGCGGGGGCCCTGCAGGGGGCCGGGTTCAGCCCGGGCATGGCGGGCCTCTTCGCCGAGATGATGGACGGCTTCAACGCCGGCCGCCTCGCCATGCGGAGCCCGCGGAACCCCGCCACCGCCAACCCGACTTCCCTTGAGCAGTTTGCCGCCACGGTCTTTGCCCCGGCCTTCGGTGCCTGACAGCCGGGCCGGGGCCGGCCGGCGTCCCCGGGAGGGCCGGGGGCGCGGGGGCCGGTCCACAACGGCCGGCGGCGGCCGTGCGTAAGGCGTAATGGTCCGTCCTGCGGGACGGCGGGGGCTGCAGGGAGGCCCCGGGAGGGCCCCGGCCCGCGGTGCCTGACAACCGGACGCCCTTGTGTCCCCGGCGCCATCCCGTCACCTTGCAGCCCAGCCCCGGGCCGCCCAGCGCGCCCGCCGGATTCACTGTTCCACGCCCCCCGGGCCCCGGCGGGAGGCCGGCCCGGGCCCCGCCCAGCCGCCCGACTCTTCCCTTCCGGCCGGGAAGGTGTGATCTTGACTGCCCGTCAGGTTCATTCTCCCCGCCCGGCAGGCGCACTCAGGAGATCCGCAATGGCGAAGACCAGCACCAAGGCCAGCAAGGCGACGAAGAAGGTCGCGCTGCCGGCGCCGCGCGCGCGCCGCAAGAACCGGAACCTTCCGCCCGGCATCTGCCGCGTCGAGCAGCCCAGCACCCGGACCTACGGCTTCGTGGTGCGCGTCGGGCACCGGCAGTCGCCCAAGGGCTGGCGCCCCCGCTTCACCGCCTATTTCGGCGACTTCTCGCACGGCGGCAAGAAGGAGGCCCTGGCCGCCGCGACGAAGTGGCTCATGACGCTCGGCCGCACGGGCAAGGCGCCCGAGAAGGAGCGCGCCAAGTCGCCCGGCCGGCCCCGCTCCAAGAAGTCCGCCAAGAAGTAAGGCCCCGGCCCCGGCTGCGCGCCCGTCCCGCCTCACGGGGCGGGCGCGCCTGTTTTTCGGTCCCCCACGGGGACGGGCGATCCCCTGCCCCTTCCGCGCCCTGCGTCCGCCTCGCCATCGTTCGGCGGCCGCTCGCTTCCCTGCCGCCGGTGCCGCTTCCGGCGGCCGTCGTCCACCGCCTGTCCCCCCGGCGGGACGGGCCTCGCGGAGGGACCCATGCTCTGGACGCTCCTCATCGGACTCATCGTCGGAGCCCTTGCCAAGCTCGTCATGCCCGGTAAAGATCCGGGGGGCATCATCATCACCATCGTGCTCGGCATCGCCGGCGCCGTGCTCGCCGGCTTCATTGGCCGGACCGTCGGCTGGTACCGGCCGGAAGAAGGCGCAGGGCTCCTCGCCTCCGTGCTGGGCGCCGTCCTGCTGCTCTTCCTCTACCGGAGGTTCCGGAAGACCACATGAGTGGCGCGGACGGCGGCACCCCCCAGGACGCGCAGTCGAGCGAGCCCACGGCACCGGGCTCGCTCGATGCGTTCCGGGAACTGCTCGCGGAGACCGTCGCGTGGTGCCTGCGGCGGCCCACCGCCGACAACCCGGCCGAGGCGCTGCGCTCCCACGCGCTGGTGCCTCCGCCGGGCCTCGCCTGGGCCGACACGGTGGCCGCCGTCGCGGAGGCCCGTCGCGCCCTGCTCGGCCGGAGCTGGCGGCGCAGCCTCGACCCCATGGGCGGGGGCACCCTCATCCGCTACCGGCCCACCCCGCCGCATTCCGGCGCCGAGGCGCGCCGCGCCAGCGCGGGCTATTTCGATGATCGCGACGCCCCGCCCTGGGACACGTGGATCTGCTACGTCGAGTCGCCGGCGGACAGCTACCTCCTGGCGTGGGTCCCGCCGGCCGCCCTCGCCTTCGCCACCCACGGGCTCGCCGCCTCACCCCACGCGCTGGCCTGGACCACCCTCGACGCCCGCTGACCGCCATGGCCCTCCACCCGCTCACCGCCACCGACGCCGGCGCGTGGCTGGCCACGCTCGTGCCCGGCCAGCTCACGCTGCTCTACAAGCACAGCCCCACCTGCGGCATCTCCTTCGAGGCGGCGGATGAGGTGCGGAGCTTCGCGGTGGCCGAGCGGCGCGTGCGGGTGTACCAGCTGGACGTGCTGCGCCAGCGGCCGCTGTCGCAGGCGCTGGCCCAGGCCCTGGCGGTGACCCATCATTCGCCGCAGGTCATCCTGCTCGACGGCGCCACGCCCGTCTGGCACACCTCCCACTCCCGGATCCGCGCCACCACGCTCAACGACCAGGTGCAGGCGTTGCTCAGCTAGGCCGGGGGAGAGCACTGCGCTCCGAGTGACCCTGGGGACGCGGCGGAACGGCAGGAACCACAGAGCCACAGAGAACACAGAGGGCACGGAGGCATCGAGCCCGGATTGGCGCGATGCCAACCCGGGCTCCGGCATTTCTGGGTGAGGCTCCGTGATGGGCGGGGGGCATTGCCAAGCCCGAAGTCACAACCACAACAACACGACGGGCTCACCCGACGGTGAGCCCACCACGAACGAGCAGTTCTCCGTGCCCTCCGTGTCCTCTGTGCCTCTGTGGTTCCCGGGCGAGCTGTCAGCCCAGACGACGCCATCCGCTCTCCGCGCCCAAGTCCCCTGCGGCCCTCGGCGCCCCTGCCCCGAACCCACGCGCGCCGAGCCCACCCGCTAGCCCTCAGCCTCCCGCGCCTCCTGCTCGTACGGGTTGTCCCAGTACGCCCGCCGCCCCCGCAGGAACATCACGGCGCCGGCGCCGAGGTAGAGGAGCGGAAAGAGCGGCCCCCAGCGCTCGAACTGGCGCACGTGGACCCGCTCGTGGGTGCGGGTGCGCTCGAGGTCGTCACGGGTGCGGGCCAGGACCACGTGGCCCAACGTGATGGCGGCAATGCGGAGGCGTGGATTGAGGAGCGTGAGGACGGGCGGCAGGACGCCGCCAGCCGCCTCGAGCACGCCGTCCTGGAGCGCCAGGTGGCCGCCGGTGGCCCGGCCGAGGAGCGCCAGCGCGGCGGCGGGCAGGGAGACCGGCAGCACCCACAGCACCCGGAGCAGCGGCGGCATCGCCGGTTACCGGCCGCCGTGGCTGCCGTCGCAGAAGGGCGGGCTGGCGCTCCGGCCGCAGCGGCAGAGCGAAAGGATGCCCTCGCGCGGCTCCACCTGCCCGAGGTCGGGGGAGAAGTCGATGGCGCCGCGGATGATCACCGGGCCGTCCTCGCGCAGTTCCACGCGGACCCGCTCCCCGGGACCCGGCACGGCGCCCGCCGCCGGGGCGGGCGCCTTCCCGCGCTGGATGGCCTGCAGGGCGCCCGTGGGACAGCGACCCACCACCTCGACCACCTGCTCCGCCGGCGCCGCGTCGGGCCTGATCCACGCCACCCGCGACACGTCGAACACCGCCGGCAGCCCCCGCAGGCACTCGGCCGAGTGGATGCAGAGCGTCGGGTCAAAGGTGACCACCAGCGCCTCGGTCTTGAAGACCTGCAGCTTGCCGTTCATTGCACCAGCGCCTCGGCGCGGAGCGCCGTCGAGTCCCGGTACACGGTGCGCCCGCCCAGCAGCGTGAGCAGCACCCTGGCCTTGTGGATCTCGGTCGGCGCGAGCTCAAAGAGATTGCGGTCGAGCACGATGACGTCCGCGAGCTTGCCCACCTCGAGACTCCCCGTCTCCCGCTCGAGGCGCGCGGCAAAGGCCGAGCCGATGGTGTACGCCGCGAGCATCTCGGGCAGGCGGGCCTGTTCCTGCGGCAGCCACGCGGGGCCGGCCGGCGCCTCGGGCGCGCGGCGGGTGAGCGCCACCTGGATCCCCTCGAGCGGGTTGAGCGAGGAGACGGACCAGTCGCTCCCGCCCGCCACGATCGCGCCGCTCGCCAGCAGGGTGCCGAGGGGGTAGAGCCAGCGCGAGCGCGCCGGGCCGAGGGCGGGTTCGGTGAGGTCCGTGATGTACTCGTCGGCCTGGGCCCAGAGCGGCTGGGCGCTGGCGATGACACCCTCGCGGCGGAAGCGCGGCAGGTCCGCCGGGTCGAAGAGCTCGATGTGCGCCAGGATCGGCCGCCGCTCGCGCGGTGGGTTGGCCTCCGCGGCGTGGCGCAGCGCATCGAGCGACACGCGGATGGCGCGATCCCCGATGGCGTGGATGTGGATCTGGAAGCCGGCCCGGTCGAGGGCGGCCACCCGCGCCGCCAGCTCCTCGGGCGGGTACACCAGCGGTCCCGCGTCGCCGGGCCGGTCGAGGTACGGCGCCAGCAGCGCCGCCGTGCGCGACTCGAGGACGCCGTCGGCATACAGCTTGGCCTGCCCGAGCAGCAGCCGGCCCCCGCGCTCGTGCTGCTGGCGCAGCGCGGTGAGCGCCGCCACCTGCGGGGCGATCGGCGCCTGGTCGTCCACGTGGAGCGCCAGCGTCACCCGCGCGGTGAGGCCGCCGTCCTGGTCCACCGCCTCGTAGGCCAGCACGTGCTCCTCCCCCGCGTCCGCGTCGGTGATGGCGGTGATGCCGAAGCGGTTGGCCTCGGCGAGGGCGCGGCGGACGGCGCCGATTCGCGCCTCGCGGGTGTAGGGCGGCAGCTTGGCGGTGACGAGGCCCACGGCCGCCTCACGAAGCGTCCCGCTGGGCTCGCCGGTGCGCGGATCCCGCTCGATGCGGCCGTTGGGTGGATCCCGGGTATCCCGCGTGATCCCCGCCAGCGCCAGGGCCTTGCTGTTCGCCCAGCCGGAGTGCCCGTCGGCCGCCCAGAAGAAGGCGGGGCGGTCGGGCACGGCGCGGTCGAGCTGCTCCCGGGTGGGATTGGCGCGCGGGAACACCGGCAGCTGCCAGCCGTTCCCCCGGATCCATTCGAGCTGCGGGTGCGCCTGCGCGTAGGCGCGGATGATGCCCTCCACCTCGGCCGGGGTCTTGGCGTCGTAGAGGTTGCACTCGCCGAGTTCCAGGCCGCCGGAGAGCGGATGGGCGTGACTGTCGATGAACCCGGGGAGCACCATCTTCCCCGGCAGGTCCAGGATCCGCGTGCCCCGCCCCGCGAACCGCTGCGCCCCCTCGATGGTCCCCACGAACACGATGCGCCCCTCGCGGATGGCCACGGCCTCCGCCCACGGCCGGTTCGGGTCCATGGTATAGACCGCCCCGCCCCGCAGGATGAGGTCCGCCCCCACCACCGGGGCCCGCCGCTCCAGCCGGCAGCTCAACGCCAGCGGCAGGGCCAGCGCCAGGATCGCACGTCGCATGCTCGTCATTCGTCGGGGACGGGTCGGGGTCGGGGGTGTCGCTCCACGATGGCGCCGGGGACTGCCGGGGCACTGCGAAACCACAGAGGCACAGAGAACACAGAGATCACGGAGGGAATCGAGCCTGGCAAGGCGGGTTGCCGACCTGGGCCCGGGTTCTTCTGGCGGGGCTCCCGGGTCGCTGGGCACGGCGCCGGACCCGAACCCACACCCACCAAATACATCACACGCTCCCCCCACGACGCGCTCACCACACAAGGGCAGTTCTCTGTGCCCTCCGTGTCCTCTGAGCCTCTGTGGTTTTCCGCACCGCAGCCAGCCCCGGCACCAGGCGGCCCTCTCCGCACCTAGGTCCGCTACGGCCCTCTGCGCCTCCACGTCTCCGCGGAACACCGCTTGCCAATCCTAGCGCGAGGATGCCCCGAGCGTCCAAGTCCGGAGCCCCGCAAGCCAGCTGAACGGATCGAGCTCAAAGCCCTGCACCCGCCGCGCCACGGCCGCCGTCTGCACCGGCGCGTAGAGGAAGAGCGCCGGCGCATCGGCGTTGAGGGTGTCGAGCGCGGTGCGCCAGGCCGCGCGCGCCTCGGGGAGCGAGGCGGCCGCGAGCGCGGCGGTGAAGAGCCGGTCGAACGCGGGGTTCCGGTAGCGGCCGTAGTTGAGGATGCCGATCCCCGCCGCCGTCCACTGGTCTCCCAGGCTTCGGGGGCTCGGCTCGTCGAGCCACGCGCCAATGTAGCTGTCGAACTGCCCCGTGCCGAGCCGCTCCTGGAAGACGGGGAAGTCCACCGGCGTCACGGTCACCGCCACACCCACGCCGCGCCAGGCCTCCTGCAGCGCCTCGGCCATGCGGCGACGGCCGCCGCTCGTGGCGGGCACCAGGATGTCGAACGCCAGGGGCACGCGCCCCTGCGTGCGCATCCCGTCCGCGGCACGCCGCCAGCCCAGCGCGTCGAGTGCGCGGCCGGCCGCGACCGTGTCGTACCGCGGCACGGCCACGCTGTCGTCCCAGATCCAGAGGAGCTGGGACATGGGACCTGGCGGCGCCTTGGTGCCGGGCCCGAACGCCGCTTCGGCGATGCCCTGGCGGTCGATGGCCTGGTTGAGCGCGCGGCGCACGCCCGCCACCCGGAGGAACTCGGCCCCGCGGCGCGTCGGCGCCAGGTTGTAGCCCAGGAATCCGTAGGCGGCCGCCGGGTAGCGCACCGGGCGCAGCAGCGAATCGGCCTCCACGCGGGCCACCCGCTCGGGGGCGCCCACCGTCTCCAGCAGGTCGGCCTCGCCGGCCAGGACCAGGTTGAGCGCCGCGTCGGGATCGCCGGCGAAGCGCCAGGCCACGGTGTCGATCCGTGCGCGCCGGCCGTTCACCGTGTCGGCCACGAGGAGGAGCGCCTGCCCGCGATCCCAGCGCAGCACGCGATAGGGCCCGCTGCCCACCAGCCGCGAGACCGCGGTGTCCGCCGCCCAGGTCCCCGCCTGCTGCCACTTCCAGATATGCGCCGGCAGGATGCGAACGTGGTAGGTGGCGTCGTAGAGCTGCTCCGGATACGGATGCGCAAAGCGCACCAGCACCGTCGCGGAATCCTCCGCCGACACCGTGATGCCGGCCAGCGAGGCGCGGGCGGGCGTGTCCAGCAGCGAGTCCCCGAAGGCGGCAAAGGAAAAGAGCACGTCGCCCGCGGTGACCGGCTCGCCGTTGTGCCAGCGCGCGCCCGGGCGCAGGTGGAAGCGGAGCGTCAGCGAATCCACGCGCTCCCAGCGCTCGGCAAGCTCTGGCTGGTAGGCCCCCGGGTCGATCGGCGCCCCGTTCTTCCGGAGCACCGCCAGCCGCTCCCACACCTGGTCACCGATGTCCCGGCCCACCGTCTCGCCCACGAGCGGCGGCAGCACCTGTTCCGGTTCGCCCACCGCGGCCACCACCAGGGTGCGGCAGCGCACGCACGCCCGCTCCGCGCCGCAGGCGCCGAGCGCCGCGGCCAGGAGCACCGCGCCGAGGGGAACCAGTCGTCGCATCGGGGTCACTCGCATGCCGTGTGCTCGTGTCGAGGGTCGGGCCTGGCCGGGCGCCGCACGGCCAGCCTCACCCGTCCACCGCGCCCGCCGGGGCGCCCCGTGTCGCGGCGCCGAGCCGGGCCCGTCGAGGCCCGCCTCACAGATACCGCTCGCGCAACACGCCGAGGTGATGGATCTCGTGCCCCGCGATGACCCACGCCAGGGCCCGGACGCTCATCACCTTGTTGCTCGCCGTCCCGCGCCGGAGCATGGTCTCGGCATCGAGGCTCCGGGCCAAGGCGAGGGTGGCGTCGCGCACGGCGGTGAACTCCGCCGCCAGCTCCGCGAGCGCTCGCCGCTCGAAGCGGCCCTCGGGGACATAGGCGTTCTCATCGAAGGAGGCGAGCGGCGCCTGGTCGTTCCGCGCAAACCGGAGCATCCGGTATGCGAAGATCCGCTCCGCGTCCGCCAGGTGCCCGAGGACCTCGCGCACCGTCCACTTGCCCGGTGCATAACGGAAGGACGCCTTCGCCTCCGGAATCGTCCCCAGGAACTGGCGCGTGCTCTCCCTCTGGGCCTCGAGCGCGGCCAGGGCGCAGGGACCGGGGACCTTGGACACGTAGGTGTCGTAGTAGGGGGCGTACTCGTCGCTGGCTGGCTTCGTGATAGGCATCACGATCTCCCCTCGTGTTCGAGTTCCCGCACCGGAACGAATCGTTTCACCTGTATCGGGCCGGAGTACTGCCCGGGCCGGACCCCCGGCCCGAGCGACGGAGTAACTTGGCCTCGGGCAACGCGATATGCCAGCGGCGGCCGCGTGGCACCGGGGTTGCTTTTCCAGGGGGCGGAAGCAGCACCCCAACGAGCGACCCCAACAGGAGTGGACCATGACGACCCTCAAGTACGCCTCGACCTCCCTCGCCGCGCTGGCCCTGCTCGCGGCCTGCTCCGGTGACGGCAGCGGGCCGAGCGTGGGCGGCCGCCAGGTCGCCTTCCAGGTGGCCACCAGCGAGAAGACCACCGCGCCGGCCGCGGCCCTCCTCGGCCCCGAGACCATCGGCCTCGGCAACGACACCATCGTGCTCACCAGCGTGCAGGTGGTGCTGCGCCGGATCGAGCTCGAGCGCGTCGGCGGCTCGGTGTGCGACACCACCGCCACCGAGGACGACTGCGAGGAGCTCAAGCTCGGCCCGGTCCTCCTCGACGTGCCGCTCGCCGCCGGCGCGGACCGGCAGTTCACCGTGACGGTGGATACCGGCTCCTACGGGAAGATCAAGTTCGAGATCCACAAGCCCGAGAGCTCCAAGGACGCCGGCTTCGTGGCCGCCAACCCCGACTTCGATGGCCAGAGCATCAAGGTGACGGGCACCTTCAACGGCACGCCGTTCACCTACTACTCGGACCTCGACGTCGAGCAGGAGGCCGACCTCAACCCGCCGCTCGTCGTGACCGATGCCGTCGGCGCCAACCTGACCCTGCACGTGGACCTGGCCACCTGGTTCCAGAACCAGGCGGGCACCGGGCTCATCGACCCGGCCTCGGCCAACAAGGGCGGCCAGTTCGAGGGTGAGGTGAAGAGCAACATCGAGGCGTCGCTCAACGCCTTCGAGGACGACGACCACGACGGCG
>CAZRCT010000012.1:0-64622 GCA_964598655.1 uncultured Gemmatimonadaceae bacterium
TGGCCCGCGTGGTGTCGAAGTGGGTGTTGCTCGGGACCACGTCGCCCGGCTTGCACATCACCGAGAAGAGGATCCGCTCCGCCGCGCGCCCCTGGTGGGTGGGGAAGACGTACTGGAAGCCGAAGATGTCCTGCACCGCCTGCTCGAAGCGGTAGAACGACGGGCTCCCGGCGTACGACTCGTCCCCCCGCATCATCCCCGCCCACTGCTCCGAGCTCATCGCCGAGGTGCCGCTGTCGGTGAGGAGGTCGATCAGCACGTCGTCCGACTTGAGCAGGAACACGTTGTACGCTGCCTCACGGAGGCGCGCCTCGCGCTCCGCGGGGGTGGTCAGGTGGATCGGTTCGACCGACTTGATGCGGAACGGCTCGATGATCGTCTTCATGGCCCCGCGCTGGCTGGCGGTGATGGGGTGACACTGGCGGCGGGGAATATGGGCGCGGGGCCGGTTATTCTCCATGCGCATCCCATGCCCGACTCCCCGACCCTCGCCATCCTCGGCGCCGGTGCCGCCGGCCTCATGGCCGCCTGCACCGCGGCGCGCGCCGGCGCGCGCGTGGTGGTCCTCGAGGGCACCGCCGACGGCGGCCGGAAGATCCTGATCAGTGGCGGCGGCCGCTGCAACGTCCTGCCGGCGCGTCTGGCCCCGGAGCGCTTCACCAGCGACTCCTCGCCCCACCTCGTGAAGCGGCTCCTCACCAGCTGGCCGCTCGACGCCCAGCGCCGCTTCTTCGAGGACGACCTCGGCCTCCCCCTGGCCCTCGAGGCGGAGACCGGGAAGCTCTTCCCGAGGAGCAACCGCGCCCGTGACGTGCGCGATGCCCTCGTGGATGCCGCCCGCGCCCGCGGCGCGGACCTCCGCTTCGGGACGCGGGTCACGGCCGTGGAACCCGGGGCCGGCGGCTTCACGCTCAGCACGGCGGGCGGCACCTCGCTCGTGGCCGGGGGGGTGATCGTCACCACGGGCGGCCTCTCGGTGCCGGCCACCGGCAGCGACGGCTTCGGCCTCGCCCTGGCGCGGCGCCTCGGCCACACGGTCCACGCCACCTACCCCGCGCTCACCCCGCTCACCGCCGACCCGCCCCGGCACGCCGCGCTCGCCGGCGTGTCGCTCACGGTGACGCTCCGGGCCCCGGGGCAGAAGGGCGCCGAGGCCACGGGTGGGTTCCTCTTCACACACCGCGGCTACAGCGGACCCGCCGTGCTCGACCTGTCGCACCACGCCGTCCGGAGCCGGCTCGCCGGCGGGGAGCGCCAGCCGCTCCTGGCGCAGTGGGGCGCGCTCGATGACGAGGCGTGGGAGGCCCTGCTGCAGCAGCGCAGCGCGGCCGGCGTCCTGGGCCTCCTCCGCGACCGGCTCCCCGCCCGCCTGGCGGAACGGTTGCTGGAGGAAGCGGGCGTGGCGCCGGACCGGCAGCTGGCCCAGCTCCGGCGCGAGGAGCGGCGGGCGCTGGTGGAGCGCCTCACCCGCTATCCGCTGCCGTGGACCGGCGACGAGGGCTACAAGAAGGCGGAGGTGACGGGCGGGGGGGTGGCGCTGGCCGAGCTGGAGCCGGCCACGCTCGAGAGCCGGAGGGTCCCCGGCCTCTACTTCGCGGGGGAGGTGCTCGACGCCTTCGGCCCGATCGGGGGGCACAACTTTGCGTGGGCGTGGGCCACCGGGCGGCTGGCCGGCCTCGGGGCCGCCAAGCGAACGGGGCGGGCCGACTAGGCCCGCCCCGTCCCGTCAGGTGCGCCGGAGCGCGCCGGACTTACTTGCCGAGGCCGAACGTCACCCCGACGGTCACCGGGATGAAGTTGGTCTTGCTGCCGCTGGTGCTGACGCTGAGGTAGCGGCTCTCCACGAAGAACCCGCCGTCGCTGCCGAGCGGGAACTTGAGGCCGGCGCCGCCGCCGAAGCCGATCTTCGACTCGCTGTCATCGCCCAGGTCGCTCTCGACCTTGGCGTTGAAGTAGCCGATGCTGCCGAGCACGTACGGGGTGATCGAGCCGGCCGTCTTGAAGCTGTAGGTCACGCTGCCGATGCCGGCGGCCATCTTGACCTTGCCGTCACCCACCACCGCGCTCACGTCGTCCTTGAACTTGTTCTGCGAGTAGAAGAACTCACCCCGGAAGCCGAGACCCGAGGGGAGGCTGTAGCCCACCAGCGCGCTCCCATGGAAGCCGAGCTTGGAGAGATCCTTGAAGTCGCCGAGCGGCTGCACGATGCCGCCGCCGACACCGACCGAGAGGGACTGGGCCTGGGCCGAGGTGGCGCCAATGACGAGGGCGAGACCGGCGGCCGCGAGAACGGAAGTCACACGCTTCATAACCACTCCTGTTGGGTTTCGTCCGGGGGTCCGGGGGCAGGTGCGCCCCCTGTTCCGGATCGCGGCAATATACGTCGGGAATGCCGAAAAGAGTCAGGAGCGGGGTGCGCTGGTGCGAGTGGCGTCAGTGTCGCCATCGGTCGGAAAATGGTGACGATAGTTTCTGTTTAAGTCATTGCAGATAAACTACTTATGGCAATATGACACAACGAAGCAGGGCGGGCCGTCGTGGCCCGCCCTGTCCGGTTTTCAGTCGCCGTGCGGCAGCTGTTACTTGCCGAGCGGGAACGCGATCGCCGCGGTGATCGGGATCAGGTTGGTCTTGTCGCCGTCGCTCTGGATGGAGATATAGCGCGCCTCGATGGCGATCTTGGCCTTGCCGCCCGTGCTGATCAGGATGCCCGCACCGCCGCCGAAGCCGATGTCGCTCTCGTCGTAGGTGTCCTCGAACTTGACGTTGAAGTAGCCGAGCGAGCCGATCACGTACGGGGTGATGCTCTTGCTGCCCTTGAACATGTACGACACGTTGGCGACGCCGGTGAGCAGCTTGAAGGTGCCGTCCACGCCCGCGTCCTTGTCACCCGGCACCCGGGCATAGATCGCGTCGGCCCGGAAACCCAGGTTCGATGGCAGGATGTACCAGGCCATCGCGGCGCCATGGTACCCGATTTTCGCCGCATCGTTCAGGTTGCCCTGAGGGAGCACCGCACCACCGCCGACGCCGACGAAGAGGGTCTGGGCCTGGACCGCGCTGGCACCCACGACGAGGGCAAGCGCGGTCGCCGCGAGAACGGAAGTCAAACGCTTCATAACGACTCCTGTTGGGATAGCTCCGGAGGGTGACCGAACGGGGCGTCCGGTCCCGGATTGCCACAATACTGGGCAGGGAGTCCTGAAGCGTTCAGGAACCGCGTTCCCAGAACCCATAAAGGAGTTGCAGGCTCGGGATCCAGCCCGCTTCTCGGCGTCTGTTCGGGTGTGCGGAGGCGGCGGACGGGGGCTGGGGGTGCTGGGGTCGTTGCGGGGATCGGGGCCGTGCCGGGGGTGGAACGGGCCGGGAGCGAATCCCGCGCGGCTACTGGACCCGGGCGACCAGGCGCTTGAGCGAGTCCTGCGAGACCCGGGCGGAGAGTGCCAGCCGGTAGCCCGACTCGTCGAGCCACACCGCGGTGTTGATGCCGCCGGGGCCGCTGCGGTAGACGGTCTCGCCGCTTTCCAGGGCGGGATCGTCGATGGGGCGGAAGCCGCTCGCGTCGATGGGGATGAGCTGCTGGTCGAGGGTCAGCCGGCCCCCGTCACCCGCGCGATAGACCACGCGCACCACGTCGAGGTTCTTCTGGGCCCCGGGGACCGCGGTGGGGGGACCCACTTCATAGTGCTCGGGTTCGAGGCCGGCCACGCCGCGCACCGCGCCCTGGAGCCGGCGGGCGGCGTCGGCCCGCTGCACCTTCACGAAACCGCGCGAGACGGGGAGCGGCGGCGCCTCCGGGGTCGGGGTGGCCGAGGCGTCGAGGGCCTGACGCTCCGAGCGCGTCAGCGAGCTCTCGTGCGGGAGGAGGGCGGCCTCGGGCAGGGTGTCGCGGGTGCCCGTGGTGGGCCGGGGCGGGAGCGGGGCGCCGAGGCCGCCCGCGCCCGTGTCGGGTCCGCTGAGGTAGGAGAAGCCGCCAACCCGGTCGCGCGGGCTCTCGACGTTGCCGAGGCGGCTCAACCCGTAGCCCACCACCACCGCGAGGACCACCGCCACGCCCCACAGGATGTTGGCCAGGTCGAGGAAATTCCTGCGCCGCTCCTCGGTGGGCGGGACCAGGACGATGCCGCCCGGGGTGGCCGCGGTGGTGGGCGCGGCATTCTGGGCCAGCGAGGGGAAGTGCTGGTCCACCTCGGTGAAGTTGTCCCGCCACTCCTCGAGCCGCCGGGCGCAGGCCCGGCACTCGTCGACGTGCCGACGGATCCGGTCCACCTCGATGGTGGAGGCGGACCCGCTGACCAGGCGCTCGAGGGTGCGGTCGTTCAGGTGGAACATGCCGAGAATCTAGCCCCAGCGGCCCGCCTCAGCGCACCCGCCGCGCCAGGGCCTTCAGGGAATCGCCTGAGAGCCAGCCGGCGAGGGAGAGGTGGAAGCCCTCGGGGTCCCGCCAGCGCAGGCGGCGCTGGCCGTCCGCCAGCGCACTTAGCAAGGTATCGCCGGGCAGAAGGGTGGGGCGGGTCCGCGCGCCAGCCTCCGGCTCGGCCGGCCGCGGGCGCTGCTGGTCGAGCCAGAGCTCCCGTCCCGGCGGGTCGAGGTACACGATACGGACCACCACCGCGTCCGGTTCTGCACCGGGAACGCCCTGGCCGGGGACCGTCCGGACCGCGACGGGCGTCATCCCATCCACCAGGCGAATGCTTCCGCCCAGCAGCCGGACCGCCTGCTCCATGCTGACGGCCTGGACGGGGGAGACCGCCGCATCCTCGATGGCGTCGAGGCGCTGCTTGGACGTCACCTCGTCCCGCGGGGCGAGCGGGGCCTCTGCGGTGGTCATCGCCCGGCTGGCACCGGCGGCGGCCGGCGTCCGTTCACGGCGCGCCTCCAGCGCGTTGCCCGTGGCGAGGCTGCCGGCCGACTGCTCCGCATCCCGGCGCGGCGCGGCGAGCGCCGCCGGTGGCGCGGGGGCGGATGCGGGGGCGGGCTGGAGCTGTCGCATTGCTGGAGCCGCCGCGGTCGCCGGTGCCTCGGCAGGCCGCGTTGCCGAGGGGGAGGCCGCGGGGCGGTCATGCGTCGCGGCTTCGGGAAGCGCGGCCGGTGGTGCCGCCGGTGGCATGGCCTCATGCGCGCTGTCGGTCACATCCGCCGCCTTGGCGCTCTCCAGGCTCGCCCCGCTCCGCTGATCCCCGGCGGGGGCCCCGTCCACGTGGCCGAGGCGGGAATACCAGCCCAGGCTGGCCGCCAGGACGAGGGTGGCGGCCCAGGCCAGCGGGCGCCAGTGCTCCCAGGCTCGTGGAGGGCGCCGCGTGGGTCCCGGGAGCACCGGGGCCGGGCGGGCCGCCGGCTCCACTGTGGCCACCAGCCGGTCGGCCTCGCCGGCCAGGCCCTTCACCTCCTCGTAGAGCCGGCGGCACTCGGCGCAGGCCGCCAGGTGCCGCTCGGCCTCCGCGCGCTCCGCCGGCGTCAGCTCCCCGTCCAGCAGGAGCGTCAGGCGCCCTTCATCGAGATGCGACATCGCGATCCGTCTCCTGCGCGCGCACGGCCTCGACCAGCCGGCGCCGCGCGCGTGCGATGGTGGTGCCGATCGCGCCCTTGGCGAGACCGGTGGCGGCCGAGATCTCGTCGTAGTCAAAGCCCTCCGCCTTGAGCAGGAGGACCTCGCGATCGAGGTCGCGGAGCCCCGCGAGCGCGGCCTGCACCTTCTTCGCGGTGTCGGCGCGCTCGTAGTCGGTGTCGGCCGCGGGGGCGGTGGTGGTGGACTCGCCCTTGAGGAGCTGGAGCCGGCGGCCCTGGCGCACGGCACGGCGGCCGTCATCGCGCACCAGGTTGAGCGCCACGGCGAACAGCCAGGGGCGCGGGTTGTCCGGCGGCGCCTCCACCGCCCGGGCGAACGTCTCGGCGGCGAGGTCTTCGGCGCGGTCCTGGTCGCCGGTGCGGCGGTAGAGCATCCGCAGCAGCGGCTGCCAGTACCGGGCAAACAGCTCCTCCGGCGGGACGGGCGGCATGGGTCAGCCGACCCGGAGGGCCATGGAGCTGGCGGTCATCCGCACAGCACCTGGCGCTCCACCAGCGGCGCCGAGAAGCTGCCGGCGCGGTGGGTGCCGTCGGGGAAGGTGAGGCTGTAGCGGCCGGTGAGGGGCCCCGGGGCCGCCTCGAAGCGAATCCAGCCGCTGGTGGCGGCGGTGCAGTCGCCACCGACACAGTAGGTGGCGCTGCCGCCGTCGCTGCCCGAGGCCGCCACCGCGAAGGTATGGCCTCCCACCGCGGCCGGTCCCTGCCAGGCAGAGAGCCGAAGCGCGGGCGTGGCGGCGGAGGGCGGGCCGGCGGTGTTGGTGAGGGTCAGCAGGGTGGCGGCGCCATCCCAGGGGGCGCAGGATGGCTCGGCCACGGCAAAGGCCCAGGTCTCGGTCGGGTCCTCCCCCGCCGGCCCGCTTGCGCAGGCCAGCAGGGCGAGGAGCATCCAGGCGTGGCGCATCAGTTCCCTCCCCGGAAGTCGCGGACGAAGGCGCGGAGCTCGGTCTCGGTCAGCGTGGCGCGGCCCGTCGGCCCCACCGCGAGGCTGGCGCGGCGGCCGGCCACGAGCGCCTGGTCCGCCACGGCGAGTGCCTCACGCAACTCCGGCAGGGCACGGGTCACCGCGAAGTACGCGGCGCTGAACGGGGCCACGGTGACGACCCGGAGGCTATCGGCATGCGCCACGTCCGTCCAGACGTCGCCCTGGCGGCGGAAGATGCGGCCGCCCGCGCGGCGGACCTCGGTGCCGCCGCCGGCCAGGCGGCGTTCGGCCAGCGCGTCGGCCTCGGCGAGGTTGGTGGCCTTGGCCATCTGGCCGCTGGCCTGGGCCTGCTCCACGGCGGCGCGGCCGGTCTGGGCTGCCGGCGGCGGCGCACTCATCGGCATGGCGTCGAGCCGCTGCCTCGAGGCGACTTCATCGCGGGGGACGCCACCGCCGGCGGCCAGCTGCGGCTCCTGCACCAGGTACGAGGTGTACTCGGTCAGGATCCCGTAGCGCAGGCCCAGCTCGCGCACCTCGCGGATGAGCGACTCGCTGGCGCCCTCGAGGCGGATCTGGCGCGAGAGGTCGCCCACCCGGCGCGAGGCCCAGAGTCGCGGGATGAAGTCGTTGTCGTTCTCCTGCGCTGGGAAGGTGGCCTCGGCCACGAAGCGCTCGCGGCGGCCGTTCCGCTCCCCCTCGAACACCACGGCGCCGCTGCCGCTCCCCTGGTAGCGGCCGAAGAGCACCAGCTCCTCGCCGAAGAAGAGGTCGGGGAGGCGACCCGGAGTGAGGTCGCGGAAGCGCACCGGGCTCGAGACCAGCCGCAGGTTGACGAGCGCCGGGTGCCGCAGCTTGCCCATGAGGCGGCCCACGGCGTCCTCGACGCTGGCGTCGGGCGCCACGTAGTCGGAGGTGCCGCGGCCTTCCTTGGCGAGGCGGTCGAGCAGGTAGGTATTGACGTCGTGGCCGAGGCCGAAGGTGAAGACCCGGCTCCGCCCGCCCCGGGCCGCGGCCATCGCGGCGATCTGCTCGGGCTGCTGCTCGCCCACGGAGGGGATGCCGTCGGTCAGGAAGATGACGAGCGGCAGGCGGTCCTCGGCCACCGTGGCGGCGAGGGCGGCCTCGAGCGCGCCGCTGATGTTGGTCCCGCCGTCGGCGGTGAGCGCCTCGACGAACTCGCGCGCGGCCTGGCGGTTGGCCGCCGTGGCGGGGGTGAACCCCTCGCGGAAGCGCCGCACGCCGCTGCTGAAGGCGATCAGCTGGAAGCGGTCCGCGGGGCCGAGGGTCTCGAGCGCCTGACGGAGCGCCGCCTGCGCCTGCGCCAGCTTGCTGCCCGACATGGAACCGGAGACGTCCACCACGAACGACACGTCGCGCGGCACCGCCGCGCCCGTCTCCCCGGCGGCGGGCGCGAGCAGGAGCATCACGTACCCGTCCTCGCCGCCTGGCGCGTGCGCCAGCGCCGTCGTGCCGACGAGCCCGCGGCGGAGCGGCAGGAACAGCTCCACGTCCCCGCCGCGCGCGGGATCGAGGGAGACCTGCAGGCGGCCGCCGCTCCGGTCCGCCGTGAGCGCGTGCGTGGGTGAATAGGGACTCCCGAAGCCGGTCTCGCCCGCCGCCGTGAGGCGCCAGGACCCGGCGGTGCCGCCGCGCTGACCCAGGGCGTAGCGGATGCGGACGGCGTCGCCGCTGCGCTCCAGGAGCTGGGTGTACCGGAGCACGACCTTGCGGGTCTCGCCCGGCTGGATGGGGAAGACCTGCGCCCGCACCAGGCCGTGGCCGGCAAGGGTGAGGAGCGCGGGGTCGCGCTGGCGGCGCACGATCTCCTCGTAGATGCCGCGCGCCTGCTCGGCCGTGAGCATCTCGCCCTTCATTTCCTGCTCGCCCATCCAGAGGGAGAAGTTCTGGAAGACGGCCTCGCCGGGGAGCGGGTAGAGATAGCTGCCCTCGGCCACGCGGCCGCCGTCGTTCCGGAAGCGTTCCTCCACCTCGACCCGCGCGATGCGGGCGTCGACGGTGACCCGTACGTCGGAGCCGACGCGGGTGATGGAGCCTTGGATTGGGGGTTGGGTGGGACGGCGTTCCACTTCGATCCAGCCCTGCGCGGCGGCAGGCGTGGCGGTGAGCGCAAGCGCAAGCGCGCCAAGGACGTATCGGTGCATGGGTTCCCTCTCGGGCGGTGTCAGGACGGCGAGGGGATGCGCCTGGGGGAGTGGCTTGCACACCAGGCCCGGCACGCGGCCCTGCCCGGGCGGCGAGTCCGATGGATCGCGTGACGCGCGTCGGGTATCTTGGGCGCATGCCGATGATCACCGTCACACGGACGTACCTGGAGATGAACTCGCCGGCGGAGTTGCGGCCGGCGGGGGAGGCGCGGGCGGGGGTGCGCCTGGAGGAAGTGCGGAACTGCCCGTGGCACTTCTATCGCTACCTCTACGTGGAGGTGGGGCGGCTGTACCACTGGAAGGACCGGCTGCCCTGGACGGAACAGCAGTTCCGCGACTGGCTGGCGGGGCCGAGCCGGCTCTGGCTGCTCACGGTGGACGGCGCGCCGGCCGGGTTCTTCGAGTTGCGCGGGCCGGTGGACGGCGGCGTGGAGATCGCCTACTTCGGGGTGTTGCCGGAGTACCAGGGCGCGGGGCTCGGGAAGTGGCTGCTGACGCGCAGCATCGAGGAGGCGTGGGCCATGCGGCCGGCGCGGGTGTGGCTCCACACCTGCACGCTCGACCATCCGGGCGCGCTGCCTAACTACCTCAAGCGGGGCTTCCGGGCCACGGGAACGGAGCAGTATGAGACGGCCATCCCGTAGCCTCGGCGCCTGCCTCGCCCTGGCCCTCGGGGCCCTGCCGGTGGCCGCGCAGGACGGCGTCGGGTCCCTGACGGAATACTCGGCGATGGTGCAGGTGGACCACCTCTGGGTGGACCACGGGGTGGCCACGCCCGAGGGCGTGACGCTCCGGCTCTCGCGCTACCAGCCCAATCGGGTGATCCCGACCTTCGGGGTGGGCCTGCTCGGGAGCGACCTGGCCGACGTGGGCGTGGCGTTCACGGGCGAGGCGGGCGCGGGGTACCTGGTGGGGAACGGACGCGCCGGATTGCTGCTGCACGCTGGCGTGCTGGGGTTGCTGGCGCCGGGGAACCGCACGGGCGGGGTTGGCGGGTACCTCGGGGCGGCCCTGATCTACCGGTTCACCGCGGGTCTCGGCGGCCGGGTGGACGTGGCGCGCCGGTACTATCGCCTCGACGGGAACCCGGCGGCGTGGTCCGTGTCCGTCGGGCTTGGCGTGGTACCGCGGGTCAGGTAGGGCGGGCGGACGGGCAGAGCGCGGCGAGGACGCACTCGCCGCAGCGCGGCCGGTTGGCGATGCAGGTGCCGCGGCCGTGCATGATGAGCAGGTGCGAGATCAGGGTCCAGTCGTCCTGCGGGACCAGCCGCATCAGGTCCTGCTCGATCTTCACGGCGTCCTGCTGCGTGGTGAGGCCCAGCAGGTTCGAGAGCCGGGTGACGTGGGTGTCCACCGTCACCCCGGCATTGATCCCGAAGGCATTCCCCAAGACCACATTGGCCGTCTTCCGGCCCACGCCCGGCAGGGCGTGGAGCTCGTCCATGGTGCGCGGGATCTCGCCGCCGTGCTGCGCCACCACGGCCTGCGCCATGGCGATGAGGTTCTTCGCCTTGTTGCGGAAGAAGCCGGTGGACTGCACCAGCGCCTCGACGTCCGCCTGCGCGGCGCGCGCCAGCGCCGCGGGGCCGGGATACCTCGCGAAGAGCGCCGGCGTCACCATGTTGACGCGCGCATCGGTGCACTGCGCCGAGAGGATGGTGGCCACGAGCAGCTCGTAGGGCGAGGTGTGCTCGAGGGCGCAGTGGGCATCGGGATAGGCCTGCTTGAGGCGGGCCAGGAGCTCGCCGATGCGGGCGGCGGCGGGCGGGAGGCGGCGCTTCGCGCCCCTGGCCGGCGCCGTGGCGGCCTTCTTCCTTGCGGGAGTCTTGGGCTTCCGGCCCGTGGCCTTCGCGGGCTTCGACCGTTTCGCGGCCTTCCTCGCCATCAGCTCCCCCGCCGCCTGGCCACGTGGGCGAGGAAGCCGTCCACGGTCCGGGTGTTCAGCACGTCGGCCTTCGTGAGCCAGCCCTTCCGCGCGATCCCCACGCCGAAGTCCACGTTCCGCAGGCCCGCGAGGTTGTGCGCGTCGGCGCCGATCGAGATGGCGACGCCCAGGTCGCGGGCCTGGCGGACGAGGCGCCAGTCGAGGTCGAGACGGTGCGGGTCCGCGTTGATCTCGATGGCCACGCCGGTCTCGGCCGCCCTGGCCAGCACGCGCTCCATGTCCAGCGGGTAGGGATCGCGGGAGAGGAGCAGGCGGCCGGTCGGGTGACCCAGGATGGCCAGGTGCGGGTTCTCCATGGCGCGGAGCACCCGCTCGGTCATGGTCTCGCGGTCCAGGTTGAAGCGGCTGTGGATGGAGCCGATGACGAAGTCGAGCCGGGCCAGCACGGCGTCGTCGTAGTCGAGGGCGCCGTCGGCGAGGATGTCGGCCTCGATGCCCTTGAGGATGCGGAAGCCGGCGAGGCGCGCGTTGACGGCGTCGATCTCGTCGGCCTGGCGGGCGAGGTCGTCCACGCTGAGTCCGCCGGCGTAGGCCGCGGCCTTGCTGTGGTCGGTGATGCCCATCCAGGCATAGCCGGCGGCGCGGCAGGCCTCCGCCAGCTCCAGCACGGTGTTGGAACCGTCGGAGGCGGTGGTGTGGCAGTGGAGGAAGCCCACCAGGTCGCCCCGCTCGAGGAGCGCCGGCAGCGGCCCCGCCGCGGCGGCGGCCACCTCGCCGCGGCCCTCGCGGAGCTCGGGGGGGATCTCGGCCAGGCCGAGGGCGGCGTAGAAGGCGGCCTCGTCGGCGGTGGGGAGGAAGGTGCTGCCCTGCCAGAGCGCGGCGCCGTCGAGCGCGAAGCCGCGGGCACGGGCGTGCGCCGCCAGCTCGGCCAGGTGTTCCTCGCTTCCGGTGGCCTGCACGAGCACGGCCCCGACGTTCTTCGGCGTGGTGACCACCACCTGCGCCTGTGCGCCGCCGCTCACCTTGAGCGTCACGCGGCGCTCATCCTGGCCCGCGAACTCCTGCACGCCGGGCAGCTCGCCGATGCGGCGGAAGATGTCGGCCGGCGGCACGTCGGCCACGAGCACCACCACGACGTCGCGCACCACCTCGGTGCGGCGGCGCACCTCGCCGGCGATGACGGCCTGCGCCACGCCGGGCAGCGCGGCGAGCGCGGCGCGGAGGCCCTCCGCCTCCTCCAGCGCGTGGTGCGCCAGCTTGAAGGCGCTGGCCTGCCGCAGGAAGGCGATGCCCTTGAGGATGTTGTCGGCCGTCTTGGCGCCGAAGCGGGGCAGCCGGGCCAGCCGGCCGTCCCGCGCGGCAGCCTCGAGCTCCGGCAGGGTGTCGATGCCGAGGGTCTCGTGGATCTGGCGGATCTTGGCCACGCCGAGGCCGGAAATCTGGAGCATCTCCACGAGGCCGGCCGGCACCTGCTCGCGCAGCTCCTCGAGGAGGGAGGAGCGGCCGGTCTGCACCACCTCCTGCACGATCTGCAGCGTGGCCGGCCCCACCCCCTTGGTCTCGGCGAGCGTCCCCTCGGCCAGGGCCGTGCTCACCTCGCCCGGGAGGGCCGTGACGGCCTTGGCGGCCGTGCGGAAGGCCCGCACCCGGAAGGGATTCTCCCCCTTGAGCTCCAGGAACGACGCGATCTGCTCGAGAACCTGCGCCACCGCCTTCTTGTCCATCGCCACTCAGCCCACCTCCACCGCCTGGTGCGGCACGTGTGCGGCGCCGATGCAGGCCTTCGCCTCCGCCGCGATCGTGATGCAGCGCTCGCCCAGCTCCAGCAGCTCCTCGCCGCCCGTCACCGAGAAGAGCCCCGCCTGCGCCCCGCCCGGCATGGCCGGGGCAAAGAGCGCGCTCTGGTCCTCGCGCGCCAGTTCACGCGCGGGGTGCCCGTCCACATCCACCACCACGAAGCCCTCACTCCCCGGGTGCATGCCGCAGATGCCGAGCACGAAGAGCCCGCCGCCGGGCCACGGCCGCACGAAGAGCCCGTCGAGCGGCTGGTGCGGCTCCCCCGCGCCGAAGGCCAGCCACACCAGCCGCTCCGGCATCTGCACGTAGAGGGCACGCGGGACGGTGTCGTGCGGCACGGTGCTGCGCGGCTCGGTCAGGAGCCGCTGCACCCGCTCCCGCGACGGCCGCACCAGCCAGCCGCCCTCCGCCCAGTAGAGGTACGCATGCTGGAGCAGGGCCACGTGCTCGCGCACCGCCTCGCCGACGCCCTCCTCGGGCACGAGGTCGCGGAGGAGGGTGGCCACGGCGCGGTCGAGCACGAAGGCGTCGGCGTCGTGCGGGTCGCGGCCGGCCGCCGCCAGCGATCCCTGGATCTCGGCGAAACGGGCCTCGGCGTCGGGGCCGAAGGCGAGGTCGTAGGGGGTCGGTCGGGGCATCCGCGGGTCGCTCGGGCCAGGGGGCAAACGGCCCGGAACATAAAGGGAGGGCGGCGTTCCCGCTGCCCGGAATCCGGGGGGGGCGGATTCCGGGCGGGGCTCAGGGGGCCTTGGGAAGGAACCGGTCGAGTGCCTCACGGAAGGCCGGGAAGCGCTCCACGTACGGCACGTGGCCGCACTGCTCCAGCACCACCAGCTCGGCCGAGAGGCAGCGCGCCACCTCCCGGGCGGACTCGAGGGGGATGGGGTCGTCATCGCCGTGGAGCACGAGCGCCGGGATGTGGAGGCCCGGAAGCGCGGGGCGCAGGTCGTAGTCGCCGAGGGAGGCCCAGACCTCGGCGCGGGTGCGCTCGGTGACGCGGAAGGGGGTGAGCTCGCGGGCCTGGGCCGGGTCGTGGAAGTAGCCCGCGACGGCCAGCTCGAAGAGGCGCTGGGCGTGGGCGGCGGGGTCGCGCTCGCGGAGGCCGCTCTCGCGCAGGGCCACGCGGGCGGCCTGCAGCTCGGGCGTCATGGTGCGGGCGCCGAAGCGGCGCTCGAACTCGTCGCGCGCGGCCTTCCAGGCGGGGGCGGGGGAGACGAGCGCCAGGCGCGCCACCCGCTGCGGGTGCGCCAGCGCGTAGAGCATGGCGAGCAGCCCGCCCCACGAATAGCCGGCCAGCGTGAGGGTGGAGAGGCCCCAGTGGACGCGCAGCGCCTCGAGGTCGGCCACGTGATCGCGCCACCCGACGGACACGGTCCGCTCCACCGGTGAGGCGCCGCCGCCGCGCTGGTCGTAGTAGAGGAGCTCGCGGCCCGTGGCGAGGGCGTCGAACCCGGGGAGCAGGTAGTCGTGGTGCGCGCCGGGACCGCCGTGGAGGATCACGACCGGGGGGCCGGCCCCCACCCGGCGCTCGTGCAACGCGACCCCATTAATCACCGGCATGCGCGGATCAACCTTCGTCTGTGGCCGGACGGCCGCGGCCGTGCACTGGCTCGTGCCCTAGAGCAGGACGGCGAGGGCGTCGGCGACGGCGCGCACCGCTGCTTCCTCGTCGGGCGTGAAGGGGTCGGGGACGTCGCTGTCCACGTCGATCTGCCCCAGGATGGTGGCGCCGCGGCGGATGAGGACCACCAGTTCCGAGCGGGTGAAGGTGTTGCAGGCGATGTAGTTCCCGACGGCGCGGACGTCGGGGACGTTCTGGTCCTGGCCGGTGGCCACGGCGGTGCCGCAGACGCCCTTGCCCACCGGGATCCGGGTGTGCTCGGTCTCGCGGCCGCTCCAGGCCTCGAGCTCGAGCAGCTCGCCGTGCAGCATGTAGAGGTACACCGAGGTGTAGGGCGCGCCGGCGGCGCGGATCCGGTCGGCGGCGTACTGAAGCAGGGCCTGGCGGCCGGCGTCCTTGCAGAAGAGGCCGCGCAGGCCCGCCACGATGGGCAGCGGATCGAGCGCCGCCATCAGCCGCCCCGGCTGCCGAGGGTGACGGTGACCACCTGCTCGGCGCCGTCGCGCCGGATGCGGATCGCCACGACGTCGCCCGGCTTGTGCGTGCGGAGCACGCCGGTCATGGCCTGGAGGTCGGGGATGGGCGTGTCGCCGATCTGGAGGATGATGTCGTTGCCGCGGAGCCCGGCCTTCTCCGCCGGGCTGCCGGCGCGGACGCCCGTCAGCTTCACCCCGCCCGGGTTCTCGGCCATGTCGGGGATGGTGCCGAGGTAGGCACCGTAGCCGGCCGAGGCGGAGGGGGTGCCGGGGGCGGCGACGGGCGGCGGCACGTTCACGAAGGTGAGCGGGGTGCGGCGGTCGGCCAGGGTGCGCACCACGGCGGCGGTGAAGTCGGCCACGCGGGCCAGGCCGTCGGCGTTGATCTTCTCCCAGTCGTCGGTGGCGCGGTGGTAGTCCTCGTGCAGGTCGGTGAAGACGTGGAGCACGGGCTTGCCGGCGGCGTAGAAGGAGGACTGGTCGCTCCGGCCCCAGCCGTCGCCGCTGGCCTTGAGGTCGAAGCCGGCCGTGGCGTTGAGCGAGTCGAGCAACGGCGCGAATTCCCCCGCCGTGGCCGCGCCGTACACCAGCAGCCGGTTCTCCCGCAGGCGGCCCACCATGTCCATGTTCACCATGGCGACGGTGCGGGCCAGCGGGAAGAGCGGGTTCTTCACGTAGTAGTCGCTGCCGAGCAGGCCCGCCTCCTCGCCGCTGAAGGCGATGAACACCACGGTGCGCGCGGGTGGCAGGAGCGCCAGCTGCCGCGCGATGTGCACCAGCGCGGCCGCGCCCGAGGCGTTGTCGTCGGCGCCGTTGTGGACCTTGCCGGCGCTGTCGGGATCGAGCGCGCCGAAGGTGCCGAGGCCCAGGTGATCGTAGTGCGCGCCGACGACGACGATCTCGTTGCGGAGCTCCGGGTCCCGTCCCGGCAGCACGCCGATCACGTTGCGGGCCACCGCGCCACCGATCCCCGCATGCACCGCCGCCGGCGCCTCGCGGGCGATGGTGAACACCTGGAAGAACCCCTGCGGCCCCGGCTTGAGGCCCACCTGCCGGAAGCGGCGCGCCAGGTAGCGGGCGGCACTGTCGGCCCCGGGGGAACCGGTCAGCCGTCCCGCCCAGGCGTCGCTGGCGAGGGTGCGGACATCGGTCAGGATGGTGACGGCGGCCTCGGTGGACTGGCCCCGGGCCGGGCCTCCCGGCAGGAGGCCACCAACGGCGAGGACGGCGAGCAGGAAGCGGGTGCGCATGGGGGAGGAAACTAGCCGGGCCGGGGGCGGGGCAGGTAGCGCGGGCCCTGTCCGCCTCGGGCGGCCCGGGCTAGCTTACGCCTGCCCCATGAGTACCCCTGCCGCGATCCTCGCCGACCTCGCCGCCGTGCTGCTTCTGCTCCGGGACCGCCCGGACACGAAGGAGGAGCAGCGCAGCGCCTTCAAGCGGCTGGCCGCCCACCTCGTCACGGGCGACCACGTGGTACGAGTGAAGCCGGCGAGCCTCGTGTGGGACCACGTGGAGGTCCCGCTCGGGCGCGCGGAGCTGGTGGGCCTCCACGACCAGCTGCGGGGCCACGGCATCGGGGAGGTGCGCTTCCCCGTCGGCCTGATGACCAGCACCCTGGTCTCGCTCATGAAGGTGCTGGCGCAGCCGCCCGGCACCTACGGGGGCTTCGATCACCTCACGGCGCGCCTCGATGCGGCCGGGTGCGGCGCCATCCCGGTGAGCCCGCTGCCCGAGTCGGCCCAGACCACGCTTCCCGCCAGCGCGCCCTCGGCCCCGCCCCCGGCCGCGCCGCCGCTCCCGGGCCTCCCGCCGGAGCCGCAGCCCCTCGGGCCGGGCCTGGTGCGGCCGCTCTGGGAGGTCTCCCCCACCACGACGGGCGAGCGCCCGGCCGCGCCCGGCAGCCGCACCGATCCCAAGGGCCAGCGTGTGGACGACGACGGCCGGCTCGCCGACCTCGGCCCCGATGCGCTCACCGAGGCCAAGGTGGGGATGATGCACTTCCTCACCGCCGAGATGCGGGCCGTGACGCCGCTCGACGACCTGGTGGCCCGCCTGAGCCAGGCCCAGGGCGACCGCGCCATCGGCGACCTGCTCAACCAGATCATGGCCGCCGGCGAGGCCGCCGAGCGCCGCGGCGACTGGCCGGAGGTGGTGCGCACGGCGCACGCGCTGGTCCGGGTGGAGGCGGCGCACGCGACCGGCGGGCAGGGGCGCACCTTCGGGATCGCGCTGCGGCGGCTGCTGCCCAAGTCGGCGCTGGAGCAGGTGGCGCGGCTCACCACCCACGGCCCGCTCAAGGCCGAGGCCACGGCGGTGCTCCGGCGCATGGGGGCGGACGGGACGGAGGTGCTGCTGCTCGCGCTCTCGAATGCCGAGGACATGGCGCAGCGGCGGGCCTACTTCACCGCCCTGAAGGAGATGAGCGAGGGCACCGAGCTCATCATCCACATGCTGAGCCACGACCAGTGGTTCGTGGTGCGCAACATGGCCGACCTCTGCGGCGAGATCCAGCTCGAGCGCGCCATTCCCACCCTCAGCAAGCTCATGGCGCACGATGATGACCGGGTGCGCCGGGCCGTGGCCGGCGCCCTGGCCAAGCTGGGCGGCACCGCGGTGGTGGAGCCGCTGCGCCGCGCGCTCCGCGACCCGTCGCCGGCGGTGCGCCTGCAGGCGGCGCAGGACCTCGATGGCCGCCGCAACCGGAACCTCGCCATGAGCCTGGCGGTGTCGGCGGAGGAGGAATCCAAGCCCGACATCCAGCGCGAGATGTACCTTGCTCTCGGCCGCATCGGCTCGGCCGATGCGCTGCAGGCCCTGAGGAAGGCGGCCGAGCCGGGCGGGAAGCTCTTCCGCCGCAAGCCGATGGCCCTGCGGCTCGCGGCCGTCGAGGGCCTCGGCCTCGCGGGGCCCTCGGCGGCCGCCACCCTGAAGGACCTCCTGGCCGACGAGGACAAGGAGTTCCGCGCCAGGGTGGAGCAGGCGCTGCAGCTGATGTGGTCCTGACGGAAGGGGCCGGGCCGGCCGGCCCGGCCCCTTCCCGGTCGCGGGTGTGGTCCCGGGCTGCGCCGCGGGGCTCAGTGTGGCAGGAAGCTCGTTGCGCTGTCGATGCGCCGCGCAAAGGCCGCGAGCAGCCGCGCCGTGGCGTCGAGGTCCTCCAGGGCCACCATCTCGTTGGGGCTGTGCATGTAGCGGAGCGGCACGGAGACGAGCCCGGTCGCCACGCCGGTGGCCGCGTTGAAGACGCTGTCGGCGTCGGTGGAGGTGTCGCGGCTCGAGGCCTCGATGCGGAAGGGAATGCCCTCCGCCCTGGCACTCTCCCGCAGCAGCTCGAACACCACGGGATTGACGGCCGCGCCGCGGGTGAGCACGGGCCCGCCGCCGAGCTTGGCGTCGCCGTGCTTCTTCTTGTCGGAGCCGGGGATGTCGGTGGCGTGGGTGACATCCACCACCACCGCCACCGTCGGGGCGAGGCCGGTGGCGCCGGGCCGGGCGCCGCCGCCCGTGTAGCTGATCTCCTCGCGGCTGGTCACCGCCGCCACCACCTGGGCGCGCGGCGGCTCGGCCTTGAGCCGGCGCAGCGCCTCCAGCACCACGAACGATCCCACGCGGTTGTCGAGCGCCCGGCTCACCAGCCGGCCCTTCGGGAACTCGAGCACCCGTGAGGCGAGCACCCCGGCGTCGCCGATCTCCACCAGCGCCTCCGCCTCGGCGCGGCTGGTGGCGCCGATGTCGATCCAGAGGTCCTCGGCCTTGGTGACCTTGTCGCGGTCGTCCTTGGCGATGAGGTGGATGGCCTTCTTGCCGATGAGCCCGGGCACCCGGCCGCCGCGCGCCAGCAGCTCCACGCGCTGGCCCACGAACACCTGGTGGTCCCACCCGCCGATGGTGTCGAAGCTCAGGAAGCCGTCGTCGTCGATGTGGGTGACCATCACCCCGATCTCGTCGATGTGCCCGGCCAGCAGCACCTTTGGCGCCCCGCCCGGGTTGAGCGTGGCGAAGCAGTTGCCGGTGATGTCCACGTGCACGAGGTCGGTGAGGGTGGCCGCCTCTGTGCGCCAGGCGCGGGCCGGCAGCGCCTCGTAGGCGCTCGGGCCGGGGGCATCGAGCAGGGTCTTCAGGAACGCGAGGGAGGTTGAGTCCATGGGCAGGGCATCCGGATGAGAAAGCGTGACGTGCGCCCGGAATCTGGGCTGGTCGGCGGCAAAGTCCAGCGCGTGCTGGTGGGCCTGGGCGCCCTTGCCCTGGTCCTCGCGGTGGGCGTGGTGCGGCCCTGGGAGGCCCACCGGCGGTCCGTCGCCGGGGGCGACGGCGTGGCCAGCGGGTTCGAGGAGCGCCAGCTCGGCGCCGCCCTGCCGCCCAAGCCCGGCGAGGTCCCGGAGCCGGCCGCGCCCGCTGCCTCGCCGCCGGCTGACTCCGAGGCGCCCGCCGCGCCAGCCACCCCCGCACCCCCCGTCCCGCCGCCGCCCGCCCCGGCCCCGACCCGCGCGCAGGACAGCGCCCAGGGGGTCCTCTTCCGGGAGGGCTTCGAGGATGGCGCGCTCGGCGAGCGCGGCTGGTACGACAACCGCGCCCCGCTCGTCGTCCCCACCAGGCCGCACACGGGCCGGGGCGCCGTGGAGTTCCGCTTCCGCCGCGGCAACCGGATCCCGATGCAGGGCGGCGCGGTGCGCCGGCTGTTCACGCCGACGGACGTGGTGGTGGTCAGCTACTGGGTGCGCTACGACGCCGACTGGCGTGGCTCGGGGAAGGCGTACCATCCGCACGAGTTCCACGTCATCACCACCAGCGACAACGAGTTCATCGGCCCGTCGGCCACGCACCTGACCGCGTACATCGAGCACAACTGGCAGCAGGGCATCGTGCCGCGCCTCGCCATCACTGACGCCCTGAACATCGACGTGGCCGGGGTGAACAAGGACCTGAGCCGCAGCACCGAGCGCCGCGCCGTGGCCGGCTGCAACGGCGGCCCGGGGAGGTGCTACCTGGGGTCGGGCTGGCGCAACGAGCTCACCTGGTCGGCGGCCGGGCCCGCGGCCGGGCCGGAGCCGGGGCCCGGCTCGCAGGCGGAGTGGCACCGGGTGGAGGCCGAGTTCCGGCTCAACAGCATCCGCGACGGGCGCGGCCAGCGCGACGGCGTGGCGCGCTACTGGTTCGACGGCCGCCTGCTCATCGACCAGGCCGACGTGCTCTTCCGCACCGCCCAGCAGCCGCAGATGAAGTTCAACCAGTTCGTCATCGCACCCTACATCGGGGACGGGTCGCCTTTCGACCAGGCCTTCTTCGTGGACGACATCATCGTCTCCACGCAGCGCGTGCCCTAGCGCCGCGGCCGCGGCCCCCTCCCGTCCCCTCGCCCCCGGCCCATGCACACTGCGCTCCGCACCCGCTCGTTCCGGGAGTCCGTCATCCGCGGCATGTCCCGCCTGGCCGCGAAGCACGGGGCCATCAACCTGGCCCAGGGCTTCCCCAATTTCGCCGCGCCCGAGCTGCTCAAGGAGGCCGCGGCGCAGGCCATCCGGGACAACCACAACCAGTACGCCATCACGTGGGGCGCACGACGCCTGCGGGAGGCGGTGGCCCGGAAGTACGAGGCCTGGTACGGTCTCCGCGTGGATCCCGAGACCGAGGTGACGATCACCTGTGGCGCCACCGAGGCCATGATCGCCACGCTCCTGGCCATCGTGGACCCGGGCGAGGAAGTGATCGTGTTCGAGCCGTTCTACGAGAACTACGGCCCCGACACCATCCTCTGCGATGCGCGGCCCGTGTACGTGCCGCTCTTCCCGGGGCAGCCGCTCGACCTCGACCGCCTGGCCGCCGCGTTCACGCCGCGCACCCGCGCCGTCATCGTCAACACGCCGGCCAATCCCGTGGGCCGGGTGCTCACGCGTGCCGAGCTCGAGGGCATCGCCGCGCTCTGCCAGCGTCACGGCGCGTATGCCGTCACCGACGAGATCTACGAGCACATCCGCTATTCGGGCGAGCACATCCCCCTGGCCACCATCCCGGGGATGCGCGAGCGCACCATCACCATCAGCGGCGCCTCGAAGACCTTCTCCATCACCGGCTGGCGCATCGGCACCATCCTGGCGCCGGCCGCGCTCACCGACGCCATCCGCAAGGTCCACGACTTCCTGACCGTCGGCGCCCCCGCCCCGCTGCAGGAGGGCCTCGCCACCGCCATGGACCAGCTGCCGCGCGAGTTCTACCTCGGTATGGGCGAGGAGTACCGCCGCCGCCGCGACCTGCTCCACGCCGCCGTGCTGCAGGCCGGCTTCCGGGCCGTGGCGCCCGAAGGCGCCTACTACATCCTGGCCGACTTCTCCGCCCTCTCTGATCTCGACGACACCGCCTTTGCCCATTGGCTCGCCGCGGAGCGCGGGGTGGCCCCGGTCCCAGGGTCGAGCTTCTTCAGCAGGCCCGAGCTCGGCCGTCACTACGTGCGCTTCGTTTTCTGCAAGACCGACGACCTCCTGCACGAAGCCGCCGCCCGGTTGACGGGCGGCGGCAGCCGGGACGCGCGGGACGTGCAGCGCTGACCTTCCGCGCCCGGCGGGACGCCGGGCGTACGCGCGATCAGGCCGGCGGGGCGGCCCCGGCTTCCGGCAGCACCAGCGCGAACGTGGCCCCGCGCGCGGCCGGCTCGAGCCGGACGGTGCCGCCGTGCGCCTCGGCCACCCCCCGCGCGATCGGCAGGCCGAGGCCGGTGCCCGGCGCGTCGGGGTTGAGCCGCGCGAAGCGCTCGAAGATCCGCTCGCGCGCCTCCGCCGGGATGCCCGGTCCCTCGTCGTGGACCCGCGCCCACGCGCGCCGCTGCCCGTCCTCCACCGTGGTCCCCGTGCTCACCTCGATGGCGGCCCCGGGCGCGTGCACCAGCGCATTGTTGAGCAGGACCACCAGCGCCTGCTCCAGCAGCGCCGCGTCCCCCAGCACCGGCGCCGCCTCGAACTCGCCGAGGGTGATGCTGCGGCCCGCCGCCAGCGGCAGCCGGCGCACCCGGGAGACGGCCGTGGTGAGCAGGTCGTCGAGGTAGAGCCGCTCGCGGGTGGGCTCGAGGCGGCCGGCGTCGCCGCGGGCCACCAGCAGCAGGTCGTTCACCAGCCGCCCCATCTCCGCCGCCTCCGCCGCGATGCGCGCCAGTGCCTCCTGCCGGCTCTCGGCCGTGTTGCCCTCGCCCAGCGCCACCTCGGCCTCGCTGCGCAGGATGGCCACCGGGGTGCGCAGCTCGTGCGCCACCTCGGCCAGGAACTCCCGCTGCCGCTCGGCCACGTCGCGCTCCCGCTCGATGGCCGCGGTGCCGCGCGCCACCAGCCGGTTGAACGCGGTGGTCAGCGTGGCGATCTCGTCGTCGGCGGGGGAGGGCGGGAGGGGGGCAAAGGTGGTGTCGCCCCGCACCACGGCCTCGCCGATCTGGTCGGCGGCGCGCGCCACCTGCACGATGGGCCGCAGCACCAGCCCCGCCCCCCACGCCCCCACCAGGCCGCCGAGCAGCAGGATCACCGGCAGCACCGTGATGAGCGCCCGGGAGAGCCGGTCGAGCCGCCGCTCCAGCGGCAGCGTGCTCATGGCGATGATCACCTCGAGTCCCTCCGCCAGCGGGGCCCGCAGCACGCGCGCCTCGCCTTCCCGCAGCTGGAGGGTGACGGCGCGCCGCCTCGGCGCGTCGTGCGGCGCGTCGTTGAACCACGGCTCGCCCGGGATGCGGGGGCTCGCCACGCGGCGCTGGAGGGTGGTGTCGGCGGGATCGATGGCCACGAGCGTCCGGTCGCCGTAGACGAGCTCGGACACGACGTGCGCCGCGGCTTCCCAGCCCGTGCCGTACTCCGGCCGGTCCAGCTGGAAGAGGGCCACGGCGCCCTGCGCCGCTTCCTGCAGGTTGTGGTCGAATTCCCGGCGGTAGCCGCGCGCCAGGTGCAGCGAGAGGGCCAGCGCCCCGAGCCCGAGCAGCACCGCGAAGCCCGCGCCGAAGACGAGGGCCAGGCGGGTGCGGAGCCCGAGGCGCGTCACCCGGTGCGGGCGCCCCCGCGCGCAGGATCGAGCGTGTAGCCGGCCCCGCGCACCGTGTGGAACAGCGGCACGAGCCCGGGACGGTCCAGCTTGCGGCGCAGCCGTGAGACGTACACGTCGATGATGTTGGAGAAGGGGTCGTAGTTCTCGTCCCAGACGGCCGCGCTGATCTGCGCCCGCCCGCACACCTGCCCGGCGTGCCGGGCCAGGAACTCGAGCATCGCGTACTCGGTGGTGGTGAGCTCCACCGGCTCGCCGGCCCGCACGGCGGTCCGCGCCGCCGGGTCGATCACCAGGTCCGCCACCTCGAGGAGCTGGGGACGGAACTCCGGCTGCCGCCGCTGCAGCGCCCGGAGCCGCGCCAGCAGTTCCTCGAACGCGAACGGCTTCACGAGGTAGTCATCCGCGCCGCTGTCGAGCCCGTGCACCCGGTCGGCCACGGCGTCCCGCGCGGTCAGCATCAGCACCGGGATCCGGATGGCGCGCTTGCGCAGCTCGGCGGCCAGGCTGAAGCCCGAGCCGTCCGGCAGGTTCACGTCGAGGATCACCGCGTCGTACGGCTCCAGCTCCAGCTTCTGCCGGGCCACCGCCAGCCGGTCGGCGATGTCCACGGCGTGGGCCGCCTGCCGGAGCCCCCGCGCGATGCTCTCGGCCAGCCGCGCTTCGTCTTCCACCAGCAGGACGCGCATGGTCGTGGCCCCGGGGTCAGCGATCGTCGTCATCATCGTCGCGATCCCGCGCGGGCGCAAGGGAATCGGCCGCCAGGCTGTCGGCCGCCATGCTCCCCACGGCCCCCGTGCCCGGCCCCGCCTCACCCGCGGCGGCCAGCGGCCCCCGGATCTCGTCGTGGGCGATCTGCCCGCCCGACAGGCCCGTCAGGCCGAGCAGGCCGGCGCTCACCAGCAGCCCCGCCAGCGTGATGCCGCCCAGCGCCCGCGGGGTTCCCTCCGTCTTCCGGGACATCCAGAACGCCCCCGCCGCGGCCGCGCCGGTGAGCAGCACCGCGATCAGCGCCGCTTCGGCACGCTCCTCGTGGTCGTGCACCAGCTGCTCACTGAAGCCCGGGGTGTGCTCGATCCCTTCCTCCGCCGGCTCCCCCGTCAGGAACACCGGGTAGGCCAGCGCCGCCACCACCACGGCGGCGCCGAGCGCGGTGCGCGTGACCTCGCGCGAGTCGCGCAGGATGCCCCAGGCGAGCAGCGCCGCCACCAGCGGGACGCCCATGATGGGCAGGTGGTTGATGATGAGGTGCAGGTGCGTGGCGTCCATGGGTTCCCCCGGTAGAAGATGCGCCGCAAGCTAGGCGGGGGGGATGAACCCACCGTGAACGGTGGTCGGGATGGGGGCCAGCCCACAAACAACGGCGGGCGGGGACCCGGTCCCCGCCCGCCAACTCGTTCCACCCGAAAGGCTTACTGGTTTGCGGTCTCGCCGCCCAGCTCACCGCCCGAGGGCTCGGCCATGTCCTGGTCGGCCTCCGCCGGGATGGAGGCGCCGTCGGCGCCGAGCAGCCGGAAGGCCGACCACTGGTGCCGCTTGGCCGTGCGGGAGCGCGGCCCGTTGTACATCAGGCTGACGAGGAACATCCCATCCCGCCGGCCCAGGTAGCCCACCAGCGTCGAGACGCCGTTCAGGGTCCCGGTCTTGGCGCGCACCACGCCCGCCGCCGGCAGCCCGCCCGCCAGCCGCGCCAGCGTGCCCACGCCGTTGGCGGGCAGCAGCGACGGGAAGTTCCGCCCCGCCGGCGTGTGCTGGAAGTTGGCCATGTAGTAGATGAACGTGGCCGGCGTGATCCGGTCCTCGTGGGACATGCCGCTGCCGTCCACCAGCTTGACGCCGCCCGCCACGCCCGCCACCTGCTGCACGTGCTCCGTCAGGCGCTGCGGCCCGCCCTCGCGGCCCGCGGCCCAGCGCAGGATCAGCTCGGCGCCGAGGTTGAGGCTGCGGCGGTTCACGTCATACGCCACCGAGTCGAAGGGCGCCGACTGCACCTGGGCCAGCACCTGGTCGGCGGGGCTGTCCACCTGGATCTCCTGCGGCGTGCGGTCCCACTCGATCCCGGCCTGCGCGAGCGCCTGGGCCCACGTGGCCGCCAGCACCGCCTTGGTGTCGCCGGCCACGGACATGAGGCGGCGCGTTCCCGCGCGGATGCCCACGGCCCCGGTGATGAGGTAGCCGCCATCCTTCATGCGGGTGATGCGGAGCCGCGAGCGGCTGCCCGCCACCGTGGTGGCGTGCACGTTCACCAGCGCGTTGAGGCCCGCCGGGGAGGTTTCCACCAGGCGCGGCCGCTGTCCCTGGCGGGCCCCCGGCTGGACGTAGAACGTGACCATGTTCTCGTGCAGCGTGAGGCTGCCGATGAGCGGGGCAAACCGGCTGCCCCAGTTCCCCGCCGACCACACGCTCGGGTAGCTCGCCTCGGCCGGGCTGCCGTCCTCGCTGATCGCGGTGACCGGGCCGCGGAGCTTGCGGATGCCCTGTGCGGCGAGCTGGTTGGCGAGGTCCACGAGGCGCGGGCCCTCGCCCGAGGGACTCTCGAGCGTCGGGTCGCCGTTGAGCTCCAGCACCCACTTGCCCACCCACTCGCCGGTGACCTCGTCGAGGTGGCCGAGGCCCAGCACCCGCGTGGAGCGGCGGGCGTCGCCGCCGAGCACGGTGCGGGCGTAGCCGGTGGTGAGGAGCTTGACCGTCGAGGCGGGGATCATCGGCGCGTCGGGGTTCACGCTCCAGAGCACGTTGCCGCTCTGGTCGGCCACCACGATGCCCCACTGGCCCGGCGCGCTGCGCCGCGCGGTGCGGTACCAGCGGTCCAGGCCCGACTTGAGGGCCGGCGGCAGCTCCTGCGCCGTCGCACGCGCCACGAGGCCCGCCCCGACGAGGAGCGTGCCAAGGACCAGCGTGGTGCGGAGGCGTGTGATCAGGCGCACAATGACCAGTTTCCCGGGGTTCTCTCAGAATCCTCGGCAACAAGGCTTACCGACTGAATGTGCCGGTCGGGTCAGCAAAGTTATCCGCAGGACGATTTCTGGCAAGTACTTGGATTGCAACGACTTGACGCCGAATTGGCCCCAGACGGGTCCCGGCGCCTCTCCACAACGTGCAAAGCCGGGGCCACGAGCCCGCCCTCCAAGGGACGCCGCCCGCCCGGGGCACCTCTCACCCCTCCGCGGTGCGCCCGTCCCAGCATGCTGCCTGCCTCCCGGAAAAGCGAAGGCCGGCCGTCCCACCGGACAGCCGGCCCATTCGCCGCCCCAAACGGCGCGGGCTACTTGAGCAGCATCTTGGCGATCGTCTGCAGCTGCATGTTGCTCGTCCCCTCGTAGATCGTCCCGATCTTGGCGTCGCGATAGAACTTCTCGGCCGGGTATTCCTTGCTGTACCCGTAGCCGCCGAAGAGCTCGAGGCAGCGGCTGGTGGTGCGGTCCGCCATCTGCGAGGAGAAGAGCTTGGCCATCGCGGCCTCGCGCTGGAAGGGCTGGCCCTGGTCCTTGAGGCGCGCCGCGTTGTACACCAGCAGCCGGGCCGCCTCGAGCTCCGTGGCCATCTGCCCCAGCTGGAACTGCACCCCCTGGAACTCGGCGATCGGCTTGCCGAACTGCTTCCGCTCCTTGACGTACCCCGTGGCCGCCTCGAGCGCGCCCTGCGCCACGCCCAGCATCTGCGCGCCGATGCCGATGCGGCCCTCGTTCAGCGTCTCGATGGCGATCTTGTAGCCCTGCCCCACCGGCCCGAGCACGTTGGCCTTGGGGACCCGGCACTCCTCGAGGATGAGCTCGGTGGTGCTCGAGGCCCGGATGCCGAGCTTGTTCTCCTTCTTCCCCACGCTGAAGCCGGGGAACTCCCGCTCCACCAGGAACGCCGTGATGCCCTTGTAGCCCTTGGCAAAGTCGGTGTTGGCGAAGATCAGGAAGATCCCCGCCTCCCCGCCGTTGGTGATCCAGAACTTCCGTCCCGTGAGCGCCCAGTGGTCGCCCTTGTCCTCGGCCTTGGTCTCGAGGGCGAAGGCGTCGCTCCCGCTCGCCGGCTCCGAGAGGGCGAAGGCGCCGAGCAGCTCGGCCGTCATCCGCGGGAAGTAGCGCGCGTGCTGCTCCTCGCTACCCCAGCGGAGGAGGGCGTTGTTGACCAGCGTGTTGTGCACGTCCACGTAGATGGCCGCCGAGGCGTCCACCCGCGCCAGCTCCTCGATGGCGAGCGTCGCGAGGAAGATGTTTCCGCCCGCGCCGCCGAAGCGCTCCGGCACCTCGATGCCCATGAGGCCGAGCTCGAAGAACTTGGCGATGATCTCGGGGCGGAACTTGGCCGCCTCGTCCATCTCGTGGACGAACGGCCTCACCTCCGTCTCGGCAAACTCGCGCACGGTGGCGCGGAAGAGCTCCTCCTCCTCGGAGAGGCGGGAGAGCGGGGCGGGGGCGGTGGTGGTCGGGGACGTCATGGCGGGCTCCGCGCCCTGGCTGGCGCTCGGCGGGGTGGAAAGGGAACTGCCCGGGAAGAAGCTAGCCGGGCGGCCCGCACCACTCAACGTGGCTGAGCCCGCGCCACGGGACCCCGCCGCTCGGACTTGCGGCGCGCGCCGGCCGGGCACACACCCCCATCAAGCCGAGCGGGGCTCGCCCCGAGGCGAGCCCCGCTCCCTGGTGTGCAGTGCCGCCGTGGCGCGCCGTTCCGTCCGCGCCCGGCGGTGAGACCGTCCGCCGAGGCCAGGCCTAGACCGGCTTCGCCGCCAGCGACCCGCCGAGCACCTCCACCGCCACCGGCACTCGCCCGAGCGGTGCCGAGACCTGCGCGCCCTGCACCCGCGCCTTCACCGCCTGGAGCATCTCGCGCGCGATGGTCACCCCCTCCGCGAGGCCGGCTTCCTTGCCGTGCTGGCTCGCCTTCCGCATGCGCTCCACCACCTCGGGCGGGATCACCACCCCCGGCACCTCGTTGGCCATGAACTCCGCGTTCCGGAGCGACACCAGCGGCCAGATGCCGGCGATGATCGGCACCCGGAACTCCTCGACCCGCTTGAGGAACCGATCGAGCTGGTCCAGGTCAAAGACCGGCTGGGTGATGGCGTACTCGGCCCCCGCCTCCACCTTCCAGGCGAAGCGCCGGAGTTCGCGCTCCAGGTCCACCGCCGCCGGGTTCACGCCCACGCCGATGACGAACCTGGTGCGGTCGCCGAGCGCGTTGCCCCCGGGGTCGAGGCCGTGGTTCAGCCGGCTCACCAGATTGGTGAGGCCGATGCTGTCGATGTCGAACACCGCCGTGGCATCCGGGTACGGCCCCATCTTCGGCGGGTCGCCGGTGACGATGAGCAGGTTCCGGATGCCGCTCGCCGCCGCGCCGAGCAGGTCGGAGAGCATGCCGAGGAAGTTCCGGTCGCGGCAGGCGTAGTGCACCACCGCCTCGAGGCCGAGCTCGCGCTGGATGAGGAGGCCGGACAGCAGGGCCCCCATGCGGCTCTGCGCGCGCGGGCCGTCGGGCACGTTCACCGCGTCCACGCCCGCCGCCTGCAGCGCGCGGGCCTGCGCAAACATCCCCTCGGGATTGATCCCCTTCGGCGGCACGATCTCCACCGTGGTGACGAACTGCCGCGCCGCCAGCCTGGCCCCGAGGCGCGAGCGCTCGGCGAGCGGCACGGGCGGGGTGGGCTCGGCGAGCACCGGCGCCACCGTGTGTGCCGAGGAGTGGCGGGGCCGCACGCTCCGCACGAAGCCCACCATGGCCTTGGTGTGCTCCGGCGTGGTGCCGCAGCAGCCGCCCACGAAGCGGGCCCCGGCCTCCACCATGCGCCGCGCGTAGTCGGCCATGTACTCGGGGCTGGCCATGTAGATCTTGCGGTCGCCGACGTCGCGGGGGAGGCCGGCGTTGGGCTGCGCGGAGATGGGCCGGGTGACCACCGGCGCGAGCTTCTCCACCACGCTGAGCACACCCGCGGGGCCGACGGAGCAGTTCACGCCGATCACGTCGGCGCCCATGCTCTCCAGCAGCGGGCCCCAGGTGGCGCTCTCAGTGCCGTAGTGCGTCTTGCCGTCGGTCCCCACCGTCATCTGCGCGATGATCGGCAGTGCGCACCGCGCCCGGATGGCGGCGATGGCGGCGCGGACCTCCTCCACGTCGCTGAACGTCTCGACGATGAACCCGTCCACCCCGCCCGCCAGCAGCCCGTCCACCTGCCGGGCGAAGTGCGCCTCCGCCTCCGCGTGCGACATCTCGCCGAACGGCTCGATGCGGACCCCGAGCGGGCCGATGGCGCCCACCACGGAGGCGCGGTCGCCGGCGGCATCGCGGGCCAGCTCCGCCGCGGCGCGGTTGATGGCCTCCGTCTCGGCCGCCAGCCCGTAGTGGGCCAGCTTCACGGGATTGGCGCCGAAGGTGTTGGTCTCCAGGATCTCGGCGCCCGCCCGCACGTACTCGCGGTGGATGTCGCGGATCAGGTCCGGCTGGCGCAGCGCCAGCTCGTCGTAGCACACGTTGAGGAAGACGCCCTTCTGGTAGAGCATCGTGCCCATGGCGCCGTCCACCACGTGGGTGCGGCCGTCGGCGATCAGCTCGGCAAGCGTGGTCATGGTCCCGTCCGCGTTCAGGCCGTGGCCGCGGCCACCGGGCGCGCGGCGGTGGGGCGGGGCGGCAGGTAGCCCAGGTTCGGGGCCAGCCACCGCTCAGCCTCCTCGAGCGTGAGGCCCTTCCGCCGGGCGTAGTCCTCCACCTGGTCCTGCCCCAGCTTCCCGACGCCGAAGTACTGCGCCTCGGGCCGCCAGAAGTACCAGCCGCTCACCGCCGCCGCCGGCCACATGGCGAAGCTGTCGGTGAGCGTGATGCCCGCCTGCCGCTCCGCCTCGAGGAGGTCGAAGAGCGCGCGCTTGGTGGTGTGGTCGGGGCAGGCGGGGTAGCCCGGCGCGGGCCGGATGCCCTGGTACTGCTCCTTGATGAGCGCCGCGTTGTCGAGCCGCTCGGTGGGCGCGTAGCCCCACAGCTCGGTGCGCACCCGCTCGTGCAGCCGCTCGGCGAACGCCTCGGCGAGGCGGTCGGCCAGGGCCTTGGCGAGGATCGCGTTGTAGTCGTCGTGGTCCTTCTCGTAGGCGGCCACCAGCGTGTCGAGCCCGTGGCCCGCCGTCACCGCGAACGCGCCCACGTAGTCCGGCACCGTGCCTGCGGGCGCCACGAAGTCGGCGAGGGCGTAGTTGGGCCGGTCCGTCTTCCGCGCCTGCTGGCGGAGCGTGGGGATGGTGGCCAGGCGGGTGACGCGCGACTCGTCGGTGTAGAGCACGATGTCGTCCCCCTCGCTCGCGGCGGGGAAGAAGCCCACCACGGCGCGCGCCTCGAGCAGGTTCTCGCGCACGATGCGGTCCAGCATCCGGCGCGCGTCCTCGTAGAGGCTCCGCGCCGTCTTGCCCACCGCCGGGTCGTCCAGGATGGCGGGGAAGTGGCCCACCAGCTCCCACGTCTGGAAGAACGGCGTCCAGTCGATCCGCTCCACCAGCTCGGCCAGCGGGTAGCGGACGAACTGGCGGGTGCCGAGGAAGCCGGGCGCCGGGGCGGGCGTCGCCGCCACCGTCAGGCGGTTGGCGCGCGCCTCCACGAGCGTCCCGAGCCGCTCGCCCGGGTCCCGCCCCGCCCGCTCCTCGCGCAGCGCCGCGTACTCCGCCTGCACCTCCGCCACGAACTCGTCGCGCAGCGTGTCGGAGAGGAGCCGCCCGGCCACGCCCACGGCGCGCGAGGCGTCCAGCACGTGCACCACCGGCCCCGAGTAGCGCGGCGCGATCTTGACGGCCGTGTGGATCCGGCTCGTCGTCGCGCCGCCGATCAGGAGTGGCAGGGTGAACCCCTGCCGCTCCATCTCCGCCGCCACGATGCTCATCTCCTCGAGCGACGGCGTGATGAGCCCCGACAGGCCTATGGCGTCGGCGCGGTGCTCCCGGGCCGCCTCGAGGATCCGCGCGTGCGGCACCATCACGCCCAGGTCCACCACCTCGTAGTTGTTGCACTGCAGCACCACGCCCACGATGTTCTTGCCGATGTCGTGGACGTCGCCCTTCACGGTGGCCATCACGATCTTGCCCTTGGACCGCGCGTCCGCCAGTGCCGCCTTCTCCGCCTCGATGAAGGGGATGAGGTGCGCCACCGCCTTCTTCATGACGCGGGCGCTCTTCACCACCTGTGGCAGGAACATCTTCCCCGCGCCGAAGAGGTCGCCCACCACGTTCATGCCGGCCATGAGCGGGCCCTCGATGACCTCGATGGGCCGCGCCGCCTGCTGCCGCGCCTCCTCGGTGTCCTCGACGATCCAGGTGTCCACGCCCTCCACCAGCGCGTGCGCCAGCCGCTCCCGCACCGGCAGCGCGCGCCAGGCCAGGTCGCTGCCGCCCTTCTTCCCCTCGCCCGTGCCCTTGTACTGCTCCGCCACCTCGAGCAGCCGCTCGGTGGCGTCGGGACGGCGGTTGAGCACCACGTCCTCGACCCGCTCCAGCAGGTCCGGCGCAATGTCGTCGTAGATGGCCAGCTGGCCCGCGTTCACGATGCCCATGTCCATGCCCGCCTTGATGGCATGGTACAGGAACACCGAGTGGATGGCCTCGCGGACCGGGTCGTTGCCGCGGAACGAGAAGGAGATGTTGCTGACGCCGCCGCTGATGAGCGCGTGCGGCAGCCGCGCCTTGATCTGCCGGATGGCCTCGATGTAGGCCACCGCGTACCCGTTGTGCTCCTCGATCCCCGTGGCGATGGCGAAGATGTTGGGGTCGAAGATGATGTCCTCGGCCGGGAAGCCGACCTGCTCGTGCAGCAGGCGGTAGGCCCGCTCGCAGATGGCCACCTTCCGCTCCAGCGTGTCCGCCTGCCCCTGTTCGTCGAAGGCCATGACGATCACGGCCGCGCCGTAGCGCCGCACCAGCGTCGCCTGCTGCAGGAAGCTCGCCTCGCCTTCCTTGAGCGAGATCGAGTTGACGATGCCCTTGCCCTGCAGCTGCTGCAGCCCCGCCTCGATGACGCTCCACTTGGAGCTGTCGATCATCACCGGCACCCGCGCGATGGCCGGCTCGGTGGCCACCAGGCGGAGGAAGCGGGTCATCGCCGCCTCCGAGTCGAGCATCCCCTCGTCCATGTTGACGTCGATCACCTGCGCGCCGCTCTCCACCTGCTGGCGCGCCACCTCCAGCGCCTGCTCGTACTGGTTGTCCAGGATGAGCTTCGCGAAGCGGCGCGACCCCGTCACGTTGGTCCGCTCGCCCACGTTCACGAAGTTGGTCTCGGGGCCGATGGTCAGCGGCTCGAGCCCCGACAGCCGGCAGCGCGGCGCGAGGTGCGGCCGCCCCCGCGGCGCGATCCCCCGCACCGCCTCCCCGATGGCCTTGATGTGCGCCGGCGAGGTGCCGCAGCAGCCGCCCACGATGTTCACCAGCCCCGACGTGGCGAACTCCCGGATCACCGCCGCCATGGACGCCGGGGATTCGTCGTAGCCGCCGAAGGCGTTGGGGAGGCCGGCGTTCGGGTGCGCGCTCAGGTACACCGGCGCCACCCGCGCGAGGTCCTGCACCCAGCCGCGGAGTTCCGCGGCGCCGAGGGCGCAGTTGAGCCCCACGCTGAGCGGGCGCGCGTGCGCCACCGAGTTCCAGAACGCCTCCACCGTCTGCCCCGAGAGCGTCCGCCCGCTCCGGTCGGTGATGGTCCCGGAGATCATCACCGGCACCCGCTCCCCGCGCCGCTCGAACACCTGCTCCAGCGCGAAGATCGCCGCCTTGGCGTTGAGCGTGTCGAAGATCGTCTCGATCATCAGCACGTCCGCCCCGCCGTCCAGCAGCCCCTCCGCCGCCTCGGCGTACGCCGTGACCATCTCGGGGAAGGTGATGTTCCGGAGTCCCGGGTCGTTGACGTCGGGGGAGAGCGAGCCGGTCTTGTTGAGCGGGCCCAGGATGCCGGCCACGTAGCGCGGGCGGCTCGGGTCCTTCGCCTCGTACTCGTCGGCGATGCCGCGCGCGAGCGCCGCGGCGGCGCGGTTCAGCTCCGGCACCAGCGCTTCCATGCCGTAGTCGGCCATCGACACGCTGGTGGAGTTGAAGCTGCAGGTTTCCAGGATGTCGGCACCGGCGGCCAGGTAGGCGCCGTGGATCTCCCGGATGACGGACGGCTTCGTCAGCACCAGGAGGTCGTTGTTGCCCTTCACGTCCCGGGGCCAGTCGCGGAAGCGCTCGCCGCGGTAGTCCGCCTCCTGCAGGCCGTAGGTCTGGACCATCGTGCCCATGGCGCCGTCGAGCAGCAGGATGCGCTGCTCCAGCAGCGTGGGCAGGAGGGCCAGACGGGATGCGCGCGTGTATGCCATGCCAACCTCGACGAAAAAACCCCGGGCACCTGACGGCACCTCGGGGGGCAGCCGTTTTAGCAGTTGTTTTACGTGGCTGCAATAGGCGCAAATCACCACGGGCTTCGATTGTGCCGGAAAGCTACCCCGGTCCCCCCGGCGGCTCAAGCCGAAGCCGCCGCGCGGCCTCGGCGGGCGTGATTCCCGCCACCGCCACCACCTTCCGCCGCCCGGTCTCCCCCGCCACGAGGCGCACCACCCCGCGCTTCACGCCAAGCGCCTCCGCCACGAGCTCCACCACCGCCTCGTTGGCCGCGCCCTCCACCGGCGGCGCCTGCACCCGCACCTTGAGGGCGTCGCCCTGCAGGCCGAGGACCTCGCTCTTCGACGCCCGTGGCTGCACCTGCAGCGCGATCCGGATGCCGTCTCTGGCCGGCGTGATGGGGTGGGGCATGGGGGGCTGGTTGTATAGGTTTGCCGCAGCGGCGCGGAGGGCCGCGAAGGTACTGCAGGAACCACAGAGACACGGAGCACACGGAGGCCAGGGAGGCCTCGAGCCCTGATTGGGGCATCGCCGATCGGGGCCCCGGCGTTCTTGGGGTGGGGCTCCGCGAGGGGTGGGGGACGTCGCCCGACCCGACCATGCACCCCCATCCCCCTGCTGTTCTCTGTGCCCCTCCGTGTCCGCTGTGCCTCTGTGGTTCCCGGACGAGTCCCCCGCCGAGCCAACGCCCTTCCCTCGGCGCGCGCAGGACCGCCGCGCCTCCGCGGTGAACGAGAGTGCCCAGCCCCTCCCTACATGAGCGCCCGCTGCAGCGCCGGCACCACGAACCCCTGCGCCAGCATCAGCATGAAGTACGCGACGATCGGCGACACGTCGATCATGCCGAGCGGCGGGATGATCCGCCGCAGCGGCTCGAGCAGCCAGTCCGTCATCCCGTGGATGATCCGCATGGGCCGCGAGTACGGCGACACCGCGAACCAGCTCGCGATCACCCGCACGAAGATGGCGAACTGCAGCACCCGGAACACCAGGTCTACCGCGAACACGATCAGGCTGCCGGGCCCCGCGCTCGCCGCGAACAGCGTGGTGTACACGAACCCGATCAGCCACTGCACCAGCGCCAGGAAGGCGAGCCCCCCAAGGAGCGCCGCCCAGAACAGGAAGTACGGCGCCGAGCCCGGATTGCCGCCCGAGCGCAGCAGCCGCTGCTCCAGCGGCTTGACCAACGGCGCGCCGAGCTGGCGCCCGAACCGCGCGTAGGCATGGAACGGCGTGATCCGCCGCGTGGCCACCAGCCAGTGCGCCGACGCCACCACCGCCGCCAGCACGAAGCCGCCGAACACCAGCACCCGCGCCGCCAGTTCCAGGTAGTAGGCGATCATGCCGCGCTCAGGGCCGCCGGACGGTGAAGGTGCGCGTGGCGCCGTCCGCCACCACGCACTGCACCTCAAACGTCCCCTCGTTCATCATGGCCTGCTCGATCACCAGGTTGGTGCCGCTGCAGCTCTCCAGCTGGTGCCCCTCCAGCCGCCGGAAGCGGATCGTCACCAGCGGGTCGCCGCCCACCCGGGAGAGGCCCCGGGTGGTGGTGGCCGTGAGGGTGTCGATCCCCGCCTGCCGGAACGACGTCGGCAGCCGGCCCTGGTGCGAGGCCTTGTACGCCACCACCCGGTCCATGATGTCGAACACCTCGGCGCCGAGCGCCTGGGCGTCCGCCTGCGCCGGGTCGGCCGGCGCCTCGTCCTCGGCGGCGGGCTTGGCCTTGGGCTTCGCCTCATTCTTGCCGCAGCCGGTGAGCGCCACCCCGAGGGCGAGCACCACCAGCGCGCTACTCCATCGCGAATTCACGGTTGAACACCACCTCGAAGTTGAACGTCTTCGCCTTGCTCTTGCTCTCGATGTAGTCGGCGATCCGCGCCAGCCGCTCCGGGATCCCCAGGATCTTCTCCTGCGCCTTCCGGCCGGCGGCGTTGAGGCCCTCGAGCGCGTCGATCCGCCAGTAGCGGAGCTGCTCCTGCACGATCCGCAGGTAGTCCCGCGGCCCGTAGATCCCGGCCCGGCGGATCACGTCGGCCAGGTCGCGGAAGCCGGGCATGGTGTGGCCCGGCATCTCGATGCTCGGCAGGATGTGCGCGGCCGAGACCAGCGCCTCGTTCGGGTCGCGCGCCAGGATCTCGGCGAAGATGGTGCGGTAGAAGGTGAAGTGCCGCGCCTCCTCGCTCGCCACGTTGGCCAGCACCTCGCCCAGGAGCGGCTCGTACTGCCCGATCAGCTTGCCCGTCTCCCCGTGCGACTGCTGCGTGGCCCGCTCCTGCAGCGTGGTGTAGGCGAAGACCCGGTACGGATCCTTGTCCCAGTCCGGCGTGAACCCCGCCCGGAGGTACTCGAACTGCATCGCCTCGAGGTGCCGCTGGTTCACGATGCGCGCCTCGTGCAGGTAGTCGTGCAGGATCACCCCGTGGCGGTCCTCTTCGGCCGTCCACAGGTGGTTCCACGCCTGCCAGTGCGAGTCGTCCCCGAGGTGGGTGGCGAGGAGGCGGTGGAAATGCGGCAGTCCCTCCTCGGTGAGCATGTTGAGCGCCAGGGCGGCGCGCGCGGGATCGGGAATGCCGCGCGCCCGGGTACGCAGCGCCGCGTAGTGGGCGTCGGGATCCTCGCCCGGCCTCGGGCCCAGCAGGTCGCTCGGGAACCAGAGCGGGCGCTTGGCCTCGTGCTGCGCCATCAGCTCCTGCACCTTCGCCTCGAGGTCCTTGAGGACCTCGACCTTGGTGAGGAACGTGCGGATCGGGTTGGGCAGTGCCATGCGGATCCCGGCAAAGAGACCGCGGGCCCCGAGGAGACTCCTCGCGGGCCCGCATTTCATTCGTGCGGCGGGACAGGAGCAGGAAAAGGTTACCCGCCCCGCCGGGGGGGCGCTAGACGGTGGTCGTGAGCGACTTCTCCATGAGGTACCAGGTGCCGCCCCCGAAGTAGCCCTCGCGGCGGAGGACCCGGCGCCAGCCGTGGAGCAGCAGCTCCGGCTCCCCTGCAGGATCGTCGCTCCAGAACTCGGCGAGGTGCGCTCCCAAGTCGCGGGCGTGCTCCTCGAAGGCGCTCAGCAGCCGGTGTCCGTGGCCCTGGCCGCGCTCCTCCTGGCGGACGGCCAGGTCCACCACCGTCGCCACCCCGCCGCGCGTGGTGTACCGCAGGCCACCCACCCAGTCGCCGATGGCGTTGCTGAGGATCAGGTAGTGGTCCACCAGGTGCGTGGGCGCCCCCGTGGCCCGCTCCTCGTGCAACGTGAGATCGGCAAACCAGTCGGCGAATTCCTCGCCGCTCTCCATTTCCCGAATCGTCAGTTCACTCATGGCATCCTCTTTTATCGGAGGATCGACGCCGAGGTTCCAGTCCCATCTTCGGGAGCGCAACCTTGATGCCATGCATCAGGGCCGCCGCCGATTCCGACGCACCATGCCAAGTTGTTGTTTCACATAGCCTTATCGGTGTGAGCCTGGACACACCAGCCCCACCGCGCCCGTGCGCGCCCGCCACCGGCCGCAGTCCCGCCGCAGCGGGACGTTCCGCAACACACCGTGGAGGATTTCCGGGCGATTCGGGAGAGTGAGGCCGGCGGACCAGGTCCGCCAGCCACGTCGGGCTTCCGCCACCCAGCCTCGGTGTGCGCCGAGGTCAGTGCGTCTCGCAGCGCACCGAGTCGGGCTCGATGCGGTCGCAGGCGATCGCGTCGTTCATCCCGCTGGTGATCGGCCCGCAGGCGGTGTTCTGCGCCGAGCGCTTGGCCTCGGCCTCGTTCTCGTGGGAGGCGGTGGCGGTGTTGGTGCGGCCGTTGTAGGTGACGGTGACGGTGCAGGTGGCCTTCTGCGCGCTCAGCGTGTTGAAGAGCAGCAGCGAGCCGAAGCCCAGGACGGCCACGAGGGTGACAAGGGTGCCCTTCTTCATCGGGAGCCCGGAGTGCTGGAGGGAACCGGCCGCGCGGCCCCATGCCGCGCGACGGGTGGAGGCTACCGTGCCCGCGGTTCCTCGTCCAGAGGGAGCGGGCGGCCGTTCAGGGTATCGAGGGGGGACCAGTCGATGTCGGCCGGCACCCCGCGCCAGACCCGCAGGGGGCCGTGCAGCATCCGCGTGCGCTGGGAGGCGAAGCCAAGCTCGATCCACCACTGGCCGCTGAAACCCGTCGGCTCGGTGGAGAGCCAGACCGGCTGTCCGTTGATGGCCACGCCGCACCGCCCGTCCGGGAAGAGCTGGATCCGGGCGGTCCACCACCGGTCGGCCCGGCGGATCCAGCGGCCCACCGGGGTGGGCCGGCCGCCCGCCCCGGTGACGAAGCCCAGCCGCTTGACCGCCAGGCTGCCTTCGCCCGCCGGATAGATCAGGCCGCAGGCCCGTCCGCTGCCGGTGTTCTTGCCGGAGAAGAGGGCGGTTGGCGCACCGGCCCGGAGGGCGCCGAGCTGCGCCTCCGTCGGCTCGGCGAGATGGATGTACAGCTTCTGGAACAGGGTCTCGGTGATCGGCGTGTACAGCATGGCCTCCAGGCCCAGTCCCTCCGCCGGATCCCACCGCTCATGGGACACGGCGCCGCTGGCAAAGGATCCGTCGCCGTTGTTCAGGAAGCCGCGGATGCCGTCCGGCCCGGTGGTGACGTACGGGAACGGGGCGCCTCCCGCGTCCCACCGGCTGGGCCAGTGCTCGTCCCAGTCCTCGCGCAGCAGCTCGGCCACCTGGCCGGACGCCACGCGCACAGTGAGGGTGGCCTGCCGCCAGCCCGGGATCGCAACGGTGACCGTGGCCGCGCCGGTCTTCAGGCCCTTTACCGCCCCCGCGGGCGACACCTGGAGGACCGACGAATCCCCGCTCGACCACTCGAGCGGGACCCGGACCGGAACCTGACGGCCCGCGCCATCCCGCCCCTCGACGGCGAGGTGCAAGGTGCCCCCGACGGCCAGGGGGCCCGGGGAGTTCACGAAGACCAGCGAGTCGAGGTACCGCCGGGGCTGGGCTCGGTCACGCCAGAGCACGGTGCGGATCTGGTGGCCAGCCCGCGACGGGAGGAGCCGCCGCGCCGCGGAGGGGCGACCGGGTGGTTGCACCTCGTAGACGCGGGTGCCCGTCGTGGAACTCCTGCGCTCGAGCCACTCGGCCTCGCCCCCGGGGCTCGGGCTTGGGCCTTTCTCAAGGCTCGCCTCGAGGCGCCGCCAGCCGCCCGTGGCCAGGTCGAGCGCGGCGTAGATGCGGGTGCCGAGCGAGTCCACGCTGACGGCGACGGTGCCGGCGTCGATCCACCCGCTCACCCCGATCAGGTCAGCTCCCACCGGCTCCACGCAGGTGGGTTCCTGTCCCGCGGCCGGCGGGATCCAGCAGACGGATGACCGGCGCTCGATGTCCTTCCAGTTCCGCCAGAAGGCGATGCGCTGGCCATCGGGCGACCACTGCGGGCCCGCGTCGCCGTCAGTGGTGCGGGTGAGCCGGGTGGGGGTGCCGGTGGCGGTGTCCCAGAGCACCACGTCGTAGTCGTCCTGGGTCGGCGGGCTCCAGCGGGCCGAGGTGCCCACGACGTACCGGCCGTCCGGTGACCAGTCGCTCGGCTGGTCGTCCCGGGGGGTGCGGGTCAGGCGGCGTGCCCGGCCGCCGCTCGCGATGTAGAGATCCACCGTCCCCGAATCCACTTCCTTGGGCCGGGCAATGGAGAAGGCGAGGCTGGTGAAGTCGGGCGCCGGGTTGATCGACTGCGCCTCCCCGCCCGGCTGCGAGAGCACCCCGGCGGGAAAGGCGGGGAACTCGAGGGGGTGGAGCTGGAGGGGGCCCTCGTCGCTCCAGATGTCGGGTGCGATGTCCACCGCCGCGAAGTGCCAGGCCCCGAGGCTGTCCACCTCAGTGGCCACGAGGGACAGGGCCGGGGGTGTCGGCCGGAGGGCCACGGCCCCCACGATCAGGAGCAGCACGACCAGCAGTCCGGCGCCGATCGCCCCGCGCGCCGAGCTGCGTAGCAGCCGCGTGACCACCGGGAGCCGCCGTACCAGCGCCGCGACTTCATCGTGCGGCGTCCCCTCGCCCAGGAACTCGTAGGCGATGGCCACCACGCGGCGCCCGTCGCCCTGGGCGCGGAGGCGGGTGAGGTAGCGGCTGAAGACGCCCGCCAGCTCCACGTGGCGGCTGGCCAGGTGGAGGTGCCGCCCGGCGCGCGCCAGGTCGGTGAGCTCGGCGCGGCGGAGCCCGGCCAGGGCCCGGCCCAGGTTGGCGTGCAGCTCGGCCACGCTGCCCGCGTCGGCCAGGTCCTGGCTGGCGGCGGCGATCTCGTCGTGGGCGGGCTGGAAGTGGTCCCCGGCGCGGGTCACCAGGCCGCGCTGTTCCAGCACGGCGAGCGCGCCCTCCGCCGCCCCGGGCGCGAGCCCCGTGGCGGGGGCCACCAGGTGGACCGGCAGCGGGGTGCCGGCCAGCGCCAGGGCCAGCAGCGCGCGCCTGGCGGGATGCTCGAGCTGGGTCACCCGGTGGCGGATGGCGCTGCCCTCGCCCAGCCGCCGCGCCAGGCCGGCGGGCTCCGGGCAGCTCCACGCGCCGTCGCCGAGCGCCAGCCAGCCAGCCTCGAGCGCCAGCTGCAGGGTCTCGAGGATCAGGAGGGGGGAGCCCCCGGTGGCGCGGGCCAGCGCCGCCGTCAGCTGCGGGCCCCACGGTTCCGCTGGCACGCTGCCGAGGCTCCCCACCAGCGCCAGCACCTGCGCGGCGGTGAGGGGGTGGAGCGGGAGCACCAGCGAGCCGTCGCCCGCCACGCTCGTCTGGCCGCTCAGGCGGCTGGCGGTGACCACCAGAGCCCGCGTGTCGCCCAGGCGCTCGAGGACGCTCCGGAGCGCGCTCCGCGACGCGGCGTCGAGCCAGTGCGAGTCGTCGAGGAGGAGGGCCACCGGGCGCTCGTCGCTCACCACGGCCAGCAGTTCGGCCAGGGCGGCGGCGCGGCGGCGGAGGGCCTCCTCGCCGGCCGTGCCGTCGGGCGTCGCCGCGTAGCGGCTGGAGAGGAGCGGCGAGAGCGCCACCAGCGTCCCCGCGGACGCCGGTGAGACGGCTGCGGCGCCTGGCAACGCGGCCAGCTCCGTGGCCAGGCGCGCCAGGAAGGCGTAGGCGATGCTCCCCTCGCCGGGGTTGGCGCGCACCAGGAGCACCCGTGCCCCGAGCCCGCGCAGTCGCTCGAGGAGGTCGTGCAGCAGCCGGGTCTTGCCGAGGCCCGCAGGGGCCGTGACGTGCACATGCCGGCCGGTGCCCTGGCCCACCGCCTGCCAGGCCTGCACCAGCGTCGCGAACTCGCGCTCCCGGCCCACCAGTTCCGCGGTGAGCGTGCGCGCCACGCCCTCCGGGTCGGCCACCTGTTCCTGCCGTTCCAGCCGTCGCAGCAGCGCCCGCGTGGCCGGCTCCGGCTCCCGCCCCTCGGCGGCCAGCAGCACGGCGAGGCTCGAGGCTTCCATGCTGAAGCCCAGGTGGTCGCCGGCCTGCGCGTGGGCCTCGAGGAGCAGGCGCCAGGTGGCCTCGTTGCCGCGGGCCTCGTCGCGGGCGCGGCGGGCCAGCTGCTGCGCCTCACGGTGCCGGCCGCTCGCGAGCAGCCGGCGCACCAGCGCCTCCGCCGCGCCGAGGAAAGCCGCACGGTAGCGCTGCCGCTCGATGTCGGCCCAGTGCTCGAACTCGACGCCGCCCGGCACGGCGAACTCCCCGAGGAAGCCGCCGGTGTAGAGCGCCGTGCCCACCTCCAGGTCGCCGGCGCCCACCGCCGCGAGGAACCGCTCCACGTCGGTGGTCAGCGGCAGGACCAGCGTCACCTCGCCGCGCGTGGCGGCCAGGGCCTCGCCCCCGAGGACCTGCTTCAGGTACCAGAGGGTCTGGCGCAGGGCGTGGCGGGCCTTCTCCGGGTCGAGGTCGCCCCAGAGCAGGTCCAGCAGGTGGTCGCGGGTGGTGCTGCGGCGGGGGTCGAGCGCCAGGTAGGCCAGCAGGGCCAGCGGCTTGCCGGGGCCGAGCACCACGGCGCCGTCCGCCCCCACGAGCGCGGCGGAACCGAGGGTGCGCAACGCGAACGGCGCGGGGCCGGACGGCGGGCTTGTCATGGGGCCGCGGTGGGGAGGGGCGGGGCGGGGGCCACGTGAGGCCGCCCGCCGGATGCCGGAAGGTACGGCCGGGCAGAAACCCCGGCAAGACCAGCCTGACAGGGATCGTCAGGCGACAGGGAGCTGACAGGACGGAATTGCGCCGGCCGGGGCAGGGCCGGGGTGTGACACTCGGGTGCGCCCGGGCCAGAGCACCGCGGGCGCGGGTCCGGGCCCGATGGCGCGCTCGGCGGTCCCGCCGGGGGCGCCACCGAGCGCCGGCGGATGGGCCTACGAGTTGATGACGCCCCAGAGCACCGGCACGAGCCCCACGAACCACATCAGCACGCCGGCGATGAGGACGCGGCTCCCCGGCAGCCGCCCCATGACCCCGATCCCGAGGGCGAGGAGCACCGTCACCCACAGGGTAAACAGGTCGATGCGGCCCAGGGCGCCCATGAGGAACAACGACGTGTGGTCCGGGTCGAGGAAGCGGCCCACGCCGAGTGAGGTGCTGTACCGGCCGGTGATGGCCTCGTCCGGCAGGACGAGCATCTGCACCGCGTTCAGCACCGACTCGAGGACCCGGGGAAGCTGGGCGTAGGTGGCGACCATGATGGCCTGGCCGAGCTGGGCCGTGCCCTCGAGCAGCTTGTTCACGCCCCAGAGGGCCAGCCCCAGGATCAGCGGCGTGAAGATCGCGTAGATGGCGACGCCGAAGATCAGGAATTTCTTGAAGAAGGCCAGGCTTTGCTGGACGTTGGCCTCGGTGATCTGCGGGTTCTTGGCCATGGCGCGGGCCATGCCCCGCTTGAACTCGAGCTCGAAGACCGGCTCCATCAGGCCCTGGAACGCGAACGTGAGCCCGACGAGAAGGAGCACGAGGACCAGCAGCGCCAGCCCGAACGCCGGCGTCTCCCGCCGCCGCTCGAACACGGCGCGCGGCGCGTAGAAGATCTCGAAGAGGTCCTCGAACAGCGAGGGCGGGGCTTCCTTGGTGAACGTCGGGAGCGTCATGGCCGTCCGGGTCGGGGAGGGCCGGCGCGAGGGGCGCCGACCGGCACTGCAGAACGTAGGCGCCGGGCCGGTGGTGTCAAAGCCGGCGGAGCCGGGTATCATCGGGGCATGACCCGTTCCGCCTCCCCCCGCCGCTGGCCAGCCGCGCTCGTCGGCCTGGCCCTGACGTTCCTGCCGCTCCTCGGACCGGTCCCGCCCGCCCGTCCGGCGCCAACGCCGGCCGTCGCCGACACGCTGCTTACCATCCTCCTGGCCCGTCCCGTGCTCGACTCCATGGGCGCCATCTGGACCCGCGCCAACGAGCACTGGAACGAGCTCGCCGACCTCAACTGGATGGAACGCAACCTCGGCACCGTCCGCCCCACCCAGCGGGAGTTTCTGGGCTGCCTCCAGGGCGAGCGCCGCGGCGACACCCTCGCCGTGGACGGCTGGGTCCCCGCCCGCAACATGAAGCGCCTCATGACCGCCGTCACCGGCGACTGCTCCGGCCTCGCACGCTACGTCGGCACCTTTCACACCCACCCCTACCTGGCCGACGCGCAGAACCTCCCCACCAAGCAGCGCTTCCTGGCGCCCCAGGACCTGCTGAGCTTCGAGGGCGGCGACGATCCGGTGGCGCTCGTGGTCTGGGACGTGGACTCGGTGGACGCCGCGGGGCGGACGGCGGCGGGGACGGTGGTGCACCCGGCGGCGGTGGTGGTGCGCTGAGGCTCGGCGTGGTGGAGGCGGGCTGGAGGAGGGGGTGAGGGCAGGGGCGAGGATGGCGGCGCCCGCTGGGTGATGCCCGCGGCCGGGCGAACGCGCTCAGCCCTCGCAGACCTGTTCCCGGACCCAGGCCAGGTACGGCGCGCTCCCGGCCACCGCGGGGACGGCCACGATCTCCGGCACCTGGTACGGATGCAGCGCCCGGAGCCGCGCCTCGAGGGCGGGGTAGCGCGCGGCGGTGGTCTTGAGGTGGCAGTGCCACTCGGTGGCCCGGTCCACCTTTCCCTCCCAGCGGAACACGCTGGCGATGGGGCCCTGCACCTGGGCGCAGGCCGCGAGCCGCTCGGTCACCACGGTCTCGGCGGCGCGGGTGGCGTCCGCCTCCGAGGGCCAGGTGGTGGTGACGATGAGGATCTCCGTCATGATCGGGCTCCCCCTAGAAACGACGTAGGGGCCGGATATATCCGGCCCCTACACGATACTCGACCTGCCGCCGAGTTCAGGACGGGATCGTCGTCTCGTCCCCGGTCTTGCCGTCGTCGATGGGGACGATGGCCACGCGCCAGCCGCTCTTGAACGTGACGACGATGCGATTGCTCTGCGGGTCGCCGCTGATGTCGGTGATGTCGGCGTTGAACTTGTTCTTGGCGTAGGTGATGGCCACCTCCACCTGCTTCTCGGGGCCCGAGTTGTAGGGCCGGCCGAACTCGCGGCCGATCGCGACGCTGATGGCCTGCTCGCGCCCGTAGGTGGCGAACTTGTCAGCGGCCACGAGGCCGTCCTGGTTGGCGACGTGCCGGGTGAACTGGTAGTCGCGGCACGCCCCGGTGAGCACCAGGAGCGACAGGGCGACGGCGGCGGAACGGGCAAAGCGCATATAATGATGGGGTACGGGACGCACGAAACTACCCTCTCCCCGGGCCCATGCGCAACGCTCGCCGCCTCTTCCTCGTCGCCCTGCTGGTGGCCGGAACCCTGAACGCCCAGGTGGCACCCACCCCGGGGCCGACGACCCCGGCCACGGCACCCGTCCGGCGGCCGCCGCCCTCGCTCGGCATCCTCCCCGTGGGCCTCGGGCTGGGCGCCGTGGCCCTCCTGTCGCTGGTGGACGAGCCGCTCCGGGACGCCCTGCAGGACCACCGCACCGCCCGCGGCGACGACCTGGCCCGCACCTTCAGGCGCGTCGGCGAGCCGGTGGTCTACCTGCCCGTGGCGCTCGGCACGGTGGCCGTGGGCCTGGTGGCGGGGCGGCCGGCGGTGACCCGAGCCGGGGGGCGGATCGCCGGGAGCCTCCTGGTGGCGGGGCTCGCCACCAACCTCATCAAGCCGGTCGTCGGCCGACGACGCCCGAACGGCGGCACGGGCGCCCACGACTTCTCTCCCCTGGGCGGCTGGGACAGCTGGCCGAGCGGGCACACGACGATGGCCTTCGCGCTGGCGACGAGCGTGAGCGACGAGGTGCACTCGCTGCCGGTCACCGTGGCGCTCTACGGCGCCGCGACGATGACGGCCTGGTCCCGGATGAACGACGACCGCCACTGGCTCACCGACGTGGTGACCGGCGCGGCGATCGGCACGCTGAGCGCGAAGGTGATCAACGGGCGGCTCCGGGTGTTCGGCGTGGGCGGGCCGCGCTTCCTGCTCGAGCCCGGGCGCGTCGGCCTCACCGCAACGTTTTAGCCTCGTCGCCCCGGCACGAAACAGCGTAGCGCCCGGGCGACGCCCGGGCGCTACGCTGATCGCTGCGATACGGCGCTCGTCGCGAGACGCGCGCCGGGTTACGCGGCCATCGGCTCCTCGACCCAGATGTATGCCGGGTCAATGACGCCGGTCTGTTCGTCGCGGATGTGCCACGTCATGCCCGACGCATCGAGCAGGCGCATGAACGGATCCGGGTCGAACTGCTCGGGCGAGAGGACGCCGCTGCCCTGCCACTCCCCGCTCGCGATCAGCTGGGCGGCGAGCACGGGCGGCAGGCCCGTCTGGTACGCGGTGGCCTGGACCCCGTAGGTGTTCCAGCACTCCTGGTGGTCGGTCACGTTGTAGATGTAGTACGCCCGCTCCTGGCCGTCGCGGATCCCCTTGCAGAGGGTGCCGACGCACGTCTTGCCGTGCAGCTTGCCGGCGAGGGCGGCCGGCTCGGGGAGCAGCGCCACCACCACGTCGCGCGGCGCCACCTCGGTGTTCCCCACCCGCACCTTGTCCTTCCGGCTGAGCCCCAGCTCCTTGAGCACCTTGAGCGTGCGCCAGGTGGTGTCGTCCATGCAGAGCTTGAAGTCGGCGGCGTGGATCCCCGGGAAGAACATGGGGAAGGTGCGCGACTCCTCGTGGTCCACATGATAGACGGTGAGGTTGCCGAGCTCGGGGAAGTTGAAGACTTCCCGGCCGCTGAGCGCGGGCTCCAGGTGATAGGCGCCATCGTGCCAGCTGATCGCCCCGCAGGTGGTCTCGTCGATGAAGACCCAGGGGCTGAAGTAGGCGAGGAAGCCGGTGTGGCCCTCGCAGACGGCGTTGTCGCCGTCGCGCACGCGGAGCTCGGTCACCTCGTCGAGGAGGTGCTTGGCGGCGTAGGCGGCGTAGACGTTGGAGGTGCCGGGATCCGCGCCCATGCCGAGGAGGGCGAGGCGGCCCGCCGCCTTGAACTCCTCGTGGAGCGCAAACTGGTCCGTCAGCTTCGGGATCCCGTCGTTCTCGGCGCCGCCCGAGGCCATGTCGATGTAGTCGCAGCCGGCATCGAGGCAGGCGCGCATCACGACGAGGTTGGTGGCCGGCAGGGCGGCGTTGAGCAGGAGGGTGCTACCGGTGCCCCGGATGGCGCGGGCCAGGGTCTCGCGATTGCCCGCGTCCAGCGTGAGCGCGTGCACGTGCGGCTTGCCGATCTGCTGGGCCAGGGCCTGGGCGCGGCCGGGCACGGCATCGGCGATGACGAGCTGCTCCACGGAGCTGAGCTCCGCGAACTTTCGGGCGGACACCGTCCCCACGGCGCCACAGCCCAACACCAGGACTTTCACAAACTCCTCTTTTCATTGTGGAGCGGGCCTCGGTCTGGCGGCCGTTCGACTCGGGGACCGATGCGTCGGCCTCCTCATCCCCAGGCTCACCTCGCCCCCCCCGCTGACAGGGGTCGCGACTCAAGGGTGCAGTCAGTCGCGAGATCGAACCTCCCGGGTGTCGGGAGATGCAAACACGCCCCCTGGCCAGGCCAGGCGACGCATGCCCAGTCTGGCGCTCCGGCCCCGGGGCTGTCCAGCCCCCCCGGGGGGTGGGCATGCCCGATGGCGTTTGGGGGTTGACAGATTGGCGTCAAACCAACTCATTGCAGGATAACGAGATACCATCGGGACCCCGCCCCGAAGGTGGATCCGGACTGGTCCGGCATTCGGGCACGCCTTGCTCACGAATCCCGGGGCGCAGCCGACAGTGGAAAGTGGAGGCGAGCGCCAGCAGGCGACGTCGTCCGGGGAAAGGAGGCCTCATGGCGGAGACCCCGCGTCCATCGGTGCAGCTCAAGTACGGCCTCGCCGGAGGCGGGGCGGCGCACGCCGGCGAGCAGCCCTACGTGCTCGTGGTGGACGACGACCCGGACATGACGCGCCTGCTCACGGCCGCGCTCGCCACGCGGGGGATCAGCTGCACGGCGGCGTACGACTCCATCCAGGGGTTCATGCTGACCCAGCGGCGGCATCCCAAGCTGATCCTCCTCGACTGGCACATGCCGGGGGGTGGCGGGCCGGCGATGCTGCACCAGCTCACCCGGAGCGCCCACACCAAGGACATCCCCGTCGTGGTGGTGACCCAGGACATCTCCCCCGAGGTGGACATCATCGCGGCCCAGCACGGCGCCAAGGCGGTGATGCGGAAGCCGATCGACCCGATGAAGTTCCTGGACCTGGTGGCGGCGCTCGTGAAGTGAGCGGGGGTGGTGGGAACGGCAACTGAAGGAACCACAGAGGCACGGAGGGCACAGAGGTCACGGAGGGATCGAGCCCGGATCGGCGCGTTGCCGACCCGGGCTCTGTGATTTTCTTAGTGGGGTTCCGCGATGATCGGGGTCCGCTGCCGGTCCCGAACCGACACCCACCTCAACCGCTGTTCTCTGTGCCCCTCTGTGCCCTCTGTGCCTCTGTGGTTATGACACCATTCCCCAGCCCTGCCCCTCAGCCTCCCCACGCCCCCCCCACCCGCCACTGCCGCGACTCACGGCACCACCAGCCATGATCTTGCGCTTCTTGTGTCCTTGGATAACCTAAGCGTCCCGAGTTTCGGGTTACCCAGGGTCACACAAGGTCGTCATGCAGCTCCTCAGTGCCGCCGAGACGGCTCGGCTCCTCCACCTGAACGTCAAGCGGGTCCAGGCCATGGCGCGGGCCGGGCGGCTGCCCGCGACGCGGGTCGGGCGGAAGTGGCTGTTTCCCAAGAGCCGCATCGACGCCCTGCTCGGCCAGCCGCCCGAGGACGCGGTGGTTCGCGGCGTCGAGCTCTCGGCGCGGAACCAGTTGCGGGGCACCGTCCACCGGATCGACGGCGATGGGGTCCTGTGCGAGGTCGTGGTGGACATCGGAGGACAGGAGCTCGTGGCCATCATCACCCGCGCGTCGGTGGAACGGCTCCGCCTGGGCGTGGGGGCCCCCGTGGTGGCCGTCATCAAGTCCACGGAAGTCATGATCGGGCGGGACCTGTGAGGGGCGGACAGTGGAGCCGGCACACGGCGCTCGGCGTGGTGCTGGCGATGCTCGCGGGCCCGCTGGCGGCGCAGGGACGGGACACGCTCACGGTGTTCGCGGCGGCCGACCTGGCGCACGTGCTCGAGACGCTGGGCCCGCGCTTCCAGCAGCAGACGGGAACGACGGTGGTCACCGTGGTGGGGGCCAGCGGCAACCTCGCTGCACAGATCGAGCGCGGCGCGCCGGCCGACGTGTTCTTCTCCGCCAACACGGCGTTCGTGGACCGGCTGATCACCGCGGGCGTCCTGGTGCCGGGGACGCGGACGCTCTATGCGCGCGGCCGGCTGGCGCTGGCGTGGCCCCGGGCGGGGCGCGGGCTCGGCGGGCTCGCGGACCTGCTCCGGCCCGAGGTGAAGCGGGTGGCCATCGCCAACCCGGAGACGGCGCCGTATGGCATGGCCGCAAAGCAGGCGCTCATCGCCCGGGGGATCTGGGACGCGCTCCGGCCAAAGCTCGTGATCGGGGAGAACGTGCGGCAGACGCTGCAGTACGCGCAGACGGGCGCCGTCGAGGCGGCCCTCGTGGCGCAGTCGGTGGTGGCCGTGCCGGAGGTGGCGTGGGTGCCGGTGGACGCGGCACTCCACGCGCCGATCGACCAGGCGGCGGCGGTGGTGGCACGGAGCGCGCACGGGCGGGCCGCGGCCGAGTTCATCGGGTTCGTGACGGGGGAGGGGTGGGCGGTGATGGAGCAGAACGGCTTCGCGCGGCCGGCGGCGCCCTGATGTCGCCCGTGCTGCTGTCGCTCAAGGTGGCCGGGATGGCCACGCTGGTGACGCTCGTGACGGGGCTGCCCCTGGCGTGGCTGCTCGGCCGCACGCGCTTCCCGGGGCGGTCGCTGGTGGAGGCGCTGCTCATGCTGCCGCTGGTACTGCCGCCCACGGTGCTCGGCTACTACCTGCTGGTGCTGGTGAGCCGGACGGGGCCGGTGGGGGCGCTGCTCGAGGGGTGGGGGATCGAGCTGGCGTTCACCTGGCGCGGGGCGGTGCTGGCGGCGTGGGCGGGGTCATTTGCGATGTTCACGCGCGCGGCACAGGCGGGGTTCGAGCTGGTGGACTCGCGGGTGGAGCAGGCGGCGCGCACCCTCGGGCGCGGGGAGTGGAGCGTGTTCTGGACGGTGACGCTGCCGCTCGCCTGGCGCGGGGTGCTCGCGGGGACCATGCTGGCCTTCTGTCGCGCCGTCGGCGAGTTCGGGATCACGCTGATGGTGGCGGGGAACATCCCAGGGCGGACGCAGACCATCCCGCTCGCCATCTACGACCACGTGCAGGCCAATCACCTGGAGCAGGCCAACCAGCTGGCGCTCCTCACCATGATCGGGGTGGCGCTGGTGCTGCTCATGACGGGCTGGCTGCTGCGGCCGCGGGAGGTGGCGGCGTGATCCTCGGCGTCGAGCTCTTCAAGCGGCTGCCCGGCTTCACGCTGGACGTGAAGTGGGGAGCCCACGAGGGCGTGGTGGCGCTGTTCGGGCCGTCGGGGGCGGGGAAGTCGCTCACCCTGCAATGCCTGGCGGGGCTGGTGCGGCCGGACGGCGGCCTGGTGTCGGTGCGCGGACGGGTGATCTACGATGCCACGCACGGCATCAACCACCGGACGCGCGACCGCCGCCTCGGCATGGTGTTCCAGGGCTACGCGCTCTTCCCGCACCTGTCGGTGGCGGAGAACATCGCGTACGGGCTCAGCCGGTGGCCGTCGAAGACGCGGAAGGCGCGGGTGGAGGAGATGCTGGAGCGGCTGGGCCTCACGGGCGTGCGGGGGCTCCGCCCGGCGGTGCTCTCGGGCGGGCAGCAGCAGCGGGTGGCGCTGGGCCGCGCGCTGGCGGTGGATCCCGACCTCCTGCTCCTCGACGAGCCGCTCGCGGCGCTCGACAGCCCGCTCCGCCGGGCGCTCCGCGACGACCTGGCGGTGGCGCTCCGCGGCTTCGGCAAGACGGCGGTGGTGGTGACGCACGACCTGGCCGAGGCCTGCCAGCTTGCCGACCAGATCGTGGTGTACGACAACGGCCGGGTGCTGCAGCAGGGCGCCAAGGGCGAGGTGCTGGCGCGCCCCGCCACCCCCGCCGTGGCGAGCGTCCTCGGCATCCGCAACATCCTCGAGGGCGAGGTGCTGGAGAGCACGCCGGAATTCATCCGGCTCCTGTGGCGCGGGCACGAACTGCAGGCGGCCAACTGGCCGGAGCGGCCCGACCTGCCGGCGCCGGGAACCCGGGTGGGGTTCTTCGTGCACCCGGAGCACGTGCGCCTGATGCGGAAGGACCGGCACGAGCACGCGGGGGCGCGGCGCGTCAACCGGGTGGACGGCCGCATCGTGGGCGAAACCGATCTCGGCGCGTCGGTGGCGCTGCACTTCCGCGCGGAGGGCAGCGGCGAGCCGCCGGCGCGCGGCTACGACCTCGAGATCGAACTCTCCCGCCTGGTGCACGAGAAGCTGTGCGTGCACTACGACCGGCAGTGGACGGTCACCGTGCAGCCGAGTGCGGTGCAGCTCCTCGGCCTCCCGCGTCCGCCCGCGCCGGCGCCGGGGCGGCGCTCCGGTCCCGTCGAGGCGCGAGCGGCGCTCGGCGCGTACTCGTAGCGCCGCGTGTGGGGGTGCGGTGCATCCCTGCCTCGAGTCCCGCCAGCGGCCCGCGTCGGCATCGACGTGGGCGGTGCCAGTTCCCCACCCGGCAACGCCTTCCCGAAAGCCAGCCGCCCGGCTAATCTCCCCGCCCTCACCCCCAGTCGTGGAGCCCCGATGAGTGGCGTGCCGAACATCCCGCGTCCCCGCAACGAGCCCATCCTCAACTATGCGCCCGGGTCCGCCGAGCGGGCGGCGCTCAAGGCGCGGCTGGAGTCGATGGCGGGGGAGACGATCGAGATCCCGGTGATCGTGGGTGGCAAGGAAGTCCGCACCGGGAACGTCATCGACGTGACCTCGCCGCACGACCACAAGCGCGTGCTGGCGAAGGCGCACCTGGCGGATGCCAAGACCATCGACGCGGCCATCGCGTCGTCGCTCGAGGCGTGGAAGCAGTGGCAGGGGACGCGGTTCGAGGACCGGGCGGCGGTGCTGCTCAAGGCGGCGGACCTGCTGGCGGGGCCGTGGCGCGCCACGGTGAACGCGGCCACGATGCTGGGCCAGGGGAAGACGGCGTTCCAGGCGGAGATCGACAGCGCCTGCGAGCTGATCGACTTCTGGCGCTTCAACGTGGGCTTCGCGGAGCGGCTCTACACCGAGCAGCCGGAGTCGGGGCCGGGGATGTGGAACCGGACGGACCACCGGCCCCTCGAGGGGTTCGTGTACGCGATCACGCCGTTCAACTTCACGGCCATCGGCGGCAACCTGCCCACGGCGCCGGCGCTCATGGGCAACGTGGCGGTGTGGAAGCCGTCGCACACGGCGCTGCTCAGCAACTATTACGTGATGAAGGTGCTGGAGGCGGCGGGGCTGCCGCCCGGCGTCATCAACTTCCTGCCGGGCGAGGCAGTGCAGGTGAGCAACGCGCTGCTGGCCCACCGGGAACTGGCGGGCATCCACTTCACCGGCAGCACCGCCGTCTTCAACCAGCTCTGGTCCACCGTGGCGGGGAACCTGGGCCACTACCGCGGCTACCCGCGCATCGTCGGCGAGACCGGCGGCAAGGACTTCGTGCTGGCGCACCCGAGCGCCGATGCGGACGCGGTGGCGGTGGGCCTGGTGCGCGGCGCCTACGAGTACCAGGGCCAGAAGTGCAGCGCGGCGAGCCGCGCGTACATCCCGCAAAGCCTCTGGCCGCGGGTCAAGGAGCGGATGCTCGCCATGCTGGCCGACATCCGCATGGGCGACGTGCGCGACTTCCGGAACTTCATGGGCGCCGTGATCGACCGGAAGGCGTACACCCGGATCACCGGCTACCTGGCGCAGGCGAAGAAGGATGCGGGGGTCACCATCCTGCACGGCGGCAACGCGAAGGACGACGTGGGGTATTTCATCGAGCCCACGCTCCTCCAGGTGGAAGACCCGGGCTACCGGACCATGTGCGAGGAGCTCTTCGGGCCGGTGCTGACGCTGCACGTCTATCCCGACACGCGCTGGCACGAGACCCTCAGGGTGGTGGACCGCACGAGCCCGTACGCGCTCACCGGCGCCGTCTTTGCGCAGGACCGGATGGCGCTGGCCGAGGCCGAGCGCGAGCTGCGGCACGCGGCGGGCAACTTCTACCTCAACGACAAGCCCACGGGCGCGGTGGTGGGCCAGCAGCCCTTCGGCGGCGCCCGCGCCAGCGGCACCAACGACAAGGCCGGCTCCGTCCTCAACCTCCTCCGCTGGGTCTCGGCGCGGAGCATCAAGGAAACGCTCGTGCCGCCGGTGGACTACAAGTATCCGTTCATGGGGGCGGAGTAGGGCGGCGTTGCTGGGGCCGCCGGCTGGTGCGGCTAACCACAGAGGCACAGAGGGCACAGAGGTCGCGGAGGGATCGAGCCCGGGTTGGCGCGTTGCCAAGCCGGGCTCGGTAATTTTGTGGTGGGGGCTCGCAACGGGCGGGGGCGTCGGCGGGCCCGGACGAACACCAACATCAACCGCAGTGCTCTGTGCCCTCCGTGTCCTGTGTGCCTCTGTGGTTAGTCACACCAGAATCCCGCCGGGCCACCGCCCCCAGCCACCCTAGAAGACCTCCCGCCCGTCCCGCTTGTAGACGACGCCGTTCTTCATCACGAAATCCACGCGTTCCATGCGGGTGATGTCCTGGAGCGGGTCGCCCTCGATGGCGATGAGGTCGGCGAAGCGGCCCTCGGCGATGCTCCCCACATTGGCGGTCTGGTCGAGCAGGCGGGCGGCGACGCTGGTGGCGCTCTTGAGGACCTGCATCGGCGGCATGCCGTAGCGCACCATGTAGCTCATCTCGCGCGCCTGCGGCTCGGTCCAGGCGTAGCCGCCCGCGTCGGTGCCGTAGCTGATGTACGGCGATGCGCCGCGGCGCACCGCCTCGCCGAAGGCCACGCGCATGTACTCCACCATCCGCGGCCAGATGCCGCCGCGGCCCTCGGCCACGTAGGCGCCGACGAAGATGGTGGGGCACCAGTACACCTTCTGGCGCACCATGCGGTCGATAAGGTCGGGGGTGAGGCCGTCGGCGTGCTCGATGGTGTTGAAGCCGGCGCGGAGCGCGGCGTCAATGCCGTCCCAGCCGATGGCGTGGCCGGCGATCTTCTTGCCGAGGCGGTGGGTCTCGTCGGCGAAGGCCTTGAGTTCCTCGTCGGTGTAGTTCACCCAGCTGTGGAGCTTTCCGTCCTCGCCGGCGTAGTAGCGGCGGTCCACGTACACCTTGATCCAGTCGGCGCCGTACTTCACCTGCTCGCGCACGGCGCGGCGGATGTTGTCGACACCGTCCACGATCTGGACGCCGTCCGGGACCTTGAGCTCCCAGGAGTAGCCGGAGAGCGGGTACATGCCGGTGGCGCTGAAGGCGCGGGTGGAGACGAACAGCCGGGGGCCGGGAATGACGCCGCGGTTGATGGCCGTCTTCACGTCCACGTCGGCGTACATGGCGCCCTCGGTCTCGACGTCCCGCAAGGTGGTGAAGCCGTTCAGCAGGGCGATGCGGGCGGCGGCGGTGGCGCGGATGGTCCGGTAGGGGATCGATTCCTTGAGCAGCTGGTCGTCGTAGTCCGCGGCGGTGATGTCGCCCTGGAGCAGGAGGTGGGTGTGGGCATCGATGAGGCCGGGCAGCACGGTGCGGTCGCCGAGGTCGATGACCGTGGCGTCGCCGGCGGCGGCGCGGACCTGGGCCCACGGGCCCACCTTCACGATGCGGCCGTTCTCCACCAGGATCCCCTGGTCGCCGCGCACCTGGTCGCCCTCGCCGTCGATGAGGCGGCCGGCGTGGATCACGCTCCTCGGCCCCACCGGGGCCTGCTGCGCGGCGAGGCCCGCGAGGGGCAGCACGAGGGCGACAAGGGCGGCGAGGTGGCGACAGGCGGCGGGGCGTGACATTATGGCGGAGCCTCAGCAGGACAGATGGAAGGAGGGAGACCCGGTGAGCCGGATCCGCAGGAGCATGGCGGGTGATTTGCCGATTGTGGTGCCCGCGCGCAAGGGGCTCCGGCGCCTCACGCCCTCCCCGTCGGCGGCCCCCGACTGGGGCTGGCTGGCATGGCTGGCCATCGCCGTGGGGGCGGCGGGGTTGCTGGCCTGGTGGCTCGCGACGGTGCATCGCGGATGAGCCGGGTCCTGCTCCTGGTGGCGTGCCTCGCCGCGCCCCTCGGCGCGCAGGCCGGTCCCGCCTACCAGCGGCTGCAGCTGGACGGCGCGCGCTACCGCCAGGAGGTGCGGTCCGTCATCTCGCTCGAGGGCGGCCGGATGCGCTCGCGGGAAACGGGGCTCCGCGCGGGGACCATGACCCTCGCGGCGACGGCCCGGGACTCCCTGATCGCCGTCGAGGCATGGTTCGACTCCCTCGTGGCGTGGCGCGAGGGGAACGGCGAGCACATCGCCCCCGAGACCGATGGCGTGATCGGCGGACGTTTCCATGGGCTGCTCACGCCGTCCGGCGGCTTCACTCTCACCGACGCGCCCTGGGTCCCGGACGACCTGGCCGAGATCACCGAACTCACCGGGGCGCTGGGCGACCTCTTCCCGCCGCTACCCGGCCGGCGGCTCGCGCCCGGCGAGAGCTGGCGCGACGGCTTCGGCGCCGCCTTCCTGCGGATCCCCGACGAGACGGTGCGCGGCCGGCGGGTGGAGCGCTACCGGCTGGTGCGCACGGCCGAGCGCGACGAGGTGCGGCTGCTGCCGGACTCCACCGAGGTGCGCGCGCACCGCGTGGAGCGGGAGAGCGGGGTGTTCAGCTGGTCGGCGGAGCTGGGGCTGGTGCGGTGGGAGCGGGACGTCACGGTGGAGGTGACGGTGCCGCAGGGCGGGGTGGTCCGGGAGCCGTTCCGGACGCGGATCGAGCAGGGGGTGGTGGTGGAGCGGGTGGCGGGGCGGTAGCCCGGCGGGGGTGGCGGGGAGCGAGGCGCGGCCCGGGGGCCGCGCCTCGCGTTGTTGTCAGGCGGGGGCCTGGCGATAGACGTAGTCGAGCGGCGCGGTGGTCTCGCCGAGGGCGAGGGTGATGAGGTCGTGCCGGGGGGAGAGCGAGCAGACGGGGTCCGTGCTCCGCGCGTCCCCGGTCAGGGCAAAGGCCTGGCAGCGGCAGCCGCCGAAGTCCTGGCCCTTCCGGGGGCAGCTGCGGCAGGGCTCCTGCATCCAGTCGTCGCCGCGGAAGGCGTTGAAGATCGGGGACTCGCGCCAGATCCAGGCGAGGTCGTGCTCGCGGACGTTCACGAGCTCAAGGTCGGTGATCTGCGTGGCGCCGTGGCAGGGCAGCGCCTTGCCGTCGGGCGTCACCAGCACGTAGACGTTGCCCCAGCCGCCGTAGCAGGGCTTGGGGTACGGCTCGTAATAGTCCGGCAGCACGTAGATGACCTGCATCCGCCCGCGGTGCCGCGCGATGGCCGCCTCCGCCACGGCGCGGGAGCGCTCGACCTGCTCGCGCGTGGGCATGAGCATGGCGCGGTTCTTCAGGGCCCAGCCGTAGTACTGGGTGTTGGCCAGCTCCACGCGGTCGGCGCCGAGGCCGGCCGCGTAGTCGATGATCTCGCCCAGGCGGTCCAGGTTGCCACGGTGCAGCACCACGTTCACCGAGAAGGCCAGCCCGAGCGACTTGACCAGCGCCGCCGCCTCCTGCTTCTGCCGGCCGAGCTTGATGCCGGCGATCCGGTCGGCGCTGGCGGCGTCGGTGTCCTGGAAGCTGATCTGCACGTGGTCGATGCCCGCCTGCTGCAGCGCCTCCGCCCGCTTCGGGGTCAGGCCGAGCGCCGAGGTGACGAGCGTGGAGTAGAGCCCCACCGCCCGCGCGTGGGCGACGAGCTCCTCGAGGTCCTTCCGCACCAGCGGCTCCCCGCCCGACAGGCCGAGCTGCAGCACGCCCAGGTCACGCGCCTGGGTGAAGACGCGCTTCCAGTCCTCGGTGGAGAGCTCCTGCTCCGCCCGCGTCATCTGGAGGGGGTTGGAGCAGTAGGGGCAGTGGAGCGGGCAGCGGTAGGTCAGCTCGCAGAGGAGGGTGGTGGGGAGGTGCGGCGGCAGCGCGGGGCGGCCCGGGAGCGGCGACGGCTCGGCCACCGCGAGCGGGCGCGGCGCCGGGGCGTCGAGCCACTGGATGAGGTCCCGCCGCGCCATGGTCTCGAGGTACTCGAGCACGTCGGGGCGCACCTCCGCCTGGTACTGCGTGGTGAGCGCGGCCACCACCTCGTCGAGGGTGCGGCTCCCGTCGCAGAGCGCCAGGATGGCCTGGCCGGTGGTGTTGATGAACATGGCGCCCTCCGGGTACAGGAGGACGGGGCGGTTCCGCACGCGGTCGTGCCCGAGCCGCGCGAGCGGCCAGAGGCGGGGGTAGCGGGCGCTCGGGGCCGGCATGGCGCGGCTACTCCTCGCGGTACGCGTTGTGGATGGTGTCGATCAGCGACCAGAGCATCTCGATCTTGAACGTCAGCGCCTCGAACGCCTGCCGCTGCGTGTCCACGGTGGTGCAGTGCTGCTTCACGATGCGCAGCCCGTGCTGCACGTCCCGCGGCGCCTGCACCAGGCGGCTGCGGAAGTAGGCGAGGCCGTCCTCGGGGATCCACGGGTAGTGCCGGGGGAACGCCTCGATCCGCTGCGCGTGGATCTTCGGCGCAAAGAGCTCCGTGAGGCTCGAGGCGCACGCCTGCACCCACGGCTTCGACTTGCAGAACCAGACGTACGACTCGCAGATGGTGCGGACCGTGGGGAGCACGTGCCGCTCGTCCTCCATTTCCTCCCGCGGCACCCCGAGCGCGATGCCGAGCCGGATCCAGAGCTCGATGCCGCCCTCGCCGGGCCGGGTGCCGTCGTGGTCCACGATGCGCTGGAGCCACTCGCGGCGCACGTCGGGATCGGGGCAGTTGGAGAGGATGGCGCCGTCCTTCCGCGGCACCACGCGCTGGTAGGCCAGGCGGTTGGCCACCCAGCCCTGGAACTGGCGCCGCGTCAGGCGGCCCTCGTACATCAGCCGGTGGAAGGGATGCTCCACGTAGTACGAGCTGTGGAAGCCGCGGAGCGCCGCCTCGAGCTCGTCCGGCGCGAGGGGCCGGGTGAGCGCCGGGATGGGCGGCTTGGGCGGTGTCGCCAGCGGGGAGGCGGCGAGGGACGCGGTCATCGGGGCGGCGCTCCGCGCGGGGTCAGGGCCAGCGCGCGAGCATCTGCTGCAGCTCGTCGCGGTGATGGGTCTCGTCGGCGATGATGTCGTCGAGCTGGACGCCGAGCCCGTACTCGCCCGCGGCCTCGGCCTGCTGGCGGCGCTTGAGGTAGCGCTGCAGCGTGTCGATCTCCGCCTGGAGGGCGGTCTGCAGCATCTCCTTGGCGTCGCGGGTGACCTTCACCGGCGCCGGCGTGGTGGCGGGCTCGGCGCCGAGGGCCGCCAGCTTGTCGCAGAGGATCTGCGCGTGGGTCAGCTCCTCGGGAATCTCCGCCGCGAAGAACGCGCGCAATTCCTGCCGGTAGGGACCCTGCACCAGGCTGGCGTAGAGCCGGTACATGATCACCGCCTGGAACTCGCCGCGAAGGTCCTCGTTCAATCCGTCGATCAGCGCCTGCTTGGCCGCATCTGTCATGGGTCAGTCTCGTGGGGTTAGATCTCGAAACGCATGCCGTCATGGCCCACCGTGATCCCGGCCGCGTCCACCTGCCGGCGCTCGGGGGAGTCCTCGAGCAGGATGGGGTTGGAGTTGTTGATGTGGGTATACACCCGAACCGGGCCGGTGAGCCCCGTGAGCTGGTCCAGGCTGCCGCCCGGCCCGGCGATGGGCAGGTGGTCCATCTGGCGGGCGGTGCGCTCGGCGAGGCCGAGGCGGATCATCTCGTCATCGGCCCAGAAGGTGCCGTCGAAGCAGAGCAGGCTGGCGTGACCCAGGGTGGCCAGGAGCGGCGCGGTCAGCTCGCCGCAGCCCGGGACGAAGGCCAGGCTGCCGCCGGTGGCGCGATCCCGGACCCAGAGGCCCACCGTGTGGCCCGGCAGGTGGCGCCGGGCGAAGCGGGGCGGGTCGCCGGCCACGACGAAGGCGCTCACGGTGAGGCCGGAGTCGGCGCCGTCGCGATAGCGGAGCGGCACCGACTCGCCGAGGGGCAGCGGGAAGACGGCCACGCCGGCGAAGGCCTGCGTCACCGGGAGCACGCGGCTGTCCTCGGTGAGCACGGCCAGCGCGGCGTCGGTGGCGTAGAGCTGGAGCTGGCGGGCCTCCCGCAGGAGCGCGAGGCCGAGCGTGTGGTCCAGCTCGGCATCGGTGAGCACGATGCCCTCGATGGGGACATGGCGCATGCCGGCGGGGGCGTGGCCGTCGAGGCGGGCCACCTGCTCCCGCACGTCGGGGGAGGCATTGAGCAGGAACCAGCGGCGACCGTCGGCGGAGACCGCCGCCGAGGACTGGGTGCGCGGGCGGGCGCGGGCTGGGTCGCTCCGGGCCACGCGGCAGGACGGGCACCAGCAGTTCCACTGGGGGAAGCCCCCGCCGGCCGCGGTCCCGAGGAGGATCAGGTGCATGGCAAGAAAAAACGGGGCCCGCAAGCGGCTGCGGGCCCCGTTGCCGTCCGTCGGCCCTTAGAGGGTGGCGACGTAGGCAGTCACTTCCATCGTCACCGCGACGATCTCGGCTTCGGGCTTGGTCCAGGTCATGGCAATCTCCACGGCAAGAGAGGATAGGAAGCTGCGGCTGCCGGGACAGAGGGGCGTCCCGACGACGCCTCCTGTAATGCAGGCGGCGTGCCCGCCGGGCGCAATCGGGAAGAATTGTGCAAACGATTGTGAAGGCGGCAGTTGCGCGGGTGGCGGATTTCGGGCGCGGTGGGGCTGGGTGGGTGAGGGGAGCCAGTCGTGGGGGATATCACCCACCCAGCCCGTGCTTCTTCATCCGGTAGCGCAGGGTGTCGCGGCTGATGCCGAGGCGCTGGGCGGCGCGGGTCTGGTTGCCGCCGGTCTCGCGGAGGGCCTGCTCGAGCAGGGAGCGCTCCACGGCCTCGAGGGTGGGGCGCTCCCCCGCCGGCTCCCCGGGGAGCCGGCGCTCGCCGGTGTCGCCGAGGCTCACGGCCATCTCGCCGGTGCGGATGAGCGGCTCCACGGTAGCGCCTGGGCGACGGCTGGCCTCGGGGAGGCCGAGCTCGGCGGGCGTCACCTCACCGCCCCGGGCCCAGAGGACGGCGCGCTCCATGACGTGGGACAGCTCGCGCACGTTGCCCGGCCAGGCGTAGGCCAGGAGCTGGGCGCGGCTCTCCGGATGGAGCCGGCGGACGTCCCGGCCGTACTTGGCGGCGAAGCGCTGCAGGTAGTGCTCGGCCAGGAGCAGCACGTCGTCGCCCCGCTCGCGGAGCGGGGGGAGGCGGAGGAGGATGACGGCCAGGCGGAAGTAGAGGTCGCGGCGGAAGCGCTCGCGGGCGCTCTCCTGCTCCAGGTCCTTGTTGGTGGCGGCCAGGATCCGGACGTCGATCTTGCGGTCGCGGACGCCGCCCACGCGCCGCACCACGCGCTCCTCGATGGCCTTGAGGAGCTTGCCCTGGAGCGCGAGCTCCACGTCGCCGATCTCGTCCAGGAAGATGAAGCCGCCCTCGGCCGCCTCGAAGAGGCCGAGCTTCGATTCCTTGGCGTCGGTGAAGGCGCCACGCTCGTAGCCGAAGAGTTCCGCCTCCATGAGGCTGGCGGGGAGCGCGGTGCAGTTGACGTCGATGAAGGGCTTGTCGCCGCGGGCGCCCGCGGTGTGGATGGTGCGCGCGATGAGGCCCTTGCCGGTGCCGGTCTCGCCGGTGATCAGGACGGGCGGCGTTTCCTCGAGCGCGGCGATCTGGCGCGCGCGCTCGAGCACCGCCTGCATGGCGGGGGAGCGGCCCACGAGGTCGCCGAAGGGGAGGTCGCGCACGGCGCGGGTGCGGTAGTAGGAGAGCTCCTGCTCCCGCGCGCCGGCGGCGCGGGCGCGGCCCACCATCAGCGTCAGTTCCTCGAGGTCGAGCGGCTTCTTGAGGTAGTCGAAGGCGCCGAGCTTCATGGCCTCGACGGCGCCCTCGATGGTGCCGTGCGCCGTCATCACCACGGTGGCGATGCCCGGGTCGAACTCCCGCACCTTCCGGAGCAGGTCGATGCCGGTCATGCCGGGGAGCCGGACGTCGGTGAGGATCACGTCCGGCCGGAGGGTCGGGAGGAGGGCCAGCGCCGTCTCGGCGTCGTCGGCCACCTCGGCCACGTAGCCGGCCTCGGTGAGGTAGGCGCGGATGGCGCGGGCCAGCGTGCGCTCGTCGTCCACGATGAGGATGGCGGGACCGGTGCTCATGGGACCGAAGGCGTGAGGGAGGCGGCGGGCTCGGCGGGGAGCCAGAGGTGGACGGTGGTGCCCTGGCCCTTGCCGCTCTCGAGGGTCAGGCGCCCCCCGTGCTGCTCCACGAACCGCCGCGCCGTCGCGAGCCCGAGGCCGGTGCCCTCGGCGCGGGTGGTGAAGAACGGCTTCCCCACCTCCTCCAGCACCTCGGGGGCGATGCCGCGGCCGGTGTCCCGGAGTGCCAGCGCCACGCCCGGCCGGGCGCCATCGGCGGCGGGGGTGGCGACGAGCGCCAGGCGCCCGCCGGCCGGCATGGCGTCGAGCGCGTTGGCCACGAGCTCGGTGAGCGCCTGCTCCAGCCGCACCGGGTCCAGGCGGACGTCCGGGAGCGCGGCGGGGACGTCCACGGTCAGCTCCACGCCCTGCGTCCGCACCCGCTCGGTGAAGGCGGGGAGCACGTCGCGCACCACGGTGGCCAGGGCGGTGGGCACCGGGTGGAAGGGCGCGGGGCGGGAGAAGGTGAGGAGGTGGGTGATCCGCCGGTCCAGGCGGTCCACCTCCGCCACGATGGCGCGGAGCTGCTCGCCGGCGGCCGCGGAGCTCGGGTGCTTCTCCACGAACTGGGCGGAGGCACGGAGGCTCGCCAGCGGGTTCCGGAGCCCGTGGGCCACCGCGGCCGCCATCTCGCCGATGGACGCCAGCTTCTCCGACTGCACCAGCTGCGCCTGCGCCGCGGTGAGCTGCCCGATCTTGGCCGCGAGCTCGGCGTTGAGCCGCACCAGCTCGCCGCGCGACTCGCGCAGGCGGCCGGTCATGGCGGCGAAGGCGCGCGCCAGGTCGCCGATCTCGTCGGGGGAGTCGGAGTGGATGGGATGGTCCAGGTCGCCGGAGCCCACCACGGCCATGGCGTCGCCCAGCTGGCGGATGGGGCGGGCCAGGCTCCGCGCCAGCACGAAGGCGGCGGCGATGCCCAGGATCACCGAGGTCACGAAGACCACGATGAGCGTCCGCTGCTCCTCCGCCACGATCCGCTGCACCTGCTGGAACGCCCCCTGCACGCTCGACTCGCGGGTGCGCCGGTAGATCTCGCGGTTCAGGGCGGTGAGGGCGGGGTGGAGCTTGCTCCGGATCTCCACGACGGCGTACTGGAAGGCCTCCTCCTGCCGTCCGACGTCGGCCAGGCGGAAGACGCTGTCGCCCACCGCCACGAAGCGACGCTGGAGCTGCTCGACGGGGGCGGCGAGTTCCTCCTCGTCCCCCGTGAGCTCCCCCTTCCAGCGCTCGAGGCGGAAGCGGACCACCTCCCCCACCAGGCCGAACTCACGCCGCGCCGACGGGTCCCGGCCGGAGAGGAAGCGCCACAGCACCTCGCTCTGGTCGAACATGGCCGTCTCGAGCTCGGCGTAGGTGCGACTGCGGCCCAGGCGGGTGCCCAGGGTCTCGAGCGCGCGCTGCTCCTCCGCGTTGCCGCGGAGCGCCCCGATGCCGATGATGAGCGCCGGCAGGACGAGGAGCGAGACGCCGAGGAGGAGCTTGCGCTGGAAGGTCACGGCAGGGAATTAGCCCCGGGCCACCGCCGGGGCAAGGGAGGGCCGGCTAGGCCGTCCCCTGCCGCTCCACGGCCACCCCGGTGGCGGCGAGCCCCGTGAGGAGCCGCTCCAGGTGCGCCTCGGTGGTGCGCGGGTTCATGAGCGTGCAGCGGAGCATGCGGCGGCCGCCGAGGACGGTGGTGGTGATCCAGCCCTCGCCGGAGCGGTTGTAGCGCTGGCGCAGCTCGAAGTTGACCCGGTCGAGCCGCGCCTCCTCCTCGGGCGCATCCGACGTGCGGCCGGTGCGGCCCACGTAGCGGAAGCAGAGGATGTTGGAGGCCGGGGCGTGCGCGGCCTCGAAACTCGGGTGCGCCAGCACCTGCGCGTGGAGCGCCTGGGTGGTGGCGCAGAGCTGGTCGTACAGCGCGCCGATGGCGCGGGTGCCGTAGCGCTCGAGCGCCACCCAGAGCTTGAGCGCATCGGCGCGGCGCGAGCACTGGAAGCTCCGCACGCCCTGGTCCCACACCCGCTCGCTGCCCCGGCCGTGGAACAGGTACGGGGCGCGCTGCGCGAAGGCCTGGTCGAGCTGCCGCTCCGTCTTCACCAGCACCATGCCGGCCGAGAGCGGGAGCAGCATCATCTTGTGCGGGTCCCAGGCCAGCGAGGTGGCGTGCTCGATCCCCGCCAGGCGGTGCCGGTGCACCGGCGAGAAGAGCGCCGAGGCGCCGTGGGCGCCGTCCACGTGCAGCCAGAGCCCGCGCTCCGCGCACAGCCGGCCGATCGCCTCGAGGTCGTCGAAGCTCCCGGTGGGCGTGGAGCCGGCGGTGGCCACCACGGCCATCACCCGCCGGCCCTCGCCGTGGAGCCGGTCGAGGATGGCGCGGAGCTGGTCGGTGTCCATCCGGAACTCGCGCGTGGGCACCGGGATCCCGTGCCGGAGGCCGAGGCCGAGCGCCCCGATGGCCCGCGTCACTGCGTAGTGCGACTGCTCCCCGTACACCACCACCGGCGGGTTGGCGCCGACGCCCGCGTCCCAGGCATCCGGCATCGCCTCGGCGCGCGCGGCCAGCAGCGCGGTGAAGGTGGCCTCCGTGCCGCCCGAGGTGAGCGTGCCCCCCGCCTCGGCGCTCCAGCCGGCAAGGGCCGCGAAGGCGCGCACCAGCTGGTGCTCCAGGATCGTCACCGCCGGCGCCATCTCCTGCACCGCGGTGGAATTGTTGAAGGCGGAGATGAGCGCCTCGGTCCAGATGGCCGCCGGGAGCGGGGCCGAGACCTGGTGGCCCATGTACATCGGGTGCGTCAGGCGTGTGACGTTGGGGAGGATCTCGCGGCGGAGCCGCTCCAGCACGGCCTCGAGCGGCTTCCCCTCCACCGGCAGCGGCCCGGCGAAGTGGGCCGCGAGCTCGGCCGGCGTGTGGCTGGTCCCCACCCGGCCCTCGCCCGCGTGGGTCTGGGCCAGGTAGCCGGCGACCAGCTCGGCGAACTGGGTGCCCGCCTCGAGTGAGGCGTCGTCGTCGAGGGGGGCGAGGAGGGTCGGGTCGGCGGGCATCGGCGTCGGGGCCATGGGGAGCGGGGAATCTAGCCGCGGCCCCCGCGCGGTGCGCCGGTCAGTGCGCGCCGCCGCCTCCGCCCTGCGTGCGGCCGGTCCGGAAGAAAATGAGGAGCGGGAGCGCAGCGATGAAGGTGCAGCCCATCACCAGGAACACCTTCTCGAAGGCGATGACGCTGGCTTGGCGGTACAGATTCAGGTCCAGCAGCGCCAGCGCCCGGTGCTGCGCGTCGGCCGCGCCGCCGCCCAGCTGCAGCATGCGCGCGGTGACGCCCTGCAGCCACTGCGCAGTGGCCGGCTCGGTGATGGCCAGGTGCGAGCGGAGCGCCTCGCGCCCCTGTTCGGTGAAGCGGTGCAGCAGCGTCGCCGCGACGGCGATGCCGAAGCTGCCACCGAGCTGGCGGGAGAGGTTGTAGAGGCCGGTGCCCTGCGCCAGCTGCTGGGGCCGGAGGTCCGCCACCGCCACCTGGGTCAGGGGCACGAAGACGAGCCCGAGCCCGATGCCGCGAAGGATCATCGGCAGCAGCAGGTCGTGCATGCCGATGGCCAGGGTGAAGTGGTAGTGCATCCACATGGACCAGAAGTAGAGCCCGGCCCCGGTCACGATGAAGAGCCGCGCGTCGAACTTGCTGGTGATGCGGCCCGTCACCGCCATGGTCACGGCGCTGGCGATGGCGCCGGGCAGGATCACCTTGCCCGTGTCCCACGCGGTGTACCCGAGGTGCGACTGCAGGAACACCGGCAGCGCAAACACGCTGGCGTACAGCGCAAAGCCCAGGCAGAGGCCGAAGGTGACGCTGGCGGCGAGCTGCCGGTTCTTGAGGATGCGGAGGTCCACCACCGGGTGGGCGGTGGTGAGCTCCCGCCAGACGAAGGCCACCATGGCCAGCGCCGCCACCGCAGTCTCCAGCTGGATCTCGCGCGACTCGAACCAGTCCTTGGATTCCCCGCGCTCGAGCAGGATCTGCAGCGCCCCGATGCTCAGGATCAGGAAGAGGAGCCCGGCCCAGTCCACGTCACCCTGCTCGCGGGCGGCGTGCGAGGGCTCCGGCACCCAGCGCCAGGTGAGGTACGCCGCCATGGCCCCGAGCGGGAGGTTGATGTAGAAGATCCAGGGCCAGGAATAGTTGTCCGTGATCCACCCGCCGAGCGTGGGGCCGAGGGTGGGGCCCACCATGACGCCCATGCCGAAGATGGCCATGGCCTGCCCGCGTTCCCGCAGCGGGAAGACGTCGAAGAGGATGGCCTGCGCCGTGGAGATGAGCGCGCCGCCGCCGATGCCCTGGATGACCCGCGCCGTGACGAGCCCGCCGAGCGAGGAGGCATTGCCGGCCAGCAGCGAGGCGACCGTGAAGAGGACGATCGAGCCGGTGTAGTAGTTCCGCCGCCCGAAGCGCTCCGAGAGCCAGCTGGTGAGCGGCAGGATGATCACGTTGGCCACGATGTAGCCCGTGCTCACCCAGGCGATCTCCTCCAGCGTGGCGCCCAGGTTCCCCATCATGTGCGGGATGGCCACGTTCACGATGCTCGTGTCCACCAGCTCCAGGACGCTGGCCGACACCACCGCGAAGGCGATGAGGTAGCGGTGGGCGTACACCTCCTCCGGCGACAGCCGCGCGCGGCGGGCCGGCAGGGCCAGCGTGGCCATCGGTCAGTGCGCCGTGCTGATGGTCACCACCACCGACATCCCCGGCCGCAGCGGCCGCGCCGGGTCCACGGTTGCCACCGCGATCCGCACCGGCACCCGCTGCACCACCTTGGTGAAGTTGCCGGTGGCGTTGTCCGGCGGCAGCAGCGCAAAGCGGGCCCCGGTGGCGGGGCTCAGGCTCTCCACCTTCCCGTGGAAGGTGTGCCCCGGGTAGGCGTCCACGGTGAACTCGGCGGCGTCGCCCACGGCCACGTTGGCGAGGTCGGTCTCCTTGAGGTTGGCGGTGACCCAGACGCCCGAGTCGGGGATCACCGACATGAGCGTCTGCCCCACCTGGACCAGCGCCCCCGGCTCC
>CAZRCT010000013.1:0-62828 GCA_964598655.1 uncultured Gemmatimonadaceae bacterium
ACTCGTCCGAGATCCGCGAGGCGGTGCAGGAGCCCATCCAGCAGATCGTGGACGCCGTCCGCCGCGCGCTCGAGATCACGCCGCCCGAGCTCGCCAGCGACATCGTGGACCGGGGCATCATCATGACGGGCGGCGGGGCCCTCATCCGCGGGCTCGATATCCTGCTGGCGCAGGAGACCGGGCTCCCCATTCATGTCGACGAGGACCCGCTCACCTGCGTGGTGCGCGGCGCCGGCCGCATCCTCGACGACTACGAGAAGTACCAGAGCGTCCTCTACCGGTAATGGCCTCCGGTCCGGATCGGTCGCTCTCCCGTCGCGATTCCGTCCTCTTCATTCTGTGCGTCGCCCTGTCGGTCGGGATGCTGCTCTTCCCGGCGCGCGCGGAGCGCGCCGCGGGGGTGTTCCGCGGCACGGTCCTGTGGCCGCTGCTCCAGCTCCAGGAGCAGGCCGAGGCGGCGCGCACCACCGCGCGCTCCTTCGAGCGGCTGCGCGCCGAGCGCGACAGCGCCGCGTACGCCGCGCAGTTCCTCTCCTCCCTCCGCGCCGAGAACATCCGGCTCCGCCACCTCCTCGGCCTGGGCGAGAAGCTCCACACCGGCTACGTGGCCGCCGAGGTGCTGCACCAGACGCTGCCGACCGACGGGCGCACGCTGATCCTCTCGCGCGGGAGCCGGGACGGGGTGCGGGAGTTCGATCCGGTGGTGGGGGCGGAGGGGCTGATCGGGGTGGTGCGCACCGTGGAGCCGTCGCGCAGCATCGCCATGACGTGGATGCACCCGGAATTCCGCGCCAGCGCGTTCACGCGGCCGGGCGGGGTGTTCGGGGTGGTGGCGCCGGCGCTGCAGGTGACCGGGAGTGAGCTCCTCATGCAGCTCCGCGGCGTGGCCATCCGCGACTCGGTGCCGGACGGGACGCTGGTGGTCACCTCCGGGCTCGGCGGCGTGTACCCGTCGGGGATCCCCATCGGGACGGTGATGGCGCAGGCCCGGGAAGAGACGGGCTGGGAGCGGATCTACATCGTCAAGCCGGCCGAGAACCCGGCGGCGGCCTCGCAGGTGCTCATCCTCCGCGACCCGGGCGGGATCGCCGACTCGGCCTTCACCGTGGACAGCACCCGATGATCGCCATGCGCGCGGAGCGGGGCCGGCTGTGGGCGGTGCTGGTGCTGCTCGTCATCCTCCACTTCGCGGTGCGGCCGCGGCTGGGATACCCGCAGGTGGCGCCGGACTTCCTGCTGGTGGCGCTGATGCTCTACGCCATCCGGAGCCGGCCGGGGACGGCCGCGCTGGCGGGGTTCCTGGTGGGCTTCGCCGGGGATGCGATGGTGCCGTCCCGGATCGGGGCCGGGGCGCTGGCGCACACGGTGGTGGGCTACCTTGCCGCGTGGGGCCGGGCGGTGTTCTTTCCGGACAACCTCTTCGTCAACGGGCTCGTGATCGCCTTCGGGGTGTGGGCGCGGAACGCCATCCAGCTCATGGCGAGCGGCCCGGCCCCGGGCGGGCTCACGATGCCGCTGCTGGTGTACGCCCCGCTGCAGGCGCTCACCACGGCGATCACCGCCGGCGTGGTGCTCGTCGTCTTCCGCCGCTGGCTCGACATCCGGCTCGACCCATGAAGTCGTTCCATCCCACCAAGCTCCGCGAGCGGTCCGACCAGGCCGGCGTGGTGCTGCTCGTCGCCTTCCTGGTGCTGGTGGGGGCCTTCTTCCGGACCCAGGTCCTCCAGAACGACCGCTACCGCCTCCGCGCCGAGAACAACCGCCTGCGTCCCGTGCCGCTGCAGCCGGCGCGGGGGACGGTGTACGACTACAAGGGCCGCATCATCGCCGAGACGGTGCCGGGCTTCTCGGTGTCGCTGCTGGCGCCGTCGAGCGACTCGCTCCGGCAGGTGCTGCGGCGCTTCAGCGCCGTGGTGCCGCTCGACTCGGGCGACGTCGAGGACGTGGTCAACCGCTACTATACCGCGCGCTACCAGCCCGCGCTGGTGCTCGGCAATGCCTCGCAGGAGCAGGTGGCGCGGCTGGAGGAGCACCGGGCGGCGCTGCCGGGCCTGGTGATCCAGTCGGAGCCGCGGCGGCGCTACCCGGCGGGGCCGGTGATCGCGCACCTGATCGGGTACGTGGACGAGGTGCGGCAGCTGGAGCTGGACAGCAACCGCTACGCGGGGGCGCGGCCGGGGACGCTGGTGGGCCGCTCGGGCCTCGAGCGCGAGTACGACGACTCGCTCCGCGGCGTCCCGGGGCTCAAGTACATCGAGGTGGACGCGCGCGGCCGGCTGGTGCGGGAGCAGGGGGCGGCGCCGCCGCTGCCGTCGGTGCCGGGGCGGAACCTCCGCACCACCATCGACATGGACCTGCAGCTCTTCGTGGACAGCATCTGGCCCAAGGGGCAGGCGGGCGCGCTCATCGCCATGACGCCGCGGGGCGAGATCCGCGCGCTCTACTCCACGCCGGCGTACGATCCCAATCACTTCATCGGCGGCATCAGCTCGGGCGAGTGGGCGCGGCTCAACACCGACCCCACGCGGCCGCTGCTCAACCGCGCGCTGCAGGTGAAGTACCCGCCGGGCTCGCCGTTCAAGCTGGCCACGGCGGCGATGGGCCTCAAGCGCGGGCTGGTGGACCTGCACACCCACATGCCCACCAGCTGCAACGGCGGGATGCAGTTCGGCAACCGCTACTTCAAGTGCTGGAACAAGCGCGGCCACGGGTCGCTGGACCTGGTGGGCGCGGTGGCGCAGAGCTGCGACGTGTACTTCTACCAGCTGGGCCTCCGCATCCAGCTCGCCAACATCCTGGCCGACGGCGTGAAGATGGGGTTCCGCAACCGGACCCAGGTGGACCTGGTCAACGAGACCACGCCGATCTGGCCCGCCGCGGTGGACTACTACGACCGCCGCTACGGGGCCCGCGGCTGGAGCAACGCGGTGATCCTCAACCTGGCCATCGGCCAGGGGGAGAACACCCAGACGCTCATCAACATGGTCCGCTTCTACGCCGCGCTGGCGGGGAACGGCAAGACGCCGACGCCCTACCTGGTGGCGCCGGACAGCGGGGAGACGTTTGACCTGGGGCTCAACCAGGAGCAGCTCGACGGGCTCCGGCATGCGCTCATCGCGGTGGTGGAGCAGGGCACGGCGGCCCGCAGCCGCATCAAGGAGTTCACCGTGGCCGGCAAGACCGGCACGGCCCAGAACTCCTCCGACCCCGACCGCGACCACGGCTGGTTCCTGGCGTTTGCGCCGGCGGAGAAGCCGGAGATCGTGGTGGGGGCCATCTTCGAGTTCGGCCTGCACGGCAGCTCGGTGGCGCCCTACGTGGTGCAATCCATCCGGCGCTACCTGCTCGGGCCGGACAGCGCGGGCGGCGACCGCGCGGCGCGCACCCCGCTCAACCTCCCCGGCGACGCGCCCACCCCTCGGCGCCGGGACTCGACCGTGACCGCCCGCGACACCACCCGCGTGGAGACCCGGCGATGAGGCGGACGCCCGGCCCCGATCGCGCGCTCCTCGTGACGGTGGGGCTGCTCTTCCTCTACGGCGTCATCGTCCTCTACTCGGCCGGGCAGACCGACGTCCCGAACTTCGCCGCGGCCGGGGCCTGGCGGCGGCAGCTCTTCTGGCTCGGGGCGGGGAGCCTGCTCGCCTTCCTGGCCTTCCGGCTGTCGCCCCGGATCCTCGAGTGGGCGTCGCTGCCGCTCTACGTCACGGCGATCCTGCTCCTGCTCCTCACGCTGGTGATCGGCGGCGGCGCGGGCACCGCCGCCAGCAGCAAGAGCTGGATCATCATCGGCGGGATGCGGGTGGGGCAGCCGGCGGAGTTCGCCAAGTTGGCCACGGCGCTGATGCTGGCCCGCTACCTCTCCGGGCGGCGCGAGGTGCCCCAGACGCTGCGGGAGATGCTGCCCGCCTGCATGATCGCCGGCGGCCCCGCGCTGCTGGTGCTGGCGCAGCCCGACCTGGGGAGCGCGCTGGTCTTCGTGGGGATCCTCTTCGCCACGCTCTTCTGGGCGGGGGTGCGGCCGGTGCTGCTGCTGGCGCTGGCGTCGCCGGTGATCAGCCTGCTCATGGCCTTCACCCTCACCACCTGGGTGCTGTGGCTGGTGGGCCTGGTGGTGCTGATGTTCCTCTGGCGGCCCTACCTGTGGGAGGGGATCGCGGTGGGGGTGGCCAACGCCTTCATGGGCTTCGTGGCCCTGCCCGTCTGGCGGCACCTGGCGCCCTACCAGCAGAACCGGCTGCTCACCTTCCTCAACCCCGAGGTGGACCCCCAGAAGGCGGGCTACCACGCCATCCAGTCCAAGGTGGCCATCGGGTCGGGGGGGTGGATCGGGAACGGCTACCTCGAAGGGCCGCAGAAGCGGCTGGCGTTCCTGCCCGAGCAGCACACCGACTTCATCTTTGCCGTGGTGGGCGAGGAACTGGGTTTCCTGGGCGTCCTGCTGGCGCTGGTGCTCTTCTTCGGGCTGTTCCTCAGCCTGGTGCGGATCGCCCGGCGGGCCACGGACCCGTACTCGAGCCTCATGGTCTTCGGCATCCTGGGCCTGCTCTTCACGCACGTGTTCGAGAACGTGGGGATGACCGTGAACGTGATGCCCATTACGGGCATCCCCCTGCCGTTCTTCTCCTACGGCGGCTCGTTCGTCCTTGCCACGTGCACGGGGATGGGGCTGTGCCTGCGGGCGGCGTGGGACGGGCGGTTTGCTGGCTATGGTGATGTGTGACAACGACTTAGCGGCATCCCCCTAGCGCAAATGGGTACTCAGTGCGCAAATTGGGGGTCACCGTTGGAGCCGATTTCGCGCCACATCCACGAGCGACTCCCCATTCCCTATGGCAGTCATGGCTTGGTTCAAGAAGGAGAGGAAGCCCCGCCCCTCGGTGCGGGAGCGCCTCGAAATCCCGCCGGACGCTTGGGAGAAGTGTGACAGCTGCGGGCACATCGACATCCGCGAGAAGTTCGAGCGGAACCTCAATGTGTGCCCCGAGTGCGGCACCCACCGGCGGTTCTCGGCCGAGGAGTACATCGAGCTGCTGACCGACGACGGGACCTGGCGCGAACTCTACGCCAACCTGCGTTCCGCCGACCCGCTGTCGTTCGAGCGGTACCCCGAGCGGCTGGCGTCCGCCTACCGGAAGTCCGGCACCTCCGACGCCATCTACACCGGCTCCGGCAAGCTGGAGGGCACCCCCCTCCACCTCGGCGTCATGAACTTCAGCTTCATGGGCGGCTCCATGGGCTCGGTGGTGGGCGAGAAGATCGCCCGGCTGGCCCGCCGGAGCGCCGAGAAGAAGGTCCCGCTGGTGCTGGTCTGCACCTCGGGCGGCGCGCGGATGCAGGAGGGGGTCTTCTCCCTCATGCAGATGGCCAAGACCTCGGCCGCCATCGCGCAGCTCTACGCGCTCTCCGTCCCTTACATCACCATCCTCACGGACCCGACCACCGGCGGCGTCTCGGCGAGCTTCGCCATGCAGGGCGACGTGATCCTGGCGGAGCCCGGGGCCATGATCGGCTTTGCGGGCGCGCGGGTCATCCGGCAGACCATCGGGCAGGACCTGCCCGAGGGCTTCCAGACGGCGGAGTTCCTGCTGGAGAAGGGGCAGATTGACGAAGTGGTGCCGCGGCTCTCGCTGCGGGAGACCACGGCGCGGCTGCTCCGGCACATGAGCGGGAAGCGGGTGGTGGAGGAGAACGGGGAGTAGGCCTACCCGATCCCCGCGACGCAACGAACCGCAGCCTCCAGACGGATGGAGGCTGCGGTTCCGTGTTTTCCGGGGGGTGGTGGGACGAAGAAGGCGGGTCGGATCATGAAGAAGGTCGTGCGGGCCCCCACAATCGAAGTGGAGACGACGACCATCGATGAAGGGGAGGGGACAATCGAGGCGGGGATGACGACCGTCGATGAAAGGGGGGCGAGAATCGAAGTGGCCGTGACGACGTTCGATGAAGGGGAGGCGAGAATCGAAGTGGGGACGACGACCATCGAGGCAGGGAGGACGAACATCGAGGTGGGGAAGCGGAAAATCGAGGCGGAGGCGATGACGAATGAGGTGGGGAAGACGAGTGTCGAGGTGGGGAGGACGAGACGGGATGTGGAGACGATGACACTCGAGGGAGGGGAGTCGAGAATCGAGGAGGGGCTCGTGGGGAAGGAGGCGGGGAATGCGTGATGAGTGTACGGGAAGAGGACGGACGAGGCGAGGGGGTCGCCTCAGGCGGGGGGGGTGAGCGGCAGGAGGTAGTGGACGGGGTGGTCGTAGAAGCCCGGCTCCGCAACGGCCGCCCCGGCGTCGTCCATGAAGGCGCGGCGGAGGTCGTCGGGCATCAACTGGTCGAGCTGGCGGGCCAGCGCCCGCGCCTCCTCCACCCGGCCCTTGAGCTTGCCGCGCTCCACCTCGGCGCAGGCCCCGAAGAGGACCCACCAGTACTCGCCGTCCCGGTCCTCGTGTTCCACGATGTCGATCGGGAAGAGGTGGCAGATGAGGGGGCGGGTGGCGTAGGCGCCGCACCCCCGGTCCGCGCCGAGGTAGAAGGGGCACTTGCAGCCATGGCGGTTGATGCGGGTGGCGGCGCCCTTCCCGTACAGGCGCATCCCCACCGCCTCGGCCGAGCGGCGCTCGTCGGGGGTGAGGTAGACGACGCTCCGCTCGCAGCGCTCGCACTCGGGGCAGAGGGAGAAGCCGGCGGTGAGGGCGTGGAAGCCGGGGAGGGCCTCCAGGACCTTCACGAAGGGATCGGGGATGATGGTGTGGCGGGCCATGGGGGCGCGGACGTAGGTTGAAGGAGGCGCCTGACGGCCGCACGGCGCCCCGGCCCCCAAGATATCACCTCCACGGGACGCTCACCTCCCTTGGCCCTCAGCTACGCGCAGGCGCTCGAGTTCCTCTACCCCCGGACCACCCAGATCAAGTTCGGGCTCGACACCACGCGCGCGCTGCTCGCCGCCGTGGGCGACCCGCACACCGTCTTTCCCACCATCCACATCGGCGGCACCAACGGGAAGGGGAGTGTCTCGACCCTGGTGGCCGAGGCGCTCCGGGCGCGGGGGCTGCGGGTGGGGCTCTACACGTCGCCCCACCTGGTGAGCTTCCGGGAGCGCATCCAGGTGGACGGGGCGCCGATCTCGGAGCAGGCGGTGGCGGCGTGGACCGAGCAGCTGCGGCCGGCCATCCTGGCGCACCAGGGGACGTTCTTCGAGGCCACCACGGCCATCGCCTTTGCGGACTTCGCGGCGCGCGGGGTGGACCTCGCCGTGGTGGAGGTGGGGCTCGGCGGTCGGCTCGACAGCACCAACGTGCTGACGCCGCTGGTCTCGGCCGTGACCAAGATCGAGAAGGACCACATGAAGTACCTCGGCAACACGCTCGAGGCGATCGCGCGGGAGAAGGCGGGGATCGCCAAGCGCGGGGTGCCGTTCGTCATCGGGGAGGGGCGGCCCCGGCTCGTGGAGGTGCTGCGGCAGGCGGCGCTGGCGGCGGGGGCACGGCCCGGGGTGTTGCCGCCGGAGGTGTGCTGGAGCGGCGCGCTCCACCTGCAGGGGCCGCACCAGCGGCGGAACGCCGCCGTGGCGCGGGGGGTGCTGCTGGCGCTGCCGGCGCCGTACCGGCCGAGTGAGGCGGAGATCGCCGAGGGGTTCCGGGTGGCGCGGATCCCGGGGCGGTTTGACCGGCGGGGGAAGTGGCTGTTCGACGTGGCGCACAATCCCGACAGCATGCGGGCGCTCGTCACCGCCCTCCGCGCCGCCGACCTGCCGCGGCCGATTCATGCGCTGGTGTCCATTCTGGGGGACAAGGAGTGGCCGGCCATGCTGGTGCGGCTGGACGAGGCGGTGGACCGGGGGATCCTCACGGTGGCACCCACGGCGGCGGGGCGGAAGTGGGATCTGGACTGGCTGCGCCGCTGGCTCGAGGACCCGGCGCGGCCGCCGGCCCGGGCGGCGTGGAGCCTGCAGCCGGAGTTCCAGGCGGCGCTGGCCACGGTGGAGCGGGGCGCGGGCACGGTGCTGGTGACCGGCTCCTTCCACACCGTCGGCGATGTCATGGAGGCTCTCGGGATCGAGCCCTGAGGCTCGCCGGCGTGGATCTCCCGTGGGGGCCGGCCATGGCCGGCCCTTCTCTGTTTCAAGCCCATTCTGGCAGCGTGCGCGGATCGTGCGCGGGCTCGGCTTCGTCGGAGGGGTGGGGGGCGCCGGGCGCTTAAGCTGCGGGCAGGGTGGGCTGGTTCGCAGGTGTCGGCAGCATACGCGCCCTCTGCCCCCCACCCCTCCTCCTCAGCCGGCCCCGGGGCACCGAGGGCGTGGGGGCTGACGATCCCGCTGCCTCCACGTCCGTAGCGGCCGGATACATCCGGCCGCGCGCGCGTGCGCGCGTACGTCGTGCGCGGGCTCGGCTTCGTCGGAGGGGTGGGGGGCGCCGGGCGCTTAAGCTGCGGGCAGGGTGGGCTGGTTCGCAGGTGTCGGCAGCATACGCGCCCTCTGCCCCCCACCCCTCCTCCTCAGCCGGCCCCCGGGCATCGAGGGGGTGGGGGGCGAGGCGGCTCGGGGTAGTCCATCCCCCGGGCTCTGGCTAGATTCTCCCGCCTATGCAAACCCAGCCCCTGCCGGGCTTTCGGGACTTCTACCCTGCCGAGTTCGCCTTCCGCGCGCACCTCTTCGAGACCTGGCGCCGAGTGTGCCGGCGGTACGGGTTCGAGGAGTTCGATGGCCCCCCGCTCGAGCCGCTGGAGCTCTACACCGCCAAGAGTGGTGAGGAGATCGTCGGCCAGCTCTACAACTTCGAGGACAAGGGGGGGCGGGCGGTGTCGCTCCGGCCGGAGCTGACGCCGACGGTGGCGCGCATGGTGGCGGCGCGCGCGGGCGGGATGAAGAAGCCGATCCGGTGGTTCTCCATCGGGCAGATGTTCCGGTACGAGCGGCAGCAGCGGGGGCGGCTCCGGGAGTTTTTCCAGCTCAACTGTGACCTCATGGGGGAGCCGGGGCCGCTCGGCGACGCCGAGGTCATTGCGCTGGCGATTGACCTGGTGCGGGCCTTCGGGCTCGAGGCGGACCAGGTGCGGGTGCGGCTGAGCGACCGGCGGGTGCTGCAGGCGCTGCTGCGCGGCGCCGGCGTGGCAGCGGAGCAGTTGCCGTCGGCGTATGCGGTGATCGACAAGCTGGAGCGGATGAAGCCGGAGCAGGTGGCGGAGATCCGCGAGGGGCGCGATGAGCGGTTCGGGCCGGGGGTGGGGGCTCGGGTGCTGGAGGTGGCGGCGCTCCGCGGGTGGCCGGACGTGCAGGCGGCGCTCGCGAAGGTGGAGGGCGGGGCGGAGGCCGGGGCGCCGTTCGCCGAGGTGCTGACGGCGCTCGAGGCGATGGGGCTGCTCGGGTTCGTGGACGTGGACCTGACGATCGTCCGGGGGCTCGCGTACTACACCGGGACGGTGTTCGAGCTGTTCGATGCGGGGCGGTCGCTGCGGGCGCTGGCGGGCGGTGGGCGATACGATGAGCTGCTCAAGCTGCTGGGCGGCGTGGAGCTGCCGGCCGTGGGCTTTGCCATCGGCGACGTGGTGCTCGGCGAGCTGCTCAAGGAGCGGGGGCTGGTGCCGCCGGCGCCCGCGTCCATCCAGGTGTTCGTGGCGGGGGTGACGGCGGAGGACCAGCCGCACGTGCTGCGGCTGGCGCACGAGCTCCGGGAGGCGGGGCTCCGGGTGGAGTACGCGCTCCGCGCGGAGAACCTGGGCAAGCAGCTCAAGCTGGCCGACACGCGGGCCGCGCGGGTGGCGGTGGTGATCGGGCCGGATGACCGGGCGAAGGGTGAGGTGCAGGTCAAGGACCTCACGGGCAAGACGCAGCGGGCGGTGGCGCTCGCGCGGGTGGCGGACGACGTGAAAGCGATGGTGGCCGATGGCTGACGAGAAGAAGCTCACGACCCGCGCGGCGGACTTCAGCGCGTGGTACAACGAGGTGATCATGCGGGCCGAGCTGGCGGACTACAGCCCGGTGCGCGGCTGCATGGTCATCCGGCCCAACGGCTACGCCATCTGGGAGCAGATGCAGCGCGGGCTCGACGGCATGTTCAAGGAGCATGGCGTCCAGAACGCGTACTTCCCGCTGTTCATCCCGCAGAGCTTCCTCTCCAAGGAGGCGGAGCACGTCGAGGGGTTTGCGCCCGAGCTGGCGGTGGTGACGCACGGCGGCGGCAAGGAGCTCGAGGAGCCGCTGGTGGTCCGGCCCACGTCCGAGACGATCATCTACTCGATGTACGCCAAGTGGATCCAGAGCTACCGCGACCTGCCGGTGCTCATGAACCAGTGGGCCAACGTGGTGCGCTGGGAGATGCGCACGCGCCTGTTCCTGCGGACGGCGGAGTTCCTCTGGCAGGAGGGCCACACCGCGCACATCGACGAGGCGGACGCGGAGCAGTTCACGCTCAAGATCCTGGCCACATACCGCGAGTTCGCCGAGCAGTGGATGGCCATGCCGGTGATCACGGGGCGGAAGACGGACGCCGAGCGGTTTGCGGGCGCGCTCCGGACGTACTGCATCGAGGCGCTGATGCAGGACAACAAGGCGCTGCAGGCGGGCACCAGCCACAACCTGGGGCAGAACTTCGCCAAGGCGTTCCAGGTGACGTTCCAGAACCAGGCCGGTGGCCTCGACTACGTGTGGAACACGTCGTGGGGCGTCTCCACGCGCCTCGTGGGCGCGCTGGTGATGACGCACGGCGACGACAACGGCATCATCACGCCGCCCCGGCTGGCGCAGTACCAGGTGGTGATCGTGCCGATCTACAAGAGCGACGAGGAGCGGGCCACGGTGCTCACCGCCGCCGACCACGTGCTCAAGGAGCTCAAGGCGGCCGGCATCCGCACCCACCTCGACGCGCGTGACGGCATGAAGCCGGGCGCCAAGTACTACGAATGGGAAGGCCGCGGCGTCCCGCTCCGGCTCGAGATCGGCCCGCGCGACGTGGCGGGCGGCACGGTGATGCTGGCGCGGCGGACGGGTGGCAAGAAGCAATCGTTCCCCACCGAGGGGCTGGCGCGCACGCTCCGGCTCGAGATGGACAGCATGCAGCAGGAGCTGCTCGACGCGGCGCGCACGCGCCGGGAGCAGAACAGCATCCGCGGCATCACCAAGGCGTCGTTCCTCGACTTCCTGGAGCGGGACGGCGGCTTTGCCTACGGCGGCTGGTGCGGCGACGGCAAGTGCGAGGCCGACATCAAGGAGCAGACCAAGGCCACCATCCGCTGCCTGCCCGACCCGGAATTCCAGTCGGAGGAGAAGCCCGCCACCTGCATGTGGTGCGGCCGCCCGGCCACCACCGAAGCGGTCTGGGCGAGGGCCTACTGATGGTGTCCACCGCCACCCGGCACGCGGCGCTCACCACCGAGGAGCGGCAGGCGGCGCTCTTTGCGGACGCGGGGCTCTCGCGCCGCGGGGCCACGCTGCTCCTGGGGGGTGTGCCGCTGTCGGTGATCGCGGAGGCGGTGGGGACGCCGGCGTACATCTACAACGCCGAGGTGATCCGGCGGCAGTACGGGGTGCTGGACCAGGCGCTGGCGGGGGTGCCGCACCGGATCTGCTTTGCGGTGAAGGCCAACAGTAACCTGGCGGTGCTGCGGGTGTTCCGGGATCTTGGCGCCGGGGCGGACATCGTCTCGGGTGGGGAGCTCGAGCGGGCGATCGCGGCGGGGTTCCCGCCGCAGCGGATCGTGTTCTCCGGGGTGGGGAAGTCGCCGGCGGAGCTGGAGCAGGCGCTGCTCGTGGGGGTGGGGCACATCCACCTCGAGTCGAGCGACGAGCTGGACAAGCTCTCGGCCATCGCGGAGCGACTGGGGAAGGGCGCGGCGGTGGGCATCCGGGTGAACCCGGACGTGACGGCCGAGACGCATCCCTACATCGCCACGGGGCAGGGCGGGATCAAGTTCGGGGTGCCGTTCGACCAGGTGAAGGCGCTGGCGCTGCGCGTGCATGCGCACCCGCTCCTCACCCTCGACAGCATCGCCATGCACATCGGCAGCCAGATCCTGGACCCGGCGCCGTATCGTGAGGGGCTCGGCAAGCTGGCCGGGCTCGTGGCGGAGCTCCGCAAGGCGGGCATCGATACCATCCGAAACCTCGACATCGGCGGCGGGCTCGGCATCCGCTACAAGGACGAGATCCCGCTCGACCCGGTGCGCTTCCTGGCCGCGGTGCGGCCCCTGGCCGAGGAGACGGGGCTCACCCTGGTGATGGAGCCGGGGCGGTTCCTGGTGGGGAGCGCCGGGCTCCTGCTGACGACGGTGCTGTCGCGGAAGCACTCGGGCGGCAAGGAACTGGTGCTCGTGGACGCCGGCATGAACGACCTGGTGCGGCCGAGTCACTACATGGCCTGGCACGAGATGGTGGAGCTCGAGGCCGCGGGGCGGCCCGAGGTGCCGGTGGACGTGGTGGGGCCGGTCTGCGAGACGGGCGACTTCCTGGCGCGGGATCGCACCCTCCCCGGCGTGGTGGCCGGCGAGCGGCTGGCGGTGCTCGGCGCGGGGGCGTACGGGTTCGTCATGGCCTCGAGCTACAACTCGCGCACCCGGCCCGCCGAGGTGCTTGTGGATGGGGGGCGATGGGCCGTCGTGCGGCCACGCGAGAGGGTGGCAGACCTCTACGCGGGCGAGACGCCCGAGCCCCGGTGGGAAACCAACGGTGAGGGATGAGCGGGGAGCGACCGGGGGGTGAGCGCGAACAGCCGCTCGCCCCTCGCCGCTTCCCGCCGGCCCTCGAAACCATGAACCACGGAGTCACGTGACCCAGCATCACGGCGGCATCCTCATCATCGACTTCGGCTCGCAATACACGCAGCTCATCGCCCGTCGCGTGCGCGAGGCCCATGTCTACTGCGAGATCCACCCCCCGTCCCGCTCGGTGGAGTGGATCCGGCAGTGGCAGCCGAAGGGCATCATCCTCTCGGGCGGCCCCAACTCGGTGTACGGCGAGAACGTGCCCACGGCGGAGCCGGCGCTGCTCGAGATGGGCACGCCGGTGCTCGGCGTCTGCTACGGCATGCAGCTGCTGGCGCAGCTCTCGGGCGGCAAGGTGGTGCGCGCGGACCGGCGGGAATACGGCCGGGCCATGGTGGCGGTGAAGGGCGGCAAGCTCTTCACCGGTTTCGGCGGGGGCGAGGAGACGCCGGTGTGGATGAGCCACGGCGACCACGTGGACACGGCCCCGCCGGGGTACCATGTGGTGGCGTCCAGCAGCAACGCCCCGGTGGCCGCCATCCAGCACGACAGCAAGCCACTCTACGGGGTGCAGTTCCACCCCGAGGTGGCGCACACGCCGCGGGGCGGCGAGATCCTCCACAACTTCCTGTTCCAGGTGTGCGGCTGCACCCCTGACTGGACGCCCGGCAACTTCATCGAGGGGGAGATCCAGCGGATCCGCGCGCTGGTGGGGACGAAGCGCGTCATCTGCGGCCTCTCCGGCGGGGTGGACAGCTCGGTGGCCGCGGTGCTGGTGCACCGGGCCATCGGGGACCAGCTCACCTGCATCTTCGTGGACCACGGGCTGCTCAGGCTGCACGAGCGGGAGCAGGTGGAGCAGATGTTCCGGCGCAACTACGGCATCGACCTCCGCGTGGTGGATGCGAGCGCCGACTTCCTCGGCGACCTGGCCGGCGTCACCGACCCGGAGACCAAGCGGAAGCGGATCGGCCACCGGTTCATCGACGTGTTCGAGCGGGAGGCCCGGAAGGTGGGCGGGGACGTGGGCTTCCTGGTGCAGGGGACGCTCTATCCCGACGTCATCGAGTCCATGTCCCCGCTCGGCGGGCCGTCGGTGACCATCAAGACGCACCACAACGTGGGCGGGCTGCCGGAGAAGCTGCCGTTCAAGCTGATCGAGCCGCTGCGCGAGCTCTTCAAGGACGAGGTGCGGCAGGTGGGCCGCGAGCTCGGGCTTCCCGAGGAAATGGTGGGCCGGCATCCCTTCCCGGGCCCGGGCCTCGCCATCCGCATCCTGGGCGAGGTGAACAAGCACCAGCTCGACACGCTTCGGAAGGCGGACCACATCTACATCGAGGAGATCCGCGCGGCGGGGCTCTACGACGACATCTGGCAGGCGTTCGCGGTGCTCCTCCCCATCCGCTCGGTGGGTGTCCAGGGCGACGAGCGCTCCTACGACCAGGTGGTGGGCCTCCGCGCGGTGACGAGCCGCGACGGGATGACAGCCGACTGGTTCCCGTTCCCGCCGGAGGTGCTGGCGCGGGTCTCCAACCGGATCGCCAACGAGGTGGACGGCGTGAACCGCGTGGTCTACGACGTGAGCTCGAAGCCGCCGGCGACGATCGAGTGGGAGTAGGGAGGGTCGGGGCGGTGGTGGGTGCGGTGTCTGGGTTGGGTCCGGGGTGATAACCACAGAGGCACAGAGGACACAGAGGCCACAGAGCACTGCAATTGATGTGGGTGTCTGTTGGGGTCCGGCAACGTCCCGACCCATCCGCAGAACCCCACCACAAGATCACCGAGCCCGGGTTGGCAACACGCCAATCCGGGCTCGGTTCCTCCGTGACCTCTGTGCCCTCTGTGTCTCTGTGGTTCCTGCCGTTTGCCGCGCCCCGCCTTCAGACACCCTTCTCCTCGAGCAGCCGGAAGAACTCCTCGGCCGAGGCGATGCGCGCGAGGCGCTCGGGGACGTCGGGTTCCTTGGCGAAGGTGGCGATCTTGCCGAGGATGGGGAGGTACTGGTTGGAGACCTCGATGGGCGGCGCCACGATCATGAAGAAGTGGTGCACGGGCTTGCCGTCCACCGCGTCCCACGGCAGCCCCTCGGGGTGGTAGCCGTAGGCCAGCCGCACGCGGTTCACCACCAGGGAGCGGCCATGCGGGATCGAGATGCCGCGGCCCACGCCGGTAGAGCCGAGCTCCTCGCGGCGGGTCAGGATGCGGAGCAGGGTGTCGCGGGCGCGCGGGTCGAGGCCGAGGAGGCCGACGAGCGCGGGCAGGGCCTCGGCCCGGGAGGCGGCCCGGAGCGGGAGCGCGATGGCACTCGGCTCGTAGAAATCGCGGAGGTGCATGGCCGGGGAAGATTACCGGCCTCTGGGGCTGGCTGTAAAGGACGGCGGAGGGGGCGGCTCCGTTGCTGCCGCCGGGGGCCGGAAGTAGAATTCCCCGATGCGGTTACCCTACTTCGACAGTTCCACTCCCGCGCTGCTCCTGGCCCCCATGGCCGGGGTCTCGGAGGCCCCCTTCCGGCAGATCTGCCGGGGGATGGGGGCGGACGTGGTGCTGTCGGAGTTCCTCAGCTCCGAGGCGCTCCGCCGCCGGATCCGGAACACCCTGGAGGGGGCCGAGTTCGAGGAGTGCGAGCGGCCCATCGGCATCCAGATCTACGGCGCCGATCCCAACGCCATGGCCGAGGCCACGGCCATCATCACGGAGCATTACCGGCCCGAGTTCATCGACATCAACTTCGGCTGCCCGGTGAAGAAGGTGGTGCAGCGGAACGGCGGCTCGGGCTGCCTGCGGGACATGGACCTGGTGGTGCAGATCATCCGCGCCTGCGTGAAGGCCACCCACCTGCCGGTGACGGTCAAGACGCGGAGCGGCTGGAACGACCTCCTGCGTGATCCCGTGGGCATCGCGCGGCGGATGCAGGATGCGGGGGCCACGGCGTTCACGCTGCATGCCCGCACCCGGACGCAGATGTTCTCCGGGAAGGCCAACTGGGACGAGATCGCGCAGGTGGTGGAGGCGCTCGACATCCCGGTGATCGGCAATGGCGACGTGGTGACGCCCGACGACGTGGTGCGCATGGTGCAGCACACCGGGTGCGCCGGCGTGATGATCGGGCGGGGCGCGTTCGGGAACCCGTGGCTCTTCCGCGACGCGCAGGCACTGCTCCGCGGGGAGCCGCGCCCGGCACGGCCCGCGCCGGCCGAGCGCTTCCAGGTGGCGCTCGAGCACGCGCGCCTCGCCACCCGGCTCCAGGGCGACAGCCGGAAGACGGTGGTGGAGTTCCGCAAGCACTTTGGCTGGTACACCAAGGGGATGCACGGGGCCAGCGACCTGCGCCAGAAGCTCTTCCAGGTGGAGACCATGGCGGCGGCGGAGCAGATCTTCGGGGACTACCTGGCGTCGCACGGCGCCGCGGCCGGGGTGGCGTGACGCCGGAGCAGCTGGGCCGCCTCCTCGACGAGGTGGCGCGCGGGGCGCTCGACCCGCAGAGCGCGCTGGAGCGGCTGCGGCACTTCCCCACGGAGCAGCTGCCGTTTGCGCAGCTGGACCATCATCGCGCGCTCCGGCAGGGGACGCCGGAGGTGGTGTTCTGCCAGGGGAAGACGGTGGAGCAGGTGGTGGCCATCTGCGAGCGGCTGGATGCGGCGGGCGGGGGCTTCTTCGGCACCCGCGCGTCGGCGGCGCAGGCCGAGGCGCTCGCGGCGCGCTTCCCGGGGATGCGCTGGAATCCGCTGGGCCGCACGGTGCTCCTCAAGCGGGACACCCCGGCGGCGCCCCCGGGGACCGTGCTCGTGGCGTGCGCGGGCACCAGTGACCTGCCGGTGGCGGAGGAGGCCGCCGACACCGCGGATGCGCTCGGCCTCGGCGTGGCGCGGCTCTCCGACGTGGGCGTGGCCGGGATCCACCGGCTGCTCAACTCGGGCGAGGCGCTGCGCTCGGCGGACGTGCTGATCGTGGTGGCGGGCATGGAGGGCGCGCTGCCGAGCGTGGTGGGCGGGCTGGTGGACAAGCCGGTCATCGCGGTGCCGACGAGCGTGGGGTATGGCGCCTCGTTCGGGGGGCTGGCGGCGCTGCTCGCCATGCTCAACTCGTGCGCGGCGGGCGTCACGGTGGTGAACATCGACAATGGCTTCGGCGCCGCGATGGCGGCGGGCCGCATTCTCCGGTCCTAACTCGGCGTCCCTGCCGGCCTGGCCGCCGCGGGTCCGCCGAGCCCCCAACCCGGGAGCTCCGTGCTCCGAACCGTCTTCACCTCGGCGTCCGGCGCCTTCACCTGGCTCGACCTGGTGGAGCCGACGCGCGCGGACATGGACCAGGTGGCGCGCGACTACGGCCTGACGGCGACGGCCGTGGCGGACTGCCTCGACCCGGAGCACCTGCCCAAGTTCGAGCGGTTCAACGGGTCGTCGTTCGCGATCCTGCGGGGCCACGACGAACTCGCCGCGGACGACGCCGACACGATCCAGGCCTTCACCCGGAAGGTGGCGCTCTTCTGGTCGAAGGAGTTCCTGATCACCATCCACCGCAAGGACCAGCGGTACCTCACCAGCCTGATGGACGAGTGGGCCCGGGAGAAGGGCGCTGGGGCCGCCGGCGACCCACTGCCCCAGCTCCTCGCGGACCTCGCCAACGCGGTGATCTTCTCGTACGAGGCGCCGCTGGTGAAGGCTGAGGAACGGCTCGACGCCTACGAGCACTCGCTCTTCACCGAGCACGACGTGGCGCGGATGCTCTCCGACCTGTACCTGATCAAGCGGCGGGTGGGGCTGGCCAAGCGGCTGCTGTGGCGCACGCTCAGCGTCACGTCGCGGCTCGGCTTCGGGCTCGAGGGCCGGACGGCGGGGCTGGGGCAGGACCTGCGGGAGAACGCCGAGAGCATGCACTTCTACGCCGACGAGCTGCTCGAGGACGTGACCAACCTGCTCAACATGCAGCTGCAGCTGGCGGCGCACCGCACCAATGAGGTGGTGCAGGTGCTGACCATCTTCTCGGCGTTCTTCCTGCCACTCACGTTCATCGTGGGCGTGTACGGCATGAACTTCGAGCACATGCCGGAGCTCCCCGAGCCGTGGGGGTACCCGGCGGTGTGGGGCGTGATGATCGCGGTGTGCGTGGGCATCTATGTCTGGTTCCGGCGCCGGAGGTGGCTGTGAGCGCACTCGGGTGGCTCGTGGGCGGGATGGCGGCGGGGGCCGCGGGGGCCCTGATCTGGCGTCGGCGGCCGGAGGATCCGGCGCCGCTGGTGGGCGTGGACCCGGCCCTGGTGCCGCAGCCCGCGCTCCGGTGGCTCCGGGATGCCCGGCGCGCCACGGCCGTTTGGCTGTCGGAGGGGCCGGTCACCGACGGGCAGGCGGGCCGCTGGCACCGGGCGCTCGCCGAGCGGGCCCCCGCCGCGACCGTGACCTCGGCCGAGACCCGGCTGGCCGCGTTCCGGCTGCAGGGCGCTTCGGGGGCGGAGCGGCTGGATGCCGGGACGCTGCTCTACGCCTCGGCGAGCGGCCTCTCGGCCGGGATGCTGCTCCCGGAGGGGGCGGAACCGGCCCAGCTCAAGGGCGCGGCGGAGGACCTCGTGGCGCTGCTCGACGGGCTGGCGCGGCGGCCAATGTTCGACGCGACCAGCGATGAGGGCCCCGTGGAGTCGCTGGGGAGCATCGGGCTCCGGCTGGCCTACCAGCTGGAACGGATCCTCAATGCCGAAGTGATCGTGGCGGTGACGCTGTCGGGGCAGGTGAAGGTGGTGGGCACCTCGGGGCGCGCCGACCGGCGCCTGCTCGAGAGCAACGCCCAGCCGGGGAGTCCCATCCACCAGGTGGCCACCGGCGAGGTGCCCTCACTCACGTCGATCGCCGACCCGCTGGGCGGCATCGTGCACGACCGGCGCACCCACTTCACCCCGGCCATCATCTGGCCCATCACCTTCCAGGACGAGTCGCTCGGGGCGGTGGCCTTCTGGACCGACGAGAATGCGGCGCCGATCGGGCCGGTGATCGCCGAGGTGCACGAGGCGCTCCGGAACGCGGGGCCGCGGATCGTGCGGGCGCGGAAGTTCGAGGAGCTGGGCAATGCGGCGCTCACCGACCCGCTCACCGGCCTCAAGAACCGCCGCGGCCTCGACCACGAGATGCACCGCCTCGGGGTCACCAGCGGCACGCTCATCTACGCCGACCTCGACAAGTTCAAGCTGCTCAACGACACGCTCGGTCACCACGCCGGGGACGCGGCGCTGGTGCACTTTGCCCGCCTGGTGCACGACCAGATCCGCGGCGGCGACACGGCGGCGCGGATCGGCGGCGAGGAGTTTGCCATCTGGCTGCCGGGGGCGCCGCTCGTCTACGGGGCCAAGGCGGCCGACCGCATCCGCATCAAGCTCGGCACCACGCCGTGGGACTGGCAGGGCCGCACCTGGCCGCTCAGCGCCAGCTTCGGCGTGGCCTCCCTCCCCGACACCTCGCGCAGCATCGACAACCTGCCGGCGCAGGCGGATTCGGCGCTCTATGAGGCCAAGCAGGCGGGACGGAACCGGGTGGAGACGGCGAAGGCGCTGGGCTAGAGCGGGAACCCGGCACGCCTCCGGTTCGCTGTGGTGAAACAGGGCACCCCGGCCCGTCTTGCTTGAACCCCTCAGTCCAAGCCACTAGCTTTCCCGTCACCCGGGGGCGACTGGCTTCGACGGGTTGGTTGAACGAGGGGTTGCGTGCCCAGGTCCAGGCACCTGGATAAACCGTCTGGAAAGCTTCAACTGCCAACACTGACTTGGCGCTGGCTGCGTAAGCTGAGCTAGGCTCGCTTACCGCACCACCGGTGAAGGGAGCCCGTCCGGGGCGCTCCCACCGGGACGAAAAGCCGGACTGGCCGATGCCGGCGTCCCGACGGCAGAGGCGAGACCCTAGGGAATAGAGCCCGGGGCGGCCGGTTCGGCGCCGGCCCGGGGCGACGCAAAGAGCCGAGCCTACGCACGTAGGAACCATTCGGAATGCCTTCGCGGACGAGGGTTCGATTCCCTCCGCCTCCACTGTGAAAGGGTCAACCACGCCGGTTGGCCCTTTCGCCTGTCCGGTGGCCCACCTCCCGGCCCCTCATGCCCGCTTCCGTGCCGCCCCCCGCCGTCCCGTTTCGTGAGGCCCTCGGCTTCTGGTTCCGGCTGGGCTGGATCAGCTTCGGGGGGCCGGCGGGGCAGATCGCCATCATGCACCAGGAGCTGGTGGAGCGTCGGCGCTGGATCAGCGAGCGTCGCTTCCTGCACGCGCTCAGCTTCTGCATGGTGCTGCCCGGCCCCGAGGCGCAGCAGCTGGCCACCTACCTGGGCTGGCTGCTGCACCGGCGCTGGGGCGGGATCGTGGCTGGGGCGCTGTTCGTGCTGCCGTCGCTGCTGGTGCTCGGCGCGCTGTCGTACGTGTACATGGCCCACGGGGACGTGCCGGCGGTGCGCGCCGTGCTCTGGGGGATCAAGCCGGTGGTGGTGGCGCTGGTGGTGCATGCGGTGTGGCGTCTGGGATCCCGCGCCCTGCGCACGCCGTTCCACTGGGTGCTGGGCCTCGGGGCACTTGGCGCCCTGATGGTGGGTGGGGTGCCGTTCCCGCTGGTGGTGCTGGTGGCGGCCGTGGCGGGGTTCCTGGTGCAGCGGACGACGCCCGGCTGGCTCGCCCCGCTGGGCGCGCACCGCCCGGCGAGCGAGGCCCCGCGGGCACCGGCCCTGATCGACGACGACACCCCGACGCCCCCGCACGCCCGCCCCTCGCGGTGGGGGCTCATCACGGTGCTCGTCGCCGGACTGGCCCTCTGGGGCCTCGCCTACCTGCCGATGCGCGTGCTCGGCGCCGGCGGGACCTACGGGGCGATGGCCGGCTTCTTCACCAAGGCCGCGCTGGTGACCTTTGGCGGCGCCTACAGCGTGCTGCCGTACGTCTATCAGGCGGCGGTGCACCAGTACGGCTGGCTGACTCCCCCGCAGATGATCGACGGGCTCGCCCTCGGCGAGACCACGCCTGGCCCGCTCATCATGGTGGTGGCCTTCGTGGGCTTCGTGGGTGGGTGGAACCAGCAGGCGCTGGGCCCGGAGGCACTCGCCCTGGCGGGCGTGCTGGGCGCGGTGGTGGCCACGTTCTTCACCTTCCTCCCGTCCTTCGTGTTCATCCTGGCGGGTGCCCCGCTGGTGGAAGCCACCCGGGACGACCTCCGCCTTACCGCCCCGCTCGAGGCCATCAGCGCGGCGGTGGTGGGCGTGATCCTGCAGCTCGCGCTGGTGCTCGGCGGGCACATCTTCTGGCCGGCGGGGCTCGCGTCGGCGCCGGAGTGGGCGTCGTTGCTGGTGGGCGCGACGGCCGCGGTGGCGCTGTTCCGGTTCCGGCTCGGGGCGGTGGCCGTGGTGGGGGGCGGTGCGGTGGCGGGTTTGCTTCGGCTGCTGCTCGGCCCCGGGTAGGGGGTTGCCTCGGCCTCGCCGGGGCCTTCAGTTCCGGGAGCCGGTCATCCGCACGGTCGGGCGGGCGACCGTTCCGCGGCCGCAACCTGGGGGAAGCATGGAGTTCTTCATCGTGGATGCGGTGGTCATTGTCATCGCCATCGGCATGTACATCGCGCACGTGCGCTCCGACCCGAAGCGGCAGGGGCGGGGGGAGCCGGGAAAGGAATCGTCATGATCCGGCGGGAGCCGTGGTTCAGCCGGCGCTTCACCTTCGACCTGCCGGTGAGCGCGGTGCCCGGGCTGCTGGAGCGGCTCCGGGGGACACCGGCGCGGGTCGAGGCGCGCGTGGCCGGGGTGCCGGCCGAAGTGCTCACCCGGCGCTGGGAGGATCACTGGTCCATCCAGGAGAACGTGGGGCACCTGCTGGACCTCGAGCCGCTCTGGCTGGGGCGGATCGACGACTTCGCCGCCGGCCGCCTCACGCTGCAGGAGGCCGACCTGCTGAACCGGAAGACCGACGAGGCCAACCACAACGCCCGGGACCTCGGCGCCCTGGTGCGCGGCTTCCGCGACGCGCGCGCCGAGCTGGTGCGGCAGCTGGAGCAGGCCGACGAGGCCGACTGGCTCCGCACCGCCCGTCACCCGCGGCTCCACGTGGCCATGCGGCTCCTGGACCACGCCTTCTTCGTGGCCGAGCATGACGACCACCACCTGGCCACCATCACCGAGCACCTCCGCCGCAGCGACTGAGTTCCTCCCCATTCCGGGGGCTTCACCCGGCCTTCACGGTTCGTTGCCGCCGGGGAGGCTACCCTGTAGCCGAGGCCACGCGCCTCGCGCCCAGGGGGCTCCCATGACCACCAGTATCCTCGTCGTGTATGCCACCACCCAGGGCCAGACGGCCAAGGTGGCGCGCTTCGTCACCGATGAACTCCGCCTGGCCGGGGCGGAGGTGGACTGCCTCGAGGCCGGGGCGGCGGACCCGCGGCCGGAGGAGTACGACGCGGTCATCGTGGCCGCCTCCATCCACGTCAGCGCCTTCCAACGGCCGGTGGAGCAGTGGGTGCGACGCCACGCCGCGGTGCTCCGCCAGCGGCCCACCCTGTTCCTGGCCGTCTGCCTGGCGGTCCTGCAGCAGGACCCGAAAGCGCAGGCGGAGCTGCGGGAGATCGTGGCGCGGTTCGAGCGGAAGACGGGGTGGACGCCGGCCGAGCTGCAGTTCATCCCGGGGGCGCTCCGCTACAGCGCCTATGGCTGGCTCACGCGGCTCGTCATGAAGCGCATCGCCGCCCGCGCCGGGGGAGGGACGGACACGAGCCGGGACTACGAGTACACCGACTGGGCGGACCTTCGGGTGCTGGCGCTTGGGTTCCTGGCGGCGTTGCGGGAGGGGGCGCCGACGGTGCTCTAGGCCGGAAGCGTGGTCCGCCCCGGACGGGCCGGCCGTGGCCGACCCGTCGCGAGCTCTGCACTTCTTGTCCACCGAAACAGACGCGCGGGACCGGCCGGCTGGCCGATCCCGCGCGTTTGACGTCTGGCGACGTTGGGAGCGGGCCGGCCGCGGCCCGGCCCCGACGACGTCACCCGGCCGGTATCGTCCGCGGCGGCCCGCCGCGCCTCAGCGTCCCGGCAGCACCATGATTTCGACCTTGGTCTTCTCCCACGCCAGCGTGAGGTGCGCCATGGTGCCCATCTGCATGGCGCTGATGGTGAACTGCTCCACCGGGGTGGTGAGCTGGGCCGACTTGACCTTGCCGTGCGGGGCGATCTCCTGCGCCTTCACCGCGTCGGTGTAGGCCGACTCGTGGCCCCACTGGGTGGTGGACTTGTTGAGGACGATCTCCCACTCCGTCTGGCCGGGGATGGTGTAGAGGGAGTAGGAGCCGGGGGCCAGGTCCACGCCCGCCACCTTGATGGGGCCGGTGGTGTGGATCATGGTCGGCTCGTTGGCGCCAGTGCGCCAGAGCTGGCCGAAGGGCACCAGCCCGCCGAAGACCTGGCGGCCCTTGGCCGACGGGCGGCCGTAGCAGACCTTGACCTCGGCCTGGCCCACCGTGAAGCTGACGGAGTCGAGCGGGCTGGCGCGCTTGTCGAGGGGGAGCCGCTCGGTGTTCATGGTGATGCAGGCGGGTGGGGCGAGCAGGGCCGGCGGCAGCGGGGTGGCCGGGGTGAGCGTCAGGGCGAGCAGCGTGAGCAGCATGGATGCCTCGTTCCAGTCAGGTGTGAAATGTTGGTCAGCGCTCGGTGAGCCGCCGACGGGCGGCGAGCGCGGCGTCCAGCGCCGCGGCGGGATCCGCGGCGAGCACGGTGATGTGGCCCATCTTGCGGCCGGGCCGGGCCTCGGTCTTCCCGTACAGGTGCAGGTGCACCCGCGGGTCCTGCAGGGCGCGCTCCCAGCGGGGGACGCCGTCGTGCCAGAGGTCGCCGAGCAGGTTCACCATGGTGGCGGGGGCGAGGAGCGCGGTGTCGCCGAGCGGGAGCCCGGCGAGGGCGCGCACCTGCTGCTCGAACTGGTCGGTGGCGCAGGCGTCGAGGGTGTAGTGGCCGCTGTTGTGCGGCCGGGGCGCCATCTCGTTGACGAGGAGCGCGCCGCCCGTGGTCACGAAGAACTCCACGGCCATGGTGCCCACGTAGTCCATCGCGGTGGCGAGCGTCGCGGCCGCCGCGCGCGCGGCGTCGAGCGTGGCCTGCGGGGCCCGTGCGGGCACCACCGAGGTGTCGAGGATGCCGTCCACGTGCCGGTTCTCCGCCACGGGAAAGGTCACCAGGTTCCCGTCGGCTCCACGGGCCAGCACCACCGACACCTCGAGCGCCAGGTCCACCCGCCGCTCCAGGATGCAGGCCCGCCGCCCGAAGCGCTCGAAGGCCGCCTCCACCTCGGCGGCGGCGTGGACGGTCGCCTGGCCCTTGCCGTCGTAGCCCAGGCGCGCCGTCTTGAGGATGGCGGGGGCGCCGATGGCGGCGAAGGCCGCGGCCGCGTCACCCGGCGCCAGGACGGGGTGGAAGTCGGCGGTGCCGAGGCCCTGCGCGCGGGCAAAGGTCTTCTCGGTGATGCGGTCCTGCGTGAGGCTCACCGCGCGCGGGCCGGGCCGGACCGGGCAGAAGCGCTCCAGGAAGGCGAGCGCGTCGGCGGGGACGTTCTCGAACTCGGTGGTGACCGCCGCCGACGCCCGGCCGAGGCGCTCGAGCGCGCCCTCGTCGGTGTAGGGGGCCTGGATGTGGTCGAGGGCGATGCGGCCCGCGGGGCTCCCGGGATCGGGGTCGAGGACGATGACCTCGTACCCCATGCGCTGCGCCGCCTGGGTGAACATCCGGCCGAGCTGGCCCCCGCCGAGCAGGCCGAGGGTCTGGCCCGGGAGGATCACGAAGGCTCCGGGAGCGTGAGACCCAGCACCTTGTCGGTCTGGGCGCGGCGGAAGGCGTCGAGCTGCTGGGCCAGCGCCAGGTCGGTGCGCGCCAGCATCGCCACCGCAAAGAGCCCGGCGTTCCGGGCCCCGGCCTCGCCGATGGCGAAGGTGGCGACGGGGATCCCGCCAGGCATCTGCACGATGGAGAGGAGGCTGTCGAGCCCGTTCAGGTGCCGCGACGGGACGGGCACGCCGAGGACCGGCACGGAGGTCTTGGCGGCGAGCATGCCCGGGAGGTGCGCGGCGCCGCCGGCGCCGGCGATGATGCAGCGAAGCCCGCGGCCGGCCGCCTCCTCCGCGTACTGGTAGAGCAGGTCGGGGGTGCGGTGTGCGGAGACCACGCGCGACTCGTGGGCGACGCCGAAGGCCTGGAGCTCCCTGGCGGCGTGCTGCATGACGCCCCAGTCCGAGTCGCTGCCCATCACGATGCCGACCAGCGGCTGGCTCATGCCCCTCTCAGGGTGGGTGGGAACGGCGTCCGACGGGGGCAAAGCTAATGGGGGGCGGGCGGTTGCGGGGAGGGCTGGGCCGCGGTGGCGACGCCCCTACCGCGCCGGCCCCCGGAAGATGAAGTAGACGGCGCCGAGGATGCAGGCGCCGGCGTAGAGGTAGTCGGTCTTGAAGGGCTGCTTCATGTAGTAGATGGCGAAGGGGATGAAGACCGAGAGGGTGATCACCTCCTGCAGGATCTTGAGCTGGCCCAGCGACAGCTCGGTGTAGCCGATCCGGTTGGCCGGCACCTGCAGCAGGTACTCGAAGAGCGCGATGCCCCAGCTCACCAGCGCCGCCACGTACCAGGGCTTGCCGCTCAGGTTCCGGAGGTGCGCGTACCAGGCGAACGTCATGAACACGTTCGAGAGAATCAGGAGTCCGGTGGTCCGGAGGAGAACGAGCGACATGGAGCCGTTGGGAGAGGAGGTCAGTCCGCGCCCACGGTGGGGCTGCGGCGTTCGAGGATGATGGTGTCGCGCCAGACGCCGAGGCGTTGGCCGATCCGCTCGCGGCGGCCGACGACGCGGAAGCCCATGGCCTGGTGCAGCGCGAGGCTCGCGGTGTTCTCGGCGAGGACGGAGGCCTGCAGGGTCCAGAGCCCGGCGGCTTCCGCGGCGGCGATGAGCGCCGCGAGGAGGAGCCGGCCGACGCCGTGGCCGCGTGCGCGCGCCGCCACGTAGATGCTCACCTCCGCGACGCCCCGATACACCGGTCGCTTCGAGACGGCGGAGAGCGCGGCCCAGCCGGTAGGGCCGTCGGCGTCCTCCGCCAGCAGGCGAGGCTCGGGGTGGTGTGCCGCATCCCAGGCCTCCCAGGTCGGCGCCTCCACCTCCAGGCTCGCGTTTCCGGTGGCGAGGCCCTCGAGGTAGATGGCGCGGACGGCGGGCCAGTCGGCGGGGAGGAGGGCGCGGATCATCGAGGCGGGGCAGGCGAATGGCCGGGCCCCGCGGGACCCGGCCGGAGGCGGGGACGCGGGTTCAGGCGGCGTCTTCCTGCGACTTGAACACCACGGCGGCGAGCGCGCCGCCCACGAACGGCCCGACGATGTAGTACCACAGGCTCGCAAAGGAGCCGCCCTGCAGCAGCGCGTTCACGAGCGTGGGCCCGATGCCCACCGCCGGATTGAACGCCCCGCCCGAGATCGGGCCACCCGCAAACGCCGCGGCGCCCACCGTCATGCCGATGGCCAGCCCGTAGTAGGAGTTCCCGCGGGTGGCCGGATGGGTGGCCACGTTGAGGACCACCAGCGCGAGCGCGAAGGTGAAGACCACCTCCACGAGCAGCGCGGCCACCGGCGTCACCGAGGCGCCCGGCACCGGTGCAAAGGTCTGGCCGGTCATCACGTACACCATCACCGTGGCCACGATGGCCCCGAGCACCTGCGACACCATGTAGGGCGCCACCTCGCTCACGGGCAGCTTCCCGCGCATGGCGAGCGCGAGGGTCACGGCCGGGTTGTAGTGCGCGCCCGAGACGTGCCCGCCCATGTACACCATCACCATGAGGATGAGCCCGATCGGCAGCGCCGGCATCGGCGCCTGGCCGATGACCACGAGGCCGATGGTGAGGACCAGGAAGAGGGTGCCGAGGAATTCGGTGACGTACTTGATCATCGGGAGCCGGGGGGGGGGAGGGTGACGCGGCGCGCCGGCTGGCCCGGGCGCGCAGGGGGCGGCCAGTAATTGGCAGTCCCGCCCCGGGTGGCGCAAGTGGGCTCAGCCGCGATCCTTCCAGTTCCACCAGAGGCACAGGGCGGGCCGGGGCCGGGGCGTCTCGGCAAAGTAGACGGCGCAGCGGAAGACGTAGAGGACGCAGCGGTCCTGGTGCGCCCCCCGGAGCGCGATGAGCCGCTGGTAGAGCCGCTCCGGGTCCTTCCCCCGGAGGTCCGCCACCCGGCGGACCCCGAGGTCCCGCAGGTCCTGGGCGATGGACGGGCCGACGCCGGGGATCTCCTGCAGGTCGTCGGCGGCCTGCTGGCGCGGCCTCCGTGCGGCGGCTACCTTCGGCCCCACACGTTTCCCCTTTTTCACCAGACGAGGACGGGATGGCATCCGAGGGCTTCTCCTGGGGCGGGTTCCTGGCGCGGGTGGTGGCGGCCTTTGCGCTCGTGTACCTGACCTACAACCCGGAAGGGTTCTCGTTCTTCCACTGGGTGCTGCAGCCGGCGCCCGGGGAGACGGGCATCGGCGCGTACCTGCACGGGTTCACCCCGGTGAAGGCGCTCGCCGGGATCGCGCTCATCACGGGGTGGGTGGTGTTCCTGCAGGCCACGCGGCGCTCGCTCGGCGTGGGCGGGGCGCTGCTCGTGGTGGCGCTCTTCGGCTGCACCATCTGGGCGATGATCTACTACGGCGCCATCTCGCCCACGTCCAGCAAGGCGGTGGCGCACCTGATCCTGATCGCGCTGGCGCTGGTGCTCGCCATCGGTGTGTCGTGGTCCCACCTGTCGCGGCGGCTCACGGGGCAGCAGGACACCGATACCGTCGGCTGACCGCACCCGCGCCTGCGACGCGCCGCCTCCCGGACGGGGGGCGGCGCGTCGTGCATTCACGGGGTGCCCGGCGCCGGGTGCATCTTCGAGTGGTCCATCCCGGGCTCGTGCCGCATCCCCTCGTGGCCGGCCGCGCGGTGGTCGCTCCGCTGGAAGGCCAGGAACTCGTGCACCGCGGCGAGCGCTTCCGGGTCCGCGGTGGTGATGCGGAGCTCGCCACCTCCCGGCCGCGGGAGCATGCGGTAGCGGATGCGGGCCCGTCGCTCCGCCATCACGGCGGTGCCCGGGACGGCCATGCTGTGGACCTGGGCGGGATTGCTGAAGTCGCCCTGGGCAAAGGCGTGCTCGATGTGCCGGAGGTGCTCGCGGATGGTGGCCACACCCGCCGCGTCCGTGGTGTCCCGCATGCGGTAGAGGATCCGGCCGCCGTCGGCGAGGTCCTCGAAGATGTGCTCGGAGGCGTCCTGGTTGACGCCCATGACCTGGGCGCCGTTGCGCTGCACGGCGGCGAAGGCGCTGTCGGGATCGGTGGGACGGGCCGCCTGGTGGGCCGGGGCGCAGGCCGCGGCCAGGAGGAGCAGCAGCAGGATCAGGGCGTCGGAGAGGGAGCGGGGTCGCATGAAGCCGTCCGGGCGTCGGGTGAGCGTCGCGTGCGTGGACGTTACGCCGGCGCGGGGGGAATCGTTGGCGGTCCCCGGCGGCCGAAGAGCAGGCGGCCGGTGGCGCGAAAGCCGAGCACGAGCAGCACCACGATCACCGTGAGGGCCAGGAGCGGCAGCGCGATGGCCAGCAGCGCCACGGTCCCCGCCCCAAACAGCTCGATGGTGGCGATCACGGGGTTGGCCAGGCCGCCGGTGAGCGCGCTCGACTTGAGCCGGAGCAGCGCCGTGATCCCCTGGATGAGGCCCGCCGCGCTCCCGCCCCCGATGATGCCGATGGCCCAGCGGAGCCCCGGTGGGACGTCGGTGAGGACAGCCATGGACGCCAGCACGCCCGCGGCGACGGCCGCGGGCGTGGCGATGGTGTCGAGCGCGTTGTCGAGCCAGGGGATGTAGTAGGCCAGGATCTCGAGGACCGTGGCCACCCCGAGCGCCACGAGCGCGGGCGTGGTGGCCAGCCAGTCGAAGCCGCCGGCCAGCGGCAGGTAGCCGAGCCGGCTGGCGGCGCCGGCGGCGAGCAGCGGCAGGAACACCCGGAACCCGCTGGCCGCCGCCAGCCCGAGCCCCACGGCGACGCTCAGGAGCTGCTCGCCGCCGGGCACCGTCATGTCACTTGCCGGCGCGCAGCTTGCCGATCCGCTCGTGCAGCTGGTCCATGACGATCTGCAGCTCGGCGTGCTCCGGGTGGACCTCTCGGCCCGAGTCCGTGTCGCACTCGGCGAGGATGCCCTTCAGGGTGTCGATGCCGCGGCGGAGGCGGAAGCGCGAGATGAACGCCGGATAGTTGCTGGTGCGCGACGCCGAGAGCACGGCCCACACGCTGGTACGCAGGTTGTCCACCGCCCGCTTCAGGTCCTCGAGTCCTTCCGGCGCGTTGGCCGACTTGAGGAGCTGCTGGTCGATGGTGGTCAGCTGTGTCCGGAGCCGCGTGATCTCGGCATTGAGCGGCTGGTTGTCCATGGAAGGCGCCGTGGGAGGGGTCACAGGGTCTTCCTGACCCGGTCGAAGCCCTGCTTGATCTCCTCGGCGAGCTTGCCGGCGGCGTCGCCGATGTCGCCGAGGGCCGTCTTGGCCTCGCCGCCCGCGGCGCCCGCGCGGAACTTGAGCTCGTCGAGCTTGGCCTCGAGCTCGGCCAGTTCGTCCTTGGCCTCCTGCTTGGCCAGGTGGATGCGGACCTTCAGTTCGTCGCGCTCGCGCTCGAGGTCGCCGAGGGCGTCCTGCAGGCGGGCTTTCCAGTCGTTGAGCATGGCACTCTCCAGTCGGGGGCGAACAGGGAGCTGTGGCTCAGAAGCTAGCACCTTGCCGGGCGGTGTCGGTAGCCATGATCACGCCCGGTGCTCCCCCCGACGAGATGGGCCGCTCCACCTGCCAGCCCATCCGGGCGTACCAGCCGGCCTGGCCGGTGGTGAACAGGTACACCCGCCGAAAGCCGAGCGCGCGCGCCTCCTCCAGCACCCGGCCGGTGAGCGCCTGCCCCAGGCCGTGGCCGCGGCGGTCAGGCCGGACGAAGACGCTGGCGAGCCACGGGCTCAGGGGCGGAAAATCGGGCATGTCCTCGGCCAGGAGGCTGGCCGAGCCGACGAGTTCGGTCCCGTCATGGGCGACGATCGTGGTCGGCAGGCAACGACGACCGGTGTGGGTGCGGAGCTCGGCGAGCGCCTCGGCCTCGGACCAGCCGGGGATGATGTCGGCCCACTCCTGCCAGTGCCACCGGGCGAGCGCTGGGGCGGCTTCCGGGTGATCGCAGAGGTACCCGAGGGAGAGGGTCACGGCTCGAGCCGCGTGAACTCTCCCTCTGCGAGCGGCACCACGTCTCCCTCCACGGCCACCCGCAGCAGGTCCCCCTCCGCGGTCACGGTGACGCGAAGCTCGCTGGGCCGCCCGCCCCTCGCCCCCTGCTGCAGGGCGATGGTCCGGCCCGCCGACCGGACGCCGTGGCGGACCAGGTAGGCGCCGGCGGGCCCCGCCGCGCTGCCGGTGGCCACGTCCTCCACGAGGCCCTGATTGTCCCAGGTGCGGCCCTCGGGCACGTCGGGATCCAGCACGTACACGAACTTGGCGCCCACCGTGGCGAGGAGCGCCTCGTAGCCGGCCGCGCGGATGCGCGCCTCACCGAAGCGCCGGCGGAGCGGCACCAGCAGGTAGGGGAGGCCGGTGGTGACCATCTGGAGCGGCAGCGCGGCATGCGCGTCGCCCGGGTCGAGGCCGAGGCCGGCCAGGAAGGGCGCGGCTTCCGCCGCGGTGAGCGGCGGCCCGAACTGCGCCACGCCCTGGTCCATCCGTGCCCGGAAGCCGTGCGGCGCGCGCCAGCTTTCCACGAGGACGCCGCGCTCGCCGAGGCCGAAGGTCCACGCCACCTGCTCCTCCCCGGGTAGCACCTCCTGGTGGGCGACCGCGGCGGCGCCGAGGACGGGGTGGCCCGCGAAGGGCAGTTCCTCGTCCACCGTGAAGATCCGCGCGCGCACCCAGCGCGAGGGGCCGTCGATCTCGAGGAAGATGGCCTCGAACTGGTTGAGCTCGCGCGCGAGCTGCTGCATCAGGGGCGCGGGCAGCCCCCGGGCATCGGGAAAGACGGCGAGCCCATTCCCGGCGAAGGGGCGCGCGGCGAAGACATCGACGTGACGGTAGGGCAGCGGCAGGCGATACGGCGTCGGCATCACTCGGGGCGCGATGGGGGGGCAAGGACCGTGCGGACGGTGCGGGTGGCGCGGGCCTGCGCGCCGTAGCGGGCGGTGTGCGCCTGCTGCAGGGCCGGCGCGTGCGCCTCACGATAGGTGCGGAGCTGTCCCGCCGAGCGGGCGCGGTACTCGATGACGAAGGCCACGCTGCCTCCGGGCGCCGGCGGATCGTCGCGGCGCGCCATCTCCGCGCCGTGGAAGCACCCCGTGGCCAGGACGTCCGGCACGTGCACCGTGCGCATCCACTCCTGCCAGTCGGCGGCCACGTCGGCGTTCACCTCGACGGTGACCGCATACACCACGGCGCCCTCCGTGTCCTGCGTGAGGGCCACCAGGGCCGCCAGCGCGGCCTCGGCGTCCGCCTCGGGGACGAAGAGGTGGTCGTGGAAGGCGGCGGCCACCACGTTGCAGGGAATCCCCGCATCGGCCAGCGCCGCGGCCACGCGCGCCATCATGCCCACGGCGGCCAGGTCCGAATGGACGGTAAGGACGATGCGGCGGCACAGGAAGTCGAGCGGGAGCCCGAGCCGCTCGGCGTCGGCCCGGGGGACCACCAGGGTGAGGGCCTCCGCCTCACGCACGGCCACCAGCGGGGCGAGCCCGGCCGGGACGGCGCCGCCCGGCACCCGCGTGAAGGTGTAGGCCACCGGGTCGAGGGCCGGCGCGAGCGCGGCGAGCAGGGCCGGGAGGTCCCGCTCGCCGCGGAGGGGTGTGCCGCCGCTCACGCCGCCTGACGGCCGGCCAGCATCTTGCCCACCACGCCGCCGATCACGCCGGCCACGCCCGCCGCCCCGGTGCCGATGCCGATGGTCTGGAGCGGCACGTCGCCGAGGAGGTTGGAGATGACCGTACCGATGAGCCCGCCCGTGAGGCCGGCCGCGCCCCCCTGGCCGGGCGCGCCGCCGGTGCCCTGGCCCTTGCCCCACAGGCCGGCGAGCAGGCCCGCCACGCCGCCGAAGCCCGTGCCGAGCACGGGGAAGAGCTGGGCCACCTGTGGGCTGAAATGCCCCGCCACCACCATGAGCACCTGCAGCACCGTTCCAGCGATCGCGGCTTTGGTAAAGGCACCGTTCTGCATGGTTCCCTCCGGGTTGGGGGACGGCGGGCCCGCTCAGCGCGCGGGCGGGGGGTCGGTCCGCGCCGCGGGCACCCCGCGCACGAAGCCGATGAAGTCGGTGGCCGGTGGTGTGGCGCCTCCCCCGCGAAGCAGGGACGCCACCTGGCCGCGGTGGTAGGCGCCATGGAGGAAGAGGTGGAGGAGGATATCCTCGACGCGGGTGTGCTGCTCCACGTCGTCGCTGGTGCGGTAGGTGATGAGGCGGTCGAGGTCGGCGGGGGCCAGCTGCCAGAGGAAGGCGCGGAGGCCCTCCGCCACCTGCGCCGCCACTCCGGCGGCCTCAGCCGGCGTAAACGTGGGCCACACGGCGTGCACCGGCGCCTCCTGCCGCAGCCGGGTCAGCCAGCGGGACTCGGCGCCGAGGATGTGGTCGTACACCTGGCGGGCGCGCGAGCCCATCGGCTCGGCGGCGAGGGCCGCGTGCACTTCGGCGTCGGCCCAGCACAGGTGGCTGAGCAGGCGCGCCAGGGTCCGTACGTGGGGCGGGGTCCAGGTGCGGCCGGCGTCGTGGTCGGCCCGGGAGATGGCATAGCGGAGCACGCCGGGCTCGGTCCCCGCGCCCACCAGGTGGAAGCCGTTCTTCTCGAGCACGCCGATGGAGGGCAGGAGCCCGGGATGGGTGTGGGCGATGATACGCTCCACGGCGGGCACGTCGAAGGCGCGCTCCATCAGCGCCGCCACCGCCTCGCTGGCGACCCCGGCGCGCCGGTGCTCGGGCACCACCGAGTAGCCGACTTCCACGGTGCCCTCCGCATCCGGCACGCCGGTGAAGCCGACGGTGCCCACCACCACGGTGCGCTCGCCGCCGAGGTCCTCGCGGACGATGTAGTGATAGAGCCACTCGCCCGGGACGCCGGCGCTGAGCTGGTCGAGGGTCCAGCGGATGGCCTGGTGGTCCATGTGTTCCGGCGGCCAGCTCGCTGGCACGGCGGTGCCGAGCGCCTCCCCGAGGGTGGCGGGGCCGGCCAGGTCGGCGCGCGCGAGCGCCGGGGTCACCGGGAAGAGACGCAGGCGGGCGGTGCGGAGCATCAGGGGAGGCCGCAGGCGACGCGGGCGTACTCGAAGGTGATGGCGCGCTGGCGTTCCCGCACGGTGCCGCTCACCACGGCCACGAGCGAGTCGGGGCCGCGGCGCTCGTAGCGGATCACCTGCGGGAAGTCGTGCTGCGGGTTCTCGAAGCGGAGCAGGGTGTCGCTCACCAGCGTGGCCGCGAAGATGGCGCGCTGCTGATTGGAGGGCGTGGCCTCGAGGACCAGGCCCGGCCCCTGCCGGCGCAGGACGAGCTGCTCCCAGGCGATCATGGTGTCCTGCCGCAGCGTGCGCCCGGTGGCCACCATGGCGCCGCCCCGCGGGGCGAGCCACATCTCCTCGATGACGAGCGCGGCGCTGGCCTGGCGCCAGCAGCCGGTGAGCCAGCCGGGCAGCGCCGGGTCGGCCGCCTGCTGGGCGGGGAGCGGGGTGGCCGGGAGGGACAGGAGTGCGGCGGCCAGGAGGCCGCCGCGAAGGAGAGGAGCCAGCACGTCGCCTGGGTCAGCGGTTGTCGTAGATGAACCCGTTGAGCTGGGTGATGGTCGTGGCTTGCTCCTGCAGCTGCCAGGCCAGCAGGTCACCGATGGTGACGATGCCGGCCAGGTGTCCGTCTGCCATCACCGGGAGGTGCCGGATGCGGCGCACCGTCATGAGCTCGGCGCACTCCTCGGCCGTGGTCTGGTCCACGGTGGTGACCACCGAGGGGGTCATCACCTCCGCCAGCCGGGTGGCCTTGGGGTCGCGCGCCTCGGCCACCACTCGGCGCAACATGTCGCGCTCGGTGAAGATGCCGCACATCTCGCCCTGCTCGGTCACCACCACCGCGCCGATGCCATGGCCGTTCATGATGCGCGCGGCCTCGAGCACCGTCTGTCCCGCCTCCGCCGTCACCACCGCATTCCCTTTCCTGGCCAGGATTTCCCGCACCGTTGCCATGCCTGCCTCCTTGGGGGGACAGGGCCAACGTACGGGCCGGGCCGCGATCCCGCCAGACGGTCCGGATCTCAGGCCGGAGCGCGGACGGGCCGGGTGAGCACCAGGTCCCGCTGGATGTCCTCGCCGAGGGCAAAGGGGACGTCGCCGACCTCCATGAAGCCCTGCTTCCGGTAGAAGGCGTGGGCCCAGGGGGCGTGCTCCCAGGTGGTGAGCCAGAGCCGGGTGGCGCCCGCCGCCGCCGCGGCCTCGAGCACGGCCGCCATGAGCGGGGCGGCCACCCCGCGGCCGATCCACTCGGGCACCACATAGAAGTGCACCACCTGCAGGGCCCCGTCGGGCGGGACGCAGGGCGGCGGCGCCTCCGGCGCCACCATGGCGTACGCCGCGGCCTCGCCCGCCACCTCGGCGAGCAGGACGATGGTGGCCGGATCGGCGAGGGCCGCGGCGAAGTAGGGGACGCTGCAGGCCCGTTCCAGGTGGCGGGCCACCTCGAGCACCGGGTTGGTGGGGCCGTAGGCGGCGGCGAAGGCGTGGGCGGCAACACCGGCGCAGCGCGCCGCCTCCGCGGGGCGGGCGGGGCGGACCAGGAGGCCGGGCGGGGTCACGCCTCGCCCGTCGGCTCCACGACGGTGGCACCCCAGCCGTCGTACACGCCGCCCCGGCCGTCCGCCAGCTCCACGAAACGGGCGCGGAGCGCCTGCAGGTCGGCCAGTGCCGGCACCATGGTCCGGGTGGCCAGGCAGAGCCAGTCGCCGCCCTCCGGCGCGCGGTCCAGCCGGATGCCGTATCCCTCGCGGCCGAGCAGCTCCGCCACCGCGGCGGCCTGTTCCTGGGCGGGGAAGTAGAAGTAGAACTCCACCTCGTGCGGCCGGCCGAGATCGGAGCCGGCGCGCGCCAGCTCGGTGAGCGTGGTGGCATCGACGTCCCGCCCGGCCTCGACGGCCCGCTGGCCGCGGACCATCAGCCAGAGGCCAAGCAGGCCCAGCACCAGCAGCGCGGAGAGCGACATGCCGCGAACCTAGCGGGCCGAGGGGCGCCGGGCCACCGCGCGCCGGGCCGGATCCCAGCGGAATCCCGCCATCGGGATCCGGCCGCCTTCCGTGACGGTCACGCCCTCCGCCAGCAGCCGGAGGCGCTGCTCGATGCCGCCGCTGTCGGGCGTCAGGCTGAGGCGGCCGGCGGCGTTGACCACGCGATGCCACGGCACCCCAGATCCCGGCGGCAGCGCGTGCAGGGCGTAGCCCACCTGCCGCGCCTGCCGCGGCCGCCCGGCGAGGGCCGCCACCTGCCCGTAGGTGGCCACCTTGCCGCGCGGGATGCGCCGCACCACGGCGTACACCGGCTCCCAGCCGCCGGCGGTCATTCGGCCGGGAGCGCGGTGGCGAGCTCGGGGAGCGCCATGGCGCCGATGGTGCTCGGGCTCCCGGTCACGGCGCGGCGATGGTAGTCCAGCTGCCCCAGGTGATAGGCCAGGTGGCTGGCGAGGTGGAGCAGCAGGTCGTCGGTGCGGAACTGGTGCCTGGCGAGCGGCTCGGGGAACGGCGCCAGGAGCGCGGCCGGCGTCAGGCGTTCCAGCGTGCTGAGCACCGCCGCACGCGCCCGCTCCAGCTCGGCCACCAGCTCAGCGCGCGGCACGCCGCGCCGCGCAAATTCGGCGGGCCGGTCGCGCACGTAGCCGCTCCCGCCGAGCACGTGGCCGACGTAGTGCTGCAGGTTGCCCGCCACGTGAAGCGCCAGCGTGCCGCCGGCGTTGGTGAGGCCGGGGACCTCGCGCCAGGGCAGCGCATCGTCGGGGTAGGCCTCGATCTCGCGGCGGAGCGCGGCGAGGTCGCGCGCCAGGAGGGCGGCGAGGTGGCTGGTGAGGTCGGTCATCGGCCGCTCCGTTCCGCCACGCGGCGCAGGTGGTGCGCCGTGTGGTACACGGTGAAGGCGAGCATCTCGCGCACCGTGAGGGTGCCGAGCACGGGGTGGGGGAGCTGGTAGCGGTCGAGCGCGGCCTCGTCCCACTTGCCGAGCTGCGCCTGGAGCGCCCCCGTGATGCGGGCCCAGTCGTCGAGGACGGCGTTCCGGTCGCGTCCCGCGCCGTCACCGGACGGGGCGAAGCGGCCCGCGGTGGCGCCGCCGTCGAGCGCCTGCCGGTAGGTGGCCACCATCTCGTCGAACGAGCGCGAGGGCCGAGGGGCCTTCCCGAACCGGAGCCCGAGCACCAAGCGCGGGATGCCGAGCGCCGTCACCAGCGGCGCGGACGACTTCCGCAGGTGCCGGACGTGCTCCGCCGGCGACCAGAAGGTGCCCTGGGGCGCCGCGAAGGCGGCCTCCGGCAGCTGCTGCAGGTAGGTGACGCCTTCCGCCAGCAGCCGACCCAGCGCGGCGGACAGCTCGGGCCCGGTGCGCGGGGTGCCGGTGGCGAAGCCGGGAAGGGCGGGTGCGCTCATGCCGGCGTCTCGCCGGGGACGTCCATGCTGAGGAAGGCGCCGAGCGCGCCCTCCAGCCGGTCGAGGCGGGCCTCGTCGGTGCCGCGCTCGAGCGGACGGCGCTGCCCGGCGATGCTCCACTCGATGTCGGTCCAGCGGCTCACGACCTCGCTGCCCGCTTGCCGCGCCGACTCGAGCCAGAGCACCTGCTCGTCGCCCTCCCACACGAGGCGGATGCGCAGGTCCTTCCGCCCGAACTCCGCGAAGGCGTGGCGCTTCCCCTTCTCCGGCAGCTCCACGCCGAAGAGCCGGAAGCCGAACGCCTGGAACACCGGGGTGAGCCGGGCGCGGGCCTCCTCGAAGGGCCGCGGTCCGGCGCCGATCTGCTGCATGCCTGCCATCCGATGAAGTCGCCCGAAGGCTAGGGGAGGGGGCGGAGGGGCGGCAAGGGCTCAGGCGGGCGTGGCGCGGAGCTCGGCGTTCTCGAGGATCCGCACGCCGGGCCGGTCGTCCGCGGCGGCGCGCACCAGCGCCGCCGCCACCTGGGCCGCCGCCACCGGCCTGGCGCGCGCGGGCAGCAGGAAACCGAGCCGACTCGCCACCCGCTCGCCGAGGCGGAACTCGCGCCGCGCGCCGAGCAGGAGGGAGGGGCGCGCGATCGTGGTGCTCCGGTACCCGAGGTTCACGATGGCCCGCTCCACCTCGCCCTTCACGCGCGGGTAGAATGCGCGCGCCCCCGGGTCGGCGCCAAGGGAACTGACCAGCAGGTAGTGGCGCGCCCCGGCGGCGAGGGCCAGGCGGCCCACCGCCACGGGGTAGTCGTGGTCCACGCGCCGGAACGCGGCCTGCGAGCCCGCCTGCCGGATGGTGGTGCCGAGGGCGCAGAGCACCTGGTTCACCGCGAAGAACTCGCGCGCCTCCTCGAGGCGGTCGAAGTCCACCACGGCCTGCGTCACCTTCAGATGCGGCGCGGTTCCGAGGAGCGGGCGTCGCACCAGCACGCGCACCTGCGCCACGCCGGGGTCGGCCACCAGGCGGCGCAGGCATTCGCTGCCCACCAGTCCTGTTGCACCCACCAGCAGCACCACGCGGTCGGCCATGGCGTCACTCCCCGGCGGTTGGGGTCATCCCGGCGTCCCCCGGAGGGCGGACCGGCCCGGCGCGCTCAGTCGAGCGCCTTCCAGTAGTGGATGGTCTCCGGCGCATAGCCCAGCCGGTCGTAGACGGCGCGGGCCGCCTCGTTCCGCGCGAAGACGTTGAGCGTCATGGCGCCGTGACCGCGCGCGCGGGACCAGGCTTCCGCGCGCGCCACGAGTTCCTTCCCGACGCCGCGGCCCTGGGCGTCGGGGTGCACCGTCAGCACCTCGATGTGGCCGTGCGGAGCGCCGGTGAAGTAGTCCTGCCGGGTGGAGACAAACACCTGCCCCAGCACGCGGCCCGCCTCCTCGGCGACGCAAACGAACGCGTCCGCGCGCGCGGAGCGCACGGCCTCCTCGAGGAGGGCGTTGTCGGCGCGGCCGATCTCCTCCGGCGTGCGCCAGGCGGGAACGTCGAAGCTGCCGAGGAGCGGCGTCAGCGCCAGCAGGGCGGGCAGGTCCGCGGCGGTGGCGGGGCGGTAGACGATCATGCGCCGCCGAGCCCGCGCACGATGCGCGCGGTGGTGACCACTTGGCCCGCATGCCGCTGCGCATGCTCGCCCGCGTGGAACAGGAGCCCGCCCACCGTGGACGGCAGCTGCGCCCGTCCCACGCCACGCGGCTCGGTGAGGGTGCCCGCCGGCGTGGCGCGCAACTGCGTCAGGGCCCGGTCCACGAGGGCGCGGCAGCGCGCGAGCAACGCCTCGCCCGTCGGTGGCGGGGAGCCGGGATCCTTCTCCCAGCGCAGTTCCTCACGCTGGGCGTCGGACAGCGGCGCCCCCGCGGCATAGGTGCAGAGGCGATCCACGCTGCCCGCCAGGTGCAGCACGTGGAACCCGACACTCGGCGCGCCGCCCGGCGTAGCCCAGAGTTCCGCCGCCGAGAGCGGGGCCAGGGCGCGCTCCACGTCCTCGAGCGCCTGGAGCAGGGCGTGCGCGGCCGGCTGGAGCGCCGGCGCGATCCCCGGCACGGGGCCGCGGAGCCAGACGTCCGGTGGGGAGGGCATGGGGAGGGGTCGCTCGTCAGAAGGGTCGGGAAGGAAGGTGCACCGCGCGCCCGGCGGGCGACAAGCCGGAGCTCAGGCCTGGATCACCATCGGCAGGCCGTGCGCGTCGTGCATGACGGCCGCCGGCAGCCGAAGCGCGGTGCCCGCCGCAATCCGGCGCGCGCTCCAGAGCGCGGCGAAGGCGTCGAGCAGGTCGTCGTCCCGGACGAGGGCCTTCCGGTGCGCGGCGCGGGCCTCGGCCCAGGCACCCGGCCACCGCGCCTCCACCAGGGCCAGGCGCGCCGAGCGGCCTTCCCGGGTCTTCTTGCGCGGCAGCCCGGCCCCGCCGCTCCAGAGGTGGAAGCTGGCCTCGGGATGGACCTCGTGGATGCGCCGCGCCAGCTGCGGCCCGTCGCGGAGCGCCGTGTCCACGTCGCGGATGCGCGCCGTGATGTGCCAGGTCTGCAGCGTGAGCTTCCGGCCACAGGCGGCGAGGGACCGCGCACACGCCCCGGCATAATCCACGGCGTCGAGCACGGCGCGGACCGGGGCGGGGAAGACGCTCGAGGCGCGCCCGGGGCCAAGGAGGGCGCGCACCGCGCGATCGCAGGCGCGCGGCCCGTCCTCGGCCAGGCCGATCGGGATGTCCACGCCGAGGGCCGCCACCTCGCGCGCCACCGCGACGAGCCCCGCGGCGTCCGCCACGCGTTCGGCCACCACCCTCCCGTCGGCTTCACGCACCACGATCCACCCGCCGGGGCAGCCGTCGGCCCCGGCCACGGCCGGGGGGGTCACGCCAGGCGTGCGAGCTCGGGGGAGAGGGCGCGGAGGCGCGCCAGCTCGGCGGGGTGGTCCCGCAGGAAGCCGAAGTCCGCGAACTCGAACCCCGGCGCCACCGTGCACCCCGCCAGCACGTACGCCCCGCGCGGCCGCGCCGCCTGCCACCAGCCGGCGGGCACGGTGTGGCACGGCCCCAGCGTGGTGCCCGGCGGGCCGAGCAGGACTCTCTCGACGGTGGCGAAGCCCGGCGGGCTCACCAGCAGTTCGATGGGTCCCCCCTCGTAGAGGTGCCACACTTCGTCGGAGCGCACCCGGTGCCAGCGGCTGTGCTCGCCGGCCGGGAGCAGGAAGTAGATGCTGGTGAGGGCGCTCCGGGCGGGGCGGTCATCGTCAGGCTGCACGGCGAGCGGGGAGCGGAAGAGCTCGCGGTAGTATCCGCCCTCGGGGTGCGGGGCCAGCGCCAGCTGCTCGATGAGCATGGCCGCGCGCGGGTCGAGAGCCGGGGGTATCCCGGGCGGTGTCATGCGCGGGCGGCCGGGGTGTCGACCGTCACGCGATCACTCAGCGCGATGGTCCCGGGCGAGAGCACCCGCGCATACCAGCCGCGGCGGTCCCGCGTGACGCGCAGGAACTCGGGGCCGCGCTCCCGTCCCACGTAGGGCAGGTGATAGAGGTTGCTGCAGGGCTCGCACGGCTTGGAGATCTCGAGGCGCACCACCCCGAGGGTGAGCACCGTGCCCGGCACCAGCGCCGCCTCCGGCACCCCGCCCAGGGTGATGTTCTCGCCGAAGTCCCCGGGCTTCATGGGCCAGCCCTCCGCCACCAGCGAGCCGATCGCCTCGTCGGTGACCAGGAGGACCGCCTGGTCCGGATCGTCGGCGAGGGAGCGGGTGCGGTAGTCGTTGTAGTCGCCCTCGCACCCGGTGGGCGTCACCACGAGGCGCGCGACGGGTCGCTTGGGCAGTCCCGGCTCGCCGGGCACCTGGGGCTTGATGCTGAGCTGGATCACCACGCCGGCCACCGCAGCCTCCTTCCCCGGGGCTACCCGCCGCGGCGGCGCCGCCCGGGGGGAGGGACGCCGTCAGGTCACCCGCGCGAAGTCCCGCGCGCCCGGCAACATAGCAGGCGGGCCGGAGGAGGACGAGGCACGCGACCACGATCCCTGTCGTGGCCCTCCTGCCTGTCGAGGGTTCCGGAAGGCTGGACGGGCGGGCGCGCCATTCCCGAGGGCGCCGGACGTCATTACTGTTGCTGCCACTATGCCCATCGAGATCTATCGCACCCTGCACCTGTTCGCGATCATGCTCCTGTTCACGAGCATCGGCGGACTGGCCCTCTACGTGGCCGCCGGCGGCAGCAAGGCGGCCAATCCCCATCGCAAGCTCGTCAGCGCCCTGCACGGCACCGCCGCGTTCCTGGTGCTGCTTGGCGGCTTCGGCATGCTCGCCCGGCTCAACATCGCCTTCCCCTTCCCGCTCTGGGTGTGGATCAAGCTCACCATCTGGACGCTGCTCAGCGTGGTGATCATGGTGCCGTACCGGAAACCGGAGCTCGCCAAGCCACTCTTCGTCGCGGCGCCCGTCCTCGGTCTGGTGGCGGCGTGGGTGGCCCTCTTCAAGCCGGCGTGACCCTCCCGGCAGCACAAAGGGCGGGCAACGGTGCCACCGTTGCCCGCCCTCGTCGTTGCTGCCCCGGCGGCTAGAACTCGCGCCGCTTCATTTCCTTGAACAGCTTCTCGGTCTCGTTCGAGTCCTGCTCGCGCCGGATGCGCAGGGTGGGATCGAACTGTGCGGCCGGGTCCTTGGCCGCCGGCTTCTGCTTGCCGGCATGCTTGCGGAGCAGGGCAGCCATCTTCTGGTCCTCACGCTTCGACATGTCGCTCCTCGGCTCCCGATGTGTCGATGCGGCCCGCCGGGGGCAGCGAGCCTGCCGGAACGGTAATGCCCCCGCGCCCGGAAACCCAGCGGCGACCGCTCAGTAGCCCTTGGCGTGAAACGCGTCCAGCTTCTGCTGCAGGTCGGCGGGCTCGGTCTTGAGCAGCTTGCCGGTGGGGCTCACCCAGATCTTCACGTTTCGCGCCCCCGGGACCTTGGTGGGGCCGTAGGTGAAGAGCCAGGCCTTGGGCTGGCCCGGCACCCGCTGCATGCCCTCCCAGAGGAAGGTGGTGTACCGGTTTCCCATCTGCGGCGGGGGCGCCCCGAGCATGTCGGACACCCGCGCGGAGGCGGCGGTCCAGGAGGCGGCGCCGACCAGCGCGCCACCGAGCGCCACGGTGAGGAGAAGCCAGATGAGCCGGGCCATGGGTGTCCTCTCGGCTGAGGGGGTCCTCCGTCAGCCCGCGCGCACCGCCGCCGCGAGGGCCTGCATCACGTCCGCCAGCAGGTCGTCGGTGGCCTCGGCGCCGCAGCTGAAGCGGATGAAGCCCTCCCCGACCGCGTCCGCACCCCAGCGCGCGCGGCGCTCGGCGCTCGAGTGAATCCCGCCGAAGCTCGTGGCTTCCCGCACCAGGGCGCACGCGCCCAGGAAGGCCTCCGCGCGCGCCCGGCTCCCGAGGTCGAAGCTCACCACGCATCCCGCGCGCTTCATCTGGGTGCCGAGCAGCCGCCCCGCCGCCGCGTCGCCACTCCCCGGATAGTACACCGCCTGCACCGCCGGCGCCTCACGCAGCCGGGCCACGAGCGCCTCGGCATTGTCGCACTGGCGGGCCAGGCGGAGGCCGAGGGTCTGCAGGTGGCGGTGGGCGAGCCACGTTTCCATCGGCCCGGGGATGGCGCCGCCCTGGGTGCGCCAGGTGCGGAGCTTCTGGTGCCACTCCTCGCTGGCGGTGGCCACGTGGCCCAGCAGCAGGTCGGCGTGGCCGGTGAGCATCTTGGTGTCGGACGCCATGGAGAAGGTGGCGCCGAGGGCCAGCGGCTGCTGCAGGGCGGCGGTGAGGGTGGTGTTGTCCACCGCCACCAGCGCCCCCGCCGCGCGGGCGCGGGCGCACAGGGCGGCGATGTCGCAGACGTGGAGCTCCGGATTGCTCGGCGTCTCGAGCCAGAGCAGGCGGGCGCCGTCGAGCAGCTCGCCCTGGGCATCGCCGCGCGTCGGGGCCAGCCGGACCTTCACGCCGAACTCGGCGAGCCAGCCCTGCGCCAGCAGGCGCGTGGTGTAGTAGGCGTCGGCCGGGAGCACCACCACGTCGCCGGGGCGGAGCACCGTCGCGAAGATGGCGGTGATGGCGGCCATCCCCGAGGGGAACGCCACCGTCGGCCCGCCCTCCAGCGCGGTGAGGGCGGCCTCCCAGGCGGACCAGGTGGGGTTGGCAAAGCGGCCGTAGGTGTACGGCTGGTTGGCCGGGTCGCCGGGCAGGACGTAGGTGGCGGCGAAGAGCGGGCCGGGCAAGAAAGGGCCGGGCTCGTGGACCGGGGGATGCCCGGCGTGGATCACGGTGGTGTCGAGGTGCATGGCCAGGGGGTGCCGGGGGAGGGTCGCGGGTCCCTGAGAAGCTAACCGCGTGCCCTACGCCTCGCCGATCGGCTTGCCGAAGCGGATGCCCTGGTCCCGGTACCCGAGGCGGCGGTAGAAGCTCCACGCCCGCTCGTGGGTGGGCCCGCTCGTCACCTCCATGCGGCCGAGGCCGAGCGCGGTGAAGTGCGCCTCCGCGGCGGCCACCAGCTGGCGGCCCACGCCGCTCCCCTGCAGCCCGGGCAGCACCGCGATGGCGGTGATCCGCCCCACGGCCGTCGGCCGGTGCAATACCGGCGTCGCATGGAGGACGGCGAAGCCGAGCAGGCGGCCGTCCTGCTCGGCCACGAGGATGCGGGCGGTGGGGTCGGTGGCAAGGAGCGCCAGGCGGCGCTGCGCGATGGTGGCCGGGTCGGCCGGGTAGCCGAGTTCCGCCAGCAGCGGCACGAGACCGGGCGCATCCGCGGCGACCGCGTCCCGGATCAGCAGGTCGTCAGCGTCCGCCACCGCCCACCCGGGGCTGGAGGAAGAGCGCCACGGCAAACACGGCGAGCAGCAGCGTCATGGCCAGCAGGAGCCAGCGTTCGGCGGGGACGCGGCGCAGGCGGGCAGGGAGTCGCAGGACCATGGAGGCCTCCGGGGTTCTGGAACGGTACCACCCGGGAGCGAGGCGATGAAAGACCCCGCCAAGCGCCTGCGGGAACGGGGGGCTCAGCCCTTGGGCCGGCGGAGCCCGCTGCCGGGCGTGGTCCGCCGCCCGCCGGGCCGGACCCCACCCGAAAGCCAGCGCAGCGCCTCGTCGTACTCGGAGAAGGTTGCCGTGACGGCGCCGTGCACCTGGGCCTGCAGCTCGACCATGCGCATGACGCCGAAGGGATAGCCCGGCGGCGCCACGTAGGCCAGCCGGCAGCCGCGCGCGGCGGCGAAGTTGCCGAAGGCCTCGGCGAGCAGGCGCGCCTCGGGGATGGTGGGTGCGTTCTGCAGCTTGCGGATGTCGAGGAGGACGGTCGCGAGGGTAGGCACCAGCGTCTGCGTGGCCAGGGCTTCGAGCAACTCGTACACCTCCCGGACGCTCCCCTCACCCGAGGCGCGCACGAGGATGATGTCGGTGTCGCGGATCCGTTCCAGCTCGAAGGCCATGGGGCCCCTGCCGGCGAGGGGGCGTGGGGGCGCAACTCGCCTCCTGCCAAGCTAGGAGTTCCCCTCCGCGGGTGCAACAGGCGCGCGGCTTGTTCAAGGTGCCGTGCGCTCGTCAGGCTCACGTCGCGGGGCGGTCGCCGAGGCTCATCTCCACGTGGAGCACCCCGTCCACGACGCGCTGCGTGAGGGGCAGTCCGCTGTGGGCGAACACGGCCAGCATGGCCTTGTTGTCGCCCAGCACCTCGGCGGCGAGGGTGCGGATCCCGAGCCGGCGGGCGATGGTGACGAGGTGCGACAGCAGCTGGGTTGCCACGCCGAGGCCCTGGAAGTCGTCGCCGACCACGAAGGCCACCTCGGCGGTGTCGCGGGGGCCGGGCTTCTCCCGCCCGCGCACGCCGGCCTCCCCGGCGCCGAGGCGCACCATCCGGCCCACGCCGATGACGAACTCGCCGGCGAGGTTCTGGATCGTCGCCACGAGGGCCACGTGATCCTGGAAGTCGAGCTCGGTGAGGTAATCGAGCTCGGTGTCGGTGAGCTGGGCCTTGGGCTGGAAGAAGCGGTGGTACACCGTGCTCTGCGAGAGCAGGGCGAAGCCCTCGCGCAGCGCCTCCCGGTCGCCGGGACGGATGGCGCGGAGCACGGCGGGGGTGCCGTTCTTCAGGGTGATCGGGGCCCGGTACTCGCGAAGGTCCATGGTCCGGAATCTACCGCCGCGGTCCAGCGATGGTGCGGATGCGGCCCGCCTAACCCGGTCGCGGCGTCCCGCGGCCCGCGGCGGGAGCCGGGCCGGGCGCGCCCCTCAGCCCGCGTGCACCCGGAGCCCCCAGCGCGCCTCCACCGCCTCCCCGGGTGCCAGCACCAGGAGGTCCTGCCCGCTCCGGAGCGCATTGTGCGGCGCCGTGTGCGGCTCCACCGAGAGCGACCGCCGGAACCGCGCCGGCCCCAGCGTGTCGCTGGTGTAGAGGTGGATGTAGCGGAACGGGGCCTCCCACCAGAGCTCGGTGGTGAAGCCGCCGGGGTCGGCCACGGTGAGCGTGCCGCGCCCCGCGGCATCGGTGACCAGCGCGCCGAAGGTATGGTCGATGACCCGCGCCCCGATCCGCGCGGGCGAGCGGAAGTCGAACCCCAGCGCGCCCACCGGCAGCGTCTCCCGCGGGATGAGGGCGGCGTCCATGCGCTGCACGGTGCGGGCGGGCAGGTGGAGCACCAGGTCGTCCACCCGGCCGGTGCCGCCGCCCAGGTAGGGGTGCGCCCCCAGCGCCACGGGGCAGGGGGTAGGGCCGGGGTTGCGCGCGCCGTGGGTGGCCACCAGGCCGTCCGGGGTGAGGGCCCAGCGCATGGTGAGCGCCAGCGGGAAGGGGTACCCCGGTTCGCCCGCCAGCTCCACGCCGAGCGTGACCGCGGCGGCGTCCCGCGCGAGGAGCCGCCAGGGCCGGGTGTTCACCAGGCCGTGGAGCGCGGCGCTGCCCTGGCCGGGGGTTGGCACCAGGCGATGTTCGGTGCCCTGGAAAGTGTAGGTCGCGTCCTCCACCCGGCCCGGCCACGGCGCCAGCACGTCCCCGGCGCAGCCGGGGCAGGGTTCGTCCTCGGCCCACCCGTCCACCACGGGCCGGCCGCCCACGGTGTAGGTGCGGAGGCCGCCGCCCCGCTCCACGATCACGGCCTGCTGGGCGCCGAGGGTCAGGGCGTACTGGGCGCCGGATGGCGAGGGCTGGGGCATGGCTCCACAGTAGCGGGTTCGGGTGCCAACGAAAACGGCCCGGGCGGATGCCCGGGCCGTCTCGCCGCCAGCTGGCGGGTGCTGCCTCAGCTCACCGCCGCCAGGTCGTTCACGGCCTTGGCGAGCATCCGGACCTTGGCCTGATCCTTCGACCCGGCCGCATCACCCTCGAGCGAGCCCGCCAGCGTGGCGAGCGCGCTCTTCCGCGCCGCGCCGGACGCCCGCTCGGCCGCCTGGAGGGCCGACCGCACCGCCGCGAGGCGGCTGGACGAGAGCCCCTGGGAGCGCTCCAGCTGGTCGGCGTAGGCCCGCGCCAGCGCGAAGCTGGCCGGCCACTCGATCTTCTGCTGGCCCTGCACGTTCAGGTACGTGAACTTGACCGTCTTGGCGGCGTCGATCTCGTTCTGGCTCACCCAGGCGCTCGGCTGCAGCTCCAGGATGTCGAGCCCGCGGCCGATCTCGGAGCTCACGATCACGCCGTTGTACCAGTACACCGACCAGGTGCCGCCATTCCCCATGCGCGCGGCGTCCACCGGCCCGCGGTCGAAGAAGGCGATCTCCTCGGGGTGCGCGGCGTCGGTCCAGTCGAACACCGAGATGCCGCCCTGGTACCAGGACTGCACCATGATGTCGCGGCCCGGGATCGGGATCAGGCTGCCGTTGTGCGCCACGCAGTTTTCCTGCGCGGTCTGCGGGGCCGGCAGCTTGTAGTAGCTCTGGAAGGTCATGGTGGTGCCGCTGCGCGTGAAGATCGCGTCGGCGCCCCACTCCTTCGGGTCGGTGCTGCGGCACTTGGCCTGGCCGCCGCCGCCCCACTCGTCGGAGAAGAGGATCTTCGAGCCGTCGTTGTTGAACGTGGCCGAATGCCAGTACGAGAAGTTGGAGTCGCTCACGGCGGAGAGCCGCTTGGGGTTCACCGGGTCGCTGATGTCCAGCAGCAGGCCGTAGCCCTCGCAGGCGCCGCCCGCCAGGCCGATGGCCGGGTAGAGCGTGATGTCATGGCACTGCGTGGGGCCGGTGCGCCGGCGCTGGCCGGGACGGCCGCCGCCGAACATGCGCGCCATCATGTCGGGCAGCGCCGAGCGCACGGCGGCCGAGTCCGCCGCGGTCGGGGTGGTGGCGCCGCGGGCCTTGGCCACGCTGTCCACCAGCCGGTTGGCAAACTGGTCGGGGAGCACCATGGTGCGCCCCTGCATCTCGATGATGAACGCGCCGCGCTGCTTGGCCTCGGCCAGGGTGCGCTCGCGCGCCACGCGGTCGGCCTCGGTCTCCCCGTGCGCGGGCGGCGGGGCCAGGTCGTTGAAGATGCGCGGCGAGGAGACGATGGCCGCCTTCGAGGGGTCGGCCAGCGGCACCCGGATCACCTCGATGCGGAACAGCGCGCTGTTCGGGTCCTCGTCCGGGTAGGCGTTGCTGCACCCCGGCAGCTCCGTGGGCGACCGCACGCCCGCCGAGCCGGAGATGTACACGTACACGTTGGCCCGGTCCTTCGGGTCCACCAGCACGCTGTGGGTGTGCGAGCCGCGGCAGGTCTGCACGTTGCCGACGTTCTTCGGGTTCCGGATGTCGGTGATGTCGAAGATCCGCAGGCCGCGGAGGCGGTCCTTGCTCACCGTGTCCTGCACGCCCTGCGCGCCGCAGTCGAGCCGGCCCGAGGTGCCCTCGCCCGAGATGAACAGCAGGTTGCCGTACACCGACACGTCGCTCTGCGAGGCGGGGCAGAGGTAGGCGGTCTCGAGCCGGGGCTGGGCGGGGGTGCTGATGTCCCAGATCTGCCAGCCGTTGTAGTTGCCCTGGATGGCGTACTTGCCGGTGAAGGCCAGGTCGGAGTTGGTCACGCCCTTGAAGTTCTCGGGCGGGGGCGTCGTGGACAGGAGCTTCATGTTCCACTCGGCCGTGCCCGCGTCGAACATCCCGGCCTTGAGGCCGACGCGCGGGTCCGGCGACGGACGCACCTTGGCCATGGCGCGGGCCGGGGCCGGCGCGGCGCCCGCGCCCGGCGAGGAACCGCCACAGGCCACGGCGGAGATGAGCAGGGCACACGCGCCGAGGGCGCGGGCCGGAGACGGCATGCGGATCATGTCACCATCCATCAGAGAGGGAAAACAAGCGACCGAGAGGGGGCAGGGTCGGTGATCAGCGGCTGGCGCCCGGCGTGCCGCCGAGCGCGTCGAGCATCCGGTGCATGCGGGCCACCTCGGTGGTCTGGTCCACCCCCACGTCGGAGGCAAACTTGAAGACCACGTCCTCCTGCCCCGCGCCCGGCTGGGCGAAGAGCTGCTCCACCATGGTGAGGGCGCCCTCGTGGTGCTGGATCATGTAGGTGAGGAAGAGCCGGTCGAACGCCTCGCCGCGCGCCGCCTCCAGCTCCGCCATCTGCGCCTCGGACAGCATGCCCGGCATGAGCATCACGTGCTCATGGCCGTCCATCACCATCCGCATGCCCTTGGGGTCCGGGGCCGGCACCGGCAGGCCGCGGTCCTTGAGCCACAGCGACATCGTCGCGATCTCGTCCTGCTGCGCGTTGATGATGCGCGAGGCCAGGATCTTGACGCTGTTCGCCGCGGCGCGCTCGGGCACCAGGCGCGCCATGGCGATGGCCTGCGCATGGTGGCTGATCATGCCGCTCATGAAGTCGGCATCCGCGCGGGTCCAGGCGCGGCGCGTGCTGTCGGCGAGGATGGCCTTGGGGTCGCGCGCGGGCGCGGGGCCCGCGGCGGTCTGGGGCGCGCCACCGCAGGCGGCGAGCGTGAGGCCCAGGAGCGCGAGCGCCCCGGGCTGGGACAGGAAGCGGGACATGGGGGAAAGGCTCCGGGGAGTGGACGGCGGCATCGGCTGGATTGTACCCCGAAGGACGGCGGTCGGGTAGCGTGGCGCCGGCTGGATCATGCCGCGGTCCCGGTCACGTCATAGGTGAGTCCCACCATGCCGCTCGGGTACCGGACCAGGTCGCGCAGCACCAGCCGGGACTCCGGGGCCCCGCGCCCGGCCAGGGGGATCCCCGTCCCGAGCAGCACCGGCACGACCGTCACCTCCACCCGGTCCACGAGCCCCGCGGCCAGCAGGCTGCGGAAGAGCGCGCTCCCGCCGAACAGCCAGATCTCCCCCGCGCCCGGCTCGGCGCGCAGGGCACGGACCTGCGGCACCGGGTCGCCGGCCACCAGGGTGGTGCCGGCCGGCGCGGCCGGGAGGGTGCCGGAGAAGACGAAGACCCGGCTCCCCGCCGGCCAGGGCCGCAGGCCCGTCGGCTCCACTGCGTCCCAGGTCTTGCGGCCCACCAGCACCGTGTCCACCCGCGCGAAGAGCGCGCCGAAGTCCACCGCCGGGTCGCCCGGGATCCAGTCGTAGCTGTGGTCGGCCCGGGCGATGAAGCCGTCGAGGCTGGCGGCCACGTTGTAGCGGACAGGGCGCATGCCGTTCGGGAAAGGGGAGGGGAGGCCCGGGTGTGCGCCGGACGACGGCGCGCGCCCGGCCGGGGTTTCAGGTTGCGCCCCCGTCCCTCCCTTAAGGGGGGCCGGCCGGCAGGTCCGCCACCCGCCAGAGCCCCAGGCTCTTGTCGCGGAACCGGCCCTCGCCCTCGGTGCAGCCCTCCACCAGGAGCGCGAGTGGGGGTGGGAAGCCGAACGGGGGCCGCGCGAGGTTGAGCGGCCGCCAGTCGCCCGTGGTGATGTCCTCGTTGGCGGGCTCGGCGGGGAAGGTGGTGGTGAGCAGGTAGCGGATCGGGCTCCGGCGCACGTTGGCCAGCGCCCGGCCGATGTCGGCGAGGGAGAGGTGGACCAGGCAGTCGCGGCAGAGCAGGAGGTCGGCCGGCGGGAGCGGCGAGGCGGTGAGGTCGAGCGCGACGAATCGGCGGCCCGGGCCGCCGAAGCGCGCGGTGTTCCGCGCGGCGAGCTCCGGCAGCAGGTCGCCCCCGGTGTAGTCGATGCCCGCCAGCTCCACGCCCGCCATCCAGCTCCAGTCGCCGCAGGGGACGTCGAGCAGGCGGGTCACGCCGAAGCTGCGCCAGAGCGCGGGGAGCGCCTGGCGCAGCACTGCCGTCTGGTCCCCGCCCGAGCCCTGGCCCGAGCGCGACTCGGCCCCCGCCCAGTGGTTGGTCTGGTAGATCCGGCGGAAGGTGGCCTCGGCGTCGAGCGCCTCGCCCGCGGCGTGCCGGCGGGCAAAGTGTTCGGGGTCGAAGGGGACGGCGTGGCGGCGTTCGTCGGGCATGGGCTCAGTCCGGGAGGACGGCGTAGCGGGCCACCCGGCCCGTGGAGTCGAACTTGATCACCAGCCACTCCGAGCCGAGCGAGACATAGCGGCGGCTCGGGCCGAGCCACCAGGCCATGTCCCACGCGCCAAAGAACCCCACCATCGGGGCCGGGCCGAGCATCCGCTCCAGCGAGTCGCGCGGGAGCCCCACCAGCGGGTGGCGGAGCAGGTCGGCGAGCATCCGCTGGCGCAGGCTTTTTCCACGGACCAGCCCCTCGTCCGGGTGCTGCCAGTGCGCGGCGTCGAAGGGCAGCGCCTCCCGGGTGGCCGAGCGGAGCAGCAGCGCCCCGCCCAGCAGGAGGAGGGCGGCGAGCGCCCAGGTGACCCGCCAGCGCCGTGTCACCATGCCGCGGCCGCGCGGCGACAGACCTGTGGTGCCCGAGCCACGCATTTCGGATTGGGACGCCGCCGGACGGCGGGGGATCGGGGGGCCCGTTGCCGCCTTGGGGGCGTTGTCCAGCGATCCGGACGCATATTTATCGCCTCTTCACGCTAATCATAAAGAAAAGCCCTTGACGCAGACGGAATTGGGTGACAAGATCGTGCCGATTGTGAAGGTCCCGAAGTTGCAACCCCTGAGGTTGCTGGCCAAGGCTTCGGCTTCGCACTTCCAGCATCGCAACCAGACGAACGACGCCGGCCCCGGGGGGTGCCATCCCCTGCTGGCGACAGGTACCGCCCCGTCCCCCTCCTGACCCTGACCGTCCCTGCCCGGTGTGGCGGACGGTGCCTGCAGGCTCCCGGGGGGCGGCTCACAGCGAATCCAGACGCGCCGGCCAGACCGTCGCGCCCCCGTGTCCCCTTGCGCCGGCCGTCCACGGTCGGGGCTCCCGATGTCGCCAGCAGCTGAAAGGACTTGCCTATTATGCGATGGCTTCGGTACGGAACAGGCGTACTCCTGGCAGTGCTCTGGAGTGCGCCGCTCGTCGCGCAGACGCCCACCGGCACCCTCCGGGGGCGGATCACCGACGAGGGCACCCAGCGCCCGCTGCAGGGGGCCACGGTGGTGGTCGGCAGCCGCACGGCGGTGTCGCAGGCGGATGGCCGCTACGTGCTCGCAGGCGTGCCCGCCGGGACGGACTCCATGAAGGTCCGCATGATCGGCTATACCCCGCTCACCGTGGCGGTGACGGTGAACCCCGGGATGATCACCGAGCAGGACGTGGCGCTGGCACCCCACGCCGTGGAGTTGGCCGAGATGGTGTCGATCGGCTACGGCGAGCAGCAGGCCGGCAACGTGACGGGCGCGGTGACGAGCGTGAAGGCGGACGAGTTCAACACCGGCCGCATCATCACCCCGACCGAGCTCATCCAGAACAAGGCCGCCGGCGTGCAGGTAGTGGACAACAACGAGCCGGGCGGCGGCAAGTCGATCCGCGTCCGCGGCCCGACGTCGGTGAACGCCAGCAACGAGCCGCTGTACGTCATTGATGGCGTGCCGGTGGGCTTCGGGGGCGGCGGCGTCACCAGCGGTCGCGACCCGCTCAACTTCATCAACGCCGATGACATCGAGAGCATCACGGTGCTCCGCGACGCGTCGGCGGCGGCCATCTACGGGGCCAACGCCGCCAACGGTGTGGTGATCATCAACACCAAGCGCGGTGCCATTGGCGGCGGCGCGCCCAAGTTCGAGTACACCGGCACCCTGTCGGCCTCGACGATCACCAAGACGCCGGACATGCTGAACGCCGCGCAGTTCCGCACCGCGGTGACGACCTACGGCACGGCGTCGCAGGTCAACCAGCTCGGCACGGCCAACACCGACTGGTTCAAGCAGGTGGACCGCACCGGCTACGGCCAGGAGCACAACCTGGCGGTCTCCGGCGGCAGCCCGACCATGGACTACCGCCTGTCGTTCAACTACCTGAACCAGAACGGCATCATGCGGGAGACCGGCGTCGAGCGCTACAGCCTCGGCGCGGTGTACAACCAGCGGTTGCTGAGCGACCGCCTCGGGGTGCGCATCAACCTGCGCGGCACCCGGTCCAACGACACCTACACGCCGGGCGGCGTGATCAGCAACGCGGCCCAGATGGGCCCGACCCAGCCGGTGTTCGACACCCTGTCGACCACGGGCTTCTACGAGTTCGCGCCCACCACCCAGTCGCCCGACAACCCGTACGCGCTGCTGCGGCAGATCGTGGACCGCGGCAACACGTTCCGCGCCATCGGCAACGTGCAGACCGAGTACCAGGTGCAGTGGGTCCCCGGCCTCAAGGCCAACCTGAACGTGGCGTTCGACGTGTCAAAGGCGGAGCGCGAGTCGTTCACGCCGAGCACGGCGCACCCCGAGCTGAAGACGGGCAACGGCGGCACGTACTTCCGCTCCAACCCGAACTTCAACCAGACCACGGTCGAAGGCTTCCTGAACTACGTGGTGCCGCGCAGCGTCGGGCCCGGTACGCTGGACCTGACGGCCGGCTACTCCTGGAACCAGAACTACGGCAAGTACCCCGAGATTCGCGCCACGGGCCTCAGCACGGACGTGCTCGGCATCGACGGCATCCCGCAGGCGGCGTTCGTGACCCCGCGGCTCTTCGTCGAGGAGAGCAAGCTGGCGTCGTTCTTCGGCCGCGTGAACTACAACATCAAGGACCGCTACATCCTGGCCGCCAGCCTCCGGCGTGACGCGTCGTCGCGCTTCGGCCCCGGCTACGAGTGGGGCACCTTCCCGTCGGTGTCGGGTGCCTGGCGCCTGTCGCAGGAGTCGTTCTTCCAGAACATGGCGTCGCTGTCCGACCTCAAGCTCCGCGCCTCCTGGGCCCGCACGGGCAACCAGGCGATCGCGAACTTCCAGCAGTACGTGAGCTACACGGTCGGCGACGCGCAGACCCAGTACCAGTTCGGTGACAGCGCCTTCGCCACCATCCGGCCGAGCGGCGCCGACGCCAACGTGAAGTGGGAGGCCACCCGGTCGGTGGACATCGGCCTCGACTTCGGCTTCAGCAACCAGCGCTGGAGCGGCTCGATCGACTGGTACGACAAGAAGACCAGCGATATGCTCTTCCGCGTCCCGGTGGCCGCGGGCACCAACAACTCGAACTACCTGCTCACCAACATCGGCAGCATGCGCAACCGCGGCGTGGAGCTCAGCTTCAGCGCCAAGGTCCTGCAGGGCAGCGCGGAGGGCGGGCTCCGCTGGACGGCGGACTTCACCGCGGCGCACAACAAGAACGAGCTCCTCACCATCAACCCGCTCAGCTCCGGCGTGCAGCAGATCGAGACCGGCAACATCGCCGGCGGCGTCGGCACCCGGATCCAGCTGCTCACCCCGGGCGAAGCGGTGAACTCGTTCTGGGTGTACCAGACCCGCATGCAGAACGGCAAGCCGGTCCAGACCGACCAGGACGGCGACAACGACTTTGACGCCCTCGACCTGTACAAGGACCTGAACAACGACGGGATCATCAACAACGCCGACCGTCGCATCCACAAGGACCCCGCGCCGAAGTGGATCTTCGGCCACAGCTCGTACCTGAGCTATGGCAAGTTCGACCTGAGCTTCACCCTGCGGGCCTACACCGGCAACTACGTGTACAACAACGTGGCGTCCAACCTTGGCACCTACGCCGAGGTGACCCGCAACTCGCCGTTCAACCTTCACAAGTCGGTGCTGGAGACGGGCTTCCTCACGCCCCAGTACCTCTCCGACTACTACGTGGAGGATGCGTCGTTCCTCCGGATGGACAACATCACGGTGGGGTACAACCTGGACCTGGGCGGCCGCCCGGCCCGGGTCTTCGCCACCATGCAGAACGCGTTCACGATCACGGGGTATAGCGGAGTGGACCCGACGGCCGGCATCAACGGCATCGACAACAACCTCTACCCGCGCTCCCGCACGTTCACCAGCGGCATGAACCTGCGCTTCTAGCCCAGGGCCCTGTGACCGCGACCTTCAGGACAAGGACAGGAGACATGACCAAGATCACCCGATACACCCTCGCTCTCGCGGGCGCCCTCGTGGCGCTCGGCGCGACGGGGTGCACCGATACCACGGTGGAGCCGTCCAGCACGGCCACCGAGACCAACGCCTTCCGCGACCTGAGCGCCTACCGCGCCCTGCTCGCCAAGGTGTACGCCGGGCTGGCCGTGACGGGCCAGCAGGGCCCCGCCGGCAACGGCGACATCGAGGGCATCGACGAGGGCTTCTCCCAGTACCTCCGCATCTACTGGGAGGCCCAGGAACTGCCCACCGACGAGGCCGTCATCGGCTGGGGCGACGTCGGCCTGCCGGAGCTGAACACCGGCGAGTGGTCGTCGAGCAACCCCTTCCTGGTGGCGATGTACTACCGGGTGTACTTCCAGGTGGCCATGGCCAACGAGTTCCTGCGCCAGACCACCGACTCGAAGCTCTCGGAGCGCAACGTCCCCTCCGGGCTCCGCACCCAGATCCAGACCTTCCGGGCCGAGGCGCGCTTCCTCCGGGCGCTCAGCTACTGGCACGGGATCGACCTCTTCGGCGCCATTCCGCTCGTGAAGGAAGACGCCCTGCCCGGCTCGCCGCCCCCCAGTCAGGCGACCCGCCAGGAGGTCTATGACTTCGTCGTGGCGGAGCTCGAGGACATCAAGGACGACCTCCCGGTCGCGTCGCCCGGCACCTATGGGCGTGCCACCCAGGGCGCGGCGCACATGCTGCTGGCCAAGGTGTACCTCAATGCCGAGGTCTACACCGGCACCCCGCAGTATGCCGCGGCCATGACCGAGACCCAGGCCGTCCTGGCCGGCCCGTACTCGCTGGATCCCACCTGGATCCGCCTGTTCCGGACCGACAACAAGAACTCGCCGGAGGTCATCTTCCCGATCATCCAGGACGGCCAGACCACCCGCACCTGGGGCGGCATGACCTTCCTGGTGCACGCGGGCTGCGGCGGCGCGCAGATGCCTGGCAGCAGCTACGGCATCGACGGCTGCTGGTGGGGCTACCGCATGAAGCCCGAGGCGTACAACCGCTACGCCGCCGGTGACAACCGCACCAGCTTCTTCTGGGACGGTGCGGCCACGGCCAACCCGCAGACGGTGGCGGTCAATGCCATCGGCGACTGGTACAGCGGCATCGCGGCGCCCAAGTTCTCCAACCTGTCGTCCACCGGGACCCCGGGCAGCAACGCCACCCACCCGGACACCGACTTCCCGATGTTCCGCCTGGCGGACGCGTACCTCATGTACGCGGAGCTCTTCCTCCGGGGTGGCGGCGGGACGCAGCAGCAGGCGCTCGACTACGTGAACCAGCTGCGGCAGCGCGCCTACGGCGACAACAGCGGCGACATCACCGCGGGCCAGCTCGACCTCCAGTTCATCCTCGATGAGCGGAGCCGCGAGCTGCTGTTCGAGGGGCATCGCCGTCAGGACCTGATCCGGTTCAGCCAGTTCACCGGCGGGACCTACATCTGGGCGTGGAAGAACGGCACGCAGGCGGGGGCGGCCTACCCGGCCCACCTCAACCTGTACCCGCTCCCCGCGTCGGAGCTGGTGGCCAACCCGAACCTCACGCAGAACACCGGCTACTGAGCCGGGCCTGACTTCCCAACGTCACGCGGCCGCAGTCTCGCCATGCCGGCGGGGCTGCGGCCCGCGTGCACCTGCCCGTGATGGTCGCCGTGTCGCCTTCCCGCATCCCGGGCCTCCTCCTGGCCGCGGCGCTCCTCGGCGCTTGCGGGGGTGGTGGCCCCGACAAGTCCTTCGGCTCCACGCCCACCCGTCCCCTCCTGCCCGAGGCCTGGCGCCCGAGCGGGCGCGCGGCGGCCGGGGACGTGCTGGTGCACCTCTTCGAGTGGCCCTGGCCCGACATCGCCACGGAGTGCGAGCAGGTGCTCGGTCCCGCCGGCGTGGCGCTGGTGCAGGTCTCGCCGCCCCAGGAGCACAGCATCACGCCGAGCCACGACTGGAGCGAGCGCTACCAGCCGGTCAGCTACACTCTGGCCCGGAGCCGCTCCGGCACCGAGGCGCAGTTCGTGGACATGGTGACCCGCTGCCAGGCGGCCGGCGTCGGCATCGTGGTGGACGCGGTCATCAATCACATGACCAACTTCCCGAGCCCCGGCGTCGGCAGTGCCGGCACCGCCTACAGCCGGAAAGACTACCCCGGCCTCTGGACCAGCGCGGACTTCCATCCCGGCTGCGGCATCAGCAACTACGGCAACGCCGCCGAGGTGCAGGACTGCGACCTCTTCGGCCTGCCGGACCTGAACACCGGCCTCGCGTCGGTGCGCCAGCGGCTGGCCCAGTACCTCATTGACCTGGCCCACCTCGGCGTGGCCGGGTTCCGCATCGACGCGGCCAAGCACATCCAGCAGGTGGAGCTCGACAGCATCATCGGGATGGTGAACACCACCCTCGCCGGCGAGGGGAAGCCGCGCCCGTACCTCTTCCTCGAGGTCTCCGGCTCGCCGGGGGAGGCGCTGCAGGAGCACCACTATTACGGCGTGGGCTACGCCAGCGGCGGGGCCGCCGACATCACCGAGTTCACGTTCACGGGCGTGGCCAGCAAGTTCCTGAACCTGAACGGCGAGCGCATCTCCGACCTGAATCCGACCGGCCCCGCCGGCCACCAGTTCTCCGAGACCGCCTGGGGCATCATGCCCTCGGCCAAGGCGCTGGTGTTCCTCCAGAACCACGACACCCAGCGCAACTGCGGCATGGGCTACCAGAGCGGGGACCGCTTCCGCCTGGCGAACGTCTGGATGCTGGCGCAGCCGTACGGCTTCCCCTCGGTGCTCTCCGGCTACGCCTTCACCTGTCCGTCCGGCACCGCCATGGGGCCGGTCTCCGACGGGCAGGGGTGGACCCTCCCGGTCACCTGCGCGGCCACCTGGGAGGTGGCGCAGGTGGGGCAGTGGACCTGCGAGCACCGCGACCCGTCGGTGCGCATGATGGTCGGGTTCCGGAAGCTCGCTGCGGGCAAGCCGGTGACGCACTGGTGGGACGACGGGCTCGACGCCATCGCCTTCGGGCGGGGGAGTGTCGGCTTCGTGGCCATCAACGGGAATGCCACGGCGCTCGTGGATACCCTCGCCACGGGCCTCCCCGCCGGCGACTACTGCGACCTGCTCACCGGCGGCAAGGTTGGCAACGCCTGCGGCGGCGCCACGCTCACCGTGGACCCGGCGGGCGCGCTGCCCGTGGACCTCGCGCCGCGCACGGCCGTGGCCATCGATACCGCCACCAAGCTCTGATCCTGCCCCTCACGTCCGGGCGCGCCGCCCTGCGGCGCCTCCCGCTGGAGGTCGTCCCTGATGCGCATCCCCCTGTGGTCCCTGGCTACCGCCCTCGCGCTCGCCACCACGCCCCCTGCCGCCGCGCAGGCGCTCGCCCCCGACACGTCGTGGGTGCACCGGGCCGTGCTCTACGAAGTGTTCACCAGCCACTTCTCGGCGGCGGGCACCTTCCGGGGGGTGCAGGCGGGGCTCGACCGCATCCAGGCCACCGGCGCCACCACCGTCTGGCTCATGCCGATCCACCCCATCGGCGTCGAGGGGCGGAAGGGGACGCTCGGCTCGCCCTACGCGCCGCGTGACTTCCGCGGGATCAACCCGGCCTTCGGCACCGCGGCCGACTTCCGCGCGCTGGTGCAGGCCGTCCATGCCCGGGGCATGAAGGTGATCCTGGACTGGGTCCCGGACCACACCTCGCCCGACCATCCGTGGATCACCCAGCACCCCGACTGGTACTTCCGCGACTCCGCCGGCGTCCCGATGGTCCCGCGCGACGGCGAGGGCCAGCTCACCGACTGGACCGACGTCCGGCAGCTCGACTACGGCAACCCGGCACTCCGCCGCGAGATGATCGCCATCATGCGGTGGTGGATCCAGGAATTCGGCATCGACGGCTACCGGGTGGACGTGGCCGGGTTCATCCCCTACGGCTTCTTCACCGAGGCGCTGCCGCAGGTCCGCGCGGCGCGCCCCGAGCCCATCCTGCTCCTCGCCGAGTGGGGCGACCTCGAGCTGCATCGCCGCGGCTTTGACCTCACCTACAGCTGGGACGCCTACAAGCGCCTCAAGGCCGTCTGGAAGGGCGAGCTCGAGGCGGCCGACTACGTGCGCGCCGAGGTGGCGGAGCAGCAGGCCATGCCGGCGGGCGGCATGCGCCTCCGCTTCACCACCAACCACGACGAGACGGCCTGGGACAACCCGCCCGTGACGATCTTCGGCGCGGGAACCCGCGCGGCCTTCGTGGCGGCGGTGACCATGCCGGGCCGCCCGCTGCTCTACAACGGGCAGGAGGTGGAGTACGCGGAGAAGGTCCCGCTGTTCGAGCCGGTGCGGGTCAACTGGGACCAGCCGCACGCCCGGGAGGCGCGGGCCTTCTACGCCAAGGTGCTGGGGATCATCTCCAGCGAGCCTGCGTTCCAGGGCGGGGCGCTCGCCGAGGTGATGACCAGCGTGACCACCGACGTGATCGCCTTCCGGCGGGGGGAGCTGGTCGTGCTGGTCAACACCCGGGACCGTGCCGTGACCGCCACCCTCACCGGGACGGACCTCGGCAGCAGCCGGGACCTGCTCACCGGCCGGGAGGTGCGGGGGAGCCGGATCACGCTGCCGCCCTTTGCGGCGGTGATCCTCAAGCGGGCGGGGCGGTGAGCCTCCGGCGCCGATTGGCGCGCGCCACGGGGCTCCTAGGCCTCGTGGCGAGCCTCCTCGCCGCGCCGGGCGTCGTTGGCGCCCAGGCGCTGGCCCCCGTGGGCCGCCCGGCCGACCGGGCCGTGGTCCTCGACCCCGCCGGCGTGGTCCGCTGGAAGGACGACCGCCGCGAGGTGAGCCTCTTCGGCGCCAACTACGTCCTCCCCACCGCCAGCGACTACCGCGCGGCCGGCTACCTGGGGCAGGACCGGAAGCAGATGATCGCCGAGGACATGGCGCACTTTGCGCGGATGGGGTGGGACGGCATCCGGCTCACCTTCTGGGGGGACTGGGAGGCCGCTGACAGCGCCGGCAACCTGCTCCAGAACGACCACCTCGACCTCTTCGACTGGCTCATCGCCCGGGCGCGGGAGCGGGGCGTCTACATGCTCCTGAGCCCCATCCAGCTCTACAACGCCAAGTGGCCCGACGCGCTGCAGGACACCACCGCGCCCGGCTTTGGCCGGCGCTGGCCGCGGGAGAAGATGGGCACCGACCCCGCCGCCATCCGGGCGCAGGTGAATTACCTGACCCAGCTCCTGAACCACGTGAACCCGTACACGGGCGTGGCCATCAAGGACGAGCCGGGCATCCTGTTCCTGGAGCTCATCAACGAGCCGGTGCACCACCCCGAGGACCTCGACGGCTCCATCCGCTACATCAACACCCTGACCGACGCGGTGCGGGCCACCGGCTGCCAGAAGCTCATCTTCTACAACATCAGCCAGGACTTCCGCATCGGCGAAGCCATCCGCCGGAGCAAGGCGCAGGGAATCACCTTCGGCTGGTACCCGTCGGGGCTCAACAGCGGGCATGAACTCCCCGGCAACTTCCTCCGCGCGGTGGACGACTACCCCGACATGCGCCGCCTCGAGTGGGCCCGGCTGCCGCGCATCGTCTACGAGTTCGACACGCCGGACATCCGCGACGCCACGCTCTATCCCGCCATGGCGCGCACCTACCGCTCGGTGGGGGCGCAGTTCGCGGCCATGTTCGCCTACGACATGCTGCGCACCGCATCGCGGAACCTGGCCTGGCAGACCCACTTCCTGAACCTGGTGTACACCCCCACCAAGGCCATGAGTGGCATCCTCGCCGCCGAGGCCATGCGGCGGCTGCCGCGTGGGGGGCGGTACGGGGACTACCCCGCCAACACCCGGTTCGGGGACTTCCGGGTCTCGTACGAGGAGAACCTGTCGGAGCTGGTGGCGAAGGACGCCTTCCTCTACGCCAACACCACGCGCAGCGCGCCGCCCGATCCCGCCAGCCTCACGCGGGTGGCGGGCGTCGGCTCCTCGCCAGTGGTGGAGTATGCGGGCCAGGGGACCTACTTCCTCGACAAGCTGCGGCCCGGCGTCTGGCGCCTCGAGGTGTACCCGGACGCGGTGCCCATCCGCGACCCGTTCGAGCAGCCGCAGGCGGGCAAGGTCGTGACGCGCGCCTTCTACCGCAGCCACCCCATGACGGTGAAGCTCCCGGACCTGAAAGACGGCTTCGCCATCCAGCCACTCACCGCGGGCGGCGCCGCGGTGGCCACCGCCCAGGGCGGTACCTTCACCATCCGCCCTGGCGCCTATCTCCTGGCCGCCGGGGGCCCGGTGGACCCCGCGTCGCTCCCGGCCACGCTCGGCCACCTGCGCCTGGCGGAGTTCCATGCGCCCGCGCCTGACTCGGCGCCGCCGGCGGTGCTCGCGCACCTTCCGGCCTCGCTCCTCGCAGGGCAGGACGCCGAGGTCCGCGCCGACATCGTCACCGACCTGCCGCCCGACTCGGCCACGCTCTTCTTCCGCCCCCTCGGCCGCCCCTGGTTCGACGGGACCCGCATGCGCCGCTCCACCACCGACGGCTGGACCGCCACGCTCGGCGGCGACCAGCTGCGCGAGGGGCCGCACGAGTTCCTGGTCGGGGTGCACCAGGCGGGGAAGACCCTGACGTTCCCGGGCCCCGTGGCCGGCCAGCCGTGGGAGTGGAACTGGACCACCCGCGGCACCTGGGCGGTGGACGTGGTGTCGCCCACCACGCCGCTCCGGCTCTTCGACGCGGGCGCCGACGTGGGCCAGCTCGCGTGGACCCGGGTGGGCGACGGCGGCCGCACCGGCCGCTTCCAGGTGACGCTCTCGGGCCTCACCGGCGCCCCCGCGCTCCGCGTCGTCATTCCCGCCAACGATGACGGCACGCGCCTCCGCGACTACACCGCGTCGCTGGTGATCCGCGAGCGCATCCAAGCCCGTGGCGCCACCATCGGCGCCGCCACGGCGCTCCGCGTCCGCCTCCGCGGCCTCGGCGCCCGGCAGGCGCTGCAGCTGGCCCTCATGGAGGACGACGGCACCACCTGGGCGGCCGCCATCGAGGTGGACAGCACCTGGGGCGAGGCCGTGATCCCGCTGACGCTCCTGCAGGCGACCCCGGGCGTGCTGCTTCCGCAGGCGTTCCCGGGTCAGTGGAGCTACTGGGTGAAGCCGGCGGAGGGTCGCGGCGGGGCGGGGGACGGGGTGCGGCTGCCGCACGTGGAGCGCCTGCAGCTCTCGCTCCGTCCCGAGGCGGGGGCGGCGCCGGGGCCGTACGGCGTCGAGGTGGAGAGCGTGCGGCTGGAGTTCGCGCCCGTGCGCTGAGGGCTACGGCCTGATCGTGGCCGTGCTCGAGAAGAGCCGCTGCGCCGCCACGATGTCCACGGTGACGCCGGGGGAAAGGAGCATCGGCCCCGACTTCCAGGGGTTGGTGGCGCTGGAGTTGGTGGTGAGCATGAACTCGGTGGAGCCCCCGCGCGTGATGTTGAGCGGGATCTTGAAGTGGCCGGTCATCCCCGGATGCACCACGCCGAGGCGGAAGTTGCTCCCGCCGCCGAAGGCGTAGACCTCCACCGGAAGGGCGAAGAGGTTCTTCATCTCGACCTGCACCGGCTCGGGCGCGGGTTCCACCACCTCGCTGTCCTGGGTGTGCCTGGCGCACGCGGAGGCGCCGGCGAGGAGCAGGGCGCTGAGCAGCAGAACGGCGGGGCGACGCATGGACGGCCTCCCAGGGTAGGGCGGGACCTCAGGCGCTGGTGCGCGCCTGCCGGGCCAGGCCGAGCATGGCCAGCCCGAACGCCAGCAGCACCAGGCCCCACCACAGGTTCACGTTGATCCCGAGCGAGCGCTGGTACAGCGCCGCGTCCGAGACCAGCCCGAAGCCGGTCAGCAGGACCCCGAAGGCGCTGAACATGAGTCCCATCGGCAACCGCAAGTCTAGCTGCATGGCGCGCTCACCAGAAGATGAGGTTGAGGACGATCGTCAGGCCGAGCACCGCCACACCGAGCGTCCCCGGCCGCTGGTACCAGGCCAGGTGGCCCTCGTCGGGCTTGGGAGTCAGCGAATGCACCAGCCCCACCAGTTCGGCGTCGGTCTTCCGGCAGGTGGTCAGCAGCGAGATGACGATGGTGCCGAGGAAGCAGGTGCTCCAGGCGAGGATGGCCGTCCAGAAGTTCTGCGCCATCTCGCTCGGGTAGGTGTGCAGCGTGGCGCCGAGGAAGGCGCCCTTGATGCCGGGGACGCCCCCGGCCGGCAGGGTGAGGCCGTGGTGTGCCGCCGCCGCCAGGGTGCCGAGCAGCAGCCCGAAGAAGGCGCCGTGCCCCGTGGCGCGGCGCCAGAACATGCCGAGCAGGAAGGTGGCGAAGAGCGGCGCGTTCACGAAGGCGAACACCAGCTGGAGCATGTCCATGATGTTGTTGAAGCGCGTGGTGGCGTACGCCGCCGCCACGCTCGCCACGATCCCGAACACCGTCGCGGCGTGACCCATCTTGAGGTAGTGCCGGTCGCTCTGCCCGGGCTTGATGTACGACTGGTAGATGTCGTACGTCCAGACCGTGTTGAACGCCGTCACGTTGCCGGCCATGCCGCTCATGAAGCTGGCCATGAGCGCCGTGAGCCCGAGGCCCAGGAGCCCCGTCGGCAGGTAGTGGATGAGGAGCGCCGGCATCGCCAGGTTGTAGTTGGGCGTGCCGTCGGCGTTCATCGGCAGGAAGCCGCCGGTCTGGTGGTGCAGCGCGATGGCGATCATCCCGGGCACGATGACGAGCGCCGGGAAGAGCGACTTGGGGATGGCCGCGAACAGCGGCGTCCGCCGCGCCGCCACCATGCTCTCGGCGGCCATGGCGCGCTGCACCACCAGGAAGTCGGTGCACCAGTAGCCGAAGCTCAGCACGAAGCCGAGGCCCATCATCATGCCGAACCACTCGACGCCCATGGGATTGGCGCTGGCGCTCCCGAGGTGCTTCCAGCTGTCGGTCCACGCCCCCTCGGCGTAGCCGGCGCTGGTGGCCACCGGGTGCAGCTTCTCCACCAGGCCGCTCCAGCCCCCGACGTCCTTGAGGCCGAGCAGCACCAGCGGCAGGAAGCCGAGCACAATGAGGAAGAACTGCAGCACCTCGTTGTAGATCGCCGAGGTGAGGCCGCCGAGGAAGA